>NC_014230.1:0-627500 GCF_000196315.1 Croceibacter atlanticus HTCC2559 | reverse complement strand
TTAGCAATTGTGGTAGATGAATATGGTGGTACTAGTGGTTTAATCTCGTTAGAAGATATTATTGAAGAAATAGTAGGCGATATTAGTGATGAGTTTGATGATGAAAATCTCATATTTAGTCAACTAGATGAGTTTAATTATATTTTTGAAGGAAAAACTCCATTAAAAGATTTTTATAAAGTCATTAAACTAGAAAACAATTCTGGTTTTGAAGATTTTAAAGGTGAAGCTGAAACTCTTGCTGGTTTTGTTTTGGAGATTTCTGGAGGCTTTCCTCAAAAAGGTGAAATACTAAGTTTCGAGAATTATACGTTTACAATTGAAGCAATAGATAACAAACGTTTAAAACAAATAAAATTTAGCATTCATCCAGAGTGAGGTATTTAGTCGTCATCATATCATTATTATGTTTTTGGTCCTGCCAAGAAGAAATGCAACCTAAACCTAAAGCGTTTTTGGCTTTAGAGTATTCTAAAGCAGAATATAAAAAAGTAGATGTTGGTTGCGCTTATACTTTCGAAATAAACACAATGGCCAAGGTTAAGCCATCTCGCGTAAATAATCCTTGTTGGGTAGATATAGAATATCCAGAACTTAATGGCACATTATTTATAACTTATCAAGAAGTAAATGGTAATCTTGACACTTTATTACGTGATGGCCAAAAGCTACCATTGCAGCATACCAAAAAAGCAGATGTGATTGAAGGAGACCAGTACCTTAATCCATCTCATAATACCTACGGTATGTTTTATGAGGTAGAAGGTAATGCTGCTAGCCAAGCGCAATTTTATGTTACAGATAGCATTAATCATTTTTTAACTGGCGCTATTTACTTTAGGGCAACACCTAATTTCGATTCAATTTATCCTGCTGCTGCATATCTTAAAAATGATATTAAGCAACTTATGGAAACTGTGGAGTGGCAAGACTAGGTCTTTAGTTAACAGTTTCACAATTAATAATTCTTTAGCGTAAAGGCTTTATAAACCTATGTATCTTTAGGTTAAAACAAATTATTATGTCTTTACTAACCATCATTTTAAGTATTTTATTACCACCATTAGCAGTAGCTTTAAAAAAAGGCCTAGGTGTCGATTTTCTAATTAACTTACTATTAACTGCTTTAGGTTGGTTACCAGGAGTAATTCACGCATTTTACGTAAACTCAAAATAAATACAGATTACCCATTAATCGTATAGTAACCCTTTTTAAATTCCGACTTTTGCAAACTTAAATATAGGTTATGCATCAAGATCGTATTAAATGGGTTTACCTTATAATACTCTCATTAGTTTGGGGCAGTTCTTTTATTCTTATAAAAAAAGGATTGTTAGGCTTAACACCATTGCAATTAGGGGCAACTCGTATTTTAATTGCAGGCATGGTGCTTATTGCTATAGGTTTTAAACATTTAAAATCAATTAAGAAAAGTGAGTGGAAGTGGGTGATACTTTCTGGCTTTTTAGGGACGCTAATACCGGCTTTTTTAATTGCATTTGCCGAAACAGAGATAGATAGTGCAGTTGCTTCTATTTTAAACTCTACAACACCACTATTAGCGCTTATATTAGGCGTTCTAGTATTTGGTGTAGCTTTTGTTAAGCGACAAGCAATAGGTGTATTTATAGGCTTATTAGGTTGCTTAGTCCTAATATTTAGTGGTGCAAATGTTAACCCTCATCAAAATTATTGGTTTGTTGGGTTTGTATTAGTGGCTTCGGTTTGCTATTCAATAAATGTAAACCTTATTAAACAGTATATGCAAAATATACATCCTATAGGAATTACTGTTGGTAATTTTATAGGGATTATGATTCCTGCTTTTATAGTACTAATGTTCTCAGATTTTCCTTTTTCTGAAGTTACATCAAATCCGAAACTATACAATGCACTAGGTTATGTAGTCTTACTGGCCATTATTGGTACGTGTATGGCTAAAGTTTTATTTAATAAATTGGTGCAAATGAGCAGTGCCATTTTTGCTACATCTGTAACTTACCTTATACCTATTGTTGCTTTATTTTGGGGTGTACTTGATAATGAAGATTTTGGTTTTTGGCAGTTTGTAGGAATGGGAATTATATTATTTGGCGTATTTCTAGTAAACTCTGGAAAAAAGAAAGTATAAAAAAAGCCCGCAATTTGCGGGCTTTTTAATAATATACTATTAAGAATTACTCACCTGCAACACTAATGTTGTCTACGTGATATCTTGTAGTTTCTGAGTCTGTACCTTCATAGAAGAAAGCAATATAAACATCACCATCATAACCTGAAAGATCTACAGCAGGAATAGATTGGAAGCCTCCAAATCCAGATCCTGGTCCGTCAGGAATGTTAGCATTTAAATCTGTCCAAGTTGCTGTTGAAGCATCTCCAGTGAAATCTGTAGAGATAAGAACAGAAAGAATGTTACCATTATCAAACGCAATTTCTAAATCGAAACGTAAAGTTTCATTTTCTGTTGCATCTAAGTTAATAGCTGGTGTTACTAAATATACATCTGCTTCTGCTTGACCGCTGTTAAAAGCAGAAATACGAGCATATGTGTTATCGTTAAAAGAAGAAGAGAACCAATCTACAGAACCACCGCTAACATTTTGGTTTGTCCAACCTTCATTAGCAACAAGATCTTCGATAGAAGCACCTTCAAAGTTTTGAGTAAAGAATGGTGTTGGAGGATCGCAACGCTCACCTGTTAAGTTTACAGTTTCTGGAGAGTTTACATTAATTATGTAGTCTTCCCCAAAGAAGTTTAATGATAAAATACCATCTATAGATCCAGATCCAGAAGGAAGTGTTAAGCCTTTAAAGTCTGCAAATGTACTTGTGCTAAAAATAATAGAGTTAGTAACATCTGTTCCAGCTTCATTACATTCCTGCAAAATACGCTCACCATCAAACTCATCTGAAGTCTCACCAGCGTAAGTAATACCATTATTTACATCATCTTGAGTAAACTGTACGCTTGGTACACTTAAATAAAGGTTTAAATATTGGTTTGCATATGCGTCATCTTCATCTACGTCTGCTTTAATTTCGCTAATTGTTTTTACTAGAGGAACAATTTCTGCAGTTTCTGTAGAACGTACAATAACTTGGCTTTGTAAAGAAGGCGCAATTTTACCAATACGGTCACCATCTTGAACACCTAATGTAAGTACACCACTATCTAAACCAACACTAAGACCATCTAATCTTATAAACACTTTTCTACCAAACTCATAAGATGTAAATAATGGGTTTACATCAATTAATAATTTAATACCAACTGTTGGATTTTCAGCTTTATCTTGAAGAATTATTTCTTCGAAGAAGTTACCACCTTCATCAGAAGAGATTACATAACCTTCCATATAAGTTGCTGTATCATCACTTTCATCATCATAAGTGAAGAAATTAAATGTATCCTCATTGTAGAAAAAGTCTTGAGCTTGTACAAAATCTGCTTGTACAGCACCAATACCTATTACTTGACCATCAAGGTTTACTTCTTGTGGTGCTGTATTAGGAATATCAAAATCGTCATCTTGAACGCAAGATGCAAGAACTACTATACTTAGTAGAAATGTTGCTAATAATTTAAAATTCGTTTTCATCATTATTGTATTTATAGTGTTGTTCTAAAGTTTATTATTAAAATCTTACGTAGACGTTAGCATAGTAAGTTGTGCCGTTTCCGTAGAAATAACGTGGTCCAAACACACGACCGTTTTCTCTATTAACATCTTCTTGTAAACTTCTGAAGTTAGATGTTCTAGATTGCTCAAAACCTCCAGTTTTATACTCTTCGTCAAAAATGTTATTTATAGTAATAAAGAAGCCTACAAAGTAGTCGTCTATTTTCCAAGATTTACCACCTACTGCATTAACTAAGATATAATCTCCAAAGTCTTCTTGCTGTAATAAAGCTCTTGCTTCTGTAGGATCATAATCATTAAATGGTTGTCCATCTATATCTGTTGTAAATGCATCAGATCTCGTAATAGTACTTACATCTATATACGCATTATCAAAATAGTTGGTTGTAACACCAAACCACCAGAAGTTAGGATCACGGTATTCAAAACCTATTTGGTACGCTTGTTCTGGACCACTAGCAACGTGGTAATCTTTTAGTTTAGCAGTACCATCTCCAAATCTTAACTCGCCTACACTGTTAATGTTAGGGTTGTCATTAGATGGATCATCATCTGTATTTACTCTGTTAAAGTCGTCACTTGTATAATACACATCTGGGTTGTTGTTAAATGTATACTGTCCAAAAGATGCTGCAGCTTTTAATTTAATAGTTGGAGTTACTTGTGCTTCAATACCAAGTTCTGCACCTATATTACGACGCTCTATGTTTGTTAAAACTTCTTGAACAAATGCACCTTCACCGTTGTTTACATCTTCTGTAAAGTAAAATGCAATATCTGTACCGTCTTCAAAACCAGTGTAAAAACCAGTTAACCTAGCTTTAATCATTGGGCTTCTATAAATGTAGCTAAGGTCTGCAGAAGTAATTTTTTCAGACTCTAATCCTGTAACAGTATTATTGTTTTGTCTTGCATTACTAAATGCGCTTCTAATTGTAGGTGCATTTGTAATATAACCACCATTAGCATCAATTAAATGACGACCTGTAATTTTATAGGTTAAACCAGCTTTTGCACCGTAGTTAGAAAAATCTAGCTTTTCACTTTCACCAAAAGAGGTGTCTGCAAAGTTACCGTTACGGTATAAACCATTTCTCTGGTAAGATGTCTGAGATAATTTAGTAGATACGAAAAAGTCTACTTTGTTGTATTTAAATTGTGCTTGTGCAAAACCACCAACAACATTAGCATCTATCTCGTAATTGTACTTGTAACGATCTCCTTCACCAACAATTCGGTTAGGGTTGTTTAAATCACTCTGAGCAGCATCTGTTGAGTTTGTATTCTCGTTTGCTGTAATCTCTGTAAAGTTATCTATATCTAAATATCCTGTGCCTCCTAAAAGGTCTGATATTCTTGCGTAGTTAGCACTGTTTAAGTTTCTGTAGTTAAGACCTGCATTTAAAGTAATGTTGTCTGTAAGTGTAGAACTTAAGATTGTGTTAGCCTGTATTTGTGTATCATCAATTACATCTTCTTGTATTGCATAAATTGAATTACCGCCAGTTGCAGCAGATAACCTGTTAGCTTCATATAATGCATTGAAATCAAATTGACCATCGTTAATAAATTCCTGTTGTGCTAAATAAGCATTTTGGAAATCTGCTGGTGATGGATTTGGAAACCTTAATTGGTAACTTGGTAAGTTTTGGTAGTAAGAAGGATCTGGGTTTCTTGCACCACCAAGGTAAGTAGATTGCCCGTCTGGTGTTGTTACTAAAGTAGTACCTCCATTTTCTACACGTGAGTTTGCTATTTCACCAAACTGGTAGCTTACGTTTGTGTTAAGGGTTGTATTTTCAGAAAGATCCCAATAATGGTTAAGCATTATAATAGGCTCTTGTATGTTTCTTACTCTTGTGTTTCTTATTTCACCGTCTTGGTAACCCCAAAGTGGGTTGTACTCACGACCTTTAAGGTTGTGTACTTCTTCTGTAATAGCTGTAGAACGACCTCTTCTGTTTGGTGTATACCAAGCAGCAAGGTTTAAGCTATGATTGTCATTTATTTTCTTTTCAACAGCTAAGAACACAGAGTTAGCGTCATAAAAAGTACCGTCTATGTAACCTTCATCACCAAAACGTCTAGATGCTAAAACAGTATAAGCCCAACCGTTAGATTGTAAACCAGAGCTATAGCTACCCATAACACGACCCGTATAACTACGGTTAGCAGTTGCATAAGATACACGACCACCTTCACGATACTTAGAAGCTCTCATTATAATATTTGTAGTTCCTGCAGGACCACCAAAAGAATACTCGTTAGCAGATAAGCCCATTGAGAATTCCTGGTTACGTTGAACATCATTTAAGCCACCCCAATTTCCCCATTGTGGACGACCGCTAAATTGCTTGTTCATATTAAGACCATTAATAAGAACTTCACCAAACTGGTTATCTAAACCACGAGGTCTAAAAAATGTTGCACTAAAATCATAAGCAGCAGCATTTAAAAATATGTCTCTAGAGGCTTGTAATAATCCAGAGATGTTAAATGCAGTGTTTTCGTTATCTTGATCAAGCTCGTTGTCAGATAATGAAATGGTTCCGATTTGAAGTTGTTCCTCATTAATATCAATATCCATAGAAAGGACATCTAAATTAAGGGTTTCGCCTTCATTAATAGTAATAGGAAAACGCTTTGTTGTGTAACCTTGCTTGTAAAGAACAATGACTTGTTCTCCAATTACTCGGCTAGCATCAAAAGAAAATTCTCCTAAACCATCAGTTTGAGTTTCGATGTTAGAGTTTTCAATTGTAACTGTAACATCTGGTACATTTTCATTTGTAACGCCATCTACAGCTTTACCTTGTACAACAGTTTGCTGAGCAAACGCCGTAAGGCTAAGTGTAAACATAAATACAAATACAATGTGGGTTTTACGTAGTAAGTGCCTCATTAATACATGTTTTAGATTAAGAAATTATTATTAAGGGACGGCAAATGTACATTATTCTTGCTTAATTCTTACTTTTGACGCTTATTTTGAACAAGGCTTTACATTAATATAATATAAACTATGAAAACTAAAATTACAATCTTCCTAATTGCCTGTCTTGCATTTAGTTGCGGTAGCTCTAAAGTTGCAACTACTGAAAGCAAAGTTTCAACTGAAAAAAAATACAATGTGTTAACGGTAGCTTTTTACAATTTAGAGAACTTATTTGATACAGAGGACGATACAGAAAAGAATGATGAGGCTAGTCCTATAATGGAAATGCAAAACGATAGGGAGCAAGCTTACCAAAGTAAGTTAGCTAATATGGCTAAGGTAATTTCTGAAATAGGTGCAGATGTAGCTAAAAACTCTCCAGCAATAGTGGGTTTATGTGAAATGGAGAACAGAAAAGTTTTAGAAGATCTAGTGAATCAGCCAGGATTAGTCGAAAAAAATTATGGTATAGCTCATTATGATTCTCCAGACAGACGTGGTATTGATGTTGCTCTTTTATACCAAAAAGACTTATTTAAGCTACAGAGCGCTACAAATCATGAGTTGTTAATTTACGATAATAATGATCCTGAAAAACGTGTATATACTAGAGACCAGTTATTAGTAACCGGTTTATTAGATGGAGATGAAATGAATTTTATTGTAAATCACTGGCCATCGAGAAGTGGTGGTGAGGCACGTAGTAGATACAAAAGAGAAAAGGCTGCAGCTTTAAACAAGAGTATTATTGATTCTTTACAAGCGGTAAACCCTTATGCTAAGATTATCACTATGGGAGATTTAAATGATGACCCTACAAATACAAGTGTGACTAAAGTTCTTGGCGCTAAAGACGAAAAAGAAAATTTAGAAACTAAAGATCTTTATAATCCTATGATGGATTTGTTTAAGCAAGGTATTGGTACTTTAGCCTATAGAGATGGTTGGAATTTATTTGACCAAATGATTATGTCTAAGCCATTATTAGATGAAGATTTTTCTTCTTACAGGTTTTACAAAGTGGGAATTTATAATAAAAACTACTTAGCTAATCCAAGAGGACGTTACAAAGGATATCCTTTTAGAAGTTGGAGCGATGGTGGTTTTACAAACGGATTTAGTGACCACTTTCCGGTTTATGTTTACTTGATTAAAGAAGTAAATTAAAGAATAAACTCAAATAAAAAAGCCCTTTTGATGTATTTCAAAAGGGCTTTTTTAATAATATAATTAATTAACAGATTAAGATTTTAGCAATGTATCAAGCTTTGTTCTTAATTCTGGATTAGAAGGTCTAGGTGCATCTGCAGATACAATATGACCTTTCTTATCTATCAAGATAAATCTTGGGATACCTTGAATACCATAATCCTGAACAAACTTAGATTCCCAATTGTTATCTGCAAATAATTGTATGCCTTGTAAGTCCTTTTCTTCAATCATTGCCTTCCATTTTTGTTTGTCCTTTTCATTATCTATGGAAATACTAACAAACTTAACTGGTTGCCCATGATAGTCTTTTTCAACTTGCTTTAATGATGGTATTTCTGCGATACAAGGTCCGCACCAAGTTGCCCAAACATCTATATAAACATAATTACCGCTTAAGTCTTTTAAACTTGTAGTTGAGCCATCTATATTTTCAAAACTAAACTCTGGTGAAATTTTACCAGGAGTAATATCCTTTAAAACATTATAGCGCTTGTTAACCTTTTCTAGGTTTTCTTTAGTAGGATTTGTGCTAATATACGTTGAGTAAATTTTCTCTAAATGCTCATCTGGTCTTAAACCATAACCGCTTAGATAATTGGTAAGTACATTGTCTTTAATAGTACCATTAGCATATTCATCATTAACTGTTTCAACAAAAGTAACACTGTAGTTTGCTGTGCTATCTTCTTCTTGTTTTTTAGAAATAATGGTGTTTAAATGAGTAGCCACTAACCCTCTGTAAACTTCTGAGTTTTTATATGCAAGAGTATCCTTGTAATTTAAATCTTTTACTGAGCTATAAAACCCTTCCGAAACTTTAAATGAATCATTTTTAGTCGCGTATTTATGATAGGTTTCATAATTTAAAATATTACCTGCTTCTGCGTATCTTATATCGTCTTTTTCTAACTCAAGAAATGCAGTGTTTGTAACATTGTTTGCACTTAAGATGCTGTCATAACTTTTGCTGGAGCTTGATAGTGCATTCTTAAATTGAGCTTCTTCTTTAGCGTAAAGAGATTGCATGTCTCTATTGGCTTCATTATAAAGATATTTAGCAGCCAGATAATTATTTTCATTTGCAAGATCTCCGCTATAATTTATAGTTTCATCAAACTCATCTGTATTTACAGTTACATTTAAGGTTTTTCCTTTTTCAAGGTATATTGTTGTGCGCTCTCTTCCTGCAAAAAAGTAATAGTAACCATTTGCTGAAATGTTTAAGGTATCCTTAAAATTACCTTCTTTATCAACCTTTAGTTCGTAAGCTTCTCCATGACCATTAACGGCAACGATATCTTTAGAGTTGTTTGTTAGCGTACCACTTACTATTGTATGTTGTTTATTTTCTGTAGCACAGGATACAATTACAATTGCTACTAAACTTAAGATAAAATACTTCATAAATGGATTAATTAAAATGTTAACCAAGAACTCCAAGGAATTCGAGAAAGTAATAGAATAAGTGCTAACGTATAGAATATAGCTAACATCTTAAGTTTTGGCGTGCTGGTAAGCTTTTTCTTATGTTTAGAATAACCAACTGTAATAAAAACAACAGTGAGTATCATTACTAATGGATGTTCGAGATTGTACAATCTTAGATCTGAGTTTTTCATAATTGTTGAAACCTCTGTATCACTATCAAACCACCTTACCTTATCACTAACAAAGAATAAAACAAAGCCAATTAAAAATTGAATATGCGTTACAATTAAAGCAAATAATGCGAGTCTAAAATCTCGTGGTACAAATTCTCGTTTTGTAACGTAACCTATTACTGCATTTATAGTGGCAACAGTTACCACAATTACGACTAGATATGCCCAATAGGAGTGAATAAATTTAATGATTTCCATAAGTTCTGGTTGGTTATAGTTTTGCTATGATGTTTGTGTTCTCTTCTTTAAATTCTAATGCATCTAAACGACGTTTTAAGTCGTCTATATGCATAAAATATTCTGTTCTTAATGCTTCCTCTAAAGGCTCTGCACTAGGTAAGTCTTGTTTTAAAGGATCTACTTGTACGCCATTTTTCCAGAAACGGTAACAAACATGAGGTCCGCCAGTATTTCCGGTCATACCTACCCAACCTATAACATCTCCTTGTTTTACATATTGACCAACGTTAACTTTACGTTTTTTCATATGTAAATACTGTGTTTCATAGGTAGAGTTGTGCCTTAATTTTACATAGTTTCCATTTCCGCCTCTATATTCAGATTTGGTTACTACGCCATCTGCTGTAGCTAAAATAGGAGTGCCAACACTTGCTGCATAATCTGTACCTCTATGAGGCCTTAGTTTATACCCGTAATATTTAATTCGCCTTTTTAAATTGAATCTTGAAGAAATCCTACTAAACTGCACAGGTGCTTTTAGGAAAGCACGTCTTAGGTTATTTGCCTCTTCATCATAATATTCTCGCTGACCAATAATTGAGTCATGCTTAAAATTAAACGCATAAAACGGTTCGCCTCTATGCTCAAAATAAACAGCTTTAACGCTTCCCAATTCGGCATATATAGTGTCATTTATATACTTTTCTTCATAAATAACTTTAAATCTATCGCCTTCTTGTAATCTTAAGAAATCTATAGTCCAAGCATAGACATCTGCCATTTTGTAAGCAAGCACAACACTTAGGCCGCTATCTTCCATAGTTTTTGATAGCGAACTGTTTATGATGCCTGTAGCTTCTTTTTCTACTACCGTTAATTTTTTTTGACCTTTATACGCGCCAATACTATCTGAAAAATTAACAACAGTATAATCTACCTTGTCATTTTCATATATAAAAGCTTGTGCAGTTTGGGAGGTGTCTTTAGATTTTAATATAGCATAAGGTCTTCCTATGCCTATTCGAGCTGGATTAAATGTTTCTTTTACAGAGTTTGTAATGTTAAACACTGTTTGGGCAGGAACGCCATGAGCGTCTAATATAGTACCAAAAGTGTCACCAGATTTTACGGTATCTCTTACAAATTCATACTCTTCTGTATTAAAGCCATATTCCTTAACGATTGGTTTTGGAGCAATGGCCATTGGTTCTGTTTCAGGTTTAGGCTCGTTTCCGCAAGAGCTTAAAATTAAAATTAATGCGAAAAGTGATAAGAGGTGTTTCAATGCTTAATTTTTTCTGTGTTAAATAAATGTTCTACCCATTCTTGTCCCCAATTGTCTAGCTCTTCTTCTGTCCAGAGTGACGGGAAGAATACAATCTTTTGAAAGCTTGGTGGCAAAAACTGCTTCCAGTTGGTGCCTCCTGTAGCTTGTATGGCACTGCCTTCTTTGTCTAAATACCTATAGGCTGCACCCATATGCATAAGATTCCAGTTTACATTTGCGTTTAGGTCTAAGTTTTTTAACGCTTCAATAAGTTTTTTATTTTGTTTTTCAGACTTTGGAAGCTCTTCATATTTATGAAAAATAGTTTGTCCTTTTACTTCGTTGGCAATTCTTATAAAACGAGGTGTATAACGGTATTCAAATTGTTTAAGTGTTAAGGTTTTCTCTTTTGTTTTTAAATCTGTTGCTCCACGTTTCCAATACAATTGTTCGTATAGGTTCTCAATATCTTCAGAAGTTTCTAAATCTTTTCTTAGTGAAGGGTGTACTAGGTTATTTAGTGGAGTTGCATAAACCTCGATCATTCTAAATTGTGCAGATTGAAATCCGCTTGCAGGTAATAAAGACATTCTAAACTTTAGAAACTGCTCTCGTTCCATACCACGAATCATAACATCAAAAGAATCTATTAGAATTCTGAAATATCTATTTATTCGTGTAATTTTTTCAATAAAAAACTCTGCCTTTTGGCCTTTGTCATCTATGATTTGCTTTTGCTCATGTATGATTAGCTTAAAGTAGAGTTCAGTAATTTGGTGATAGCCTATAAATATTTCTTCGTCTGGAAAATGTGTTTTAGGTATTTGTAGGCTAAGAAGTGTATCTAAATGTATGTAATCCCAATAGGTAAGATAGCGTTCGTGCAACAAACCATCTAAATAGGAACCCATGTCTTGCCCAGAGTTCTTGAACTTTTTTTCTAATTGAATTATTTTTTTGGCAATTTCAGGGTCTATGTTACTCATATATTTTAATTAACGACAATCTGGAACGGATGTTTCAAACCTTTAAAAGCACTTAAGTCTGCTTCTAAAGAACCTACAGCTAAGTCTGCCTCTATTTTAATAGGTAGCATATTAGGGTCGTCACTAACCCAAAATGTTAAGCTTTCTTCCTCCTTAAAAACACGACCTGCTTGTACGTAGGGCCTAAATTTAAGACATTTTATTTTTCCAAATTTGGTCTTAATAGTTTCGCGTTCCAAAAACTTAAGTTTAAACTTAAAATTTTCTTCGTCGAAAAATAGATTTAGGGTTTGCTCCTCGCCAGATGTTAGGGTTGTAGGGTCTAAATTATTGCGAAGATAATAAAATGCAGAAAGCATGTCATGCACCTTTTCTTTTGTGGTGAATGTTTTTTTAGTGTTGTATTTTTTGTTGTGTACTAAAGCAGTGTTTTTGGAGTGGTCAAAATTAATTTCAATATCCTTGGTGTGACCGCCTTCATTTATTTTTCTAATAAATTTATAAGGTTGGCCATTGGTTTTGTCTACGTATGTTTCGTAATTATCGTCTACTTCAAAAAATAAATGCAATAATCCGGTAGATTTTCCCTTGCCTACAATATGGTGAACAGGTGTTCCTTTATAGGTGTCTTCTTTAACCTCTAAAGTTGCCTCACTAGCATTAAACCAACCATAATGTATCCTAAATTGAAGCCACTCATTAGTGTCGAAAGCTTTTTGCTGAGCAATTGATACAGTTGTAGTTAGGAGTAATGTAAATGCTATTAAAGTCTTCATGTGGTTATAAGATTTAGTGATCTTTTTAAGATGATTTACAATTACTGTTCCAAAGGTAAAAAAAGAAAAAAACTCCACCGTTACCGATGGAGTTTTTAATTGTATTAACCAACTAAATCTTAAATTATGAAATTCACTCCTTTCAGTAACCACTCCGAAAAAAGCTCGGCAAAAGTATAAACTTAATAGATATTGAGCAAATACTTTTTAGCCATTAACATAATCTATTTATGATTAGCAGTCAAATATAAAACTATAAATCATATTTTCATAAAATTTCTTAAAAAACTTATAAAGTTCCTCTAAGATCTTGCTCGCGTTCTATCGCTTCAAACAGCGCTTTAAAGTTTCCTTTTCCAAAAGATTGTGCTCCTTTTCGCTGTATGATTTCAAAAAACATTGTTGGTCTGTCTAGAACTGGTTTAGTGAAGATTTGCAATAAATAGCCTTCATCATCTCTATCTATTAGTATTCCTAAATCTTTTAATGGTGCAAGATCTTCGTCAATTTCACCAACACGATCTAAAACGGTGTCATAATAAGTTTCTGGTACGTATAAGAACTCTACACCTTGATCTCTCAAGTTTGTAACAGTTTCAATAATATTATCTGTTGCTAATGCAATATGTTGTACGCCTGCACCATTGTAAAAGTCTATATACTCTTCAATTTGAGACTTCTTCTTTCCTTCAGCAGGCTCATTAATTGGAAATTTAATCCTACCGTTTCCATTACTCATTACCTTACTCATTAAGGCTGTATAATCGGTAGAAATATCTTTATCATCAAACGAAACCATTTGTGCAAAGCCCATTACTTTTGCGTAAAACTCACACCATTTGTTCATTTCATTCCAGCCTACATTACCAACCATATGGTCTATATACTTTAGACCTACATTATTAGTGCTGTAGTTTGGTTTGTAAGGTTTGTAACCTGGTAAAAAGACACCTTCGTAATTTTTACGCTCTACAAATACGTGAACAGTCTCTCCATAAGTGTGTATTCCAGAAAGAACAACTTTCCCGTATTCATCTTCTACGGTGTAAGGTTCCATATATGATTGTGCTCCACGTTTAGTAGTTTCTTCGTGGCTTTTTGTGGCATCGTCTACCCAAAGTGCAACAACTTTTACACCGTCGCCGTGATCACTTATATGATCATTAATAGTACCGCCAGGTTGTAGTGAAGATGTAAGTACAAGTCTTATTTTTCCTTGCTGTAAAACATAAGAAACACTGTCTTTGCGACCAGTTTCAAGTCCAGAATATGCTATTGGCTCAAAACCCCAAGCAGTCTGGTAATAATATGCTGCTTGTTTTGCATTACCTACGTAAAGCTCAACAAAATCTGTTCCTAATAAGGGTAGAAAATCTTCTGCGCCTTCTATTACTTTTTCTAGTTCTGGTGTTTTATTATCTATCATTATAAAGTCTTTTGTATTTTTTAGTGTTCTAACCAAGATTGGTGGTAAGATTTATCTGCTATTTTAGCACCTTCTTCAGTTACCATTAATGGTTTAAAAGTATCTACCATAACAGCAAGCTCTTCAGTTTCTGTCTGCCCTATGCTACGTTCTACAGCACCTGGATGTGGGCCGTGAGGTATGCCGGCAGGATGCAGTGATATGTGTCCTGGCTCAATATCATTTCTGCTCATAAAATCACCATCTACATAATACAGCACTTCATCACTATCTATATTGCTATGGTTGTAAGGTGCAGGAATGCTTTCTGGATGGTAATCGTATTTTCTCGGACAAAAACTACATACTACAAAGGCATCTGTCTCAAATGTTTGGTGTACTGGTGGCGGTTGGTGTATGCGACCAGTTATAGGTTCAAAATCATGTATTGAAAATGCATATGGATAATTATAGCCATCATACCCAACAACATCAAAAGGATGCGTGGCATAAACCATATTGAAGATTTCGTTATTCTTTTTTACTTTAATTACAAAATCTCCAACCTCATCATGAGTTTCTAAGTCTTGAGGTTGTCTTAGGTCACGCTCACAAAATGGAGAATGCTCTAACAATTGTCCAAACCAATTTCTGTAACGTTTAGGAGTGTATATAGGACGACGTGACTCAACTATAAATAGTCTATTGTTTTCATCATCAAAATCTATTTTATAAATAACACCTCTAGGTATTAAAAGGTAATCTCCATATTTAAAATCTAAATTACCTAAATGCGTTCTTAAGACACCGCTACCTTTATGTACAAATAATAACTCATCACTATCTGCATTTTTATAAAAATAGTCTTGTGTTAAATTTTGAGGCGATGCTAATGTAATATCTACATCGCTATTTGTAAGCACTACCTTTCTGCTTTCTAAGTAATCTGGTTCTGGTATAACCTGAAAACCCTTAAGGCGTAAAGAATGCATATTGTTTTTGGTAGCTACTTTAGGAGTTACATCATAACTGCCGTCTATTTTTTTAACCTGTGTAGGTCTATGTTCGTGGTATAAGTTACTGCTCATACCATCAAAACCAATTGTGCCAAAAAGCTGCTCATAGTATAATGAGCCATCTGGTTTCTTAAAAATGGTATGACGCTTATGAGGAATCTTACCGAGTTTATGGTAAAAAGGCATGTGTTTTAATTTTTATCTTAATATACAAAATCTGAACTTAGACCTAAAATGCTTAGTTACAAATATCGATAAATTTAAGGACAATTAATTGCATCGCCAATTTGTGTAGGTGTATTAATTATTAAGATTAATAGGAATGCTGTTTCTTTAAACCTATAGTATAAATAAATCATGAGGTTACTCTTCATTTTAGTAACTTTGAAGCTATTCAACATCTCAAGATTTTCAACACATTCTCATGACCAATACTCCAGAAAACACTCAAAAACGTTTATTTCTTCTTGATGCCTATGCTCTAATTTTTAGAGGCTATTATGCGTTGATAAAAAACCCAAGAGTAAACTCAAAAGGGATGGACACAAGTGCCATCATGGGTTTTATGAATTCATTGTTTGATGTTATTAAACGTGAAAAACCAGACCACTTAGCCGTAGCTTTTGATAAAGGTGGTAGTAGTGATCGTGTAGAGATGTATGAAGATTATAAAGCCAATCGAGATGAAACTCCAGACGCAATTAAAATAGCAGTGCCATACATACAAAGTATACTAAAAGCTATGCACGTGCCTTGTATAGAAATTGAAGGTGTAGAGGCAGATGATTTAATAGGAACACTCTCTAAGCAAGCCGAAAAGGAAGGCTACCAAGTTTTTATGGTTACACCAGATAAGGATTATGCGCAATTGGTTTCAGAAAATATTTTTATGTACAAGCCTGCACGTATGGGTAATGGTATAGAAATTTGGGGAATACCAGAAGTACAGAAAAAGTTTGAAGTAGAGCGACCAGAGCAAGTAATAGACTACTTAGGGATGATGGGAGATGCTAGTGATAATATTCCAGGTTTGCCAGGTGTTGGAGATAAGACAGCCAAAAAATTTATTAAGCAATATGGAGGATTAGAAGGTTTATTAGAAAACACAGATAAGCTTAAAGGTAAAATGAAAGAGAAAGTTATTGCTAACGCAGAGTTAGGAAGACTTTCTAGAAAATTGGCAACAATCATGCTAGATTGTGATGTTACTTTTAATGCAGAAAACTATGAGTTGTCTGAGCCAGATGCAGAAGCTGTAGCAGAAATTTTTGATGACCTTGAGTTTAGAAGACTTAAAGATCAATTTGTAAAAATTTTCTCTGGTGAGGCAGAAGCAAGTGTTGGCGCAGCAGTCTCTAATACAGAAACGGCTAAGAAGATTGAAACAGCTTCGAAAAAAGCAGCTCAAGCAGGTGCAGGACAATACAACTTATTTGATGCTAATAGCACGATAGCAGATGATGTTGAAGAGGCATCATCAAGGCAGACCATAAAATCAAAGGAACACCATTACCAAAGTGTAGCAACATCTGGAATGGGCTTAAAGCTATTTCTACAAAATTTAAACAAACAGACATCTGTTTGTTTTGATACAGAAACTACAGGACTTAATCCTTTAACTGCCGAGTTGGTAGGTATTGCGTTTTCTTGGGATGCTGGTAAAGGATTTTACCTGCCGTTTTCAGATAACAAAGAAGAGGCACAACAATTAATAGAAGAATTAAGGCCATTTTTTGAAAACGAAGACATTCAGAAAGTTGGGCAAAATTTAAAGTATGATATTAAAGTACTACATAAGTATGATATAGAAGTTCGCGGACCTCTTTTTGATACCATGTTAGCACATTATCTTATAAACCCAGACATGCGCCATAATATGGATGTGCTTGCAGAAACATACCTCAATTACTCACCGGTTTCAATAGAAACATTAATTGGTAAAAAAGGTAAGAATCAAAAAAGTATGCGAGATGTGCCTTTAGAAGATCAAACCGAGTACGCGGTGGAAGATGCAGATATCACACTTCAATTAAAAGAGCATTTTGAAAAAGAATTGGGAGATGCCAATACCCAAAAATTGTTTGATGATATTGAAATTCCATTACTACGTGTATTGGCAGCAATGGAGTTGGAAGGTATTAATTTGGACAAAGCATTTTTAAATAATTTAGCTGAAGACTTAAACAATGACATTGCAACTTTAGAGGCTTCGATTTATAAAGAAGCTGGAGAAGAATTTAATATTGGCTCGCCAAAACAACTGGGCGAAATTCTCTTTGATAAACTTAAACTAGTAGAAAAGCCTAAGAAAACCAGAACAGGACAATATTCAACTGCAGAAGATGTACTAAGTTATCTTGCCGCAGATCACACAATAATTCAAAATGTACTTGACTATCGTGGGTTGGCAAAACTTAAAAGTACATATGTAGACGCACTACCAGAGCAAGTTGAAGAAGATGGTAGAGTGCATACAGATTATATGCAAACCGTTGCTGCTACAGGTCGTTTAAGTAGTAATAACCCTAATCTTCAAAATATACCAATACGTACAGAACGAGGAAGGCAAGTAAGAAAGGCATTTGTACCTAAAAATGAAGACTATGTACTACTCGCTGCAGATTACAGTCAAATTGAATTAAGGATTATCGCGGCATTAAGCGAGGAAGACACAATGATTGAAGCCTTTAAAAATGGTGAAGATATTCACGCCAGTACTGCAGCAAAAGTTTTTAATGTACCTATTAATGAGGTAACAAGAGAACAGCGTAGTAATGCTAAAACCGTAAACTTCGGTATTATATATGGTGTTTCAGCTTTTGGGCTAAGTAACCAAACAGACCTTACACGAAGTGAATCGAAAGACTTAATCGACACGTATTATAAAACCTACCCAAAGCTTCGAAACTACATGAGTAATCTAGTAGATGATGCTCGTGAAGATGGTTATGTAAGTACCGTATTAGGAAGACGCCGTTATTTAAAAGATATAAATTCTAGTAATGGTGTTGTAAGAGGTGCTGCAGAACGAAATGCTGTAAATGCGCCAATACAAGGTAGTGCAGCAGATATAATTAAAGTGGCTATGATTAATATTCATAAAAAATTAGCCGAAGGAAACTTTAAAACTAAAATGTTACTTCAGGTACATGATGAATTGGTTTTTGATGTTCCAAAAAATGAGTTAGAAGACATTAAAACTTTAGTAAAAACAGAAATGGAAAGCGCTTACACCTTAAGCGTACCGTTAGATGTAGAGGTTGGTGTAGGTAACGATTGGCTAGAAGCGCATTAATAAAATAAACTCTTAAACATGAAAAAGACCTTACAAATAGTAAACATAGTTGTGTTTGCTATTACAATATTTATGAATTATGCGTCCAGCGCAGGTCTTTTTAACGGTGCAACTCAAGCAGAAATAAGTGCTAAGTATAGTAATATGTTTACGCCAGCTGGTTATGCATTTTCAATTTGGGGTCTTATTTACTTGTTGCTTTTCGGCTTTGTGATTTACCAATCGAGAAGTTTGATTGTTAAAGTTAGGGATGATGATTTTATACAAAAAACAGGTTGGTGGTTTACACTAAGTTGCTTGGCAAATAGCTTGTGGTGTTACTTGTTTGTTTCAGATTATATATTAGCTTCGGTAGTTGTAATTTTTTTCCTGCTGTTTTGTCTATTTAAAATAGTTTATAAAAATAGTATGGAACTTTGGGATGCTCCAATAGCTGTAATTTTATTTATTTGGTGGCCGTTTGTGTTTTATAGTGGCTGGTTAACAGTTGCATGCATTGCAAATGTTTCTGTATATCTTACAAAAATTGAGTGGAATGCTTTTGGACTATCGCATCAGTTTTGGACAATAGTTATGATAGTAATTGCTACTGGTATTAATTTAGCCATTACTTGGACCAGAAACATGCGAGAATTTGCATTGGTAGGTGCTTGGGCACTAGTGGCTATTAGTGTGGCAAACTATAATATAGAGGAAGCTGTTGTTTATTGTGCTTTAATTACTGGAGGGTTATTACTTGTAAGCAGTAGCGTTCATGCTATTAAAAATAAAGATACAAGCCCTTACCAAAAATGTTTAGAGTACTTAAATAAAGAACCGAACTCTTAATACCTGTAAGCTTCATAAATTACTACTACATTATCTACTGCATTGGTGATATTTAATGTAAAACCATCATCATTAAATGCTGTAAGCGTAGCAGTTGTTAGCCCTAAATTACCTCCATTTTGATTGGTGTACCTTAAGCCAATACAATTTGTTGAAGAGGCGTAACGTGATATATCATTAATAGAGTTTCCAGAACCACCGTTAAAAATAGATTGCTGTAAGATTGATCCATCAATTTCATAAGCATAACCCTTCATTGAACCGTGAGTGTTTTCCTTAGTGTTGTTGTTATTGTTACCAGTACTATTGCTAGCGCTTTGGTTATAATCATCAACATTTGCATAAGCGGTAAAAACAATACGAGAAGGCTTAAAAGGTAATCCTGTAAAATTAACTGTGCCTGTTGAGGTAATTCTAAATTTACCGATATGAATATGCGGTGTATTATCTACAAGTTTATCCCAATCTGAACCATTCCAAAAGTAAAACCCTTTTTCTGTCAAGGTACCGTTACCATTGTTAAAAACCATAGTGCCTTCTACTAATGGAGAACCATCTGGATTTAAAACCGTGCCAGTGTCTGCAGAAGAGTTTAATGCAACTCTTGGTATTAATATGCCAGAATCTGTGGAGGTTATATCTAAAGCTGCTTGAGGTGTTGTAGTAGAGATGCCTACCTGTGCATTTGTATTAGAAACAAATAGAATAAATGAAAGTATAAAGGTAAAAATGGTGCGCATAAATAATTTAAAATCTAACGAAATAGAAATCTTAATACTATGTTAAAAAAAACAAAGATAGAAATTTGTAAAACGTTAATGTGTATTTATATCCGTTAAAAGACCAAATATCGTGCCTAATACCAAAATTTTATACCATTGCAGCTACATCTGTTCCCCAAGTTGGGTATGCAAAGACCATTTGTTTAAGCTCTGCAGCTGTCATCTCTTTAAATATAGCCATTGAGAAAAGGTTGATAACTTCTGAAGCTTGTGGACCAATTAAATGTGCACCTAAAATCTTATCGGTCTCTTTGTGTATAATTATTTTATAGGCGTATACAGAAGTGTTTACTCTTCTAGCATTATACCAATCTTTACCATCTCCAGATTTTACAATATACTCTAAAGACTCATTTTTAGCATCGGCTTCTAAAATGCCAACACTTGCTACATTAGGTATTGTAAAACACACCGATGGTGTAGGAGGAAAAGTAATTTTTTTCTTAGAAGTTGTTTTGGAGTTTAATTCTGCTAAAATATTTGTGGCTACGGTACTTCCTTCTCTGCCGGAAAAAGGCGTTAGTGGTACTGCGTGATCACTAACATCTCCACAGGCATATACATTTTTATTTGTTGGGTTTTGCAAATAGCTATTTACCTCAATCCCATTTTTATTAAATTCAATATTACCTTTCTGAAGTTTAAGTTTTTCTGTAGCAGGAACTCGTCCCGCTACATTAAAAATAAGTTCTGCCTTTGCAGTTTGCAGTTTACCATCTTTTAAATACTCAACCTCGTAGTTTTTTCTTAAATGTTTTACTTGTCTTACATCAGCCTCAAAAATAAATTTAATACCTAATTTTTTTGAAGCCTTTACAAGTTCTTCAACTATATCTTCATCAAAATTACCTAAAGGTCGTTTGGCAAAATCAATAACTGTAACCTTTACACCGCAACGTGCAGCCATATGGGCAAACTCCATCCCGATATAACCTGCGCCTACAAATATCATAGTTTCAGGAAGTGTTTCTAACTCAAGAAAATCATCACTTACTTTCATGAGTTTACACCCATCAAATCCTAAGTTTCTTGGATGTAAACCTGTGGCAATAACAAACTTATCTGCAGTGACAGTTTTTCCTTCTACAGAGATAGTGCTCTGGTCTATAAATTCAGGAGATTGGTGGTATAAAGTGATATTTAAATCTTCAAGCTTTTCTTCTGTTACAGCTGGCACTGCATCTGTAAAGTTACATTTATAGGCCATAAGATCTTTCCAAGAATATTCTGGCATTGTGGTAATCCCTTTTCCTAAAAGATCATTACTTCTCTGTAAGATATGGGTTAGACCATAAATAACTTTTTTAGGGTCGCAACCTCTATTAGCACAAGTACCTCCAAATTCTCTGTCGTCTGCAATTGCAACGTTTAATCCTTCTTTAGCAAGTTTTTTTGCACAGGTTTGTCCTGCAATTCCAGATCCTATTATAAAGACGTCAAAATGTTTGTAGGCCATAACTTTTTATGTAAAATTAAGAGTTGGTGTATAACAGCCGTGTTATAGAAATTGTAAATAATAGGCTGCCTAAACACAAATTCTCTTAAATAAGTCACGCTATGTTTTTAAAGCTTACATAACAGTTAGGGATTCTTAAAATATCTAGACACAAAAAAAGCACCACTAAAAAGTGATGCTTAGACATTAAACGCAATAAACGTTTTAATTAACTCTTGTATAAGTTGTTGTAAACACTTCTGTTTCGTCTCCAAAAGAATCTGTAAATGAAAATGTAAGTGTAGAGTTGTTTAGTGTTTCTATTGAACCACTATCTGAACCGCCATCGTAGCTTATAGTAACGGTGTTTCCAGAAATAGTGTAGGTTGATACATCTGGTGTTTCTGTTTCACATTCATTTTCGTCATTAGTATAAACATATACAGAAGTTACAGTATCCTCACTAAATGTAATTGTGCTAGAGGTTTCGCAATCATCTAAAGGTTCTGGCTCTCCGTTAATTACTTCAGAAGTTAAGCGCCACTGACCAATAATTAATGTATTGAAATCTGCAACATCTCCATTGTTGGAGTCGTCGTCGCTACTGCAAGATGCTGTGGTGCAGGCTATTATTGCAGCTAATAAAATAAGTTTAAATGTTTTCATTTTGAGTTTTGTTTATTTTGCTGCTAAATTATAAAAATATAAAGACTATAAAATGATATTACCCAAAATCAAAATTAAGAGCTTATTTTAGAGTACACTTTAGTTAATGTGCCATCGTCTGTACTTACTGTAAGTTCTAATGTTGTGGTATTAAGTTGGGTAATTTGAACTTGAGAAACATCTCCAGATGATAATGTATAAGTGAGAATAGACTCACTTATGGTATAAGTACCAATTAATATGCTAAAAACACTACAGTTACCATTTGTATTTGTAAAAACATCAACAAACCCAAATTCATTATTACTATCAAAATTAAAGGTGGTCATTAGTTCACATTCTCCTAAAGAAATAAGTTCTTCATTATCGTAGCTTTCAATTAATTGCCATTCCCCAACAATTAAAGTTTCAAAATTAGACGTTTGGTTCGTGCTATCATCATCATTACTGCAACTGCATAAACATAAAAGAAAAGTAATTGCTAGGATAAGGTTCTTCAAAATATAGTTTTTTCTAAATATACTAAATGTATGTTATAATCGCGGTTGTGGTACGCTATACATTTATTGTAAAAACTTATAGATAACATTCTATAATTTAGAGGTTACAAGTATCTTTGTAGTATACATGAGTAAGACATCTATTTCCCAAGCCTTTTCTCGGTCTCCTCAATTCAGGAAACTGCAGGACACTATTGCCCAATCTCAAGAAAATTATCATAAAACAACCCTTACAGGACTTGTTGGATCTGCCGTATCTTTTGCTATTGCAGAAGCTTTTAAGCAAGCAGACAAACCATTCTTGGCCATATTTAACGATAAGGAAGAAGCAGCTTATTATTTAAATGATTTTGAGCAACTTATAAAAGATGATGAGGTGCTGTTTTATCCCGGAAGCTACAGAAGACCTTACCAAATAGAAGAAACAGATAATGCCAATGTACTACTTAGGGCTGAGGTTTTAAACAGACTTAATTCCAGAAGAAAACCAGCCTTAATCGTTACCTATCCAGATGCACTTTTTGAAAAGGTGGTAACCAAAAAGGAGTTGGAGAAAAACACGCTAAAACTTAGTGTTGGAGAACAGGTTTCTATTGATTTTGTGAATGAAGTATTGTTTGAGTACAAGTTTCATCGTGTAGATTTTGTTACTGAACCAGGCGAATTTTCTTTACGTGGTGGTATTTTAGATGTATTTAGCTTTAGTCACGATGAGCCTTTTAGAATTGAATTTTTTGGGGATGAAGTAGATAGCATAAGAACTTTTGATGTAGAGACACAGTTGTCTTTAGAGCAAACCAAAAAAATTTCGATAATACCTAATGTCGAAAATAAGTTGCTTCAAGAATCTAGAGAAAGCTTCTTGAAATATATTCATCATAAAACTATCATCTTCAGTAAAAATACAGAGCTTGTATTTGGAAGAATAGATTCAAACTTTGATAAGGCTGTACAAGCTTTTAAAACATTAAATGCAGAAACTAAACACAGTGAACCAGAAGAGTTATTTGCTACAGGAGCACTGTTAAAAGAGCAACTTAAAGGATTTACGCATTTTGAAATTTTAAATAAAAGTACTGGTGCGGCAGACACCATACAATTTCATACAAGACCACAACCAAGCTTTAATAAGCAATTTAATTTGCTTATTGAAAATTTAAATGAAAACCATGAAGATGGTTATCACAACTATATAGCTTGCGTAAGTGAACAGCAAGCCAAGCGTTTTCATGATATTTTTGATGATGCAGAGCTTAACGTAAAGCAATATGAAACAGTAACAGTTTCTTTATACCAAGGTTTTATAGATGATGAAAGTAATAGCGTTTGCTATACAGATCATCAAATTTTTGAGCGTTATCATAAATTTAATTTAAAGAATGGCTATGCTAAAAAACAAGCCATTACTTTAAAAGAGCTAACCAACCTTACTGTGGGAGATTATGTTACACATATAGATCACGGTATTGGAAAATTTGGTGGTCTACAGAAAATTGATGTTGAGGGTAAGAAGCAAGAAGCTATTAAGTTAATTTATGGAGATAGAGATATTCTTTACCTAAGCATACATTCACTACACAAAATAACCAAGTATAATGGCAAAGATGGGCAAGCACCTAAAGTTTATAAATTAGGTAGCCAAGCTTGGAAAAAACTGAAACAAAAAACCAAGTCTAAGGTTAAGGAAATAGCTTTTAACCTTATAAAATTATATGCAAAACGACGCCTAGAAAAAGGGTTTGCATTTGGTCCAGATACCACAATGCAACTTGAGTTAGAATCTTCTTTTATATATGAAGACACACCGGATCAAAGTAGTGCTACAGAAGATGTAAAAAAAGATATGGAAAACGAGCGGCCAATGGATCGCTTAGTTTGTGGTGATGTAGGTTTTGGTAAAACCGAAATTGCCATAAGAGCAGCATTTAAGGCTGTAGATAATGGTAAGCAAGTAGCAGTTTTAGTACCAACTACAATCTTGGCGTTTCAGCATCATAAAACATTTAGTGAACGTTTAAAAGATTTTCCTGTCACGGTGGAATATTTAAATAGGTTTAGAAGCGCTAAAGAACGACGAGAAACCATAGCAGATTTAGAGGCAGGTAAGGTAGATATCATTATAGGAACTCACCAATTAGTAAATAAGACTGTAAAGTTTAAAGATTTAGGGCTGTTAATTGTAGATGAAGAACAAAAATTTGGTGTGGCTGTAAAAGACAAGCTAAAAACCATAAAAGAAAATGTAGACACACTTACCTTAACAGCAACACCAATACCTAGAACGCTTCAGTTTAGTTTAATGGCTGCAAGAGATTTAAGTACCATTACAACGCCACCACCAAACAGATATCCTGTTGAGACTAATGTAATTAGATTTTCAGAAGAAAGTATTCGTGATGCTGTGCAATATGAAATACAACGAGGCGGTCAAGTTTATTTTGTACACAACCGTATAGAAAACATTAAGGAAGTTGCTGGTATGATACAACGTGTAGTGCCAGATGCAAAAATTGGAATTGGTCACGGCCAAATGGAAGGAAAAAAACTGGAGCAACTTATGCTAAGTTTTATGAATGGAGATTTTGATGTTCTAGTGTCTACTACAATTATTGAAAGTGGTTTAGATGTACCAAATGCCAATACCATATTTATAAACAATGCCAATAACTTTGGTCTTTCAGATCTTCACCAAATGCGTGGCCGTGTTGGTCGTAGTAATAAAAAGGCATTCTGTTATTTTATTACACCACCATATTCTGCAATGACAGATGATGCCAGAAAACGTATTACAGCGTTGGAGCAATTCTCAGATTTAGGAAGCGGTTTTAATATAGCCATGAAAGATTTAGAAATTCGTGGAGCAGGAGATTTACTTGGAGGTGAGCAAAGCGGATTTATAAATGAAATTGGTTTCGATACCTATCAGAAAATTTTAAATGAAGCTATTGAAGAGCTTAAGGAAACAGAATTTAAAGATCTTTACGACACTAAAGAAGAAGATAGAGTTTTCTTAAAAGACACCACTATAGATACAGATATTAGCCTTTTATTTCCAGATGATTATATAAATAATATTTCTGAACGCTTAAACCTTTATACAGAGCTAAACTCTATTTCTGAAGAGAAGGAACTTGAGGCATACGAAAAACGCCTGTTAGATCGTTTTGGAGAGTTGCCACAACAAGCAGAAGATTTATTAAACTCTGTAAGGGTAAAATGGATAGCTACGCAAGTGGGTATTGAAAAGCTAATACTTAAGCAAGGTAAAATGATTGGCTACTTTATAAACGATCAACAAAGTCCTTTTTACCAAAGTAATACCTTTACTAAGGTTTTACAATATGTGCAAACACATCCTCGTCAAGTAGTTATGAAAGAAAAGAAAACAAGAAACGGCTTAAGGCTTTTAGTTACTTTTGATAAAGTAAAGACAATTGATAAGGCTTTAGAAGTTTTAAAACCTTTAGATTTTAAGTCTCAAAAAGCACAACAAGAACAAGTGTCTTAAAACAGAATTTTAGTTGTAATGCATCATCTTATAACAAGGTTTGAACGAGCTCATAAAAAAGCCAGACATAATATATGGATTGGGTGGTTTGCTATTTTCTGTAGGATTGTACTTGCTATTGGTTTTATTCCTGCGGGTTTTACAAAGATTATTGGAGAACGTTTCACAGCGCTTCCAGATATGCATCCTATGGGAAGCTATTTAACAGCGTTATTTCATACAGGATATTACTATACAGCAATTGGTGTTGCTCAAGTACTTGCTGGCGTGCTATTGCTTATTCCCAGAACAGCAACATTAGGAGCACTTTTGTATTTTCCTGTTATTTTAAATATTGCGCTACTATCTTTCTCTGTAAGGTTTGATGGTTCTTTGTTGTCATCACCATTAATGCTCTTGGCCAATATATTTTTACTTTGTTGGGATTACCATAAGCTTAAATTTATCTTTCCGTGGTATCATAAAACATCAACGGAAAACTTAATAGTTGCTAATGAAAAAACAAAGCACTTTCCTTGGAGGTTTGTTGTAGGTTCTTTTATGGTGTTTGTGGTAATTGTAGGGTTTATTGTTGTAATAAACAAAACACTACTTATGCCTAGAAATTCAATTTCAGACTGCCAACAAGATTGTATGAATGCCACTAATCCAGAGGCTTGTCTTGTGTTTTGTGATTGTGTACATAACAATGGCTCGCCATTAAATGAATGCTTAGAGTGTTATGAGAAAAGTTTATAAAACTATAGGTATTGAAATTCTCTAGAAAAACTCAATGGATTATTGTAATCATAGCTACCATTATTACTATCGTAGGTTTGGTAACAGGTTGGTATATGTTTTTCTTAGTGTTTTTGCCATTAGGATTTCTGTTTGGTAAAAAGGAAGACGATAACCACTAAACCCTTTGGATAGTTTTATATTTGCGTTTTCAAACCAGCCTTAAACTTAATACATAATAGGATTTTTTAAATCTCTTTAACTCTTGTATTATACTCATTGAGCAAATTAGAATACTAAATCCCTAATAATATTTACAATGTTAGACTTTATAATAATTGGTGCAGCACAAGCAGGACTTTCCATGGCTTATTATTTAAAGCAACAGGGCAAATCGTATTTAGTTTTAGACAAAGAAAATGAAGTTGGTGCTAGTTGGTTAAATCGTTGGGATTCATTAACCTTATTTACACCAACAGAATTTAACCATTTAGCAGGTATGCCATTTCCCGCTAAAAAAGGGTATTACCCTAACAAATATGAAGTAGCAAGTTATTTTAAGGCTTATGTAAATGAATTTAGCATACCCGTACAATTAAATTGTTTGGTAGAGAAAATTGAAAAAAGAGACGGCAAATTTATTCTTACATCTAATAATGGAATATATGAAGCAAAACAGGTTGTAGTAGCAACAGGTCCTTTTCATATCCCATACACGCCGCCTTGTTCTAAATTAATGTCTAAAGACATATTTCAAATACACAGTAATTATTACAAAAACCCTAAACAATTACAAGAAGGGCCAGCAATGGTAGTTGGTGCTGGAGATAGCGGATTTCAAATTTTAGATGAAATATCCGATAATGGTAGGAAAACTTATTTTTCTGGAGATACAGACGTAAAAACACTACCTCAAGAAATCTTAGGTAAGACATTATGGTGGTGGTTTACCATTACAGGGTTTTTAAGTTTTAGTAAAAACTCTTGGATTGGTAATAAAATAAATCACTCTAAGCAACCAGTAATTGGTACAGATGTAAAAGAGATTTTAGCAAGACCACAAGTTACCGCTGTAGGTAGAACTAATGATGCTCATGATTATATAATTGAAACAGAAAAGAAACAGTTAACCGATGTAAGAAATGTGATATGGGCAACTGGCTATCGTCCAAATTTTAGTTGGATAGAAGGTTTAGAGCTAGATCATGAAGGTTACCCTAAGCACAAACGTGGTGTAAGTACTATTGAAGGCTTATATTTTATAGGATTACCTTGGTTGCACACAAGAGGATCTGCAACTCTAGGTGGCATCAAAAAAGATGCAGAATATTTGTCTAAACAAATAAAATAAGAGTTACAGAATCTTTTAGTTTAAAACAGTATAAGACTACTGTTGTTCTCCATTCTGATAAAAAAAGCGCTCTTCTGTAATTTTACCATCTTTTACCTTATAAACACCTAGTTCACTCATTTTAGAACGTTGTCCACTAGGTTTGTGAGTTGTGTCCATATCAAAGCGTGTTGTAAAGTATCCATCTGCTACAGTTGGTTCACTGGCTTTGCTACTATGAACTTCAAAATTTTCGTACCACCATTCACCTTTTTTCTGTATTTCTTGCATGCCTACGCATTTTGCCATAGCATCATTTGGGTCTGCTTCCATTTCCCAACTTACGGCATCTGGGCTGTAAAGCTCTTGATAGCATTTTGCTTCATTACCTTCATTGCACCATTTAACTAATTGGTCTGCTACTTCTTGGGTTGTCATAATCTTTTGGTATTAAGGTTAATGACACTAAGATACACTATTTATTTAATGCTGAATATTATTAGATTGTAACCTTTTTTTAGGTTTTCTAGAGCTTATATAAACACCTGTAAAGATTAAAGCAGCAGCAAATATGCGAAGCGTTGTTAAGATATCCGAACCTACTAAAACAGCAATTAATGTTGCAAGTAGTGGTTGCAAATACATAAAAGCACCTATAGTAGATGGGCTTAGTATTTTTAATGCATAAATATTAAATAGATAAGTTAAAAACGTAGTGCCAATTATTACAAAAAGCATTCTCCAAATAGAGCCTAAGCTTAACGCTGTCCATTCCACTTGGGTAAATTCAGAAAGGCCAATAGGTAAATTTATAATTACAGCAAATAAGAAAAACCACTTCATAAGAGTAACAGGCCTGTACTTATTAGCAATGGGCTTCACTAAGATGAGGTAAACAGAATAAGAAGAGGCATTTAATACAAACAACAAATTACCTAAAGGAATATTAGGGGCATTAGGTTGCTCTTTCATTCCGAATAAAATTAGAAGCAATGCGCCTGCAAGTCCCAACCCAATACCTATAGATTTTAGTAGGGTAACACGTTCCTTTAAAAAAATAGCAGAAAGCACTAAAAGCAAAACAGGAGATAATGTTATAACTACAGAGCTATTAATAGGAGTAGATAGGCTTAATCCCTTAAAAAAGGACAGCATATTAATTGCCATGCCAAACAGAGCACAGGCTACAAAACGTAACCAATCTTTACGATCTATCTTTTCTCGAGGTAAAAACAAACTAGCAACCCAAAATAATAATGCAGCACCAGACACTCTTAAAAGTATAAAACCAAAGGGTTGTATAACAGTTGGCATTAAATCTTTGGCAATAGTGTGGTTTGCACCATAAATAGCACTTGCTGCAAAAGCTGCCAGCAATGCAAGAATACGGTTGTTCATAGGTTGGCTGGTATTGTGCTTTAGTCTTTAAGGAAAATGTAAGACTAAGCTATTCAAAAAAAATTATAAACTTTCTTTAGCTTCTTCAATAACTTTCTTACTGTTACCAATAAAAATTTGATCGTTATTAATAATCACAGGCCGTTTTAAAAAGGTATAGTGTTCAAGAATAAGATCTCTAAAATCATCTTCTATAAGATCTTCATCTTTAAGATTACGTTGTTTATAAAGTTGTGCTCTTTTACTAAAAAGCGCTTCATAACTTCCGGCAAGATTTTGCATTTCCTCTACATCTTGCTCGCTTAAACCCTGTGTTTTTATATCCTGTTTAATAAATGAAGAAGGAAGGTTTAATTCTTTCATTATACGCTTACAGGTGTCACACGTAGATAGATAATATATTTTTTTCATAACGTGGTTATTTTTATGATTTTACAAAGGTATCTTTTCCCAATTTGAAATGGTATTTTTGATATGTTAGAATTTTTATAATAATACCTATGAACGCTATTTTAGATCTTACATACCGCAATAGAAAAGCCATGTTGAAAATCATAGAACCACTTTCTGTAGCACAACTTAATCATATTCCAGAAGCATTCAATAACAACATTATTTGGAATTTAGCTCACGTAATTTCTGTGCAGCAAGGTCTGGTTTATGGATTATCTAACCTCAACTTTAAAATTGAAAAAGACTTTGTAAAAGCATATACAAAAGGCACAAAGCCAATGGGAGATGTTTCTGAAAAGGATGTCTCAATTATAAAAGAGCAACTATTATACACTATAGAACAAACAGAATTAGATATAAGTGCAGACCGTTTTCAAACTTATAATGAGTATCCGGTAATGTTAGGAAACACGCTAACCAATGTTACAGACGCCTTACAGTTTAATAATTATCACGAAGGTTTACATCTAGGAGTAATTATGTCTTTAAAAAAGTTTGTGTAAAGATTAACCTAAGTGTTTACGCAAATAGTTAAAAACAATACAATGAAATTTAATACAAGAGCAATTCACGGAGGACAACACGATATAGACCCAGCATTCGGGTCTGTAATGACGCCTATTTACCAGACTTCTACTTATAAGCAGACTACACCTGGCGGTCATAAAGGGTATGAGTATTCTAGAAGCGCCAATCCAACACGATCCTCTTTAGAGCAAAGTTTAGCAAGTTTAGAAAACGGAAAGTATGGATTAGCTTTCGGCTCTGGCTTGGCTGCGGTCGATGCTGTATTAAAGTTGCTTGAGCCTGGCGATGAGGTTGTAACTACAAATAATCTTTATGGTGGTTCTTACCGTTTGTTTACATCGATATTCCAGAAGTTTGGTATAAAGTTTCATTTTGTAGATATGGAAAATGCTCAAGATATTGTCGAGCATATTAATGACCACACTAAAATGATTTGGATAGAAACGCCAACAAACCCTATGATGAATATTATAGACATAAAAGCAGTTTCTCAAATCTCGTCTAAACATAAACTTATTCTAGCTGTGGACAATACGTTTGCGACACCTTACCTTCAATCACCATTAGATTTAGGCGCAGATATAGTAATGCATTCTGTTACTAAATACATTGGTGGTCATAGTGATTTGGTAATGGGAGCTCTAATTGTAAATGATAAGGCACTAGCAGATAAACTTTACTTTATACAAAACTCTAGTGGTGCAATATGTGGTCCGCAAGATGCATTTTTAGCTTTACGAGGCGTTAAAACTTTACACGTAAGAATGCAAAGACATTGTGAGAATGGAAAAGTTGTAGCTCATTTTCTAAAAAGTCACCCAAAGGTTGAAAAGGTATATTGGCCAGGATTTCAAGAGCACCCTAACCATATTATTGCAAAAGCACAAATGAAAGATTTTGGAGGCATGGTATCTTTTTCAACTAAAGAAGGATCTTGGGAGTCTGCAATTCAGATTTTAGAAAACTTAAAAGTATTTACATTAGCAGAATCTCTTGGCGGTGTAGAAAGTCTTGCGGGACATCCGGCAAGTATGACACACGCAAGTGTCCCTAAAGAAGACCGTTTAAATATGGGAATTGTAGATTCTCTTATACGATTAAGTGTAGGTATAGAAGACGAATCAGATTTACTAGCAGATCTTAAGCAAGCATTAGGATAAAAAATTAAACTAATAAGACGTTATTTAAGTTAATTAAATATGCTTATTCGAGATAATAAATGTATCCAAAACGAATCCAAAAAATCCAGTCATTAGCTTTGTTATCTGGGTTTCCTGGTTGTTGTGGAGAAAAACCTTCAACCCAATCTGAGCCATAATAATGCCATCGTCCTTCAAAAATAAGATCGCTTAAAGGTCCAAGTTTATAACGTGCTCCAAGACCACCAACTATAGCATAAGTAGAGCCGTCTTCTGGAACAATACTAGCTTCTCTGCCTACAGTAGGGTCTGGTAAAAAAGAATTAAATGTTGTGCTTGGTGAGCCTAAAGGACCTAAATCTGAATATACCTCTGGTGTGTAGTAAACATAATGTACACCAGCACTTATAAAGGGTGCTAGCCTATAACCGTTTGCTTGAAAAGATCTAATGCTTAGTGGCCAATATTCTATACTTGATCCTATTTCAAAAACTTTAGCTTTACCGTGCTGAGCTCTTAATTTAGCACCTTGAAATGTGTTGCTTTCTGCATCATCACCAAAAAAATCTAGGTTAGTAGCGTGGTAATCTGCTTCGGTTCTAAGTTTAAAGTGGTCATTAAAATACTTGTCTCTTGTATAGCAATTGCAATCTGCGCGATATGCAAAATTTATGTAATGTAATAAGCCAATTCCTAATCCAGAATTGTGAGTATTTGTTTGTATGTCATAACGCTGTCCAAAATCTGAGAAGAAGGCAACAGGACCAACTGCAACACCTATTTCTTGAGAAAACCCAAGTTGTGCGTTTGTGGTTTGTAATGACACTAAAAGAAGGGCCAAACCAAGTAAAATATCCTTGATTTTCATTTTAGTAGGTTTAGTTTTGAGACAAAACAAATATATAAATAGTTACTTAACAAAATAGAAAGGTGTGTGTTTTAAAAGTTAAGAATAAAAAATTCTTAAAAAATAATAGGAATATCACAAAATTAAACGCCCTTTTTTATATAACCATTATATTTGCACTTTATTTATTTCAAACGTTTTCGCAAACCGAAACAATACTTTAATTATGGAACAAGAAGTAAAAGAATTTTTAGACAGAGTTTCTCTAAGAAATGCTAATGAGCCAGAATTCATGCAAGCAGTTCATGAAGTTGCAGAAACTGTCATCCCTTTTATAAAAGAAAATAAAAAATATCAGAATAAACGTTTATTAGAGCGTATGACTGAGGCAGAACGTATTATCATGTTCCGTGTAACTTGGTTAGATGATAACGGTAAAATACAAATGAATAGAGGATTCAGAATTCAGATGAATTCTGCTATCGGTCCATATAAAGGTGGTTTACGTTTTCACCCAACAGTTAACTTAAGCGTACTTAAGTTTTTAGCTTTTGAGCAAACATTTAAAAACTCTCTTACAACATTACCAATGGGTGGTGGTAAAGGAGGTTCAGATTTTGACCCTAAAGGAAAATCTGATAATGAAGTTATGCGTTTTTGCCAAAGCTTTATGACAGAGCTACAACGTCATATTGGTGCAGATACAGATGTTCCTGCAGGAGATATTGGTGTAGGCGGAAGAGAAATAGGCTTTATGTACGGACAGTACAAAAGACTAAGAAACGAATTTACAGGTGTATTAACAGGAAAAGGCCGTGAGTATGGTGGTTCTTTAATGCGTCCTGAAGCTACAGGTTACGGTAACGTATACTTTGCGCAAAATATGCTTAAAACAAAAGGAGATTCTTTTGAAGATAAAACAGTTGTTATTTCTGGATCTGGTAACGTGGCCCAATATGCTGCAGAAAAGGTTATTGAGTTTGGAGGAAAGGTTGTAACACTTTCAGATTCTTCAGGATATATCTTAGATAATGATGGTATAGACCAAGAAAAACTTGAGTTTGTAATGGAGCTTAAGAATGAAAAAAGAGGTCGTATTAAAGAATATTTAGATAAATACACTAACGCAGAATACTTTGAAGGTAAGACACCTTGGTCTGTAGCTTGTGATGTTGCCTTGCCTTGTGCTACTCAAAACGAGTTAGAGGAGAGCGATGCTAAGACATTAGTTAAGAATGGATGTATGCTAGTTGGTGAAGGAGCTAATATGCCTTGTACTCCAGAAGCTGTAACTGTTTTTCAAGATGCTAAGATATTATTCTCTCCAGGAAAAGCGTCTAACGCTGGAGGTGTAGCAACATCTGGATTAGAAATGTCTCAAAACTCTATGCGTTATAGCTGGACAGCAGAAGAAGTAGACAAAAAATTACATGAGATCATGAACAACATTCATGACCAATGTGTAAAATACGGTAGCGAAGAAGGTGGCTATGTAGACTACGTGAAAGGTGCAAATATTGCAGGTTTTGTAAAAGTAGCAGATGCAATGCTAGCTCAAGGCGCTGTATAAACAAACAAATAATTTATTTAAAAGCCATTTACACTTTTGTAGATGGCTTTTTTTTATTTTTAGACTATATTAAACTATAGTGAATAGGATTACAAAATTTGTTTTTAAAAACCCTGAACTGTCTATTATTGCTTTTGCAGTTGTAGTGAGACTCATTACGTTTATTTTCTACCCCAATACAACACTATTTAACGATTCGGAAAACTATTTAGATTTAGCAAAGCGCTTGCTTGAGGCTAATCTAATAGGATACGAAGGTTACAGAACACCAGGTTATTCAATGCTTATTCTTTTAGGCTTTCAAAATTTATGCTTAGTTGTTTTAATTCAACATCTACTAGGCATTTGCACCAGTTTGTTTATGTATTGGCTCTTAAGAAGTATTGCACTTCATAAGGGAGTAGCCATAGGTGCTGCTATTTTATATTCGTGTTTATTGCATGTTGTGTTTTTTGAAAAAGGAATTCTTACAGAAACTTTTTCAGCATTTTTGCTAACTGCGATACTTTATATCTTACAACTTCATATTATAAAGAGAAAGTTTAAACCAAGTCATTTTGGAATTCTCTCAGTGTCAATATTGTTGCTGGTAATGACAAAGCCATTTTTCATTTACATCCTGCCAATTATTATCCTCTTTTTAGGAATAGCACTTTGGAGTCAATTACAATTTAAAATCATTAAGCCTATCTTAATTATTACAATACCAACACTTTTAGCAGTAGGAAGTTGGGCGTTTTTAAATAAACAAAATACAGGATACGCAACGTTAAGTAGCTATTTTGGGTATAACCTAGCACAACAAACAGTTAACTTTATACATAAAGCACCCGATGATTATGCAACTGTAAGGGATATTTATGTAAAACAAATAGAGAAAGATAAAGAACAGTTAGGATATACATATTATTCAATTTGGGACGCATATCAACCTATGATGAAAGCTACAGGTTATAATTTTTATGATCTTTCTAATGAGCTTGCTAATATGTCTAAGGCAACAATTATAGCCAACCCTAAGGATTATATTAAGCAAGTATTTTTATCCTGGAAACTTTTTTGGGGAGTAAAATTATATTGGGATCAGTCTCATATCAGTAATCCTGCAGTGGTAATAGTGTATAAAGGCATTTGGTTTTTGCAAAGACCGCTTATTGTTTTTGGTAAAATTTTATTTGTAGGGCTGTTCTTATGGAGTTTTATTAAAGGTGTTTTAAGAAAACGTATATCTGTACATTTGTTATCCTTTATTTTTGCGTTGGTAATTTTAGGGTCTATATTACAGGCTGCTATCATATATTCAGATAATTACAGGTTTTCGTTTCCTTATTTACCTGCAATAATAATTGTCCTTGCAAGTTATAGTGTAAGGCTTACACAGCTTATTAGAAAAAAGAAATGAAGTTAGTTTTTAAATTGTTAGTTCTTGTTCTGCCAATGTCATTAATTGCTCAGGATTTCTCAGAGAATTGGACAGAGTTTTATTCCTACTACAACATTAAAGATGTTAGTAATGGAAACAATAAGATTTATGCAGCAGCAGAGAACGCAATACTTATTTATGATATACCAACAGATTCTGTAAGAACTGTATCTTCTGTTAACGGATTATCTGGAGAGCTTATTACTGCAATACATTATTCAGAAACATACGAATCCTTAATTATTGGTTATGAAAATGGGTTAATTGAAGTTATAAATGATAACAGCACAGAGGTTACTTCGGTAGGTGGTATTATAGAAGAGGTTTCAATTTCACCATTAGATAAACGCATTAATCATTTTATGGAGTTTGAAGATAATATCTATGTATCAACAGACTTTGGAATTGTCCTATATAATCTTCCTAACTTAGAATTTGGAGACACATATAGGATAGGAGATAATGGAGAAGAATTACAAGTAAAACAAACAACAGTTCGTGGCGAAACAATATATGCTGCAACATTTTCAGGAGGTATAAGATATGCAGATGTCACTAGTGAAGATCTTATAGATTTTGAAGAGTGGCAAGGCATAACAACATCTAGTTTTGATGCAGTACAGGTAGTAGGAAGCCAAGTCTATGCTGTTCAAAATAACGGAAGCTTACACCGTATAGAAGGAACCAATTTAGTGTTTGAAGAGTCTTTAGGATTAAGAGCTAGAGATTTGCGTGTAAATAATGAAAACGAACTAATACTAACAACCCAAAGCTTTGTAAGGGTTTATGATGAAAACTTAACCCTTTTAAATGCCATAACAACGCTTCAGGATATTTCACAGAACTATGTGGCAACTACTGTGGTAAATGGGGAGTTTTTTATTGGTCATGATGAGGTTGGCTTAATTGCAACAAGTACAACGTTATCTCCAGAATTTGTAGTTATTAGCCCAGATGGACCATTATTAAACAGCATATTTAATATGGAAGCTTTAGACAATGAGCTGTGGGTTACTTTTGGTGAGCATAACATATTTTATAACCCTTACCCTAGAAGTGATAGAGGTATAAGTCATTTGGTAGAAGATGAATGGCGAAATATTCCTTATGACAGTTTAATGGGTGCTTTAGATATTATTGAAGTTACCTCAAACCCATTTAACTCCGAACAAGTCTTTTTTAGCTCTTTTGGCGATGGGCTTTTAGAAGTGAATGATGAAGTGCCAACGCAATTTTTTACAGGAAATAATTCTGCAATTTTCGATTTTATTCCTAATGGTACAGATGGTAGCCGTGTTAATGGTACGGCATTTAACTCAGAAGGTACTCTGTATCTAGCTCAAGGATTTACAGATATTGCTTTATATAAAAAGGAACAAGACAGTGATGTTATTATGCCTATTGATGATTTGATAGATAACATTCCAACCTTAGGAGATGGTTTGTTAGGTAAAATAGTAATAGATAGAAATGATAATTTATACATAGGATCACAAACACAAGGTTTAGTGGGGTACCAACCTTCTACAGGAATAGTTACACAATTAAAAGATGATGTTGGCGGAGCTGGCTTACCAGATAATGATATTAGAGCTTTAGAGTTTGATCAAAATGGAAGACTGTGGATAGGGTCTTTAACAGGTCTACGAGTTCTTTTTAATCCACAAAGTATCTTTACAGAAGATAATGTAACTGTAGAGCCTATTATTATTGAAGAGAATGGTGTGCCACAAGAATTGTTATTTAGTCAGTTTGTAACATCTATTGAAGTTGATGGCGCAAACAATAAATGGATAGGAACTGCACAATCTGGTGTTTTTTACTTATCACCAAATGGACAAGAAACCTTATTAAGGTTTACAAAAGAAAACTCACCATTACCATCAAATATTATTACAGATATACGTATAGATGAAGCTTCTGGAAGAGTATATATTGGTACTCCAAATGGTCTTTTGGCTTATAATGCTACAGCAACTAGCCCTCAAGATAATTTAGAAAATGTTAGAGCTTACCCTAACCCAGTAAGACCAAACTTTAATGGCGTAGTGGTAATAGATGGTCTTACAGCAAGAGCTAATGTTAAAATAACAGACATCACTGGAAATCTTGTTTATGAAGATACTTCTGTAGGTGGAAGTATTGAGTGGGATACTACAGCATTTGGAAGACATAGAGTAGCTTCTGGCGTTTATTTAATTTTAATTACTGCAGAAGATGCGCTGGAAACTAAGGTGCATAAACTTATGATTATTCGCTAATGCTCGTAACTACAAAAGCAATAGTTATAAGTGCATTAAAGTATGGAGAAGCAGACCTTATTGTAAAACTCTTCACAGAAAGTAGTGGTTTAAAATCTTATCTCCTAAGAGGAATTTTAAAAAGTAAGCGAGGTAAGTTTAGGGCTTCACAATTTCAGCCATTAACATTGCTGGAAGTCGTAGCAAAACATAAAGATAAAGGAACTCTTGAAACACTTAGAGATGCTAAAATCCTAGCAACATATCAAACACTTCACACAGACTTATTAAAGTCAACTGTCATCATGTTTTTGGCAGAGTTACTAAGGAATGCAATACAAGAAGAGGAAAAAAACCCAGAATTATTTGGCTTTCTGGAAACCGCTTTTTTATGGTTTGATAAGTATAATTCATCAAACTTTCACTTGTTATTTTTAGTCAAACTAAGCTTGTTTTTAGGATTTTACCCAGAAGGAACTAACAAAAATGCATCATTTTTCAATTTGTTAGATGGTACGTTCCAAGAAGTTTCTACCAATTCATATTGTATTTCTGGAATTCATAAAGATACTTTAGAACTGTTATTAGGCATAAATTTTGATGGTTTAGAAGAACTAAAACTAAACCAAACCAACCGTTCGGGTATGTTGTCTATGTTGCTTCTTTATTATGAGCTGCATTTGCAAGGCTTCAGAAAACCGAAATCCTTAACGGTTTTAAAAGAAATTTACTCCTAATGCGTCTACTTATACTAAGCTTATGTTTACTGTGTGTATGTACTTTAAAAGCACAGGAAGTTATAGTGTTGTCTGAAGATACAGAAGACCCATTATTTAATGTGGCTGTTTTTAATCTAGATAAATCAAAAAGTAGTGTAACAGATTTTAACGGTAGTGTTAGTCTCAAATCATTTACACTAACTGAAACTATAATCTTTAAGCACCTTGCTCATAAAGTGTTTAAAACCACTAAAGCAAGTGTTTTAAAAGAAGGAAATACGATTTATTTAGAAGCTTCAGAAAACGCATTAGATGAGGTTGTAATGTCTGTGTCTAAATTTTCTCAGAAAGAAAAAGAAGTCTCTCAAAAAATAGTAAGTATTAAAGCTAAGGATATTATAGCTGCAAACCCTCAAACTTCAGCAGATTTACTTGAGAGTACTGGTCAGGTCTTTGTTCAAAAGAGTCAACTTGGTGGTGGCAGTCCAATTATTAGAGGATTTTCAACAAATAGGTTGCTTATAACTGTAGATGGTGTTCGGTTTAATACGGCAATATTTAGAGGAGGAAATGTGCAGAATATTATTTCTATAGACCCATTAGCTGTAGAGAACACAGAGGTTATTTTAGGACCTGGCTCTGTAGTTTATGGTAGTGACGCTGTTGGTGGTGTCATGAATTTTTATTCTAAAAAACCTAAGTTTTCTAATGATGCTAATCTAAAAACTTCTGGAAATGCATTGGTGAGATATGCTACTGCAAATGCTGAAAAAACAGGCCATGTAGATATAAATTTTGGAAAAGAAAAATGGGCGTTCTTAACTAGTGTAAGTTATAGTGATTTTGACGATTTAAAAATGGGGAGTCACGGTCCAGATGAGTATTTAAGACCAGACTATCAAACTACTCAAAACGGAGAAGACCTGGTTGTGCTTAATGATGATCCTAAAGTGCAGGTAGAGACAGGTTTTAATCAAATTTATCTTATGCAAAAAGCTAGGTTTTCTCCTAATACAAAATGGGATTTTAATTTAGGAATAAGCTATTCTGAAACCTCAGACTACCCAAGATACGATAGGTTAATACGTAAGAATGAAGGAGAGTTTAGAGCAGCAGAGTGGTATTATGGACCTCAATCTTGGCTGTCAACAAATTTAGATATAAGGCAAACGCAATCTACATTATTTTATGATGAAGCTAATCTTACGCTAGCTTACCAAAAATTTGAAGAAAGTAGAAATGATAGAAATTTTGGTGAAAATATACGTTTTGAAACAGATGAAGTTGTAAATGCCTATTCTACCAATCTAGATTTTACAAAATCACTAGGGAAGCATAAGGTGTTTTATGGTTTAGAGTATGTTCATAATAAAGTAAGCTCCTTCGGAAAACAAACAAATATAAATACTAACGAATCTGTTGAAGATGCCTCAAGATACCCAGATGGCTCTACTTGGCAATCTGCAGCTGCTTATGCAAGCGCACAATGGTCATTGCAAGATGGCTTAACCTTAACAACTGGTGCCAGATATAATCAAGTGATTGTTAACGCAACATTTAATGACCGTTTTTACGATTTTCCTTTCGATAAAGCAGATATTAACACAGGTGCACTTACGGGTAGTGCAGGATTATCTTGGCAACCAACAGCATTATTTGGAACAAAATTAGGATTTTCAACAGCATTTAGGGCTCCTAATATAGACGATGTAGGAAAGGTTTTTGATAGTGAACCAGGTTCTGTAGTAGTGCCAAATCCAGATTTAGATCCAGAATATGCATATAATACAGAAATAGGATTTACACTAAACTTTAATAATAATGTAAAGTTTGATATAGGTGGTTTTTATACGCTTTTAAATAATGCATTAGTTAGAAGAGATTTTACATTGAATGGAGAGTCTACCATAGATTATCAAGGAGAACCTAGCCAAGTACAAGCCATACAAAATGCAGCAAGTGGAAAAGTATATGGTTTCGAAGCAGGTACAGAAGTAAATTTCAATAAAAACCTTCAGCTTACATCTCAAATAAACATTACAGAAGGCACACAAGAATTAGATGATGGTACAGAAGCACCTTTGAGACACGCAGCTCCAGTTTTTGGAAATACACACTTTAAATTCAGTAAAAACAAAATTACTTTAGATGCATTTGCAGAATATAATGGAGAATTTAGTTTTGAAGAATTAGCACCAAGTGAGCAGGATAAACCATATTTATATGCAATTGATGAGAATGGAAATCCATATTCGCCATCTTGGTACACCTTAAATTTTACAGCTCAATACGATGTTTTAGATAACCTAAAAGCAACAGCAACTGTAGAAAATATAACAGACCAGAGATACAGAACTTACTCTTCTGGAATAGCAGCGGCAGGACGAAATCTTATTCTTGCCTTAAGCTATGATTTTTAATAAAAGAATTTAAAAATTTTAACTCAAGTTTTTTCAAATTATAAAAACGCTTTAGTGTGAAGCAACTACAATGTTTACAGAGACTAAAGACCCTAATTTTTACCCAAAAATTCATTACTTTCGCACTTCATTAGAAAATGCACAGTAATGAGTACGAAGTTCACTGAATACAAAGGACTTGACCTGCCTAAAATAGCATCAGAAATTCTTGACTACTGGAAAGAAAACAAGATTTTCGAAAAATCTATCAGCTCTAAAGATGACAATAAGCCCTTTATCTTTTTTGAAGGACCACCATCTGCAAATGGTTTGCCTGGAGTTCATCACGTGTTAGCACGTAGTATCAAGGATATTTTCCCTCGTTACAAGAGTATGAAAGGTTTTCAAGTTAAGCGTAAAGCAGGTTGGGATACTCATGGCTTACCAATTGAACTTGGAGTAGAAAAAGAACTGGGCATTACTAAAGAAGATATAGGTACTAAAATCTCTGTAGAAGATTACAATAAAGCTTGTAAGAAAGCAGTAATGAGATATACAGATGTTTGGAATGACCTTACCGAAAAAATGGGCTATTGGGTAGATATGGAAGATCCATATGTTACGTACAAGTCTAAATACATGGAAACCGTTTGGTGGTTGTTGTCTCAAATTTATAGCAAAGGTTTGCTTTATAAAGGCTATACCATACAACCTTATTCTCCAAAAGCAGGAACAGGTTTAAGCTCTCATGAGCTTAACCAACCAGGAACATATCAAGATGTGTCTGATACTACTGTGGTGGCACAATTTAAAGCAGATGCTTCAACATTGCCCGAAGAGCTAAAGGCATATAAAGACAATTTATTCTTCTTAGCTTGGACAACAACACCTTGGACATTACCAAGTAATACAGCATTAACAGTTGGACCTAAGATAGATTATGTGGTTGTAAAAACATACAACCAATATACTTTTGAGCCAATTACAGTAATTGTAGCTAAAAAGTTAGTAGCTAAACAATTTAACAAGCGTTTTAGCGCTGTTGAAACAGAAGAAGAACTTTCAGCCTATAAAGAAGGCGACAAAAAGATACCTTACTTAATAGTTTCAGAACATAAAGGAAAAGATTTAGTAGGTATACGCTATGAGCAACTATTATCTTATGCTAAGCCGTACGAAAACCCTCAAGATGCATTTAGAGTAATTTCTGGAGATTTTGTTACAACAGAAGACGGTACAGGAATAGTGCACACAGCACCAACATTTGGTGCAGATGATGCTTTGGTAGCTAAGCAGGCATCACCGCAAATACCACCGTTATTAGTAAAAGATGATAACGACAACCTTGTGCCACTAGTCGATTTACAAGGGAAATTCACCAAACATATGGGTGAGTTTGCTGGTAAATATGTGAAAAATGAGTACTATGATGAAGGGCAAGCGCCTGAGAAATCTGTAGATGTTGAGTTAGCCATAAAGCTAAAGGAAGAAAATAGAGCATTTCACGTAGAGAAATATGTGCACAGTTATCCAAACTGCTGGCGTACAGATAAGCCAATCTTGTACTATCCGTTAGATTCTTGGTTTATAAAAGTAACAGATGTTAAAGATCGTATGCACGAGCTTAACACAACAATTAACTGGAAACCTAAAGCAACAGGTGAAGGCCGTTTTGGAAATTGGTTAGCAAATGCTAATGACTGGAACCTGTCTAGATCTCGCTATTGGGGAATTCCATTGCCAATTTGGAGAACAGAAGATGGTAAGGAAGAGTTAATGATAGGCTCTGTTGAAGACCTTAAAATTGAAATGAAAAAGTCTGTTGAAGCAGGCATAATGGAGAAAGATATTTTTGAAGAATTTGTAGTAGGAGATAACTCCGAAGAAAATTATGATAAGATAGACTTACATAAAAATATAGTAGACCAAATTATCTTGGTATCTTCTAAAGGAGAGCCAATGCGTCGTGAAGCAGATTTAATTGATGTTTGGTTTGATAGTGGAAGTATGCCATATGCACAATTTCACTATCCATTCGAGAATAAAAGACTTGTTGAGACCACGTGGCGTAAAGCAGATTTTATTGCAGAAGGCGTAGACCAAACAAGAGGATGGTTTTACACCTTGCACACAATTGCAACAATGATTTTTGATGATGTTGCATACAAAAATGTAGTTTCTAATGGATTAGTTTTAGACAAGAATGGTCAAAAAATGTCTAAGCGTTTAGGAAATGCTGTGGATCCTTTTGAAACACTTTCTGTTTATGGACCAGATGCAACAAGATGGTACATGATAAGCAATGCCAATCCTTGGGATAACCTAAAGTTTGATATTGAAGGTATAGAAGAAGTAAGACGCAAATTCTTTGGAACGCTTTACAACACCTATTCATTCTTTAGTCTGTATGCAAACCTAGATGGCTTTACATATGATGAAAACCCTATTCCTTTAGAGCAACGCCCAGAAATAGATCGTTGGATATTGTCTGAATTACATTCACTTATTAAAGATGTAGACTCATATTATAATGATTATGATGCCACAAGAGCAACTAGAGCAATATCTGAGTTTGTACAAGAAAACCTTAGTAACTGGTTTGTAAGATTAAGCAGAAGGCGTTACTGGAAAGGCGATTATGAAACAGATAAAATATCAGCATATCAAACACTTTTTGAGTGTTTGTTAACCGTATCTAAACTCGGAGCTCCAGTCTCTCCATTTTTTATGGACAAACTTTACAGAGACTTAATAATGGCTTCAAATAAGGAGCCGTTTGAAAGTGTACATTTGGCCGAATTTCCGATAGCAGATGAAACGGTCATTGACAAAAGTTTAGAGAGTAAAATGAAAAAGGCACAAATAGTGTCTTCTTTAGTACTTTCATTACGAAGAAAAGAACAAATAAGAGTACGCCAGCCATTACAGCGTATTATGATACCTGTATTAAACGACCAACAGCGTAGCGAGATTTTAGCAGTAGCAGACCTTATAAAAACAGAGGTTAACGTTAAGACTATAGAGCTTTTAGATGATGCAAGCGATATTCTTGTAAAGCAGATTAAGCCTAACTTTAAAGTTCTTGGTCCGCGTTTTGGAAAAGACATGCGCTTTGTGGCTTCAGCAATATCAGAGATGAATGCTAAAGAAATCACAAAAATTGAGCAAGAAGGCGAAATCAGTATTGATGTTAATGGGAATTTAACTAAATTGACCCTCGAAGATGTCGAAATCACCTCTCAAGACATTGAAGGTTGGCTAGTTGCAAACAACTCTGGAATCACGGTAGCGTTAGACGTGACAATTTCTGAAGATCTTAGAAAAGAAGGAATTGCAAGAGAGTTTGTCAATCGTATTCAAAACCTACGTAAAGATAGTGGTTATGAGGTCTCAGACACCATTGCTATTAAAATACAAAAAGACGGCAAAATCGAGACTGCCGTAACAGACAATATGGAGTATATTAAAAACGAAACTCTAGCTACAAGTCTCGATCTTGTAGAAGAGTTAGATAATGGTACAGTAGTTGAGTTTGATGATGTAACTACGAAGCTATTTATAGATAAAAACTAAATCATTATGGCACAAACAGATGTAAAAGAAAGATATAGCGATAAGCACTTAGAAGAATTTAGAGCTATTATATTAGAAAAAATTGAATCTGCAGAACATCAACTTAAAATGTATGAAGAAGCATACAATAACTTAAGTGGTAATGGCACAGAAGATACTGCGCCAACATTTAAGGCATTTGATGAAGGTAGTGAAACAATGAGTAAGGAAAGCAACGCACAGTTAGCTAGAAGACAAGAAAAATTTATACGTGATCTTAGGAATGCAATAGTACGTATAGAAAACAAAACGTACGGTATTTGTCGTGTAACAGGAAAACTAATAAATCCTGAGCGTCTTAAACTTGTGCCACATGCTACTTTAAGTATAGAGGCTAAAAATATGCAACAGTAGTTGTTTCTTAAAAGATAATTTTTAAAAACGCTCCTATTTGGGGCGTTTTTTGATGTTATAAAATGATGATACGTAGTATTAAAATATATTTTACAGTCTGTTGTTTTTTCGCAATTCTTGTTCAACAAAATACTTTTGCTCAAAAACAAACAGAACAACAAATTGATGCAAATGAGATAACAACCATCTTGGTAGAAAGTAATGAGGTTTTCAAAATCACATTAAAAACAGCGAAGACTCCGTTTGTAACTATTAAAACAACCTCTGAAGGTGAATACTATCAAAACATATCCTTAATTACAGAACTTACTGGAGAAATTTTAAAAGTAACGTCAAAATATCCACAAATACTTACAAGTGGTTATGATAAGCTAAGCGCTCACAAAGTATTGGCTATGGAAGTTATTCTTGAAGTGCCAGAAAATTTATCTGTACAAATACAAAGCAATGTAGCCTCAGTGTTTGGAGAAGGTAGTTTTGAGTACTTACAATTAGAATTAAAATCAGGGCAATGTGTCCTCAGTAATTTTAATGGTAATTTATTGGTTAACACTTATAACGGAAATATTGCAGTAGCAACAAGCCCATCAAGAGTAGAAGCAGAATCCAGGCACGGTACACTTATAAATAACCTAGATTATACAGGACAACAACTCTTAAAGCTTAAAACTATAGATGGCAATATTACCATCACAAAATCTCAATAAAAAAAGCTTATTTTTGCTCCCGTTAAAGTGCGTTTAATTTTATTATAGCAGCGTACTTACACTATTTTGATAATAAGAAACAATTTATGTCTTTAAAGAAAGCATCCTTACTTATACTAGTGGTTTTATTAATAGACCAAATTTCTAAGATTTACATTAAAACTAATTTTATACTGGGTGATGAGGTAGCTGTATTAAGTTGGTTTAAAATTAGGTTCATAGAAAATCCTGGAATGGCTTGGGGTTTCGAGTTGCCAGGTAACTACGGAAAGTTAATTCTTACCTTATTTAGAATAGTCGCTATTGCTGGTATAGGATATTGGTTGTGGGATAGTGTAAAGAAAAATGGTTCTAAAGTATTAATAGCTTCAATAGCATTAATATTTGCTGGTGCTTTAGGTAACATTTTAGACTCTGTATTTTACGGGATTGTTTTTAATGACAGCTTGCATCAAGTGGCTACTTTCCTACCAGAAGAAGGAGGTTATTCTTCGTTATTTCATGGTAAAGTAGTAGATATGCTTTACTTTCCTTTATACCAAGGTTACTTACCAGAATGGGTGCCATTTTGGGGTGGTGAGTATTTTAGATTCTTTGAGCCTGTTTTTAATATTGCAGATTCTGTAATATTTATAGGGGTTGTAATGTTATTAATCTTCAATAAGAAAGCATTTCCTAAAACAGAAGAAGAAGCTTAAAAAGAATACACCTTTTCTGGTGTTACACAATAATCTAGAGGTATGTCTGTGTTTAAGACATCTTCAAAGGGTTCTTCTTCAACTTCAAAAAAACTTAATCCAATTTTAATGGTTTCAGGTTTACATAGTGCTAAAAAGGCATCATAAAACCCTTTACCATAACCTGCACGTTGCCCTGTTTTGTCAAAAGCTAATAAAGGTATAAATACAACATCTATTTGTTCAGAAGTAATTTCTATACCATCTAATGGTTCTGGTATATTGTAGGCGTTTAACTTTAACCGTGTATTGTCCAATAACAAGATGCTTTTCATAGCTCTTGTTTTAAAGTCTGTTTTAGGTATAACTACTTGTTTGTCCTTACCATTTAAAATATGTAGCAGGTATTCTGTATTAATTTCGGCTTGTGTTTCAATTGCTAGGAAAATATGATAAAAAGAATGTTCCCAGATATGAAGTTGCAATGCTTTATTTGCAATTCTCATGCTTAATTCTTCACGAGTTTCTACACTTAAGTTTTGCCTACGTAGTTTATTAGTTGTCCTCGCCTTCTGCTTCTTCATTAGATTGACTTGAAGTTGAAATATGAAAAATGGCATCTCCTTGATATACCATAGGAGATTGATTTACATTAATAATATACCCTTCATTATTAGTTTTAACCTTATGTCTAAATTGACCATATGGGTCTGTTATTGTGGCAATATATTCTCCTTTTTCTACGTGTTTGCCACATTCTATTTTTGTGTGTAGCAAACCACTATATTTAGCTCTTATCCATGTGCTAGAGTCTATAATTACTGTAGGAGCGTTAACGTCTGGTACACTAAATTTATCATCTAACATACCTAGGTGATTTAAGATTCTCATAGATCCATCAACACCATATTTTGCAATGGTTTTATCGTTATCCTGAGATTTTCCGCCTTCAAAAAGTAATATAGGAATATTTAGTTTTCCGCAAGTTTCTCTGTAAGATTTTGGGATTGTTTTAGAGTACATAGTGAAAGGCGCGTTAAATACTTTAGCAAAATCTAAAGCTTCTGCATCTCCTTTTTTCACTCTAATCTGTGGTGCATTAAATCGACTTGCACCACCAGTGTGAAAGTCTAAACAATAATTAGCAACAGGTAAAATATTTTTTGTGAATTGGTAAGCAAGTCTACTTGCTAAACTACCATTCTTAAAGCCTGGAAATACTCTATTAAGGTCGCGACCATCTGGAAATTCACGATTCATATTTAAAAATCCGAAGACGTTTAAAACAGGAACACATATAATAGTCCCTATTTTAGGTTTATTAATGCCTTTAGATATTAGTTGCCTTACTATTTCGACACCATTTACTTCATCACCATGTATACCACCAGTTATAAGTACTGTTGGGCCAGGAACTTTAGAGCGCTCAATAATTATAGGCACATCTACATTGGTTGTAGTGTAAAGCTTAGCCATATTAAAATTAATGGTAGCTTTTGCTCCTGGTAAAATAGTTTGGTCAAAAATGTAAAGTACGTTTTGATCGTCTATATGAGCCATTATATGTTCTTTTCTATATAACGAACAATTGATTTTGCAATGTCTTTTCCAGTTGCTGTTTCAATACCTTCTAATCCTGGAGATGAGTTTACCTCAAGTATCAATGGGCCACGCTCACTTTGTAGCATATCTACACCTGCAACACCTAACCCCATAACTTTTACGGCTTTAATTGCTGCAATCTCTTCTTCGTCTGTTAATTCAATAATGCTTGCAGATCCTCCACGGTGCAGGTTGCTTCTAAATTCTCCTTCTTTACCTTGGCGCTTCATTGCACCAACAACTTGTCCATCTACCACAAATGCTCTAATGTCTGCTCCTTTTGCCTCCTTTATAAATTCTTGTACAATAACACGAGCTTGTAAGCCATTAAATGCTTCTAAAACAGATTCTGCTGCCTTTTCAGTTTCAGCTAAAACCACACCTAATCCTTGTGTGCCTTCTAGTACTTTAATGATAACTGGAGCGCCACCAACATGACTAATAATTTGCGAAACGTCTTTAGAGTAATTGCTAAAAACAGTTTTTGGCATACCCAACCTTGCTTTGGTAAGCAACTGTAAACTTCTTAGTTTGTCTCTACTTCTTACTAAAGCTTGAGATTCTGTAGTAGTAAAAGCACCCATCATCTCAAATTGGCGTACAACAGCTGTACCATAAAATGTGATAGAGGCACCTACTCGAGGTATTACAGCATCTACGTGTTCTAATACACGACCTTTATATACAATAGTTGGTTTTCTCTTTTCAATAATTAGATCACACTTTAAAGGATCAATAACCTCTACATCATGCTTTCTTTTTTTACATGCTTCAATTAAACGCTGTGTTGAATAAAGGTTAGCATTTCTAGATAAAATTTTGATATTCATAAGATCAATATAATTGAAGCCTTTAATTTTGAGTGCTTCGTTAAATTAAAGGTTATAAAATTTCTGAAGAAACATCTTTAGTGTTTTCTTGGGAAGTTGCTTCAAAAGAGAGGTTTGAAAACTCTGTGTCTACTATAAACTTTTTGGTTAAAAATTTTCTGCCAATAAGAACAGGATAGCGCATATCATCTCTACTACTAAGTGATAATGATATCTTATAAACCTTATTAAAAATCTTAATGTTAGAGTCTATACTATATCTCACATCTACCTGGCCGTTGCTACTTCTTACATATACTACATCGTAATTGGTAAAGCTAAATTCTTTACCATTATAGTTTGGGTGAGTGTCATCTAAAAACTTACATTTTAAAACACCATCAACTTCTTCTATATCCTTGCAATGTATGCTAGAGGTGTAAGCGCCAGTATCTATTTTAATAGATATTTCATTAAGATTTAACTTAGGGAAATTAACCACGTCTACACGTCCTATAACCTTTTTGTCCATAGTATTTGCAAGGTAATAAAATTTAAAACCAAAGCTGCAAAGTTACAAGATAGCAATGGGATATTTAGTAGCGCCAAAAATTAAATACAAAGTTTAATTACTAAAGAGAAGAGAAAACTTTAAAGTTTATAATGTCTTTCAATATAGCTTATTATAGATTTAGAGACACTTTTTTGTGTTGTCTTTTCTATACCTTCTAAACCAGGTGTGGAGTTTACCTCTAAGACCATAGGGCCATTTTTAGACTGTAATATATCTACACCACAAACCCCTAAACCTAAAGTCTTAGCCGTTTTAATCGCAACCTGTTCTTCGGCTTTTGAGAGTGAAACACTTTTTGCAGTGCCGCCTCTATGTAAATTACTTCTAAAATCTCCTTTAGCACATTGGCGTTTCATTGCGGCAACCACCATACCATCTACCACGATAACCCTAAGGTCTGCGCCTTTAGATTCTTCAATAAACTCCTGCAATACAAAACGGGCATTTAAGGATTCAAGTGTTTCAATAGTAGTTAACGCATGTTTTCGGCCTTCGGCTAATATAACGCCATTTCCATGTGTGCCTTCAAGAAGTTTAATTATGATTGGCCCGTCAGGAAACTGATTTAATAATCCTTCGGCATCACCATAAAAATTACCAATAACAGTTTTTGGGGTTGGTATTTGTTGTCTTACCAAAAGTTGAAAACATGTCCATTTATCTCTGGAGTTAAGGATTGCTTGAGAGGAAACAGTGGAGAAAACTTGTAAAGCTTCAAATTGTCGTACTACAGAAACACCAGTTGCAGTTTGAGATGAGCCAATGCGCGGTATAACGGCATCCAGATCATTAACAATGTCATCATAATATCTTAGTACAGCCTTACCACTTTTAATAGTTAAGTTACAAGCCAAAGGATCTATAACTTCCATATCGTGACCTCTAGACCTTCCTGCTTTCAGTAAGCTTTTGGTAGAGTATAAGTGCTCGCTACGCGAAAGTATGGCTATATTCATAGAGCTTGCAATATAGTATTTTCTTAAAACGCGTGGAAAGTTTTGTATCTTTAGTGATAGTAAAATAATATAGAAAATACGTTATGGCAATAGCAAAACCATTCAACTTAAATAAGTGGGTTGAAGAACATAGAGAACACCTAAAGCCACCAGTTGGTAATAAGAATTTATATAAAGATGCAGAAGATTACATAGTGATGATTGTTGCCGGACCTAATGCTCGAAAAGATTATCATTATAATAAAACAGAAGAACTTTTTTATCAGTTAGAGGGTCATATTGAAGTGCATATTCAAGAAGATGGTGAGAAAAAAACAATGAAACTTGGACCTGGAGATATGTATTTACATCCAGCAGGTGTACCTCACTCACCAGTGCGTCATGAAAATTCAATTGGTTTGGTTGTAGAGAGAAAGCGTAAAAAGCTTAATGTAGATGATGGTTTATTGTGGTATTGCGATAACTGCAATAACAAACTTTATGAAGTAAAATTCCCTTTAAATGATATTGAAAAAGATTTTTTAAAACACTTTAAGGAATTTTATGGCAGTAAAGAAAAACGTACTTGTGACAACTGCGGAACTGTTATGCCTGTTGATGAACGATTTGTTGCAACTGAATAAGTTGCATAAGTTTTTCAGCCCAATTCTATTTACCTATTTTTGTGAAAACAACTTAAAACAATAGACTAAATGAGCGCAGTAGCAACTGAATTCGGAATAGACGAAGCTTTAAAGCAATTAGGCATAAATGAAGTTAATAATGGTACATCTACAGGGTCAGATTGGTTTTCTTCTGGTGAAGAAATCTCTTCCTACTCTCCAGTAGACGGACAATTAATAGCTAAAGTAAAAACAACAACTAAAGACGACTACGAAAAAGTTGTTACAACAGCATCAAGCGCATTTAAAACTTGGCGTAAAATGCCAGCTCCACAACGTGGTGAAGTTGTAAGACAATTTAATGAGGAGCTACGTCGTCTTAAAGAACCATTAGGTAAGTTAGTATCTTATGAAATGGGAAAATCTTACCAAGAAGGTTTGGGAGAAGTTCAGGAAATGATCGATATCTGTGATTTTGCAGTAGGACTTTCCAGACAATTGCACGGTTTAACAATGCATAGTGAGCGTCCAGGACACCGTATGTATGAACAATACCACCCATTAGGAGTAGTTGGTATTATCTCTGCATTTAATTTTCCAGTAGCTGTTTGGGCTTGGAATACTGCTTTAGCTTGGGTTTGTGGAGATGTATGTATTTGGAAACCTTCAGAAAAAACACCATTAACAGGTGTAGCTTGTCAAAACATTGCACAACGTGTATTTAAAGAAAATGGTTTACCAGAAGGTATCTCTTGCTTAATTAATGGAGATTATAAGGTTGGTGAATTTATGACTACAGATAAACGTGTGCCATTAATTTCTGCTACAGGATCTACTAGAATGGGTAAAATTGTAGCATCTAAAGTAGGAGAACGTTTAGGGAAATCTTTATTAGAATTAGGTGGTAACAATGCAATTATCGTAACACCAGATGCAGATATTAAAATGACTGTAATTGGTGCTGTGTTTGGCGCAGTAGGAACAGCAGGACAGCGTTGTACATCTACACGTCGTCTTATTATTCACGATTCTATGTATGATAAGGTGAAGAATGCTATTGTCGATGCTTATGGACAATTAAAGATTGGAAATCCTTTAGATGAAACTAATCACGTTGGTCCACTTATAGATAAAGATGCAGTGGCTAACTACAACAAAGCACTTGAACGCGTAGTAGAAGAAGGCGGAAAAATTATTGTTGAAGGTGGTGTTTTAGAAGGTGAAGGTTACGAAAGTGGATGCTACGTAAAACCAGCTATAGCTGAAGCTCAAAATGATTTTGAAATCGTACAACACGAAACCTTTGCGCCAGTGTTATATTTAACAAAATATTCTGGTGATATTGAAAATGCTATCGATTTACAAAACAGTGTAAACCAAGGTTTGTCTTCTGCAATTATGACAAATAATTTACGTGAAGCAGAACACTTCTTATCTGTAGCAGGTAGTGATTGTGGTATTGCAAATGTAAATATTGGAACATCTGGAGCAGAAATAGGTGGTGCCTTTGGTGGAGAGAAAGAAACTGGTGGTGGCCGCGAGAGTGGTAGTGATGCTTGGAAAGTATACATGCGTCGCCAAACCAATACAATTAACTACACAACAGAACTTCCTTTAGCACAAGGTATCAAGTTTGATCTGTAATTGTTGTACAAACAATATACTCTTTAAGGTTTATTACGATTAAAGAGTAATTACAAATACTAAACCTCATAAGCTTTTAAGTTTATGAGGTTTTTTATATTCTTAATAACAGTTACTGCAGAAAAACATTCTTTTATAGATATCCTATCACTAAGCATTATATTTGTAGTCATTTCAAAATTAAAGGCTAGAGTTATGACATTAGGGTTTACTGTAAATAGAATGTGGGTGATTGTATTTTTATTAGTGAATTTAACACTCTCTGCACAAGAGTTTACAAGACAAGATACGTTACGAGGTAGTATAACTGAAGAACGTGCGTGGTGGGATTTAAAACACTACGATTTAAATGTTGAGGTATTTCCAGTAAGTAAATCTATAAGCGGAATTAATACGTTAACCTACACAGTACTTTCCGAAGGAAATGTTTTACAGGTAGATTTACAGTCACCAATGTCTTTAGATAAGGTAGAGCAAAACGGAACGCCTTTAAAAGTAGTTTCAGAAGGAGCAGCACATTTTATCACATTACAAGAAAAGCAGGAAATAGGGGAAGACTATAATATTGTTCTCACATTTTCTGGTAAACCTCAAGAAGCTAAAAATGCACCTTGGGATGGTGGTTTTTCTTGGAAAAAAGATGGTAATGGCAAACCATTTATTGCTACATCAAACCAAGGAATTGGTGCTAGTATCTGGTGGCCTAACAAAGATCATGCGTATGATGAGCCAGACAACGGTATGACAATGGCATTTACAGCACCAGCAGAATTAACAGTAGTAGGTAATGGTCGGTTAGTAAAAACCGAAGATAACGGTAATACAAAAACCTGGTATTGGCAAGTTGTTAATCCTATAAATAATTACGGTGTAAATATAAATATTGGAGATTACGTTAATTTTTCTGAAGCCTATGATGGTGAAAAAGGACCTTTAGATATGGACTATTGGGTCTTGAGTGAAAATTTGGAAAAAGCAAAATCTCAGTTTAAGCAAGCACCGAAAATGATGGAAGCTTTTGAGCATTGGTTTGGCCCTTATCCATTTTACGAAGACAGTTTTAAATTAGTTGAAGTTCCTTATTTAGGAATGGAGCACCAAAGTAGCGTTACTTATGGCAACAACTATAAAAACGGTTATTTAGGAAGCGATTTAAGCGGAACAGGTTGGGGTTTAAAGTTTGACTTTATTATAATTCACGAAGCTGGTCACGAGTGGTTTGCAAATAATATAACACATATAGATGTGGCAGATATGTGGATACATGAATCTTTTACAGCATATTCTGAAAGTTTGTTTTTAGATTATTATTACGGTGAAGAGGCAGCATCTGAATATGTTATAGGTACCCGAAGATCCATAAGAAACGACAGACCATTAATTGGAACTTATAATGTTCATCACGAAGGTAGTGGAGATATGTATTATAAAGGTGCAAATACACTACACACGTTAAGACAATTGGTTGATGACGATGCAAAATGGAGAGGTATTTTAAGAGGTCTTAATAAAGAGTTTTATCACCAAACAATCTCTTCTGAGCAGTTAGAAAATTATTTGAGTGAAGAAACAGGAATAAATCTAACCCAGTTTTGGGATCAGTATTTAAGAACCACTAAAATTCCTAAATTAGAATATAAATTAGATGGCAGTAAAATGTCTTTTAGGTATACTAACGTTGTAAAAGGTTTTGACATGCCTATAACAATTTCTGTAAATGGAAATGAGAAATGGATAGTTCCAACAGAAGAGTGGACTACAGAAACCTTTCCAGAAACTATAAAGAAAGTGGTTGTTAAAAAAGACTTTTATATAGAGTCTGAAAAACTTTAAGGCTAAGGATGTATTTTGTTACTTGCCGGCAACTACAATTACTATTTCACCTTTAGGTGCTTTCTCTTCAAAATGTTTAAGAACTTCAGTCGCAGTTCCTCTAATGGTTTCTTCGTAAAGTTTGCTTAATTCACGAGATACAGAAACGGGTCTGTCTGCACCAAAATATTCAGCAAAGTTTCCAAGTGTTTTTACCAACTTGTGTGGAGACTCATAAAAAACCATTGTTCTAGTTTCTTCAGCAAGAAGTTTAAGTCTTGTCTGCCTTCCTTTTTTAACGGGTAAAAACCCTTCGAATACAAACTTGTCATTCGGCAACCCACTATTTACCAATGCTGGTACAAATGCAGTTGCTCCAGGAAGGCACTCTACATCTAGATTAGCTTCAATACAGGCACGTGTTAATAAAAATCCAGGATCGCTAATAGCAGGTGTTCCAGCATCTGAAATTAATGCACAGGTTTCTCCAGATTGTATTCGCTTTACAACACCTACAACGCTTTTATGTTCGTTATGCATATGGTGTGAGTGCATAGGAGTAGAAACTTCAAAATGTTTTAGGAGTTTGCCACTAGTTCGAGTGTCTTCAGCTAAAATAAAATCTACATCCTTTAGGGTTTGTATTGCCCTAAAAGTCATATCCTCTAAGTTTCCTATTGGTGTAGGTACCAAAAATAGTTTACTCATAAATTAAGCTCTAACAGTTTTTCCAAAGAAAAATGATATTAATAAAAAGATTAGGGCTATTAATGTTGTAGTTGTGTCTTCACCAGCTTGTTGATGAGCAAAAAATGCTAACACAATATCAAAGAAAAAGCCCGCGTAAGCCCAAGATGTTAACCAAGCATTACGTCTCCATAAAATCATTACAACACCAAGTACTTTTGCAATGGCTAAAGGGATAACAATATATGTAGGATAGTTATAGCTTTCAAAAAGGCCTTTTACTGTATCTGTTTCTAAAAAATAAAAAGAAGCAGAATAAAGCATTAATGCACATAATAGAGCTGTAGCTACCCAGTAAATAATTTTTTGAATTCTCATATTCTATCTTATTTAAGTCGGTTAGTTAAACTTCTTTTCGACAATTTCTTTAAACCTATTTTCATACAGCTCTTTGCCTTCCCAATTCTTATAATCTGGCTTAACAACAGTTTCTAAAAAATGTTGAGCATTCTCATTACTTTCTATAGTGTTTAGTTGAGACAATACTCTGTTATAGTCACCAGCACTTCCATTAAATAAATGCTTTATAAATGCTAAGCGATCATTTAAGCCAATAGCAATTCCTGTATTAAGTCGGTCATTTAAGGATTTAGATTTTTTTGTGTCCTGAGTGGCTTTCGCAGTCTCTTTTTTGGGTGTGCTAGGTTTTTCTGGTGTTCCTATAGGTTCAAATTCTGGTAAATCATCATAGCTAACGCCACCAATATCTACCATATCATTTTTCATAAGCCTATTTTTAGCTTCTAAGGCTTCTAGTTGCTGCTGTCTTTTTTGATACTCTACTTCTTCTTGGGACAACGTATTTGGTTTAATTTCTTTTTCGGTAGCCTTTATAATATCTAAATCTGGTTGTGCCTCTTCTCTTACTTCTTCAATTTTAGAAGTTGTGTTGTCTTTTAATGGAACAATAACTTCTTCAGAAGGTGTAATTTCATAATCGTTATCTGCATTCTCAATTGCTTGTACAATATCTTTTCTGCCAATTGTAGGTTGTGGGCCATCAAAATGACGTTCTGTAAATTCTAAAATTGTAAGCTTATCATGGAGTTTTGCAGCCATCTCTTTTAACGTCTTGATATCTTCTGTAGATTTCAATTGTAAAATTTGATGAGCAAGACTTGTTAATTCGGCTTTAAGCGCTTTCTTCATAATTTATGAGATTTCAATGTAGAGCCAATTGATTTTGGTTAAATTTGTGGCACTTTCAGAATTGAAAATTACAAAATGTTTCTTGAAAACACGGTAAATCACAAAGAGCAATTTGGCTGGATAGAAGTCATTTGCGGATCTATGTTCTCCGGTAAAACCGAAGAGCTTATCCGTAGGCTAAAACGCGCAAAATTTGCTAGACAAAAGGTTGAAATTTTTAAACCAGCTATTGATGTACGCTATGATGAAGATATGGTAGTCTCTCATGATGCTAACGAAATACGTTCCACTCCAGTTCCTGCTGCCGCAAATATAAGATTGTTGGCAGATGGTTGTGACGTGGTTGGAATAGATGAAGCTCAATTTTTTGATGATGAGATTGTGGCGGTCTGTAACGATCTAGCCAACAAAGGTATTCGAGTAATTGTTGCTGGTCTAGATATGGATTTTAAAGGCAATCCTTTTGGACCTATGCCTAATCTTATGGCTACAGCAGAGTATGTTACTAAAGTACATGCGGTTTGTACACGTACAGGAAATTTAGCGCAATATAGTTTTAGAAAGTCTGAAAATGACAAACTTGTTATGTTGGGCGAAACTGAAGAATATGAACCTTTAAGTAGAGCAGCATATTTTAAGGCAAGGTTACGAGAGAAATTAAAAACCATGCCAGTAAAAGAAGCTCAAGAATTAGAGGCTAAAAAAACACCAAATAATTAATAACCAAAATGCCTAAGGCCCAAGAAACAGTCCTAGAGATAAACCTTAGTGCTTTAGGGCACAATTACAACTACCTAAAAAGTAAAGTAAATACTTCTGTAAAATTAATGGCTGTTGTAAAAGCCTTTGGTTATGGTAGTGATTCTGTAATGGTTGCTAAAGAGTTGCAGACATTAGGTGCAGATTATTTTGCGGTGGCATATACTAGTGAAGGTGTACGATTAAGAGATGAAAATATCACGACACCTATTTTGGTATTGCATCCATTAGCTAATGCATTTAAAGAATTAATTGAGCGGTGTTTAGAGCCAAGTATTTATAGTTTAAAAACGCTTAGAGAATTTATAGCTACTGCACAAACACTCAAGCAAAAAGAATATCCTATTCATTTAAAATTTAACTCTGGTTTAAACAGGTTAGGGTTTAATGAAAAAGATGTGCCAGAAATGTATTCATTGCTTAAAAACACTACTGCAGTAAAAGTGACCTCACTTATGTCTCATCTTGTGGCGAGTGAAGATCACAACCTAACAGACTTTACACACAATCAAATTTCCTCATTTGTTTCATTTACTGAAGACTTTAAAACTGAATTTGGATATATGCCTATGAGGCACCAAAGCAATACATCGGGGATTTTAAACTTCCCTGAAGCTCATTTTGATATGGTGCGTTCTGGTATAGGACTTTACGGATACGGAAATTCTTCAACAGAAGACCTTGCTCTTAAACCTATTGCAACATTAAAATCTGTAATATCTCAATTACATAACATTCCTAAAGGCAGTTCTGTTGGGTATAATCGTGGATTTATTGCAGATAGAACTACCGTGTCTGCAACAATTCCTTTAGGGCATGCAGATGGTATAGGAAGACAATATGGTAAGGGTAAAGGGTGCTTTATAGTTAATGGTAAAAAAGCACCAATATTAGGAAATGTATGTATGGATATGACTATGGTAGATGTTACCGGTATTGAGTGCCAGGAAGGTGATGAGGTAATAATATTTGGGGCTTATCAAAATGCATCAGAATTTGCTAAAGGAGCACAGACAATTTCCTACGAAATACTCACATCTGTATCTCAACGAGTAAAAAGAACCTTTTGTCGATAAGGTCTATCAAAAGTTGATAATGCTTTTATAATTTATTTAATAAGAAATATATTTAACCAAATAACTTAAAACCAAAACTATGGGATTTTTTTCTGATTTTAAATCATTCTTAATGAAGGGTGATATTGTAGCTTTAGCAACAGCAGTAATTGTTGGAGGCGCTTTTAGCAAAATTGTTGGCTCTTTAGTAGCAGACGTTATAATGCCAGTTATAGGCCTACTTTTAGGAGGTAGAAATGTAAACGATTTATTCTTGGTATTAGACGGCAGTGGGACCTATGAAACTATTGCAGCAGCTAAAGAAGCTGGAGCAGCAATAATGACTTGGGGTAATTTTGTACAAGCAATTATAGACTTTGTAATTATAGGATTTGTAATTTATATGTTACTTAAAGGTTACGAGAAAACAAAGAAGAAAGAAGAAGCAGCACCTGCAGCACCAAAAGGACCTTCTCAAGAAGAATTACTTATCGAAATACGTGACGAATTAAGAAAGAAATAATATTAAAAATACGCAGCGTCACCGCTACAATGCACATTTAGTTTTATTAAACCCCGAACTTTTGCGAAAAAGATTCGGGGTCTTTTTTTGAATAAAATATACACGCATATAATATCATATTTAGAGTACCTACATAACCATCTATTCCTTAATTTTACAATATGTATAAATCAACTTAAAATTAAAACGATGAAAGTTGCTGTTGTAGGCGCTACCGGAATGGTAGGCCGTGTTATGATTAAAGTCTTAGAAGAGCGTAAATTTCCAATTTCAGAGCTACTTCCTGTAGCTTCAAAGAAATCTATAGGAAAAAAGGTTATTTATAACAATCAACCTTACGAGGTTATAAGTATGGAAGATGCAATAAAACAGCGTCCAGATATCGCTATATTTTCGGCAGGAGGAAGCACTTCATTAGAGTTTGCACCAAAATTTGCAGATGTTGGTACTACGGTTATAGATAACTCTTCTGCGTGGAGAATGCATGAAGGTGTTAAGCTTGTCGTGCCAGAAATTAATGCAAATGAGTTAACTACAGAAGATAAGATTATTGCCAACCCTAATTGTAGTACAATACAATTAGTCATGGTTTTAAAGCCGTTACACGATAAATACGGTATTAAAAGATGTGTAGTTTCTACCTATCAATCAATAACAGGAACAGGTGTTAAAGCTGTTGAACAGTTAAGAAATGAGCTTGCTGGTGAAAAAGGTGAAATGGCTTACCCTTACCCAATTCATAAGAATGCTATACCACATTGTGACGTGTTTGAAGAAAACGGGTATACTAAAGAAGAACTAAAACTTACTCGCGAACCTCAAAAAATTCTATCAGACAAAAGTATTGCGCTAACTGCAACAGCAGTAAGAATACCAGTTGTAGGTGGTCATAGCGAATCTGTAAACCTAGAGTTTAATTCTGATTTTGATTTAAATGAAGTAAGAGCTATTCTTTCAAATACAGAAGGTGTTAAAGTACAAGATAATCCAGACGTAAACACATACCCAATGCCTATTTATGCACAAGGTAAAGATGATGTATTTGTAGGAAGAATACGAAGAGATCACTCTCAATCAAACACATTAAATTGTTGGATTGTTAGTGATAATTTAAGAAAAGGAGCAGCTACAAATGCTGTGCAGATTGCTGAATATTTACTAAAAAACAACCTTATTAAGAACACCAGTACTGTAAGTTATGAAGTGTAGTTAGGACTAAGTTTCCGTAACTAACTTTAAATACTTAAAAATGAAATGGGTAAACCTTATTCTTAGAATTGGCCTAGGCTTAATGCTTTTTATGTTCGGTCTAAATAAATTTTTCTGGTTTATGCCAGATTTCGATTTTACAGGTTACCCAGAAGCAGATCATTTATTTAAAGCATTGCGATATGCTGGTGAGCAAGCTACAGGAAAAGGATACTTAATGCATTTAGTAGGCTTGTCTGAGGTTGTTATAGGAGTAATGCTTGTTACAAAAAAATGGGTGCCTTTGGCGTTAGCTATGTTAGTTCCAATATCTATTAACATAGTGCTGTTTCATGCGTTTTTAAACCTTCCTAATATTGGTCCAGCAATTTTAGTAGCTATTGTAAATGCCTATTTAATGTACAAACATAGGGATGCATATAAATCTATACTTACTTAGTAAGTAAATTCATAAATAATTAAGAGGTTAATCCTCAGGCATAAAGCTTGAGGATTTTTTTATATCTTTAAAAGAACTAACCACCAAATTAATAATTTATGAATTCAACCTTTACTAAAATTGTACGCTATCTATTAGCACTAATGTTACTTGTTTTTGGGCTTAATAAATTTTTAAAGCTTTTGCCAATGCCAGAGTTACCTCCAAGCGCAGCAGAGTTTATGACAGAGCTTGCAGCAACAGGTTATGTATTGCCAGTAGTAGGTGCAATCGAAATTTTTATTGGGATCTTATTATTAATTAATAAATGGACACCTTTTGCATTGGTTCTTCTAGCGCCAATCTCTGTAAACATATTGTTATTCCACCTTTTTCTTGATTTACCAGGAATAGGAGGCGCATTAATTGTTGCTATTTTAAATGGAATACTTATATATAAACATTGGTCTAAGTTTAGACCACTATTTGCATAAATAGTATATATGTGTTAAAAGCCTCTTAATCAAAATTAAGAGGCTTTTTTTAATTTGTATTTTTATGCTGAATTAAACTCACACTAATGAAACAACTCATCCTTGTAACAATAACTGCAGCAACAATATTTAGCTGTAAAACAGAGACTAAAACCGATAGAACCATAGCAGTGACATACCCCGAAACAAAGAAAGTAGATACCGTAGATGTATATTTTGGTAATGAGGTGAAAGACCCATATCGCTGGTTAGAAGATGATCGCAGTAAAGAAACCGAAGATTGGGTGAAAGCTCAAAACCAAGCTACATTTGGATATTTAGACAAAATTCCTTTTAGAGAAGATCTTAAAAACAGATTAACCGAACTGTGGAATTATGAAAAGTTGGGATCACCCTTTAAAGAAGGTGAGTATACCTACTATTTTAAAAACAATGGGTTGCAAAACCAAAGTGTGATTTATAGGTATAAATCTACCGAAAGCCCTGAAAATGCTAAAGTATTCCTGGATCCAAATAAGTTTAGTGAAGACGGTACAACATCATTAGGAGGATTAAACTTTTCTAAAGATGGAAGTAAAGCAGCTTATTCAATTTCTGAAGGCGGTAGTGATTGGAGAAAAGTAATTGTTGTAGATGCAGAAACCTTGGAACGTGTTGAAGATACTTTACAGGATATTAAATTTAGTGGTGTGTCTTGGAACGTGAATGAAGGATTTTATTATTCAAGTTATGACAAACCTAAAGGCAGTGAGTTGTCTGCAAAAACAGACCAGCATAAACTATATTATCACAAGCTAGGAACCTCTCAAAAAGAGGATAAACTTATTTTTGGAGGAACACAAGAAGAAAAAAGAAGATATGTTGGTGGCAGTGTAACAGAAGATGGTAAGTATTTAATTGTTTCAGGAAGTGTATCAACCTCAGGAAACGATTTAAGAATAAAAGACCTTACCAAGCCAAATTCAGATTTTAAAACTATAATTTCTGGCTACGAAACAGATTCATACGTTATAGAAAATGAAGGCAGTAAACTATATATTGTAACAAACCTAAATGCACCTAATAAAAAAATTGTGACGGTTGATGCTGAAAACCCATCACCAGAAAATTGGGTAGATTTCATTCCAGAAACAGAACATGTGCTTAGTCCTAGTAAAGCTGGTGGCTACTTCTTTGCAGAATATATGGTAGATGCTGTAAGCGAAGTAAAACAATACGATTATGCTGGTAAATTAATACGTGAAGTTAAACTTCCAGGAGTTGGAACAGTTGGTGGCTTTGGTGCTAAAAAAGAAGATAAAGAACTGTATTTCTCTTTTACAAATTATGTAACACCAGGCAGCATATATAAGTATGATATTGAAGATGGTAATTCAGAGCTATATGTAAAACCAGAAATAGATTTTAATCCAGACCATTATAAGAGTGAACAGGTGTTCTTTAACTCTAAAGATGGTACAAAAATACCCATGATTATAACCTATAAAAAAGGGACAGAGCTTAATGGTAAGAACCCTACGATACTATATGGTTATGGAGGTTTCAATATAAGTTTAACACCAAGTTTTAGTATAGCAAACGCTGTGTGGATGGAGCAAGGTGGAATTTATGCAGTTCCTAATTTGCGCGGTGGTGGAGAATACGGTAAAGCTTGGCATGATGCTGGTACTAAACTACAAAAGCAAAATGTATTTAATGACTTTATAGCTGCGGCAGAATATTTAATTGAGAAGAACTACACATCAAAAGAATATTTGGCAATTAGAGGCGGTTCAAATGGTGGATTATTAGTCGGAGCCACGATGACACAACGACCAGATTTAATGCAAGTAGCATTGCCTGCAGTAGGCGTGATGGATATGTTACGCTATCATACCTTTACAGCAGGTGCAGGTTGGGCATATGATTATGGAACGGCAGAAGATTCCGATGAAATGTTTCAATACCTAAAAGGATACTCGCCAGTACACAATGTAAAAGAAGGTGTTTCTTATCCTGCTACAATGGTAACTACTGGAGATCATGATGATCGCGTAGTACCAGCGCATAGTTTTAAGTATGCTGCAGAGTTGCAAGATAAACAAGCTGGAAATGCTCCTACATTAATTAGAATTGAAACTAATGCTGGCCATGGTGCAGGAACACCAGTAAGTAAAACTATAGAGCAGTACGCAGATATTTTTGGTTTTACGCTTTACAATATGGGTTATGATGAGTTGCCGGTAAAGAAACAATTTAAAGACTAAGATAATTTCTAAATATAATTTATAACCTGTTAGAGAATAATCTAACAGGTTTATTTTTGCATTATGCTAAACGTAAATATACAAGCCTTTAAATATGCTAAAACACCTGTTTTAAAAGCTATAAACTTTAAGCTTACTAAAGGTGAACATATTTCTATTTTAGGAGAAAGTGGATGTGGTAAAAGTACATTGCTGGAACTTGTGTATGGAACGCTTCAACTTAAGGCAGGAGAGATTTATTGGAATAATAAGAAGCTGCTAGGTCCAAATTTTAATCTTGTACCTGGAGAACCTTTTATAAAATATGTATCACAAGACTTTAATTTGATGCCTTATACAACTGTAGAGGATAACATTGGTAAGCACTTGTCCCGTTTAGATATGTCTTTTAGAAAAGAACGTATTGCAGAACTTTTAGAAGTTGTAGAAATGACTTCATTTAAAACTAAAAAAGTTAAAACATTAAGTGGAGGTCAACAGCAACGTGTTGCACTAGCAAGAGCTCTAGCTAAAGAACCAGAACTACTTTTGTTAGACGAACCGTTTAGTCATATTGATAACTTTAGAAAAAATAAGCTTCGTAGGCGGTTGTATAAGTATTTAAAAGACAAACAAATCTCTTGTATTACAGCAACACATGTAAGTGAAGAGGCATTATCATTTTCTGATAGAATCTTGGTAATGAAAGACGGTAAATTTGTTGCACAAGACACGCCTGAAACTATTTACAAAACATCCCAAGATTTATATGTTTGCTCTTTTTTTGATGATGTTTTTAAATACAAACAACAAGTTTATTACCCTTATCAAATTACGGTTGAAGAATTAGGGAAACACAAGGCAACTGTAAAGCAATCTTATTTTAAAGGTGATTTTTGGTTAATTGAAGCTGTATTTAATAATGATAATTTGCTTTTAAAACACAATACTGCACTACCAATACATACAGAAATACTTATAAATTTTAATGATCGTTAGTAAACGCTTTTAATAGTCATGGTTTCACCATTAAACTCAAAAGTGTCTTTCTCAGTCTTATTCATAAGAAGCATACCAATAGGAGATTCTTTTGAAATGACATAAACTGTTTCGTTATCTAAGGTAATAGCACCTACAGAAACAGCAATGTAGTATATAGCTTTAGTGGTTTTTACTAAACTTCCTATATGAATGTTTTTAGAAGGTTTAATATCACGTTGTCTAATATTTTTAAGAATTTGATATTGTTGTTCTGCAACATCTAAACGAGCTCCAAGTTGTTCACGTTCAATATCCATCATGGCTCTATCTGTCTCGTGTTTGTCTCCAGCAGTACTCTTTGTTTCAGACTCTAAAGATTCTACAATATCTGCTATAGCGTGTTTAATCTTTTCTAGTTTGGTAGATACTAAAGATTCACAATGGGAAAGTAATTTAATTTTAAATTCAGATGTTATAGCCATAGGTTAAAAGGTCTTCTGCAGCTAATTGCAGTGGTTCGTTAGTGGTAATAGAGTAAGCATTTACATCTTTTATTAAAGATTCAATTTTAAGTACTTGCTCTTTTAAATTTTTCTTGATGTCACACTCCCAAATAGTGAGAACGGTCCAATTAGACCTTATTAATGTTACGTAATTATTCTGGTCTCGTTTCATATTAGTATCAAACTTATCTTTCCAAAATTCAGTGTTAGTTTTGGGAAGATTTAGGTTGCACTTAGGGCACCTGTGCCAAAAACAACCATTTACAAATATGGCGATTTTTTTGGTTGAAAAAACAATATCTGGAGAACCTGCTAATTTTTTAAAATGTAATCTATAACCTCTTAGTCCTGATGCCCATAATGCTTTTCTTAAAAGTAATTCTGGTTTGGTATGCTTGCTTTTATTTCCTCGCATAGAGGTGTTCACAGATTTGCTATTTATATGTAAAGACATTACAGCTTTTTTATAGCAATTACTTCAAAAATTAAACCAGATTTATTTTTTAGTTTCAGTACTGGTTTTAGTTAAAATCAACGGTCCATAATAATACATTTGTTGTCTTATCCAGGCTTTTTGTCTTTGTACATATGGTGATGAAGGGTTGGCTCTATAGCGTCTTGGGTTAGGTAAAATTGCAGCAATTGCAGCTGCTTCATCTATACTTAATGTAGCAGCAGATTTTCCAAACCAATACATACTTGCTGCAGAAGCTCCGTAAACAGAATCTCCCATTTCAATACTATTTAAGTACACCTCTAGAATGCGTTCTTTATCCCAAATAAGCTCAATTAAAAACGTGAAATAAACCTCGAGTCCTTTTCTCGTCCAACTTCGTTGTGGCCATAAAAACACATTTTTAGCAGTTTGCTGAGAAATGGTGCTTGCACCGCGTAGTTTTTTTCCTTTTTGATTAGCTTCATATGCCTTTTCAATTGCTTTGGTATCAAATCCATTATGATACACAAACTTTTGATCTTCTGAACAAATAACCGCAAGCTGAAGGTTTTTAGATATATCTTTTAACGGCACCCACTTATGAGTCCATTTATTTTGTTCATTATTTTCAAAATACCTGATAACCATTAATGGAGTAATATAAACAGGTATGAATTTGAGTAGGGCAACCCAAATAATACTCATTGCAAAAAACCAAAGTAGAATTTTACCAAAAAATTTAAAAATACGTTTTATCATTCTGTTGCTAAATTTGCTAAATCTTTACCTACAAGACTTCCTATAGCAACACCCATACCACCTAAACGGACACCGCAGTAAACATTTTTAGATACTTTTTTTAAAATAGGCTTTTTTTGATTTCCTACACCTAATATTCCGCTCCACCGCATGTCTATTTCGTAAGGAGTTTTTGGTAATATGTGTGATTTTAAATACGTGTCTAATGTACTTTGTATTAATTCTGTTTCTCCAAAATTAGTGGTCTCTTCTTCTTTTAGTGCTAGGTTTCTTCCACCTCCAAATAATAACCGGTTACCCACATTTCTAAAGTAAAAATAGCCCTCATCTATATGAAATGTACCTTTTATATTTAAGTTCTTAATTGGCTTAGTGATTATTACTTGAGCTCTTCCAGGTTTTACATTAGAGATCTTAAGTTGCTCAGAAAACCCGTTAGTAGCAATTAGCAATGTTTTTGTTTTAAAGTCACCTAAATTAGTTTGTAAAAGCACATTAGTGTGTTGTTCCACATATTCATTAACATTACAATTGTTTAATATAGTAATATTGGCATCTTGTGTTTTATTGATAAGCGCCTGCATCATTTTACCAGTATTAAGTTGGCCTTCAAAAGCATTTACTATAAGTTTTGAATTTATTCCAGAAAATCCAAATGTGTTTTCAGTAACAGAAAACAGAGGTGCTTTATATAATGAGTATAGTAAGTCATTTATCTCATTGAGATGATCTAGGCTTTTTTCTAAAAGCGCCTTGTGTTTTCTAAGAAAAACTTCATAGCCACCAAGCTGTTTGTATTCTAAGTGATCATCTCCCACTATGTTACGAAGTCTTTCTAACCCTAAAACACGCTTCTCAACTAGTTTAAAAATATCTTCAGAAGAGTGTGTTTTAAAATCTTTCAGTAATTCAGAGATGCTACCTAAACAAGCAAAGCCAGCATTTTTGGTGCTGGCACCTTGTGGCCAAGGGCCGCGTTCTAATATAGTAATAGTTGCTTTTGGAAATTTTTCACGAAGTGTTAATGCAGTATTTATACCAACAATACCACTTCCAATTATAATAAAATCGTTGGTTGTAAACCAGGTTTGCCTATCCCAATAGCTTTTTGAATTAAGTATTTCCATATATTGTAAGATACTTATTGTTCCATAAATCCACTAAAATATCTAATAATTTTACGTTTAATATAAAGCAAAAAAAAGACCTCGATATCGAGGCCTTAAAACATTGGTTAGTTAGTTAACGTTTTATTCTTCTTTCATTTTAAAGTCTTCCATAAATTTAGTAGTATAATTTCCAGCAATATAATCTGGATGATCCATAAGTTGTCTATGAAAAGGAATAGTTGTTTTTACGCCTTCGATTACAAACTCATCTAAAGCACGCTTCATCTTATTAATAGCTTCTTCTCTTGTTTGAGCCGTTGTAATAAGTTTTGCCACCATAGAATCGTAGTTTGGAGGAATACTATAACCTGCATAAACATGAGTGTCTAAGCGAACTCCATGTCCGCCTGGAGCGTGAAGTATCTCAATACGGCCAGGAGAAGGTCTAAATCCATTATAAGGATCTTCTGCATTTATACGACACTCTATCGAGTGTAGTTTAGGAGTATAGTTTTTACCAGAAATTGGCACACCAGCAGCAACTAAGATTTGCTCCCTAATTAAATCAAAATCAATAACTTGTTCTGTAATAGGGTGCTCTACTTGAATACGGGTATTCATCTCCATGAAGTAGAAGTTACGATGCTTATCAACTAAAAACTCTACAGTACCTGCACCTTCATATTTAATATACTCAGCAGCTTTTACAGCAGCTTCACCCATCTTTTTACGAAGGGCAGTTGTCATAAATGGAGAAGGAGTTTCTTCTGTAAGTTTTTGATGACGGCGTTGTACAGAACAATCTCTTTCTGATAAGTGACAAGCTTTACCTGTACTGTCTCCAACAACTTGTATTTCAATATGTCTAGGCTCTTCAATAAGCTTTTCCATATACATACCATCGTTACCAAAGGCAGCGCCTGCTTCTTGTCTTGCGCTATCCCAAGCATCTTCAAGGTCTTCAGGTTTCCATACAGCACGCATACCTTTACCACCACCACCGGCAGTAGCTTTAAGCATAACTGGATAACCCATGTCTTTTGCAACTTTCTTACATTCTGCAAAATCTTTTAAAAGGCCATCTGATCCAGGAATACAAGGCACACCTGCAGCTTGCATTGTAGCTCTTGCAGAAGCTTTGTCTCCCATTTTATCAATCATATCTGGAGAAGCACCAATAAACTTAATATCGTGCTCTTCACATATTTTAGAAAACTTCGAATTTTCTGCCAAGAAACCATATCCAGGATGAATAGCATCTGCATTTGTTATTTCTGCGGCAGCAATAATATTTGGAATTTTTAAATAGGATAAGTTACTTGGTGCTGGTCCTATACAAACAGCTTCGTCTGCAAACTTAACGTGCAAACTTTCTGCATCTGCAGTAGAATAAACAGCAACAGTGCTTATACCCATTTCTTTACAAGTACGTATAATACGTAATGCAATCTCGCCTCTATTGGCAATTAGAATTTTTTTGAACATAACTGTTTCAGCATTTGAAGTTGATATAATCATACCAACTCAGATTAAAACAAAAGGTGATTAAGAAGGATCTACCAAGAATAATGGTTGATCAAACTCTACAGGAGAAGAATCGTCTACTAATACTTTCACGATTTTTCCTGACACTTCACTTTCTATTTCATTGAAAAGCTTCATTGCTTCAATAATACAAAGTACATCACCTTCTTTGATAGAGTCTCCTACTTCACAGAAAAGATCTTTATCCGGAGATGGTTTGCGATAAAAAGTACCAATAATTGGAGACTTTACAGTAATATACTTAGAGTCATCTCCATTATTAGAATCAGCTGGTGCAGCAGCCGCGGCTTGCGCTACAGGTTGTGCTGGTGCTGGTGCAGGTGCAGCAGCCATCTGTTGTGGCATTTGTGCAGGCATTTGCATGTGCTGTACGATAGTTTCTTTTTCGTCTGAACCAGTTTTAATGGTGATTTTCACATCTTCCATTTCGAGCTTTACCTCGCTTGCGCCAGATTTGGCTACGAATTTTATTAAATTCTGAATGTCCTTTAACTCCATAATGATACGTTGTTTAGGTGTTTATTTAGTTTTGTTAGGAATTATATGCCCACTTGAGGTAAATTGAACCCCAAGTAAAGCCACCTCCAAAAGAGGCGAAAATGAGGTTGTCACCTCGCTTTAATTTTTTTTCGTAATCGTGTAATAATAATGGTAATGTGGCTGAAGTTGTATTACCATAGCGTTGTATGTTCATAAGAACCTTAGACTCATCTAGGTTCATTCTTCTAGCAGTAGCATCTATAATCCTTTTATTGGCTTGGTGTGCTACTAACCAGCTTACATCCTCATTTGTTAGGTTGTTGCGCTCCATAATGCTTGCGCTTACATCTGCCATGTTTGACACAGCAAATTTAAATACTGTTTTGCCATCTTGTTGTACAAAATGTTGTTTGTTTGCCACAGTTTCTTCGCTAGCTGGCAATATGGATCCGCCTGCATCTATTTTTAAAAATTCACGACCAATACCGTCACTTCTTAAAATTTCATCTTGTAGTCCTAAACCATCTTCATTTGGCTCGAACAAAACTGCGCCACCGCCGTCTCCAAAAATTATGCAAGTTGCTCTGTCTGTATAGTCAATGATAGAAGACATTTTATCTGCGCCTACTAATAGTACTTTTTTGTAGCGACCACTTTGTACATAACTGGCAGCCGTTGACATACCGTATAGAAAGCTAGAGCAAGCTGCTTGCAGATCATAAGAAAAGGCATTTTTAGCTCCTATTTGAGAAGCTAAATATGCTCCAGAAGATGCTACTGGCATATCTGGTGTTGCTGTTGCAAAAATAACTAAGTCTATTGTTGTTGGGTCTAGATCTATTTTTTGAATTAGATCTTCTGCGGCTTTTATACCTAAATATGACGTGCCTTTTCCTTCTTCCTTTAACAAACGACGTTCTTTTATACCAGTTCTAGTGGTAATCCATTCATCATTTGTATCAACCATAGTCTCTAAGACCTTGTTGCTTAACACGTATTCTGGGACATAGCCTCCTACAGCTGTGATTGCTGCTGTGATGTTGCTCATATAGTTCTTTTTAGTAAGAGCCAAAATTTGGCTATCACGCTAAAAAATGGTTGGAAAATTACTAAAATTTCCCGTAATGACTCAAAAAATAGAAGTTTTTTATAATTCGTGCATAAAAAACAAAAACTCCCAAAGGGGAGTTTTTAATATAAATGAGTGTAAGAAGCTTATGCTTCTACCTCTGTAGTATTGTCTATAAGAACTTGACCACGGTAATATAATTTACCTTCATGCCAGTGTGCTCTGTGAAACAAGTGAGTTTCACCTGTTACAGGATCTTTTGCCAAAGTTGGAGCTTTAGCCTTATAATGAGTTCTTCTCTTATCTCTTCTAGTTTTCGAGATTTTTCTTTTAGGATGTGCCATGGCTATGGGTTATTTATCTTTTAGTAATTCTTTTAATTTATTCCAACGAGGATCAACCTCTTCGTTCTCTTTTTGTTTAGGACTAAGTTCTTCTAGCTTCTTTAAAACATCTGTCTTTAAAGTACCGTCTTCAATGCCTGGATGAATTCGCTTTAATGGTACAGCTAAAACTATGGCTTCATAGATATATTGCTGTACATTTATTTCATATTCACCGTGAGGTAAAATAAGAAGCTCTTCATTTTCGTCATTAAACTCTGGGCCAAATTTTACAACCAGCTTTAATTCATTTTCTATAGGCTGGTCATACGGCTCATTAGTTAAGTCTCCATTAACATTAACAGTGCCAGAAATATGAAAAAGCAACTCAAACATAGTTGGTTTTTTTTCAAAATCTAAGGTCACATTAACATTAGCGTCATTAAACTCGTCGTACTCAAAAACGTCAAAAAACGATTGTCCTATAGTATAATTAAACTGATGTTTTCCTACTTTCAATCCCACAAAAGGGATTGTAAATTCTTTTAACTGCTTCATCTCTACATCTATTCTCTTACACTAGCCTTGTGAAAAGGCGGGTGCAAAGATAGTAATTTTACGGAATTAAAAAACTTTATTTCATTCAAAATGAACATGTAAGTTCATTTTATTTTCTCTCTTTCCTTCTTGGCTGTTTTTTTAAAGGGTTTTTAGTGAGCTCTTTATACTCTTTTCTGTTTTTAAAAATTTGCATTCCTGTAAAAACAGCCTGCTTAAATGAGGTTTCATCTGCTTGTCCTTTTCCGGCTATTTCGAACGCGGTACCGTGATCTGGAGAGGTTCTTACTCTTGATAGTCCTGCAGTGTAGTTTACGCCATTACCAAAAGACAAAGTTTTAAATGGGATTAGACCTTGATCATGATATGCTGCGATTACTGCATCGAAATTTTTATAATTCTGTGAGCCAAAAAAACTATCTGCAGAATATGGACCATAAACTAATTTACCGTTGTTGTTTATATTTTTTAGGGTAGGTTTTAATACTTCTTCGTCTTCTTTACCTATTACACCATTATCGCCACTATGTGGGTTAATGCCTAATACAGCGATTTTTGGTTGCCTGATCCTAAAATCTTCTTCTAATGAATGATATATGCTATTAACCTTCTTTTCTATTAATTGTGGCGTAATTGTAGAAGCAACATTTTTTACGGCTACGTGGTCTGTAAGTAAACCAACTCTCAAAGAGTCTGAAACCATAAACATTAAACTATCTCCTTGTAATTCTTTGGCAAGGTAGTCTGTGTGACCAGGAAAATTAAATGCTTCAGATTGTATAGTGTTTTTGTTAATTGGTGCTGTTACCAATATATCTACTTGCTTATTTTTTAAAGCTTCTGTTGCAGCTTCCAAAGATTTTAAAGCATAGCTTCCTACTTTAGTGTCTGGCGTCCCGAAGTTGATATTTACATTTTCTTTCCAAACATTATAAACGTTTACTTTACCATCTATAATCTTATTAAGGTCTGAAATACCTTGAAATTGAAGATCTATATTTAAGTGTTTCTTTATAAATGAAAGCACTTTTGAGTTTGCAAAAATAACAGGCGTGCAAAACTCTAATATACGCTCATCTTCAAAAGTTTTAAGCACAACTTCTGCTCCTATGCCATTTAGGTCTCCTATACTTATTCCTATTTTCAACTGTTGTTTTTGGGTCATTAATTATAACTATTTTTGCAAAGATAAAGGTAACTAAATAAATACTGAATGTTTACAGGAATAGTAGAGGAATTAGGTAGAGTTAAAGATTTGACTAAAGATGGAGATAATCTTCATATTTTTATTGAAGCACATATGTCTTCAGAATTAAAAATTGATCAAAGTGTTGCTCATAATGGCGTTTGTTTAACTGTAGTTGCTGTTACTGACAATACTTATAGTGTTACAGCAATACAGGAAACCCTTAACAAGTCTAATTTAGGGTCATTAAAGGTTAATGATTTGGTTAACCTTGAACGCGGAATGAAGTTAGGAGCTCGCCTGGATGGACATATTGTGCAAGGACATGTTGATCAAGTAGCTGAATGTATTTTAGCTCAAGAGAAAGATGGGAGTTGGGAGTACAGATTTAAATATGATCCAGCACTAAACAATGTGACTATAGAGAAAGGATCTATAACTATTAATGGAGTAAGCCTTACAGTTGTGGATTCTGAGATAAATACATTTAGTGTTGCTATTATTCCCTATACCTATGAGCACACAACGTTTAAACAATTACAAAAAGGAGATGTTGTAAACTTAGAGTTTGATGTAATTGGTAAATATGTAAAACGATTACTTGGAAATACGTCTTTGTCTTAAGATAAAATAAATACCAGCTAATACGCCCAATGCTAATGCTATGCCAATGTTAGTATCAATTGGTACAGGTAAACCTGGAAAAGGTGTTAAAGAATTAGGTGGCGGTGGTCCATCATTAGGTCTTGCCGCTATGGCAGAGCAAAGCAGTGTGGTTAAGCTTAATAATGTTTTAATAGTTTGGGGACTCATAAACAATACTTGCTGTAAGCGATAAAAATTCGCAACTAAAATATACAATTTAATGAAGTATCTTAAAAAACACTAGATTAAATTATTGTTTTTTATTTATATGTTTCAAAAACAGAGAATTAATTTAGTAAGTAATTACTTGTTTTCTTCTGCTTTATAAATAGCATATTTTTTTTCCATCTCTGCTTGAAATTCCTCCATGACAGGTTTAACAGTACTTTCAGGAAGGTCTGCAATTTTAATATACATTAGTCCATCAACAGAATTATTAAATAAAGGATCTACATTAAACGATAGCAATCTTGCATTTTGTTTTATATATTTTTTTAAAAGTACAGGTAATCGATTGTTTCCAGGTTCAATTTCATCTATAATTTTATCAAACTTGTTTAGGTCTGCTTCACTAGCATCAAATACAAAGTCTTTATCTGCATCTTTAAGCTTTACCTTGAATTCCTTTTTTGGCCGTACAAACTGTGCAAAATAAGGGTCGTAATAATGAGATTTCATAAACTCAATCATTAAACTCTTACTAAAGTTTGAGAAATTATTGCTTATGCTAACGCCACCAATTAGATAATTATGCTCAGGATAACGTAAAGTGGTATGTACTATACCTTTCCAAAGTAAAAATAAAGGCATTGGTTTTAATTGATATTCTGCAATAATAAATGCTCGACCCATTTCGATAGACTCACTTATAAGTGTGGTTATTTCTGGTTCAAACCTAAACAGCTCGTTCATATAAAAACCTTCAATACCGTAATCCCTGAAAATTTCTTTTCCAAGCCCCATTCTATAAGCACCAGCAACTTTTTGAGCGTCATTATCCCATAAAAATAAATGGTGATAATACTCATCATATTTATCTGTGTCAATAGATTTGTTAGTGCCTTCGCCTATGGCTCTAAAAGTTATTTCACGCAGTCTACCTATTTCTTGTACAATGTTTGGGATTATCTCTTTTTTTGCAAGAAATACTTCGTAGTTTTTGCTTTCTAGTAAACGTTTATCATTTGCTCTGCAGAACTCTACCTCTTTTTGCATTAAGTCATCTGGAGTCTCTCCAACAATTTTCTTAGGAGCTTTAGTTCTCTTAATTTGTTTAGGAATCTGATCTAGAATATTCTTCTTGTCAAATGAATTGTCCAACAAATAAGTCCTTTTTCTAATGTAAGCTGTAAAACCTTCAAGAGTTTTATATTCTAGTTGGTCTTTTGCTGAAATAGGATGGCCAATCCTTACTTGAATTTTTCGATGCTTTTGAGACAACATCTCACCAGGTAGCTTTGCAGTTCTTAGTGTAGGACTTAATTTAGATAATCTATAAAAAAGTGCACTATTTTTCGCTTTAAAATAAATAGGAATAATAGGAACATTAGCTTTTTGAACTAATTTCATAGCACTAGGTTCCCAAGGTTTATCTGCAATTACGCTATCTTCTTTATAGGTTGAAACCTCTCCGGCAGGAAACATACCCAACGGCTTTCCATCTCTTAAATGAGATAAAGCTTCCTTTAAGCCGCCAACGCTAGACTTTGCTTCTTTATGATCCTCAAAAGGATTTACAGGCATTATGTAAGGTTTTACAGGCTCAAGCCTATGCAAAAGAAAGTTTGCAATAATCCTATAATCTTCTCGCTTGGCAAGTAAAAGTTTCATTAAAATTAAACCATCTATACCTCCTAAAGGATGGTTTGAAACCGTTATAAAAGCACCAGTTTTTGGAATTCTTTTAAGGTCTTCTTCAGGAATATCAAATTCAACTTCTAAGGTTTTTAAAATAGAATCTATAAACTGAACACCATTAAGATCCTTTCTGGTCTCATAAATGGCATTAATCTTAGAAAGCTTAGTGGCTTTTAATAAAACACTTCCTATAGTATTACCTAACAAACCAAGCTTGTCTAGTTTAAGCACTTTAGCAATTTCATTAGCAGAGACTATAGGCATATTAAAGTGTGTTAGTTAATGCAAAATTACAAATTATTAAGCCTTTACAACGAGCTGTACAGTTTCCGTCGCAACTTGTTTTAGTAAAACATCAAACTGCCCTTCTATGCGTTTAACTGCAACATCGTCAAAATGTCTTATGGTATATAGTGAAACACCTTCTGTAAACGATACCTTAAACTTTGCTTTTAAGTGATTTATAAGGTTGTTTAATTGTCTAAACTTGTTATCTACACATACTGAAAAACTAATAGCAGAATTTTGAATTAAATCTACCTTCATTTGATATTTATGAAACAAGCTAAATATCTCACTAATATTATCTTCAACAATAAAACTAAAATCTAATGATGATAAAGAAATTAATACTTGATTTTTCTTTACTATAAAGCAAGGTGTGTGTGGAACTAAAGTTTGTCCTTTGCTAACAGCTGTGCCTTGTGTTGTAGGGTTTAAAAAAGACTTTACGTATAATGGAATTTCCTTTCGTTGTAATGGTTGTAGTGTTTTTGGGTGTATTACAGAGGCACCATAAAACGCCAATTCAATTGCTTCTTCATATGAGATTTGCTCTAATAATGTAGTATTTTCAAACTCTCTAGGATCTCCATTTAAGACACCTTGAACATCTTTCCAAATTGTAACACTTTCAGCATTTAAACAATACGCGAAAATTCCTGCAGTATAATCGGAACCTTCTCTGCCCAGTGTTGTTGTGTAGTTGTTATCATCTGCACCTATAAATCCTTGTGTTATCGTAAGAGAAGATTTGTTTACCTGTGCTTGTATAGCTTCCTGAGATGTTTCCCAATTTACCTTAGCGTCCCTATAGGTGCTGTCTGTTTGTATACAAGACCTAACATCTAGCCATTGGTTTTCTAATCCTATATCTTGTAGGTAATTAGATATAATAGTGGTTGATATTAGCTCACCATAACCAACAACTTGATCATAAACAAAATCATATTTTGGTGATTTGTTATGCTTTAAGAATCGTTTTAAATCAGAGAAAAAGGCACTTACTTTTGAGTAAACTTCATGACTTCTGTTTGAAAATAACTGGTCTAATATAACTTGATGATACATTTCCAGGTCATTAATTTCTTGAGAAAGCTGTGATTCCTTATTAAAATAACAAGAAATAACACGCTCTAAAGCATTGGTGGTTTTTCCCATAGCAGAAACAACTACAACTTTCTGTTTATGACCTGTAACTTTTAAAACTTCAACAACATTTTTTACGCCTTCGGCATCTTTAACAGATGCGCCTCCAAATTTAAATATGTTCATTTTTTTTAGTCAGTTAGTTTGTAGTATAATTATTAAGTTGCTCTTTGTTCATTTGTACCAAATGCCAATCTTTAAGTATTGTTGCTCCGCTGCGCTCATAAAACTTAATGGCATTAGTATTCCAATCCAGAACTACCCATTCTGCTCGCCCAACACCTTCTTGTTTTGCATAGCTAATAACCTGTTTAAAAAGAGCGTTACCCAATCCTGTTCCTCGTTTTGAGGCTCTTACTACTAAATCTTCAAGATGAAGTGTTTTACCTTTCCAGGTAGAATACCTAAAGTAAACAAGTGCCATACCTTCTATAATATTATTTACTCTTGCTACAAAACAAGTAAATAAAGGCTGTTTACCAAAGCCATCATTTATGAGGTCATCCACAGTAATATCTACTGCGCCTGGCTCTCTTTCAAACGTGGCTAATTCCTGTATGAGTTCTAAAACAAAAGGCATATCGTCTTTTGTGGCAAGCTCAATAGTGATGTTTTTGCTATTCATAGCCTGCAAATATAGTAGAGACAAATCATTTAAGTTTAACGAAAACGTTGTAGACCTTTTATTTTTAGATATTTTTGTGAAAAATATCACTAGCAGACCATCTTATGAATAAGACTTTTCAAACATTAGGCGAATTTATCATCGAGAACCAAAGTGAATTTGCATACTCCTCAGGAGAACTCTCTCGCTTAATTAATTCTATAAGGCTAGCTGCAAAAGTGGTGAACCACGAAGTAAACAAAGCAGGTTTGGTAGATATAACTGGAGCTGCAGGAGATACAAATATACAAGGTGAAGACCAACAAAAGTTAGATGTGTATGCAAATGAGCGTTTTATACAAACCCTTACCAATAGGGAGATTGTATGTGGTATTGCGTCTGAAGAAAATGATGATTTTATAACTATTGAAGGGCATAACGAAGACCACCAAAACAAATATGTAGTTTTAATAGATCCTTTAGACGGTAGTTCTAATATAGATGTAAACGTATCTGTAGGAACTATTTTTTCAATTTACAGGCGAGTTACAAAATCTGGAACTCCAGTAACAATCGACGATTTTTTGCAAAAAGGGAATCAACAAGTCGCGGCAGGTTATATTGTTTATGGTACCTCTACTATGATTGTTTACACAACAGGTCATGGTGTTAATGGATTTACTTTAAATCCTGCAATAGGAACTTATTACTTATCTCACCCTAATATGAAGTTTCCAGAAGATGGTCATATATACTCCATAAACGAAGGAAACTATATACAGTTCCCACAAGGTGTAAAAGATTATATTAAATACTGCCAGGAAGAAACAGAAGATGGAGAGCGTCCTTATACCTCAAGGTATATAGGCTCACTTGTGTCAGACATTCATAGAAATATGATAAAAGGCGGTATATACATTTATCCAGAAACCTCAAAAGCTCCAAATGGTAAACTAAGGTTGTTATATGAATGTAACCCTATGGCATTTCTAGCAGAGCAAGCAGGAGGAAAGGCTAGCAATGGCTACCAAAGAATTATGGATATACAACCAACAGAACTTCACCAACGAGTTCCTTTTTTCTGCGGAAGTAAAAATATGGTTACAAAAGCAGAGGAATTTATGGCAAAAAGCAGTAAGCCATAGAGTTATTTAAACACTTTGTAATTTTATTCTTTTAAAAACTATATCTTCGTTAACATAATTTAACTTTTTCAGCATCCTGCATATGTCAAAAAAAGAAACAACTACCGATCAAAACGGAATTATAGATTCTACATCAAAGTTAGAAGCTATAAAAAATCTCATATTTGGTGAGAATATACAGCAATACGATTCAGAATTTGAAGCTTTAAAGAAAGACATTGACGCCAAAAGAGAAGCACTGCAAAACTATGTAGATGAAACTCGAGATGAGTTAATGAAAAGCATAGACTCTTTAAGTACAGATGTAAATATTAGAATTACTGAATTAGAAAGTACTCTTGAAGATAAAGCAGAAGACTTACAAGCTAAAAAAGTAGACAAAGACACTTTGGGAGATCTCTTAATTTCTTTGGGAGAAAAAATTCAAAAAAAATAGCATCATAAACGCCAATCATGGTGAATGAAAGCGATAAGCTCAAACTACTAAAAGAACTACTACTTACAGACGACACAACGTTTGCAAATAGAATATCTGAGCGTATAAATCATTTAGAAAATCACCTTAATGATAATGATAGGCTTTCTAAAAATGTAAAACCCATAATAGAGGAAGAGCTTGAGCATTTTGTAAAAGAAATGCCTAAAACATTGGGGCCAACAATCACCAAAACTCTTAAGGCAGAAATTAAAAACAGCAAGGATGAAGTTGTAGAGGCACTCTTTCCCATTTTAGGTAAGATGATTAAGAAATATGTAGCTCATGAAATGGAGCTGCTAAAGGAAAGCATAAACTCTAAGACCAAATCTATATTTTCTTTTGCAAGCTTTAAACGCAAGGCAAAATCTAAAATTACAGGAATAAGTGAAGAAGATTTAATTGTTAGTGAACTTGCAAACCCTAAAATTGAAGAAGTATTTGTTATAGAAAAAGGCTCAGGTATTGTAGAAGGTCACTATAGCATTAACCAGCATATAGATAAGGATATGGTTTCTGGTATGATTACCGCCATAAAAAGCTTTGTTGAAGATGCTTTTTCTGGAAAGGCAGAAAACTTAGAGGCAATTTCTTATGAGTTATATACTATTCATATTCAGAATTTTCATAAAAAGTATATCGCGGTTGTTGTTTCTGGCAGTTATACGATTATGTATAGAGAAGTATTAGAAGATAAGTTGTTAGATTTTTACGAAGCCTTATCAAAAAATAAAGCAGATAAAACCTGCGATAATATATTAGAAGAATTTTTTGAAGATGAGTAGCGCAAAAAAAATAGTCATACTGGGTCAGTTTGGAGTTGGTAAAACCTCCTTAACAAGACGTTTTGTAGATCAGGCTTTTTCTGAAGACTACTTAGTTACATTAGGTGTACAGATAAAAAAGAAAACATTAACTCTTAAAAATGGAGATGAGTTATCTTTAATAATATGGGATATAGAAGGCACCCGTTCTGTAAAAGATACTAGAGCATCATATCTGCTAGGATCACAAGCAATAATATATGTGTTTGATGTAACTAGAATTGAAACCTATGAAAATTTAGCTGAAGAGATAGAGATCTTAAAACAACACAATATCCCTATTAAGGTATTGGCTAATAAATCAGATTTAGCCGACATTAAGTCTGTCTTAAAATATGTAAAAGAACATAACCTTGATATAAATTACTTTACAAGTGCTAAATCTGGAAAAAATGTAGATAAAGCTTTTAATGAACTTGCAAATGAGCTTGGCGTATGACAAATTCAACCAGTATTTATTCTAGAATAAACACACAAGAAGTGTTTTGCGACCTAGAAGGAAAAATTATCGATTTCAATAATAACATCTTCAATTTTAAAAAAGGAGATAATATTTTTGAAAGCCATCCATTTTTTGAAAGCATTGCTGCAGTAATTATGGATAATCCAAATACTATAGATTCATTTCCTTGTGTTCATTTAGACATTAATCAACAAGATAGGATATGCGATGTCTCTTTTAAAAAAGAAGCACACCAACTTACAGTTACATTAATAGACTATACAGAACCTTATAAGGAATTAAATACAATAGCTCAGGAACGAAATGAATCTATTATTGCTAAGCAAATGTTGGTGTTAAAAAACCAGCAGTTAGAACAGCAAAACAGGTTTAAAAATAAATTCCTAGCTAATATAAGTCACGAAATAAGAACACCTTTAACTGCTATTGTTGGCTTTTCAGAATTATTAAAAAAAACCAATCTTAATTTTGAACAATTAGGATTATTAGATGTAATTACCAACGCTAGTGAGCAGTTAACTGCTACAATTAATGATATGTTGGATATTGCCAAGATAGAGTTAGGTGAGCTTAAAATTTCGAATGAAGAGATAAATTTAAAAGAAGTTATCCTAGATATAGCTAAGGTTTACAAAGAAAAAGCTAAAAGTAAGGGCATAAATTTTTCTGTAGAGTATGATGAGGAAATCCTTAGTAATACTATAGGAGATAAATTAAGAATTCAACAAGTATTAGGTAACCTTTTAGAAAATGCCATTAAGTTTACCAATGTTGGTAATGTCTCTTTGGTGGTTAAGAAAAGTTTTCAAAGAGCTAATAAAATAGGTGTAGATTTTTATGTTGAAGATACTGGGCAAGGTATTCCAGAAGATCATTTACGTTCTGTTTTTGAAAGTTTTCATCAAGTGAATGCTTCAGAAAAACAAAAGGGTACGGGCTTAGGTTTGGCAATTACAAAAACCTTGGTAGAAGCCTTAGAAGGAAAAATACAAGTAGAGAGTGAGCTAGGCAAAGGCAGTCAGTTTAGAGTGTATTTACCATTTAAATTAAACTTAAGAACGTCTCCAAAAACAATAGGTAAATCTATAGAGACATCTGTATTTAAAGACAATAAAAAATACAATTTACTACTTGTCGATAACAGTGAAATAAACCAACTGTTAGTTGTAAAATCCCTTTTAAATCATGGTGGTTTTTATGTAGATGTAGCTCAAGACGGAGAAAAAGCCCTACAATACATTCAAGTAAGAGATTATGACATTATTCTTATGGATCTTAAAATGCCAAACTTAGATGGTTTTGAAACCACTAGGGCTATACGTTCATTAAAAGATAGAGATTTAAAGAAAATACCAATAGTTGCACTTACCGCGTTTGCCTCTCAAGATCAAAAGAAAGCTTGTCTTAAAGCTGGAATGAACGCATATATATCTAAGCCTTTTAAGCAAGAGGAACTTATTTCGGTGGTCGAAAAAATCTTTTTAAAAGCAAATAACAAATAGAGATTCTATCTTAGGAAATCTTTTTTAAAGTTTAAAATAAAGCAAAACAATACCTAAGAATTTATTAAAAGCTTTATCAAACTAGGCATTATGATTAATTTTAGTCAAATGCCAAAACAACCATTACTTCAGTTTAATTCAAAAGGAATTTATTGTGCAGCAGCCAAGGTATATCTAGATCCTTGGAAGCCTGTAGATAAGGCTATTATTTCCCATGGTCACGCAGACCATTCACGTTGGGGTCATAAACAGTATATTACGCATACAAGTAACGTTGCAATTATTAAGCATAGGCTTGGACAAGACATAAATGTAAGTGGTGTAAAATGGGGTGAGCAATTTGTAATAAACAATGTGAAATTTAGCTTATTTCCAGCAGGTCATATTATAGGAAGCTCCCAAATTAGAGTAGAGCATAAAGGTGAAGTTTGGGTGTTTACGGGAGATTATAAAACAGAAGATGATGGTATTGCTGTGCCATATGAGCCTATAAAGTGCCATTCATTTATAACAGAATGTACCTTTGGCCTTCCAGCATTTAAATGGTTGCCCCAAAAACAAGTGTTTAATGATATTAATAATTGGTGGCAAGACAATCAAGACAACGGTCAAACTTCAGTGTTGTTTGGATACAGTTTAGGAAAAGCACAACGTTTGTTAAAGCATTTAGATCCTAGTATTGGTAAGATTTTTACTCATGCAGCCATTGAAAATATGACCGAAGTAGTAAGACCACTAGTACATATGCCAGAAACTATAAGAATTACAAGAGACACAAAAAAAGAAGATCTAAAAGGGCAAATGGTTTTAGCACCACCAAGTGCTCATGGTAGTCCTTGGATTAAAAAAATGGTACCTTATGTTACAGGAAGTGCAAGTGGTTGGATGACGTTTAGAGGAGCAAGAAGAAGACGCGCAATAGATAAAGGGTTTGTGTTAAGCGATCATTGTGATTGGCAAGGGTTGCTCTCAAGTATACAGGCAACTGGTGCAGAAAAAATTATTTGCACGCACGGTTATACAGATATCTTTTCAAGGTTTTTACAAGAACAAGGTTATGACGCCAGAACAGAAAGCACGCAATTTGAAGGCGAGTTAGCAGAACTTGAAACACAAAAAGAAGAGGCATCGTGAAACAGTTTGCATCACTTATTAAGACGCTTGATAGTACAAATAAAACCACAAAAAAAGTTGAGGCTTTAACACAGTACTTTAAAACAGCAAATGCAAAAGACAAACTCTGGACAATTGCCATTCTGTCTCACAGAAGGCCACCAAGGCCAGTAAACACAACATTGTTACGCCAATGGGCAAGTGAGCTGTCTGGAATTCCATTATGGCTTTTTGAGGAGTCATACCATATTGTAGGAGACTTGGCAGAAACAATAGCATTAGTAATTCCTAATGCAGAAGAAGACTCAGAGAAGCCCTTATCTCAGTTCTTAGAAGAAATAGTTGCCTTAAAACCCCGAAGTGAAGAAGAGAAAAAAGAATATGTAGTTGAAAACTGGACGTCCTTAAACTATTATGAACGTTTTGTGTTCTGTAAACTTATTACTGGTAGTTTTAGGATTGGTGTAAGCCAAAAATTAATGACACGAGCATTATCTAAAGCTACAGAAATAGACGAAGATATCTTGGCCTATAAACTTATGGGAGATTGGACTCCAAAATCCACTACTTTTCAGGAGTTAATTTTAGAAGAAAATGAAGAAGACTACCTAAGTAAGCCCTATCCATTTTATCTAGCTTATGCTATCGAAGGTGAACCAAAAGATTTAGGTAATGTAAAAGATTGGAGTGCAGAACATAAATGGGACGGTATACGAAGCCAAGTTATTATAAGAAATGACGAGCTTTTTGTGTGGAGTAGAGGCGAAGAGTTGGTAACAGATAAATATCCAGAATTTAAAGTGTTTACAGAGGCAATACCTAATGGCACTGTTATAGATGGTGAGTTGCTCCCTTTCCCCAATGGAGAAATTGGCTCTTTTAATGATATGCAAAAGCGTATTGGTAGAAAAACAGTGTCTAAGGCGCTTTTAAAGAAAGTGCCTGTTATCTTAAAGGCTTATGATTTATTAGAGTGGCAAGGAGAAGACTTAAGATCTAAACCATTTATTGAACGTAGAAAGGTTTTAGAAACTTTAGTTAATTACGTTCAGACAGAAACATTGCCTTTACAGCTAAGTGAGCGTATGAGTTTTTCCTCTTGGGAAGAAATGGCTAAAGAACGAGAAACGTCAAGAGATAAAAAATCTGAAGGCTTGATGCTAAAACGACTAGATTCTCCGTATTTAGTTGGTAGGAAAAAAGGTGATTGGTGGAAGTGGAAAGTAGATCCATTAACAATTGATGGCGTATTAACTTACGCAATGAGAGGTCATGGAAGACGAAGTAACCTGTTTACAGACTATACGTTTGGATTATGGAATGATGATAAAACAGAACTTGTAACCTTTGCAAAAGCCTATTCTGGACTTACAGATGCTGAGTTTAGAAAAGTTGATGCTTGGATTAAGAAAAATACTATTGAGCGCTTTGGTCCTGTAAGAAGTGTAAAGCCTCATCATGTTTTTGAAATTGCTTTTGAAGGGATTGCAGAGTCCAAAAGACACAAAAGTGGAGTAGCTACCCGTTTTCCGAGAATTTTAAGATGGCGACAAGATAAACCCTTAGAAGAGGCAAATACTTTAGAAGATTTAAAACGCTTAATTCCTTAAATTCAATAGTAATATGAATAGAAAGGAACTTTTATTAGTAGCAGAGCAGTGGTTTAAAGACCAAGGATGGTCACCTTTTCCTTTTCAAAAACAAACGTGGCAAGCTTTTTTAAAAGGACAACATGGGTTGTTAAATGCACCTACTGGAAGCGGAAAAACCTATGCGCTTTGGTTTCCAATTTTGCTTAATTACATAAAAAACAATTCTGAGTATAAAACCAAACATAAAAAAGGGCTAAAAGCTATTTGGATTACGCCATTAAGATCGTTATCACAAGAAATAAAACAAGCAAGTGAGCGTGTTATAAATGGTTTAGACTTACCACTTACAGTAGGTATTCGTACTGGAGACACCTCTCCAAAAGATCGGGCTAAACAAAAACGAGCAATGCCAGACCTGCTAATTACAACACCAGAAAGTTTACAACTATTGCTTTCCTCTAAAGGTTATGATAAGGTATTTAAAGATTGCTCAGCTATTGTAGTTGATGAATGGCACGAGCTTCTAGGCACAAAACGTGGCGTACAAATGGAGTTAGCCTTATCAAGATTAAAAACAGTTGCTTCCACACTAAGAATTTGGGGTATTTCTGCTACAATAGGTAATTTAGACCAAGCTAGAGAAGTACTCTTGGGACCACAAACAATGGCGTTTCAAAATTCAGTATTAATAAAGGCAAACATTAATAAAAAGATTGTTGTTAAGAGTATTATTCCAGATAAAATGGAAACATTTCCTTGGCGCGGTCACCTTGGTCTTCATTTATTAGATGAGGTAATTCCTATCTTAAAAGCTTCAAAATCTACGTTATTATTTACAAATACACGTAGCCAATGTGAAATTTGGTTTCAGAGAATATTAGAAAAACATCCTGAATTTGCTGGAGAAATGGCAATGCATCACGGTAGTATAAATAAAGATACAAGACTTTGGGTTGAAGACGCCATAAGAAACGAAACCCTAAAAGCAGTGGTTTGTACATCGAGTTTAGATTTAGGTGTCGATTTTGCTCCAGTTGAAACAATAATTCAAATAGGTGGACCAAAAGGTGTTGCCAGATTTTTACAACGTGCAGGTCGTAGTGGCCACCAACCAGGAAAAACGAGTGTAATACATTTTTTGCCAACGCACGCTATGGAATTGGTTGAAGCTTCTGCATTGCAAAAAGCAGTAAAAACGAAGGCGGTTGAAGATAGGTTGCCATACCTTTTAAGCTACGATGTTTTACTTCAGCATTTAACAACTTTGGCAGTGTCTAATGGTTTTCTTCCAAAGGATATCTACCCAGAAATAGCTTCAACATTTTGCTTTCAAGGTTTAACTCAAGAAGATTTTCAATGGCTCTGCAACTATTTAGTAATGGGTGCACAGTCTTTACAGGCCTATGATGAGTACAAAAAAGTTGAGGTAGAAGATAATGGATTGTTTAAGGTAAACAATAAAGGTGTTGCTATGCGACACAGGTTGCAAATTGGGACCATTGTTGGAGATGCAAACCTTACTGTAAAATATCAAACTGGCGGCTATATTGGTATGGTAGAAGAATATTTTGCCTCTAAACTTACACGAGGTGATGTTTTTACGTTTGCTGGTAGAAACCTTGAATTTATTAGGATTAAAGGAATGCAAGTTCACGTTAAAAACAGTAATAAAAGGACTAATAGAGTGCCTGCTTGGATGGGCGGCCGCTTAACGTTTTCTGCTCAAATGTCTGAGTTGCTACGTAATGAATTGTATTTGGCGGCTACCAACTCAAATAAGCAATCGAGAGAGCTTAAATCGCTGGCGCATATATTTAAACAACAACGTAAAGAAAGCTGTATTCCTAAAGACAATCAATTTTTAATCGAAACTTTTAAAACAAGAGAAGGCTACCATAATGTATTTTATCCCTTTGAAGGTCGTTTTGTACACGAGGCTATGGGAAGTTTATTAGCTTATCGTATAAGCTTACTGTCTCCCATCACATTTTCATTAGCCTTTAATGATTATGGTTTCGAAATACTTTCAGATAAAGAGGTAGATATAAATGAGGTAATTGATAATAACTTGTTTACATCAGAATATTTATTAGATGATCTTCAAAACAGTTTAAACGCTACAGAAATGGCAAGGCGTAAGTTTAGAGATATAGCGGTAATAAGCGGTATGGTCTTTACAGGCTACCCAAACCGATCTGTAAAAATGAAGCACTTGCAAAGTAATTCGCAGTTATTATTTGATGTATTTAGAGATTATGAAGCAGACAATTTACTCTTTCAACAGGCTTTTAGAGAAACTTTTGAGCATTCTTTAGAAGAAGGCAGATTAAGAGAAGCCTTAGAGCGAATTAAATTACAGCAAATTGTATGGAAACCTTGCAGCAAACCAACTCCATTTAGTTTCCCTATAATTACAGACAGGTTACGTGAAAAGCTTTCCTCAGAAAAATTAGCAGACCGCATTAAGCGAATGATTGCCACGCTTTCCAAATAATTTACTGCTTTGTACCATATAAATTTAATTTAATTAAGAATTAAAAGCTGTATTAAATTATATTCAACGTATTCAAAAAGATTTTCTTTTAATGTATTGTAGGCAAAGAGCATTCCCATAACTTTGTGAGGTGAATAAGCCAATTACTATACAAAACCACAATTTTACGCTTCACCCTAGCGGAGCTATGTATTGGCATGAAAGAGAAATGCTATTAATTTCTGACGTTCACTTAGGTAAGGTTTCACATTTTAGAAAACACGGTAGTGCAGTACCTAAAAAAGCAATTGCTAAAAACTTTGAAAAACTGCAAGATGTTATACAAAGTTTTGCTCCTAAAATAATTTGTTTCCTTGGTGACCTTTTTCATAGCAACCTTAATACAGAGTGGAAGCTTTTTGAACAATGGACAAGTACTCAAACTGCTGCTATTGTCTTGGTGGTAGGTAATCATGATATTATTTCTCCAGACAGATATGAGGAGTTGGGTGTAAAGCTTGTATCTGAGTGGGTTTTAGACGGCTTTCTTCTTACCCATATACCAGAAGAAAGAGATGCGCTATATAATTTTTCTGGACACATTCATCCAGGTATAAAATTAAGAGGAATAGGCAGGCAGTTCTTAAAATTACCAGCCTTTTTTCAAAGAAAATGCCAACTTATCTTACCAGCCTTTGGGGAGTTTACAGGTAACTATATTATGACTCCAGATAAAGACGACGTTGTATTTGCTGTTACTCCAGAAGAAGTTATCCTGGTAAATACTCAAGAGTAATCTATTTTACTAAATCTTTCTTAAGCTCCCAAAAAGCTTAATAATCAGCTTTATATTTTTCTATATTTGTGAGAATGGCACAACAATTAGTATCTCGTATTTTATTACAATTAGAGTTTCCTAAAGATTCTGGTCCTGTTTATACAGAGACCTTGCCTGGCAGTTTTCCTGTAGAGCCATTTAATACTTTTAGCAACATTATTTTTCTGGCAATTGTTATTTATTTTGGAGTTAAGATTTATAACTCTAATCAAACCCATAAATTTTTAGGATATTGGGTTCTTCCTATTTTATTTATAGGTTATGTTGGCGGCACATTATATCATGGATTAAGAAGTCACGAAGCTTGGCTTTTAATGGATTATGTACCAATTTTAGTGCTTACAGTATCTGCAGTATTCTATTTTATTTTCAAATTTTCAAAATCTTGGTGGCGACGCTTATTACTAGCAGCATTTTTTGTTGGTGGCTCATTTGGCCTTCGGTTTTTGCCGTTTCCAGTAAGATATACAGAGTCTATAGGCTATATAATTACAGCTGTTAGTGTACTATTGCCCATTTGTCTTTATCTATTTAAGGTAAACTTTAAACATGGAGTTTGGGTAGCGTTGTCTGCATTCACCTTTGCTTTGGCTGTTATGTTTAGAATTTCAGATAGGTTTGAGTTTTTATCAATGGGAACACATTGGTTATGGCATTTGGCAGGTGGTACAGCAGTTTTTTTTATGTTTAATTTCATCTATTTAGATAGACATCAAAATGTTAATTACTAATGGACTTTAATGCTGAAATAATATTAGAAGATGTAAGGGTAAAATTAAGTCCGCTTTCAAAAAAGGCTACAAAGCACTTGTTGCAATATTCCTTAAATGAACCCGAAACTTGGACCTACTCATTACAGCAACCAAATTCAGAAAGTGCTTTAGAAACTTACATACAAACGGCATTACAAGCTAAAAAAGAAGAAAAAGCATATCCTTTTATAGTTACAGATAAACGCGATAATAGTATAGCTGGATCTACAAGGTTATATGATATAAATCGTTATCATAAAACCTGTTCTTTGGGCTATACGTGGTATGGTAAAGCTTACAGAGGTACAGGCTTAAATACCCATTGCAAATATCTGTTGCTAAAATTTATTTTCGAAACGCTACACTTTGAACGCGTGGAATTTAGGGCAGATTATAATAATGCGCGAAGCATAAAAGCAATGAAAAACATTGGAGCTACTGTCGAAGGTGTTTTACGAAATAATTGTACAGCTCCAAATGGCCGCAGAGATAGCATTGTGCTTAGTATTTTAAGTAACGAATGGTTTGAAGAAGTACAACCAATGTTATTAAATAGATTAAATACTGAATAGACTCACGTAAAATCGCCAAATTGGTTAAATTTGCATCCCTTTTTGAATACACGATATGTTAGATAAGATTAAAGCCTATATTAAAGAAGTTGAAGCTTTTGAAGCTAAAACTGAAGCAGAAATTGAAGAATTTAGAATTAAATACCTTGGTAAGAAAGGTCTTTTAAATCAATATTTCTCCGAGTTCAAAAATGTGGCTAACGAAGAAAAGAAAGAATTTGGCCAAGCTATTAATCAATGGAAAAATGCTGCTCAAGATAGAGTAAACGCTTTAAAAGATGCAGTAGAGTCTACTGTAGATGATAATGGGAAATACGGTGATTTATCCAGACCTGGTGAGCCGATAGAGATTGGTGCACGTCATCCTATTTCTTTAGTTAAGAATAGAATTATCGAAGTGTTTTCAAACATTGGCTTTAATGTTTCTGATGGTCCAGAAATAGAAGACGATTGGCACAATTTTACTGCATTAAATTTTACAGAACATCATCCTGCCAGAGATATGCAGGATACTTTCTTTGTAGAAAAAGATCCAGACGTTGTTTTACGTACACACACATCTGGTGTGCAAGTACGTTACATGGAAAATAACAAACCGCCTATTCGAACAATATCACCTGGTAGAGTTTATAGAAACGAAGCTATATCTGCACGCTCACATTGTTTCTTTCATCAAGTAGAAGGGTTGTATGTAGATAAAGGCGTATCCTTTGCAGATTTAAAGCAAACATTACAGTATTTCACTACAGAAATGTTTGGGAAGTCTAAAATAAGACTTCGTCCTAGTTACTTCCCATTTACAGAACCAAGTGCAGAAGTAGATGTATATTGGGGATTAGAAACAGAGACAGACTACCGAATGACTAAAGGTACAGGTTGGTTAGAAATTATGGGTTGTGGTATGGTAGATCCAAACGTTTTAAAAAATAGCGGAATAGACCCAGAAGAGTATTCTGGTTTCGCTTTTGGTATGGGTATAGATAGAATAGCATTGTTGCTACATCAAATTCCAGATATTAGAATGCTAAGTGAAAATGATGTACGCTTCTTAGAACAGTTTAAAAGCGTCTTATAATGAAAAATTTAGTGATCACCCTTTTGGTAATTGCCGCCATAGTAATAGGAATTCTTACATTTATTTCAGGTCTTATAGATCTTATATTAGGTATTGTGGGAATAGCTATAATGACTATACTTGTATTTATTTTGTGGGGTGCTTGGAAAATAAAATCAGAAGATTAAGGATTAGGAGTAATGAAGAAAGACATAACGATACCAGAATCTAAAGATATCTACATTGCAGCTGTTCTAGAAGAACACCCAGAATACCACACAAAAGATTGGAATGCCTATATCATTAACGATGGTAAAGAACCTATTGAAATGGCATTAATTGTTTCAAAAGGATTTAATGATACTAAGATTACAGCAGAGTTTCGCCATCAAGTAAAATTGTTGCCTGCAAAAAGTTATGCTAAGATTGAGTTTTTAGAAACCAAGGTATTAGCTCTCAACAACCAATTTTCAGTAACTTACTTTAAGGATAATAAGATGTTTGAGAAAACATTTCTTTTCAAGGCAAATACTATAAAAGAAAAATATCTTGATAAGCTTCCTGTTATGAAGCTTGAAGGTATTTTAGGAAACTAGTTAAAACGAAAAAGGGAAGCCAAAAGCCTCCCAATTTCTTCCCCAAATTACTACTCTTAATATATTATTGTATAATAACCTTCTGCGTATATGTAGCGTTATCTGTGTTTATCTGTAACACGTAAATTCCAGTCTCTAATTTAGCTGTGTTTAAAGTAGCTGTGTTTACAAGATCAATATTTTTACTAATTACCTTACGACCGTTTACATCATAAACTTCAACATTGGCTAAGCCACTATTTTTATTTGAGTTAATGTGTATCTGGTGAGATGCAGGATTAGGATACACTGTAAATAGAGTTTTGTTTAAATCTTGCGATGCTAATACGGCTTCGCAATCTGTACCTAATGGATCACTAATAGTAAAATCTGGTACTTGGTCCATTCTACTTATAGCAGTTCCTTGAAATGCAAGTGCACCAACACCTCTTCTAGCAAAAACTGAACGTATTAAACATTCATTAGCACCATCATACAAAGCCTCATCTGCCATAAGTATTGCATCTCGACCATCAACAAATCCTACATTACCACAAGTTTGTAGTTTTAAGCCGTCCATTACTAATTGTAATGCCATATTGTTTCCGCCAGTACCATAATACATATCTGCATCAAACCCATACTCGTCAATAAATGCCCAATACATATCCCAAATAATGGTAGACCATATAAAACCTATACCGTGTGGTACCGTAATTTCTGCATTTCCTAAATCTTCATATGTGTAATCATTTACTGAAAAATCTGTAGAATAACGTGCTGGTCTTATACCAGATCCTAAAACATCTTGACCTAGTACATATGTTCCTATTCCTCTTGGTTGTTCTGCTGTATCTGTTAATTTTTGTGTCATTACCAACGCAAAGAAATCGCTCCAGCCTTCACCCATTTGCTCTTCGAATGCCAAGCTTAAAAGACAGTTGGAGTTATTTCTTCCACCTACTAATCGGGTAGATATACCGTGCCCATATTCATGTGCAATAATACCTTGATCTAAATCGCCATCCTTCATTACTAAGTCTGCTAAAGGACCATTGTCAATTATACGACCCGTAATAGATTCTCCATTGTTAAGAGCATTTATCATAGGATCACCATCTTCAAAAGAGATAGATATAGTAGGAATTGTAATTGGCTCTGTAGCTTCTCCACCGCCATTTGCAGGACCTTCACCTTCTACATTATTAACTATAATTACGCCTATTGCTCCAGCATCTTCAGCATTATAAATTTTAGTAGTAAATGTGCAGACACCTCTTCTAATTACTGCAATGTTTCCATTTAGCGCAGCAGCATTAACAATACTAGTACAACCATCATCTGTATCTGGACTAGCTCCAGCAGTACCTCCATTAGCACCAGTGTAGGCAGCACCATCATCTTCAATAACTACTAAACTTCCGCTAACTTCAGGATCTTCTGCACGAGGAATATCTACAAAAGGAAATCTTGTAGATGCGTATAAACCATCAAAATCTCCAGAAAAGTATACATTAAGAAACTCTCCAAAAGGTGATGCGCCCCATAAAAACATTTGCATTCTTGGATTACCACCATCTGCAGGTGTAGCAAAATTAGCATTGTTTAAGCCGCTACCATCTTGTGCTTCTGCAGCTACACCATCACCATTGTGCGCTGTAACTAATGGAATGTCAAACCCTGTAAAACGGTCATAATCTTCTTCTTGAAAGTTTCCGTTGTCTTCATCAAAACCATATGCGTAAAACACATCGTGTACATAATTATTCCAAACAAATAGGTTAACAATTGTAGCGTCTTGATACACATCTGGTTCTTGAGTAAGATCTAAAGGAAAATCGAATAATAAGGTTGCACCACCATCCACTAAAGAACCGGCAGAAGAAGCAGAGTTTGAGTTGTCAGAATCTTCATAGGCAGCAACATTATTACCGTTAGTATTGGTTTGTAGTACACCGTCTAAATCGTGCCACCCACTTGGAGATGGTATGGGCCTATCAACAGGTTGTGTAGCAATTAAAGATGGATTTATTAATAACTCTCTATCACCATGGATTGGTGTCTCTACCCTTAACGGAAAAGCATTATAAATAGCACCATCACTTTGAATATTAGTATAAGAATTACTATGTGTTGTACTTTTTTTAGATAGTACAGATGGAGCATTAGTGTTTAAAACGTGTTTGTGAGTTGTGTGAGTATTTAGAGCTGGATTTGCATCTGTTACAACAGGCGCATTAAAGTTACACGATATATTAAGGTCGTATTTTGAAACTAATTCACCAGTAGTAACATTAATTTTAGACAACCACCAATGCGGCGTAGGCTCCTTGACGATAATCTCATAAGTTAACACGTAATTCCCATTGGCTGCTTTCTCATAAAATAATGGTGCAGTTAGGGTTTCTTGAGATAATTGCAGAGCATTGATGTCTTCTTTTGTAGCAAAATCTAAGAGCTGTACATGATTTAGATCTGTAAGTCCCAAAGCACTAAGTGCGGCAGTTCCAGCTTGATTTGGTGTTAAGCTAGGTGCTGTTGCGGCACCGGTTAATTTGGTTTCTAAATTATTTATAAACGTATGCTTAAAACTAATGACCTTATTATCTTTTAAAACAACAGTTGCATTGGCATTAGAAACTTTTATACCGTTAAAGGTTTGTTGTAGGTATGCAACATTGTAATTTTTGTTAGATAGATTGCCAATACTATTTGTGTGAAAAGTAATAGCGCCAGACAATTTAAGGTCTTTCTTATGGGCAGAGATGTATGTTGATATAATTGAGTTAGTATCTTGCGCAATACCACTTAGAGTAAAAACAAAACATAAGAGACAAGTAAGTAATTGAGTAGAATAGTTTTTTTTCATAATTTCAGTTCAAAGTTTTATTTATAGTTCCAAAACTAAAGAACTTAAAGAAGTGAAAACTAAGATTGAAAAAAAATAATAAAACATTAACTCATTGTTGTATTTGGACGAGAATAGATACACTTTATAGGGATTAGTGTAAAATAAATCAGAATATCAACAAATATTATGTTAAAGAAATGCTATTTTTATTAAAATTGAATCAATAATTTATATTTGTGTTAGGAGTTATAAATAACTAAACTGCTGAAAATGTCTAAACTAACTAGAGAACAGGAAGAATTAATAGAAAGATTTGGGGTTATCCAAGAACAATCTGGCTTTGCACCAGCATCTGCTAGAGTAAATGCACTCTTAACGGTTTCCGACAAAACAAGTTTAACGTTTGATGAAATACGAGAGACCTTACAATTAAGTAAAAGTGCTACGAGTAATGCTATAAATAACTTATTGGTATTAGGACGTATTGGCTACAAAACACAATTAGGTGAGAGGAAGCGCTATTTTTACTCTAAGTTAGATCATTGGAGAACTATGTTTAGAAAAGACATTTTGGGGCTTAATGATCATGTAAGAGTTTTAGAAGATATATTAAAGGCAAGGACTAAGGATACCAAAAGTTATAATCACGAACTTCAAGACTTGGTGAAATTTATGGAGTATTTTATAACAGAAAGTATAAGCCTTATAGACTCTTGGGAGCCAAAGGAAAAATAGGTTAGTCTAATTTTTCGGCTAACTTATCAAATACCTTTTTAGGATTCTTGTTTTCATATAAAATGCTGTAAACAGCGTCTATTATAGGAGTTTTAGCTCTTTTCTTCTTTTTGTCTTGGTTTATAGTGTAAGCACTTTTTGCAGCGTAATAACCTTCAGCAACCATACTCATTTCCATTTGAGCACTTTTTACTGTGTAACCTTTACCAATCATATTACCAAACATTCTGTTTCTACTAAATACAGAATAACCTGTTACTAATAAATCTCCCAAATAAGCTGAGTCGTTAATATTTCGCTTCATTTTGTACACTTTTTTAATAAAGCGCTTCATTTCGCGAATAGCATTACTCATTAAGACACTCTGAAAATTATCTCCGTAGCCTAAACCGTGAGCTATTCCTGCTGCAATAGCATAAATATTTTTTAGCATGGCAGCATACTCTGTTCCAGTAACATCTTCAGATGTTTTTACATTTATGTAATCACACGTTAAATATTTAGCAAAGAATTTTGCGTTATCCTCATTAGCACAAGCTACTGTTAAATAGGATAAACGCTCTAAGGCAACCTCTTCTGCATGACAAGGTCCTGTAATTACACCTATATTATCAAAAGGGATTTCGTAGGTTTCATTTAAGTGTTCGCCTACAATTAGTCCAGTTTCTGGTACAATTCCTTTTATGGCACTAAATACCTTCTTGTCTTTTAAGGGTATTGTTAGCTCTTGTAATTCACTATATATAAAAGCACTTGGTACAGCAAAGATTAGGTTATCTGCCGCATTAATTACTTCATTAATATCATTACTTAACTTTAGCTGCTCAGTATTAAACTCCACAGAGCTTAAGTAATTGGGGTTATGTTGCATTTTCTTTAAATGCTCTATAGCATAAACGCTACGCATATACCAATGCACCTCATTTAAATTTTCACAAAGCATCTTTACAATGGCTGTTGCCCAGCTTCCGCCGCCAATTACGGCAAATTTTGGTTCGTCATTCATAGTCTAATCTTTTCATCACCAAAAATACAAAATATGATAGCGATATATATTGCTGCAATACAATGGTTTGTGTTTTTGGCACGTCCTTTGAAACCCAAATTATAGAATCCCAAAATTAAACGTTATGAAAACGATACTAAATTTTACCATGTTATTCTTTGTAGGGTTAGTGATGACGTCTTGTTATGTAGAGGTTGTAGATGATCAAGACTATGAAGTAAATAACCCAGAACCTACCTTAACTTTAAATCAGTATTTACAAACTTACGAGTTATGGTATTTAGATGTTGAGCAAACTGCAGGTGCAACTAGAGTACCTTTTTTAGAAATTGCTTTTACATTGTCATTTCAGCAAGGAGATTTGTATGCTAATAATAATTTAGTTGGCATTGGTTCTCGAGGCGGTGGTTTTGGCATACAAACAGGGTATTTTGATGCTTTTCAGGATGTTTTAGAAATTAGCCATGATAAAGATGGTTACCATAGGTTTCAAGTTATAGAAGGACAGGCAAATAAAATGATATTGAAAGATTTGTCATCAGGTACGCGATATGTATTTTACGGCTATCAACGTTCAACTTTTGATTATGATCTTGTGTTTTATAATAATATACATTATTTCCTACAAGAATATCAACTATGGGAAAAAACTGCAACTAGTGCAAATGGTTATGTAAATGCTTTTGATGAAGAAAACTTTATACAATTCTTACCATTTGGTCAAGGTGATAATTTTGAAAGCTCAATAGATGCACAAGGAACACATCCTAATGATGTCGTTTGGGATTATCAAGGTCACTACGAAGTTACAGATATCTCTAATAACGGTTACGTTAAAGGGCTTTATTTGGACTATGAGCCTATGGGAAATGAGTACTTTGAGATGACTATACCAGATGATAATACAATAATGTTATTTCATCCAGCTTCAGAAAGCACGTATACTTTTAGAGGTAGAGGATATATTGAATATAAACTTAAAAATAACACCTCAAAAAAACGTATTAGCAAAGCAGAATTTAAAGTGCTCACTAAAGATGGAGCATCTACATAAAAAAGTAATTATTAAAAGCCTCTTTTAAAGAGGCTTTTAAAGTTGCAATTGTAAGCAAAGTCTTGTTAATAGTTTACTGCTAAATAACTCTTAAAACATTGATAAGAATTTAAGTCGGATTTATAAAAAGACTCTTGTCTTTAGTGAGTGCTTTTTGTAAATTGGGTACTTATTAATAATTAACAAAAGAAAACACAATGGGATTATTTTCATTTATTAAAAATGCAGGAGCCAAAGTATTTGGTATAGGCAAAACAGACAAGGAAGAAGCTGCAGAAGCGGCTGCAGAAAACGCAGCTAAGATTAAAGAGGCTAATGAGAAGGCTGCAAGCTCTATGGAAGAAACAGTTAGTGACTTAGGCCTAGAGGCAGAAAACCTTAATGTAACTATTGAAGGTGATACGGCTACAATTACTGGTAAGGCTTTAGACCAAGCAACGCGAGAAAAAATTGTTCTTGTAGTAGGAAATACAGCAGGAATTGCTCAAGTAGACGATCAAATGGAAGTTGAAAATAAAGAGCCAGAAGCACAGTTTCATACTGTGGAAAAAGGTGACAGCTTAAGTAAGATTGCAAAAAAGTACTATGGTAATGCTATGAAATACCCAGTTATTTTTGAAGCTAATAAACCAATGCTTACAGATCCAGATAAAATTTATCCAGGACAAGTATTACGTATTCCTGCACAAGAAGATTAATTACATCTTTATAGAAAACAAAAAACCTGTCATAAGACAGGTTTTTTTATGTTGTAAATAGTAGGTTATCTATAAAAATTCATCTCATCTGCGTAAGACCACACGTGTTCTGGTAATAATGGGCGTATGTTTTTCTTATCTGCAATTGAAGATCTTATGAATGTTGAAGATATCTCCATAATAGGAGCTTTAACTTTAGTTATCTTAGGATGATCTTTAAATTGATGCTCTATAACACCTTCAGAAATTCTTGGGTAAACAAAAATACCATAGCGCTCTAAAATCACGTCATAGTTTTTCCACTTATGAAGGCTTTTTAAATTATCCTCACCCATAATTAAATTAAACATGTAATCTGGATACTTTTCTTCTAAAACAGCAAGTGTATTTACAGTATAATTTGGTTGTGGTAAATCAAACTCAACAGTACTTGGTTTAAGCTTAGGATAATGCTCTGTTGCAAGTCTCACCATTTCTAATCTATGATGATTATCTAGTAACGTACTTTTCTTCTTAAACGGATTGTGAGGTGTAACAACTAACCATATTTCATCCAATTCTGAAAACTCTGCCATATGGTTAGCAATAGCTAAATGCCCAATATGAATAGGGTTAAATGTCCCAAAATACAAGCCTATATTCTTGTTGGTTTTCACTAGTCTTCTGTTGTATTAGTATCTGCGCCAACAAAATCTGAAACAAGATTATATGCTTTTGTAAGTGCAACATCTAAATTATCATTAAGTATAATATGATCAAATTGTGGTGCAGTCTTTAGCTCTATTGAAGCTTTTGCAACTCTCATATTAATCTTGTCTTCTGTTTCTGTTTTGCGTTTTTTAAGTCTAATTTTAAGCTCCTCTATACTTGGAGGTTTTACAAAAACGGCAAGTGTTTTTTCTGGATAAATCTCTTTAATATCTAGGCCGCCAACAACATCAATATCAAATATTACATTTTTGCCTTCGTCCCAAATACGTTCTACCTCAGACTTTAGTGTGCCATAAAAGTTATCTCTATAAACTTCTTCCCATTCTAAAAACTCGTCTTCTTTAATTCGGCGTTTAAACTCTGAAAGATCTAGAAAGTAATAATGTACACCATCTTGTTCGCCAAAGCGCGGCTCTCTTGATGTTGCCGAAATGGAGAACTCAAGATTTAACGATTGGTGTTTTAATAAATGTCTTACTATAGTAGTTTTTCCACTTCCAGAAGGTGCCGAAAATACTATGAGTTTTCCTCCTTTGCTCATTACAAAACGTTTAGTAGTTGTTCTTTAATTTTTTCCAGCTCATCCTTCATCTGAACAACAAGTTGCTGCATTGGTGCATAATTAGATTTAGATCCTATCGTGTTTATTTCACGACCAATTTCTTGACTTATAAAACCAAGCTTTTTTCCGTTGGAGTCTGCGCTATTTATAGTTTCTGTAAAATAAGAAAGGTGGTTGTCTAACCTCGTTTTTTCCTCTGTAATGTCATATTTTTCAATATAGTAAACAAGTTCTTGCTCAAACCTGTTTTCATCTACGCTTTCTTTTAACTCTTCAATTCCTTTTCGAAGGCGTTCTTTAACTTGGTTTATACGATCTGGATCTATCTTAATAACCTCTTCAAGCAAATTCTTAATATTAGAAATTCGAAGATTAAAGTCGTCCTCTAAAGCTTTGCCTTCATCTGTTCTAAATCTATTTATTTCAACTAAGGCTTCTTTTAAAGTATTTAAGATAGAGTCGTATTCTGTCTCGTCAATTTCTTCGCGAACTGTCTTTAGGGCATCTGGCATTTTTATAGCCATCTTTAAGAGTTCTGTATCATCAGAAGCTACTACTTGCTTAAGTTGCTGCATATAAGACTTTACAACCTCGCTGTTAATAGCGCTAGTCGTATCATCTGATGTAGTTTCAATATACAAGCTAAAGTCTACCTTTCCGCGCATTAGTGAAGATGCAATAAGCTTACGCATATCTAACTCTTTTTCACGATATTGGTTAGGCATACGAGCATTTAGGTCTAAACTCTTGCTATTAAGAGATTTAATCTCTATCGATATTTTTTTGGTAGGCAATTGTAATGTGCTTTTGCCAAAGCCAGTCATGGATTGAATCATAAATGATTTTTAAGAAGTTGCAAAGTTACTAATTCTAAACCGATGAAGTTAACATTTAAGATGTTACTCTTCTTCGCTACTAGTAACTCCAGTTGGAGGTAAATCATATTCATCAACTACACTTTTAGGGCTACCACTTTTTGTGTAGTGTCTTTTTAAGTGAGATTCTGTTAGAGGTAAGATTAAAACTACTAAAAGCACTAAAACTATAACAGTTATTAATGCGCTATACTCTGGAATTAAGACATAACTAGCGCCACTTACAAGAAATGTAAACACCGCAAAGCGTATCATCCATATTGAAGAAAATGTATTTGCACTATCCCAAGTATCTTGATTAGTCATAGATCTAGGTGTACGATAACCGTATACTGAGTTAATTTTCTTTGGTGGAAATTTATAGAAAATTATACCTAGTACGAGCAATATAAATGCACAGCTCAATCCAGTAATAAGTTGATGGTTAATATCCATAAATAAGAATAATTACGCTTTAAAGTAACAAATTTAGTTGAAAAATCAATATAAAGATCATTATTGTATTGAGGTTTAGATACCGTTTGGTATCTTTGTTGTATGCGAAACGCAACAGCAACAAAACAAAAGATTTTAATAGAGAGCGCCAACCTGTTTAATACACAAGGTTACAAGGCCACCTCTATAAGTGATATTACTAAAGCAACTGGTCTTACAAAAGGTGCTATTTATAGGCATTTTGAAAGTAAGCAAGACTTAGAGCAACAGGCATTACGTAATTTATCTAGGCTGTTGTTTTCTAATTTAGGATCTAGCATAAAAGAAGCGAAAACTTTTAAAACAAAGTTTGATGCCATATTCGAATTTTTTGAGAATTATATGGAATCTCCTTATTATGAAGGTGGTTGTCCTCTTATGAATGTTGCTGTTGAGGTAGATGACTCTAACTCTGTATTAAGACAACAAGCATTTAATATGTTGGCGCAACTTAGAGCTTCTATTAAGGTACTTTTTCAAAACGGTATAAAAAACAAGCAGGTAAAACCAGATATAGATATAGAGTTTTATGCTACTATAGTTATATCTTCTTTAGAAGGAGGAATAATGATGAGTAAACTAGAACGAAATAAGAAAGCCATTACCCATTGCGTAAAACACCTTGAGATGGTTATACAATCTGTAAGTCTTTAAAACCGATCTTAAATACCAATTGGTATCAAAATAAATTGATGAAGAATTTCATATTAAAAATATTAGGATTTATAATTAATAGAACAGCGCCTGTGTTCCCAAGTTGGAATAGGGAGTTTAGTTTTAAGTTGTTGTGTAGAGTAAAACGTGTAGGAATTACAGAAAAAGGAGAAGCGTTTTTTAAAAAAAGTATAAAACACAATTTTGAGATTAACAATCAAAATGTTGTGCTACATAAATGGGGCACAGGCAAAAAGCGTTTGTTTTTTGTTCATGGTTGGATGAGCAATTCACAACGTTGGCAGCCTTACATAGATCAACTCGATTTAACTGAATATACAGCGTACGCCTTAGATGCCCAAGGACACGGATTGTCTGATGGTAATGCTCTTAACTTTGAAATTTACCGTAAAGCAATTGCGGCTTCAGAAAAACATATAGGCCATATTCATACTATGGTTTGTCACTCATTAGGTAGTATGGTTACTGCGTATGCTTTTTTAGTAAACACCAACTTAAATGTAAGTAGCTATGTAATCATGGGTGCGCCTTCTGGGATGGATGCCATCTTCGCATACTTTAAAGTGATGTTGGGCCTGTCAACAAAATCAATTCAAAATTTATTAATAAAAGTAAATGAGGTTTTAAAACTTCCTGCAGATAGAGTGACAATGGCGCAATTCTTTAAATTGATAGATAAGCCAATCTTGGTTATTCATGAAACTCAAGATAAGGTAACACCAATATTACCAATACAGGAAGGCGTAAAACAAAACCCAGATATTAAAACATTTTACACAGAAGGTTTAGGACACAATCTTGAAAGTGATATTGTGGTAAACGCTGTGTTAGAAAGAATTAAATTAATTAATAAACAACCACAAGAAACCTACTAATATGTTTACAAAAGAATTTGATATAAGATGGAGCGATTTAGATGCGAATCGTCATTTAGCAAACTCTGCATTTATAAATTTTATGAGTCACACCAGAATGGCTTACCTAATTGAAAATGGTTTTGGCCAAAAAGAAATGGCTAAATATAATATTGGCCCAGTCATATTTTACGAACACATCTTTTACTTTAGAGAAGTATTACAAGGCAAACCTATTAAAGTATCTTTTGAGGTTGGTGGCGTTAGTGAAGATGGTTCACTTTTTAAATTTGTCCATAATTTTTACGATTCAAATGGAAAAAACTTAGCGACTTGCGATATGTTAGGATGCTGGATGGATCTTAAAGAACGTAAGATGACTACATTCCCAAAAGAACTTAACCATGTTCTAGAAAATGCTCCAAAATCTGCAGATTTTAAGATATTAACCAAAGAAGATACTAGAGCATTTGGAAAGTTGCCAAAAGATTTAGATTAAGGAACTTTATGACCTTGACTTGCAATTAGGAGCTCAAACCAATCTTGTATGTCAAGGTTTATTTCTTGTGCTTTAACTGCTGCTTTAGCATGAGAAACCTTAGATGTTCCAATTACTGGATGTATACCAGAAGGATGCTTTAGTAGCCAAGCAATAAGAATTTGGTCTATAGTAGTTCTGTATTTAGCGCGTAGTGTTTTTAAGACATTTTGTACACGCATAGTTTGTTGTGTATGTTCCTTAAAAATACTTCCTAAAGGAGACCAGGCCATTGGCAGTATGTTCTTAGTAACCATATCATCTAAAACACCATTTAGCATTGGTTCATACTGGGTAATACTACATTCAATTTGATTACCAGAAACCTTAATATGTTTTTCTAGCATTGCAACCTGGCTTGGTGTAAAATTTGAAACCCCAAAAGATTTAATTTTACCTTCTGTAAGTAGCCTTTCGATAGCGCCTTTTATTTCTAAAGGATCCATAAGTGGACTTGGTCTATGAAGTAACAACAAATCTAAATAGTTGGTGTTTAGTTTTTGTAAAGACCGTTCTGTGTTCTCCAAAATGTAGGTAGCATCATATTGGTAATGTTTTACACGGTTATAAGGCCGCTCATCAGAAAGATATTGTATGCCTAGTTTAGAGATGAGTTGTACATCTTCACGGTTTACACCACTTTCCTTAAATGCTTTTCCAAATTCAGCTTCAGTAGTATAACCACCATAAATATCTGCGTGATCAAAAGTTGTTATGCCAAGGTCTAATACGTGTTCAATTTGTTCTGCCATTTGTTGGGTGCTCATTTTTGCTCCCCAAGCACCCCAATTCATTACTCCTTGAATAATTCTTGAAAACTGTAATTTTTCCTGCAACATAGTTCTAATCTTTTCGTATTTGTTAGTTACTGAAACTTATCTAATGCGAAAGTACATATATTGATAAGGCTTTGGTAACTTACACGTTTAAATAAAAGTTGGTTTTTAAAAGCGACTTTTTTAAGATATTTTTTAAAAATAGGAATTTGTTTAGCTTTAGTTAGCTTTTTAAATTTGTGAATTAAATAATTGAATCTATGGAACAAAACACGTCGATAGACATTGCGAGTTTAAATGAAAAAATAGAAAAAGAAAGTGCTTTTGTAGATGTGCTTTCATTAGAAATGAGAAAGGTAATTGTTGGCCAAAAGCATATGGTAGAGCGTTTGCTTATTGGTCTTTTAGGACAAGGTCATATCTTATTAGAAGGTGTGCCGGGTTTGGCAAAAACCTTAGCAATAAACACGTTGTCTAAAGCTGTTCACGGGACATTTAGCCGTATTCAATTTACACCAGACTTATTGCCTGCAGATGTTGTGGGAACTATGATCTACAATATGAAGCTTAATGACTTTAGCATTAAGAAAGGTCCTATTTTTGCCAATTTCGTATTGGCAGATGAGATAAACCGTGCTCCTGCCAAGGTACAATCTGCTTTATTAGAAGCTATGCAGGAAAAGCAAGTAACCATAGGAGATGAAACCTTTGTGTTAGATAAGCCTTTCTTAGTTATGGCAACACAAAACCCAGTAGAGCAAGAAGGAACTTACCCTTTGCCAGAAGCCCAAGTAGACCGTTTCATGTTAAAAACAGTGATAGATTATCCTAAGATGGATGAGGAGCAAATGGTAATGCGTGCTAACCTAAAAGGCAGTTTTGAAACTGTAAATCCAGTTGTATCTATAGATCAAATTTTGAGAGCCCAACAATCTGTTAAAGAAGTTTATATGGATGAGAAGATAGAGAAGTATATTCTAGACATCATCTTCGCAACACGTTATCCTGAACAATACAATCTTAATGATATTAAACCATTAATAAACTTTGGAGCTTCACCTCGTGGTAGTATAAACCTTGCAAACGCAGCAAAGTGCTATGCCTTTATTAAACGTAGAGGTTATGTTGTGCCAGAAGATGTGCGTGCAGTAGTACATGATGTACTTAGGCATCGTATTGGGTTAACCTATGAAGCTGAAGCAGAAAATGTTACCAGCGTAGATCTTATTAATAAAATTGTAAATGAGATTGAAGTGCCATAGTAGTTTCTGAGCTTTAGTAATTAGGAAGTAATGTTTTGAGTTACTAATCTCTTTTTGCTAAGCACTTAACTCTACTTTGAAAATTCAAAAATCAAATTGCATTTAAGACTCTTCGATTAAAGACAATGAACACCAAAGACCTCCTAAAAAAAGTACGTAAAATTGAAATTAAAACACGTCGCCTTAGCGATCACGTGTTTGGTGGCGAGTACCACAGTACTTTTAAAGGTCGTGGTATGACGTTTAGTGAAGTGCGCCAATATCAATTTGGAGATGATGTAAGGAGTATAGATTGGAATGTAACCGCAAGGTATAATGAGCCTTTTGTAAAGATTTTTGAAGAAGAACGTGAGTTAACCATGGTTTTAATGGTAGATATATCTGGTTCAGAATTCTTTGGTACAAACCAAGCGTTTAAAAAAGATATAATCATAGAAATTTCAGCAACCTTAGCATTTTCGGCAACACAGAATAATGATAAAATAGGATTGCTTTTATTTTCTGATGAAATCGAACTTTTTATACCTCCAAAAAAAGGACGTTTACATGTCTTGAGAATAATAAGAGAACTTATAGAGTTTAAGCCACAAAGTAAAAAGACAGACATTACAAAAGCTTTAAAATACTTGTCTAACATGCTTAAGAAAAAAGCTATCGTTTTTGTCTTATCAGATTTTATGACAGATGGTTATGAGCAAACAATGAAAATTGTAGGCAAAAAACATGATGTTACAGGTATTCGCGTGTATGATGAAAAAGAAGAAGCTATTCCTAATTTAGGAATGGTTCAAATGCAAGATGAAGAAACTGGAGAGTTGTTATTGGTAAATACAGGATCAAAGACTGTAAGAGTTAATTATGCCAAACATTATAATGAGCGTGTAAATTACTTTGAAAACACATTTAGAAGAAGTGGGTCTGGCGTAATACATACGCGTACAGATGAGAGTTATGTAAAGAAATTATTGGGTTATTTTAAAAGAAGAGCTTAAATGATGAATGAAAACTTAAAAATGGATATAAACAAAGTGTTTTCAACTTCGGTTAGAACGCTTACTGCTATTTTCGTTTCGCTTTTCGCCATTACCTATTCATTTTCTCAAGAAGTAAACGCTACTATAGATTCTACTTCAATAAAAATAGGAGAACAGATAACGTATAGCATTCAGGTAGAAACAGACTCAACCAATGTGGTTGTGTTTCCCGAAGGACAAACATTTGCTCCTATGGAAATGGTGGAAAGTTTGTTGGCAGATACAACACGATTAGAAAAACGTTTTAGACTCTTAAAGGAATACCGCTTAACACAATTTGATTCTGGTAGTTATACCATCCCGCAACAAAGAGTTATGATTAATGATAGGGTCATACTAACAGACTCTATGCGAGTTGAAGTTGCAGATGTAGCTGTAGATACAACTAAACAGAAAATGTATCCTATAAAACCATCTGTGGAGGTGCCTAGTCGTTTTCAAATACCAACTTGGATATGGTGGTTGCTTCTTATAGCTATGGTTGTAGCTAGCTTGTTATTTTTAATCTTTAGAAGACAGAAGAAAAAAGCAGAAGCAGAAGTAAAAATTCCTCCATTTGAAAAAGCAATGCTTGAGTTACAAGCTTTGGATAAGTCTGATTTGCTTAAAAACCAAGACTACAAAAACTACTATTCTCGATTAACAGATTCTGCACGTCGCTTTATAGATGAAAAAGTAGACGATCATGCAATGGAGCGAACAACAGAAGAGTTAATCGCTTTAATGGAAGCAAAAAAACAACAAGGAAAGTTAGATCTGTCTCAAGAAACAATTAAGGATTTCAAACAAATTTTAATGCGTGCAGATTTAGCGAAATTTGCAAAAATGAATCCAGATGAAGGCGTTGTAAAAGCAGACAGATTAAGAGTTGAAGTTATTATTAAAGATACAAAAGCTGCAATTCCAGAACCTACACTAGAAGAGTTAGAGAATACTATAGAGTTTCAAGAAGCTAAAGCTAAAAAGCGAAAACGTAAACAGATTATAATTTCTGTTATAGTTGGTCTCTTTGTATTAGTTGTATTCTTTGTTAGTTTAATTGTAATAAAAGGAACAGATTATATTAAAGATAGCTTTATTGGTCATCCTACTAAAGAACTTTTGCAAGGTGATTGGGTAAGAAGTGATTATGGTTATCCATCTGTAGCAATTACAACACCAAAAGTATTGGTAAGAAAAGATGCAGCTTTGCCTAAAGAAGTAGAGCAAGTTGTTAAGGACAATCAATTATTTACTTATGGTAGCCTTATAAACGGGTTTTACGTATATGTTAACACAACATCGTTTAAGCAGGAACAAAAAGAGGTAGATAAAAGTGCAATTGTACAAGCTAATTTAGGAATGCTAGAGCAGCAAGGAGCTAATAATATGTTTGTAAAAGAAGATGAGTTTACTACAGCAAACGGTATTAAAGGACTAAAAGCTTATGGTACGTTTACATTTTCTAAAGAGCAAGGAAACTTTACGGGTCAAAAATCTGCGTTTCAATTACTGGTTTTTAATAATAACATTGGTATGCAACAAATAATGGTTGTAAATGGTGAGAATGATGAAGCTGGTGAAGAAATATCAAACCGTATTATTAATAGTATCGAACTTCAAAAAAGTGCTCAGTAATGTTAGATAATTTTGTTTTCGAAAATCCGCAGTGGTTCTGGTTGTTCTTAATAATGCCAGTACTAATTGCTTGGTACATTATTAAAAGAGGTAAACAAACTGCAGAGCTAAAAATATCTACTATAAAAGGTTTTAAAGTAAAGCAAAGCTGGTTGGTAAATATAAGACCGCTACTATTTGTGTTGCGCCTATTAGCATTAGCATTTTTAATAACTGCAATGGCAAGACCTCGTACGGTAGATGTTTCAACTAAAACTAAGACCACAAAAGGTATAGATATAGTTATGGCTATTGATGTTTCTGCGAGTATGTTAGCAAGAGACCTTAGGCCAAATAGACTGGAAGCTTTAAAAGATGTTGCTTCAGAGTTTATACAAGGACGTCCTAACGATCGTGTAGGTATTGTTCTATATGCTGGAGAAAGCTACACAAAAACACCTATTACGAGTGATAAAAGTATAGTGCTTGGTGCTTTAAATGATGTAAAGTTTAGTGAAGTTCTTGAGAATGGTACTGCTATAGGAATGGGATTAGCAACATCTGTTAACAGACTAAAAGACAGTAAAGCTTTAAGTAAGGTTATAATCTTACTTACCGATGGTGTAAACAACTCTGGTACAATAGACCCTAAGTTAGCTAGTGAGTTAGCTGTGGAGTACGGCATTAAAACCTACACTATTGGTATTGGTAGTAATGGTATGGCATTATCTCCTATTGGTATAAAGTCTAATGGCCAATTTCAATATGGCAATCAGAAAGTTGAAATAGATGAAGACCTTTTAAAACAAATCGCTACTGTAACTGGTGGTCAATATTTTAGAGCTACTAACAATCAGAAATTAGAAGCTATTTATGAAGAGATAAATAAGCTGGAAAAAACAGAAGTAGAAGAGTTTAAATTTTATAACTACAAAGAGCTTTTTAGATCTTTAGTATTAGCGGCATTAGGATTAATAGTTGTTGAGGTGTTATTAAGGTTTACAATTTTTAGAAGTTTTGTATAAATGGTCTTAGAGGAACACATATATTTTTGGCTGTTGGCAATTGTACCAGTATTACTACTGCTATTAATTGCTGCATTAATCTGGAAAAAACGCAAACAATCTCAGTTTGCAGATAAAGACTTGCTTAAAAAGCTAAGCCCAAACCAATCTGTTTTTAAAACAATTTTAAAAATAGTTGTACTGTGCTTGGCCATTGCCTGTTTAACAATTGCATTAGTAAATCCTAAGATTGGCACGAAATTAGAAACAGTAAAACGAGAAGGTGTTGATGTTGTTTTCGCAATTGATGTGTCAAAGAGTATGCTAGCAGAAGACGTTGCTCCTAACCGTTTAGAGAAGTCTCAACAGTTGGTCACTCAAATTATAAATAGTTTGGCTAGTGATCGTGTAGGTATTATTGCATATGCAGGAAGTGCTTTTCCGCAATTGCCTATTACCACAGATTACGCAAGTGCTAAGATGTTCTTGCAAAATATGAATACAGATATGTTGAGTAGTCAAGGTACAGCTATAAATGAGGCAATTCAACTAGCTAAAACCTACTATAATGATGATGAGCAAACTAACCGTGTGCTATTTATTATTAGTGATGGAGAAGACCATGAAGGCGATTCTGTAAACATTGCAGAAGAAGCAAGTGAAGAAGGAATAAGAATCTTTACCATTGGTGTAGGAACAACAAAAGGAGGCAGAATACCAATTAAACGCAATGGTGTTGTGCTTAATTATAAGAAAGATCAAAATGATCAGACTGTAATTACAAGGCTACAGGAAGAAACATTAAAAGATATTGCTAAAGAGGCTAATGGTGAGTATATATATAATAACATCACTAAGGAAACCGTAGAGAAAGTAACAGAAATCCTTCAAAATATGGATAAGAAAGAGTTTGAAGCTAAGCAGTTTGCAGATTTTAAAGACCAGTTTCAGTGGTTTTTAGGCTTCGGAATTTTCTTTTTAGTTTTAGAAGTATTTTTACTGGAACGAAGAACAAGTTGGCTTAAAAAATTGAATTTGTTCAACGAAAAACAAATAGATTAAATACATGAAGCATATCATTACATATGTAATTCTTTTAGCAGCTACGTTAACTGGATACTCCCAAAATGCCAAGAAGGAAATTGAAACAGATTTTAATACCTACTTAACTGCTATAATCAATAAAGAATTTGAAACAGCTATAGAGTATACAGCAGAAGGTATTTTTGAGCTAATCCCAAGAGAACAATTACTGGTTGCAATGCAAAGCGCTTTTAACTCAGAGTCTATGAATTTAAGGTTTGATAATACTAATATTAAGGACATTAATGAACCAGAACTCATAAACGAGAAGTATTATGCTACACTTAGCTACTCAAATGATATGTATATTGGTTTTGTAGACAACTCTGTGGAAGATTCAGAAGATGAAGAACTGCAAGAAAAAAAGGAGTTACAACAAAGTATGATGTTAGTATCATTTTATAAAAACTTTGGTGAAGAGAATGTGACGTATTTAGAAGATAAAGACCAATATAAAATAAGCGTTCAAAAACGTGTAATAGCAGAATCTCCAAATGGTATAACTAATTGGAAGTTTATAGTAGTAGAGAAGAATATGAAACCAATTTTAGAAATGTTTCTGCCTTCAGAAATTATTGAAAAATTATAATAAAAAACAAAATTAAACGAATGCTGTTTAAGGCATTCAAACCTATATAAATTAACAACAATGAAAACTAAACACAACGTATCTCTTATACTAAGTTTGCTATGTGCTTTGGTGTTCACTATTACCACGCAGGCACAACAAAAAACTAAAGAGCAACTAAAGCAAGAGCAAGAAGCTCAAGATTTATTAAATGAAGCTCAAGACTATCTTGCAGAAGATAATTTTCCGCTTGCAGAGGCTTCATATAGAAAAGCTATTGCTAAAAATCCTAATAATCATGAAGCAAAATATAATTTAGGAAACTTATATTACACCAAGGATAAGGTAAGTGAAGCAGGTGAAAAGTATGTTACAGCAGAAACAGCTTCAGAAGAAAAAGAATTAAAACATAAAAGTGCCCATAATTTAGGGAACACATTTATGCGCGATAAAAAATACGCTAAAGCTGTTGAAGCTTATAAGCAAGCTTTAAGAAACAATCCAAATGATGATGAAACGCGTTACAATCTTGCTTTGGCCAAAAGCTTATTAGAAAAAGAGCAGAAAGATGGTGGTGGCGGTAATGATGATAAGAAGAACGAAGAGCAAAATAAAGACAAGGATAAGCAAGACGATCAAGAGAAGAAAGAAGGAGATCAAGGCGAAAAAGACAAAGACGATAAAGGTGAAGAAAGTGAAGATGGTAATGAAGGAGATGATAAAGAAAACAAGGAAGACCAAGGCAATAAAGACGAAAGTGAAGAAGGAAAGCCTAAGGACGATAAACAAGGTGATGGTAAAAATAACGACGGTAAGGAAAAGAAAGAACAACAACAGCCTCAACAAGGCAAAGGGCAGCTTAGCCCTCAACAAATACAGAACCTGTTAGAAACTATGGCCAACCAAGAAGCAAAGGTTCAGGAGAAATTAAATGCTAAGAAAGCGAAAGCTGCAAAAGTAAAAACAGAAAAAGATTGGTAATGCAATTAAAACATGTCTTATTAATTTGCTTGGTTTTAATAGGGGCAAACACCTTTGCTCAAATTTCTTTTGAAGCCAGTGTGAGTAAAACTAAACTAGGTGTTAATGAACGCTTAAGTGTAGAGTTTACCATGAACAAAGATGGAGATAACTTTAATCCTCCAGAGTTTACAGGGTTTAGAAAAGTTGGAGGTCCGTACCAATCTGTTAGCCAAAGCTGGATAAATGGTAAGAGTACTTATAAGAAAAGTTATAAGTATTTTTTAGAGCCAACAGCTACTGGTAACTTTACTATACAACAAGCTGTAATAGATATAGAAGGAACTACTTATAAGACAACACCCATAAAAATAACGGTTACAAATGCTGTAGAAAATCCTACAGATGGTAATAATGCCAGCGTTGTGGCAGATGATAATATACATTTAGTTGCAGAGGTTTCTAAAACCAACCCATATTTAAATGAAGGCGTTACAGTTACCTATAAGTTATATGTAAGCCCATCTACTTCTGTAAGTAATTGGCGTGAAATAGCGAGTCCTAAATATGCAGATTTTTGGAGCCAGAGTATAGATATAAAACAACTTAAAGTACAAAATGGCACATATCAAGGAGAACAATATCGCTATGTAACACTAAGGAAAACAGTATTGTATCCTCAAAAATCTGGAAAGTTAGAAATTGAGCCACTATCATTATCTATAGATGTAGATGTGCCTTCAAACAGACGAGATATTTTTGGAGGACGTTTGTTTGAAACAGTAAAGAAAAACGTGAGTGCAGGTAAACGAATTATAGATGTTAAGCCACTTCCTACAGAAGGAAAACCTTCAAACTTTACAAATGCTGTAGGTAAATTTAATTTTGAAGTTACCACAAACAAAACAGAGCTAGAGGCTACAGAAAGCTTAGATGCTGTAGTTAAAATTTCAGGTAACGGAAATCTTTCAATGTTTAATTTCCCAGAACTTGTTGTGCCTAGCTCATTAGAAGTTTTTGAGCCTCAACGTAAAGAGAGAGTTTCAACTACTGTTAACGGCATGAGAGGTAGTGTTGAAGAAACATATACTATAATTCCAAACTATAAAGGTAAGTACCCTATTTCTCCAATTAGCTTTTCATATTTCGACCTAGAAACTGAAACTTATAAAACAATAACGTCAAAAGAAATTGTGATCGATGTACTTTCGGGTCCAGAAAATACTGGAAATGCAACGGCAACAGGTGTAACTTCGGGCAACAACAAACAAGCAGTTGTTACTACAGGTACTCCGTTTAGGTTTATTAAACAAAACGCCAATTTAAAACCAATTGGTGATCAGGCCTTTTTTAAGAGTATTGGCTTCTGGATATTATTGTTAGGACCATTGGCACTTATACCACTAGCTATAATATTTGGTAAGAAACGAGAGGAGCGAGCAAATGATGTTAGAGGAAACCGAATTAGAAAAGCAGATAAATTAGCTAGAAAGTATTTAAGTGATGCTAAGAAAAAACTAGGAGACCAAAAACCGTTTTATGAAAGTTTAGAGCGCGCTTTACACAATTATTTAAAAGCAAAATTAAATATTCAAACTAGTGAGATGAGTAAGGATAGGATACAACGTTTATTAAAAGAACGTGGCGCAGATGAAGCACCTAGTATTGAATATATCTCATTATTGGAAAATTGTGAATTTGCAAGATATACTCCAAGTAGCAATACCGCAATGCAACAGGATTATGATAAGGCAAGCAGAGTTATTTCTCAAATAGATAAACAAATGTAAGGATATGAATGGCGCACAAAACACATATAATCTTAGTAAGATAGTTGTAGTTCTTGCAATGTTTGTTTCAAGCCTTGGCTTTGCTAAAACTCTTAAATACGTTTGTACAGAAAATGGATTGCCATTAAAAGAAGTGCCTAGTGCAGATGCTAAAGATGTAGATGTACTGGATTATGGTACAGAAGTAGAAATTCTTGACGAAAAAGGCGAGTTCTCAAAAATTAGATTCTACAGGTTTTTTGAACATATCTTAGGCTACGTATTAACATCAGAGTTATCTTCAGAAAAGATAGATAAACGTATAAAGATACAGTTTAATGATGCTGTTGTTTATATAGAAGATGTTAGGTTGTTATCTAAAAACAATACGTTTAATGCAGAAGATAAGGTAACGGTAAAGGTGTCTTATGGAGACTCTCCATTTAATAAATGGGTACGTGTACAGCCAGAACGCAATGTAAACGTAAAAGTATATCAGCGCGTAGAAAAAAGCCTTGTTGTTTTTGATGAGCAACCATTTTGCGATTTATCGGGAAGCTATACGTTTAAAAGTGATTGGAGATTAATGCCTCCACTTTTAGAAGATAATACGTTTACATCACTTAAAGATGAGGTAGAAGATGAGACTTTCAAAGAAAAAATATCTGTAGCAGAAATCAAAGATGATCTGAGAAGACTTTGTAGCCAAAAGGTAGCAAATATGATAAACCCATTCAAAACACTCACAGAAAACGGTATTGGTATAAAGTCACAAAATGTTTGGTACAAAGTAGTGTTAACAGATGAGAATGGTAAAACCACAGAAAAGATTATAGAGTTTAATTTAATGGTAGGATGTTAATTTAGGATTATGAAGTTTGTAACTATAATATGTGCCCTTTTTATTACAACTGTTACCATTGCACAGTCTGAGTCGCTTTTTAAAGAAGCTAACCAAGCCTATGCAAATGAAAACTATGAAGAGGCTATATCTAAATACCAATCTATCCTTAAAGATGGATACGAAAGCACATCTGTATATTATAACTTAGGAAATTCTCATTATAAATTAAATAATGTTGGGCCTAGCGTATATTATTTTGAAAAAGCTCTTAAGCTAGATCCTAATGATGCAGATGTAACAAACAATCTAGCTTACGCAAGACAAATGACTATTGATGCTATAGATGAGGTTCCTAAAACTGGAGTTTCTAAAATTGTAAACTCTGTTATTGCTACTTTAAGCGTAAATGGTTGGGCTTGGCTTGCTGTAATAGCTTCAATTTCTTTTGTGGTGTTAATACTTCTTTATTACTTCTCTAGAGCATCATTAAAAAAACGATTGTTCTTTATAGGCGGCAGTTTAGCATTTTTAATTGCAATATGTGCAGTTGTATTTGCTTACCAACAGCAATCTGTGTTGGAACAAAAAAGTTTTGGTATTATCTTTCCAGAAGAAGTTGTTGTAAGAAGTGAGCCTAACTCAAGAAGCGAACAGCTATTCTTATTACATGAAGGTACTAAGGCTAAAATTTTAGAAGATTTTGATTCTTGGAGAAAAATTGAATTAGCAGACGGCAAACAAGGTTGGCTGTTAAAAACTGAATTAAAGGCACTTTGATGATAGCTTTAACATTAGTTTAAATGTTAATTTTTTTAAATTCAATACTTTTGCATTTCATAAATTTTTAGAGTTGATAAAGTTTAAAGCATTCATATTTCTCATAGGGTTTTTAGCCTTTACAATTGTACCTACATTGTCTCTTATATTTGATCAAGAGGTAATGAGTGTCGTTGTAATTGAGGAAGAAAACTGCAAAAACAAATTAGACTTTAAAGATTACAGTCATTCTGAAAATGATGTTGTATTTAAGTATTATGATTTCTTAGATACAGACAAACAATACTTCAAATACAATTGCACATTTGTATCTGTGTATATAGATACGGCATATCCGCCACCAAAATTCTCATAATATATTTAGTCACAACAAGCTAGCTTTCTCTTAATAAGGTTGTCTTGTTGCCATTATTATTTATTAAAAACAACAGAAAGATAAAAGTCTTTCTGCATTAAAATATATTATATGTTTAAGAATTTAAAGCACGATTTTCCAGCTAGTGTCGTGGTATTTTTTGTTGCTATTCCTCTTTGTCTTGGTATAGCATTAGCTAGTGGAGCACCACTATTTTCAGGCTTAATTGCAGGTATTATCGGTGGTATTGTAGTTGGAGCCATTAGTGGTTCTAGTTTAGGGGTAAGTGGTCCTGCAGCAGGTCTTGCCGCTATTGTACTAGCTGCAATTGCAAGTTTAGGGAGTTATGAAAACTTCTTAGTAGCTGTAGTTTTAGGTGGAGCAATTCAAATTGTTTTTGGTCTTCTAAAAGGTGGTATAATAGGATATTACTTTCCATCATCCGTAATTAAGGGTATGCTAACAGGTATTGGTATTATCATTGTACTTAAGCAAATTCCTCATTTCTTTGGTTATGATGCAGATCCAGAAGGAGATTGGGCATTTTTACAAATGGACGGTGAAAATACATTTTCTGAATTAGGAAATATTATTGGTAATATAAGTCCTGGCGCTACTTTAATAGCAGTTATTGCTATGGTGATTTTAATATTATGGGAAGCAGTTTTATCTAAAAAAGGTAAAATATTTCAATTAGTACAAGGACCTTTAGTAGCAGTATTTGCAGGTATTGTTTATTTTGTAGCTACTCAAGATATTTCAGGTTGGAGTATTAGTCAAGAACACTTAGTGAGTGTTCCTATTCCAGATGATTTTGACTCATTCCTAGGTCAGTTTACCTTCCCAAATTTTGGTGTTATTGGTAATCCAGATGTTTGGATAACAGCATTTACAATTGCTTTAGTAGCAAGTTTAGAAACACTACTTTGTGTTGAGGCTACAGATAAGCTAGACCCTAAGAAAAGAACAACACCTACTAACAGAGAGTTATTTGCACAAGGTACAGGTAACATGATATCTGGTTTAATTGGTGGTCTACCAATTACACAGGTAATTGTAAGAAGTTCGGCTAACATACAGTCTGGTGGACAAACAAAATTATCAGCAATCCTTCACGGTTTCTTATTATTAATATCTGTTATATTAATCCCTAATATTCTAAACCTTATTCCTTTATCTGTATTGGCAGCTATTCTATTCTTAGTAGGATATAAATTAGCTAAGCCATCTACCTTTAAAAGAATGTTTGTTTTAGGTTGGAAACAATTTGTACCATTTATAGTTACTGTAATAGGTATTGTGTTTGGAGATTTATTAATTGGTATTAGTTTAGGACTTGCAATTGGTATTGTAGTAATTGTAATAAAAAGCTACCAAAACTCTCACTTTTTACATATCGAAGAACCATCAAATGGTAAAAACCATGTTAAGATGACTCTTGCAGAAGAAGTTACTTTTATTAATAAAGGAGCAATTTTGAAAGAATTAAACAATCTTGAGAGTAATTCATTCTTAGAAATTGATACGAGAAAGGCTAAATATTTAGATCATGATATTATTGAGATATTAGACGATTTTAAATTTAGAGCAGAAGAGCGTAACATTCATATAAAGATTATTTCTGAAAGAGGAATCACAGAAAATCCAGAAAGCTACGAGCAGTTCTTTAATCAAGAGAAAAAACAACCTTTTAGACGAGGAGCCTAATAATTACCATATCTACTGACAGGCATCAGTAGTTATGGTTTTTAATTGATGCAATTATGAGTTTGTGTTTTACACAACTATTTAAAATTGAAAACTAATCTTTTAAGTAAAATTAATTTAATGATAACGTTCAAACATTTTAAAGGCGATCTTTTTGGTGGTCTTACAGCAGGAGTAGTAGCATTGCCATTAGCTTTAGCATTTGGAGTACAATCTGGAATGGGAGCAGCTGCAGGACTTTACGGTGCGATAGCAGTTGGTATATTTGCTGCCGCCTTTGGAGGTACACAAACACAAGCCAGTGGCCCTACAGGTCCTATGACTGTTGTGACAGCAGCACTTGTTGTCGCTGCAATAGAGCTTACAGGAAGTCTTGAAGCTGGTATGGGTATAATTTTAGCAACATTCGTTTTTGCTGGGCTTATCCAAATTGTTTTTGGCTTTCTTAATATTGCAGGTTATGTAAAATACTTTCCCTATCCGGTAATCTCTGGATTTATGAGTGGTATTGGTTTGATTATCATTATTCTTCAAATATTTCCATTTGTTGGACTAGACTCTGCCAAGTCTACCATAAAAATCATGAAGGATTTACCAAGATTATTTGCAGAGTTTAATCCACAAGCACTTCTGTTAGGAAGTATTACTATAGCTGTGTATATAATTTGGCCTAAAATTAATAAAGCTATTCCTACAGCACTTGTAGCACTAATTGTAGCGACTTTAATAGGCTATTTTTTCAATTTTGATGTTCCTTTAATTAAGGACATAGGTGAGATACCTTCATTCCTAGAATTAAAAATTGATACAATTCTTGGAATAGATTTAAACGCTTTTTCCATTATTTTAGAGTATGCATTTATCCTTGCTTTACTAGGTAGTATTGATTCATTGTTAACCTCAGTAATAGCAGATAGTATGACTAAAACCAAGCACAACTCAAACAGAGAGCTTATAGGGCAAGGTATTGGTAATGCAATAGGTGGTCTTATAGGTGGTATTCCTGGTGCTGGTGCTACAAAAGGTACTGTTGTAAATATAAATGCTGGTGGCACAACACGTCTTTCAGGTATGATTCACGGCTTGTTCTTATTAGCTGTATTATTAGGACTTGGGTTTTTAGCTTCTGAAATACCACTTTGTGTACTAGCTGGTATTCTTATTCCAATAGGATTTAAGATTATAGATATTAAAGGATTAAAGCATCTTTTAAAAGTACCTAAGGGCGACGCATTTGTAATGATTCTTGTATTATTAATGACCACTTTTGGAAGCCTAATTCAAGCTGTAGGAATTGGTGTGGCATTAGCCTGCTTACTGTTTATGAAGAAGTCTGGTGATATGGCAGAAAGAGGACTTACTACAGGAACACTATCTGATATTGATGACAATGACTCCAAGTGGAAAACTGAAGGTAATTTTTACGAGACCAACAAAGAAAAAATTCTCATCAAAAGATTATATGGGCCATTGTTTTTTGGATTTACTTCCTATTTTAAAGATGAAGTAAAACGAAACTCAAAAGACAAGAGTGTTGTGATCTTTAGAATGGATCGTGTCCCTTATATTGATCAATCTGGTGTATATGCTTTAGAAGATATTATAACAGATCTTGAAGGAAAGGGAATCGAAGTCCTATTAGTAGGTCTTGATACTCAGCCTCGAAAAATGTTGGAAGCTGTAGGTATTATACCAAAGCTTATCCAAGAACAGGATATTTTTGATACTATATATGATTGCTTGGAGTACTTAAAACTTCAATTATCAGATTAACTTTTAAAATTTATTGTATACTTTCATAGTTTGTGAAAGTAAAATTTAAAAAGCACCTCAGTCTTTATAAACTGAGGTGCTTTTATATTTTGAATTATTTTTCTTCACCAATGTATCTTTTATCCTTATCCAGGATATCCCTATTCTTTGCCTCCTTCAAAATTGAGGGTAATACTAAAGGAGTTATTTTAGACACTGGAGCGTAGAGTACAGAACTGTCTAGCTTTTCTTGTTCTATTAAAGAATTGTTGCTATTAACTGCTTCAAAAAATAGTATAATTACACTAGCCAAAAATGCCATTTTTATTACTCCAAATGCACCACCAAGCAATTTATTTAAAATACCGAGAGCAATGATATTTGCCAATTTTGTAAGTAATTTTCCGGCAAGAGAAATAATTACAATAATTATGATAAAGGTTACAGCAAATGCAGCAAGGTTTATATAATTTTCTTCCCAATCAACATGTTCAGCAATAAAAGAGCTTGCATAATAGGAAAAGTGAATAGCGCCAAAAATACCTGCAATTAATGCAACCAAAGAAGCTAATTCAACAAAAAAGCCTTTCATAAAACCTCTTACAAGCCCTAGTAATAGGAATATCCCTAAAATAATATCTATAAAATTCATATCTCAAATATAGGTAATTATGCGCTTCAACTTAAGTATCTTTGCACTATGGCAAGAGATGAAGAATTAAAGCAACGTTGGCAACAAGTTGTAGATAAGCTTTCTGCACAATTTGCAGATGGCGAGGTATTAGATTTAGATGCAATTATCTATCTAATTGGTGTACAAGAATTAGGTAAACCTCACGATAAATATAAAAAAGACCATAAGATAGATTTAATGCACATTGCAATATGCAGGCTACTTGAACCTTATGGTTATTATGAATTTGAATTTTTTGATGATGATGGCTGGCCTCATTACAAAGTGCTAGACCAGCTACCAAATTTAAAAGCTGGTGAGCAGAGTGTTTTAATGAAAGAAGCTATAGTTACATATTTTTTAGAGAAAGCGTATATTTCATAATATAACCTCGTACTATAATATTATGCTACAAAATCAAAGTCATTTATTTAATTTACCTAAAGACATCACCTATTTAAATGGTGCATATATGTCTCCACAGTTAAAATCTGTAAGTGAAGTTGGTGTAGATATGGTGCACTTAAAAGAACAACCTTTTAATGTTACCTCAGAACATTTTTTTGATGCACGTACAACGTTAAGAAAACGCTTTGCAGAACTTATTTCTGCAGATAATTATGAACATACAGCCATTATTCCATCAGTTTCTTATGGTATGGCTAATGTTGCTCAAAATTGCAATTTAAAGCGCGATGATGAAGTTATTTTAATTAATGAGCAGTTTCCTAGTAACGTATATGTTTGGCAGCACGAGGCAAAAAAAGTAGGTGCTAAGATTGTTTCCATAAAGGCGCCCGATACCTTTATAAATCGTGGTAAATTGTGGAACGATTCAATTCTCAAAAGTATTACCAAAAAAACCAAAGTAGTTTCACTTGCGCATTCTCATTGGGCAGATGGCACGTTATTTAATTTAAAGACTATTAGAGAAGCTACTCACAGTGTAGGTGCCAAATTAGTTGTAGATGGTACACAGAGTGTTGGGGCTTTACCTTTTTCTATAAAAGAGTTTAATGTAGATGCACTTATTTGTGGAGGATACAAGTGGCTACTAGGACCATATGGACTTGGTATGGCGTATTATGCAGATTCACTTTGTAATGGCAATCCTATTGAACATAATTGGATGAACAGACTAGGTAGTGAAGATTTCACAAACTTGGTAAACTATCAAGAACACTTTCAACCAAAAGCTGGTCGTTTTTCAGTTGGAGAAAGTAGTAATTTTATATTAACGCCAATGCTTACTACTGCTTTAGAACAGTTATTATCATGGAAACCACAACATATTCAGGATTACTGTAACTCTATTTCTTCTGAAGCTGTAAATACATTAAGAAGTAAAGGTTGTTTTATTGAAGATGATGCATATAGATCTCACCATTTATTTGGTATTTATTTACCAAAACATATGGATTTAAATGTGTTGAAGAAAAGATTGGAAGACGCTAAAGTTATTGTGTCTTATCGTGGTAATGCTATAAGAGTATCACCACATGTTTATAATACTACTGAAGATTTTGAAAGGTTAGTAGCACAATTTTAAATCGTCTTATTTGCCGTTACTTAAATAGAGGTGTACATTTGTAATACTGTTTCAAAAATGCATAAAAGCATCTTCTAAATGCTCTACAGTAGTGCCTAGTTTATTTTTAACAATAGCGACGATATCAAATCTAATTTCAACATCATCTTCTATATCCTCTATATAGTTGTTTATTGCGCTAACTAATAAGCCTATTTGTTTTGGTTTTACAAATTCCTGTGGGTTTCCAAATTCTGAAGTACTTCTTGTTTTTACCTCAACAACACAAATTACATTTCCTATTCTAGCTATAATATCAATTTCAGCTTTTAAATACCGATAATTGGTTTCGAGTATAGTATAGCCTTTGTCGCTTAAAAAGCGTACTGCAAGTTTTTCACCTTCTTTACCTAACTCATTATGTTGTGCCATAACTAAAGATAGCAAAATAGATTGTATGTTGTTATAAATGACAAATGCGAATAATCAATTAAGATTATCCGCATTTTAATTAACACAAATTAAATAGTAAGTTCTAGAACATTACTAGGTCTTTAGGTTATGAGCCGCACATTAAGCAGTCATCACCTTGAGCATCTTTAGATTGTTGGATTATTGCTTTTAATTCCTCTGGAGATAACTCTTCGGTATTTTCAGTATTACTCACATTGTCAAATAAAACTGGTTGTGTTTTTGCAACTTCTGGTGCTTGTACAGTTTGTGCTTGTGGTTCTAACTGTGTTTTTGCTTGTTGTAATGTTTCAGCAGCTTTAGCAGCAACCTCTTGTTGTTGTGGTTGTGGTTCTGCTTTTTTAGCTTTTTCAACTGTAAACTTAATTGCATCAACAGCAGCTTTAGTTCTCAAGTAATACATACCTGTTTTTAAGCCGTTTTTCCAAGCGTAAAAGTGCATAGATGTAAGCTTAGCGTAGTTCGCATTTTCCATAAAGAGGTTAAGCGACTGGCTTTGGTCTATAAAGTAACCTCTGTGGCGAGACATATCTATAATGTCTTTCATAGATAGCTCATATACAGTTTTGTAAAGCTCTTTTAAATCCTGAGGAATACCATCTATATTTTGAATAGAACCATTTGCACGCATAATAGCATTCTTAAGGTCGTTATTCCAAAGACCTAGATTCACTAAATCTTCTAGTAGGTGCTTGTTAACAACAATAAACTCTCCAGATAATACACGTCTTGTATAGATGTTAGATGTATATGGCTCAAAAGCTTCATTGTTCCCTAGTATTTGAGATGTAGATGCAGTTGGCATAGGTGCAACTAATAATGAGTTACGAACACCATTTTCTAACACTTTTTGTCTTAAACCTGCCCAATCCCATCGGCCACTAAGTTCTTCGTCTTTAATTCCCCATAAGTTGTATTGAAATTCTCCTTTGCTTATTGGAGAACCTTCGTAAGAAGAATATGGTCCTTCTTCTATTGCTAACTCCATAGATGCTGTAACAGCAGCAAAATAAAGTGTCTCAAAGATCTCTTGATTTAACGTCTTGGCTTCATCACTTGTAAATGGCATACGCAGCATAATAAATGCATCTGCTAAACCTTGAATACCTAATCCTACAGGACGATGGCGGAAGTTAGAGTTTTCTGCTTCTTTAACAGGATAGTAATTTCTATCTATTACCTTGTTAAGGTTTTTAGTTACACGTTTTGTTATTCTGAATAATTCTTTATGATCAAAAGCACCATTCTTTACAAACATTGGTAATGCTATAGAGGCTAGGTTACATACCGCTACTTCATCTGGACTTGTGTACTCCATAATTTCGGTACATAAGTTAGAAGAACGAATTGTACCTAAGTTTTTCTGGTTAGATTTACGGTTAGCTGCATCTTTATAAAGCATGTAAGGTGTTCCGGTCTCAATTTGAGATTCAAGAATTTTCTCCCAAAGTACACGTGCTTTAATAGTCTTACGTCCTTTGTTCTCAGATTCGTACTTCAAATAAAGTTCATCAAACTCTTCACTGTGTACGTTAAATAGATTTGGGCACTCATTAGGGCACATTAATGTCCAGTTGCCATCTTCTTCTACACGCTTCATGAATAAATCTGGAATCCACATTGCGTAAAATAAATCTCTTGCACGCATTTCTTCTTTACCATGATTCTTTTTAAGATCTAGGAAATCAAAAATATCTGCGTGCCAAGGCTCTATATAAATTGCAAATGAACCTTTACGTTTTCCACCACCTTGGTCTACGTATCTTGCTGTGTCGTTATACACTTGCAGCATTGGTACTATACCGTTAGATGTTCCGTTTGTTCCAGAAATATAAGAACCTGTTGCTCTTACATTATGAATTGATAATCCAATGCCTCCTGCAGATTGTGAAATCTTTGCTGTTTGCTTTAGTGTATCGTAAATACCATCTATACTATCATCCTGCATAGTTAACAGGAAGCAAGAAGACATTTGTGGTTTTGGTGTTCCAGAATTAAATAGAGTAGGAGTGGCGTGTGTAAAATATTTTTTAGACATAAGCTCATATGTTTCTATGGCTGCATCTAAATCATCTAAATGAATACCTACAGAAACACGCATTAACATATGCTGTGGACGTTCAGCAATTTTTCCGTTAAGTTTAAGTAAGTAAGAACGCTCTAATGTTTTAAAACCAAAATAGTCATAACCATAGTCACGGTTATAAATAATGGTGCTGTCTAGCCTGTCTTTATTGTCTTGTATAACCTTATACACCTCATCAGACAATAATGGTGCTTTTTTACCTGTACGAGGATTTACATATTCGTAAAGGTCTGTCATAACCTCACTAAACGTCTTTTTAGTGTCTTTGTGTAGGTTAGATACAGAAATACGAGCAGCTAACTTAGCGTAGTCTGGGTGCGATACCGTCATAGATGCCGCTGTCTCTGCTGCAAGGTTATCTAAATCGCTTGTTGTAACACCGTCATAAAGACCTTCAATAACACGCATGGCAACTTTAACAGGATCTACCAACTCGTTTAAGCCGTAACATAATTTTTTTACTCTCGCTGTAATTTTGTCAAACATGACTGGCTCGCGTCTGCCGTCTCTTTTTAATACGTCCATGGTGTTATTGGTTTTGGTTTAGCGGTTTAAGGCTAAGTGATTAATTGTTTTAGCCCAAAAGTTTACAGCTAAAGGGAAATGCCTTCAGCTTTAAAGGCTAGTGATACTCTATATATATTTAAGACACGTTACCGTGTTGTGTTTAGAAGCTTTAGGCTTCTAGAAGTCTGCGTCGAAACTAATCTTGCTGTTGTCTTTATCTTGATCCATAACACCAGCTTTTTGATAATCTCCTACACGTTTTTCGAAAAAGTTAGTTTTTCCTTGTAGCGATATCATATCCATAAAGTCGAATGGATTTGCTGTGTTGTATTCTTTCTCGCACTCTAATTCAAGTAAAAGTCTATCTGTAACAAACTCTAAATATTGAGTCATTAAGTTAGAATTCATACCTATAAGACTTGCTGGTAGTGATTCTGTAATAAACTCTCTTTCAATATTTAAGGCGTCAACAATAATTTCGCGAATACGCTCTTTTGAAACTTTGTTTACTAAGTGTTTGTTGTGAAGGTGTACTGCAAAATCACAGTGCATACCTTCATCACGAGAAATTAACTCGTTACTAAATGTAAGTCCTGGCATAAGGCCACGTTTCTTTAACCAGAAAATAGAACAGAATGCACCTGAGAAGAAAATACCCTCAACGGCTGCAAATGCAATAAGACGTTCTGCAAAAGAATCTGATTCTATCCATTTTAAAGCCCAATCTGCTTTTTTCTTAATTGCAGGAAAAACCTCGATAGCTCTAAATAGTTGATCTTTCTCTGCTTCGTCTTTTACATACGTATCAATTAAAAGCGAGTAAGTTTCTGAGTGAATGTTTTCCATCATGATTTGAAAACCATAGAAAAACTTAGCTTCACTATATTGAACTTCATTTACAAAGTTTTCTGCTAAATTTTCATTTACTATACCATCACTTGCAGCAAAAAATGCAAGTATGTGTTTTATGAAATAACGCTCGTCGTCATTAAGCTTAGAATTCCAATCTGTAAGATCTTGGTGAAGATCAATTTCTTCTGCAGTCCAAAAACAAGCTTCCATCTTTTTATACCATTCCCAAATGTCATTATGTTGGATTGGAAAGATGACGAATCTGTTTTCGTTTTTCTGTAAAATTGGTTCTACTTGGCTCATGTCTCTAGTGCGTTTTTGCGATTAAAAAGTCACAGATTTGGTTGTGACGATTAGGGACTAACAAATATGTAAAATAGTACGGTTAATATCGAAGAAATGACCCCAACGTTATCCACAAAGTTTTCAACATATCGTATTTGAAAGTGTATGCGGTAATCTCAATAAAAGCGTTTTAAATTACTGAAAAACAAATAATTACGCTAAAAATTATTGAATTCATATTTTCGACTTTAAATCGTTGTTAGCAAGTGTGAACATAGTGTTTCACACGTTTTTTAACAGTCTGAAAATTGATTAAAACTGAAGTGATTTTTGTGTCTTTAAGACCTAAATTTTAACATTTAATACTTAAAAATAAAATGAGAAGTTTGGAATTAAAGTTTGAGATGCTCCTCTGCAACTTTCTCTAAATCTTTGTACCAATCTTCACCATATTTTCTTATTAAAGCATCTTTGGTAAATTTATAAACCGGTACCTTAAGTTCTTTACCAAGTGTGCAGGCATCATCACAAATTGGCCATCTATGATAGTTTATTGCAGAAAAACTTGAGTATTTTTTTATCCTAATTGGGTAAAGGTGACATGAAATAGGTTTTCTGTAATCTATTTCGCCAGCGTTGTATGCATCTTCTATACCACAGCCTGCCATACCATTGTCTTTAAAAGTTACGTAGGCGCACTCTTTACCATTTACTAATGGTGTTTCTAAATCACCCAAAGGGGTTTCAATATATGTGCCTTGTTCTTTGATAGAAGCTATTCCTTCTTCTCTCAAAAAAGGTTTAACTTTTGGGTATATTTTTTTTAAGATATTTACTTCATCTTCTTCAAGCGGTGCACCAGCTTCGCCTTCTATACAGCAAGCGCCTTTACAAGAATTAAGGTTGCACACAAAATCTTTCTCTATGATCTCTTCTGAGACTATGGTTTTTCCTAATTGAAACATTTTGCGAAGATACTTTGTCTAAGTGTATTTACCATATAAAATATCTGCAATACTAATCCCTAAAATAGATGCTTAGAATATTTTAATACCTAATTTTGCATCTTAAACTATGTTGAGATGGAGTTAAATTTCAAGGAAATATTTACAGCAACTATGGTATTGTTTGCTGTTATAGATATTATAGGTAATATTCCCATTATACTATCCCTAAGGGATAAAAATGGTCATATACATTCTGAAAAAGCAGCTATAGTTGCAGCTGTAGTAATGATTGTATTTTTATTTTTAGGAGAAAGTATACTATCACTTATTGGGATTAATGTAAATGAATTTGCTGTTGCTGGTGCTTTTATACTATTTTTTATTGCTTTAGAAATGGTATTAGGAGTTACATTGTTTAAAGAAGATGAAAGTAGCTCAGACCTTGCGGCAATTTTCCCTTTAGCATTTCCTATGTTGGCAGGTCCAGGTAGTTTAACTACTCTGTTATCACTAAGAGCAGAATACTCATTGGCAAATGTAATTGCAGCAATTATTGTAAATATTATAATTGTTTATATTGTACTAAAGACTTCCTCTAGGCTACAACGATTTTTAGGTAAAAATGGAATTATCGTAATACGTAAGGTATTTGGGGTTATTCTATTAGCAATTGCAGTAAAATTATTTGCAGAAAATATTCAGGAACTTTTTAATTAACATTCATGAAAGTATTTATCTATATACTAATTGTAATAGCACTAGGATTGGCTGGTTATAATATTACGCTATTAGATTTTGAGAATCTTTTAGAAGGCAACAGTAAGACCGCACTTATTGGTATCTGTGCCTGTTTATGTGTAATTGTATTAATGCTAATACTATTAGTCTCTAAGAAAATAGAGCAGAAATCTAAGTCTATTAAGCGTTAGGCTTAATACTTATTTCCATAGCATATTCTTTAGGCTCTATTTTAGAACCTTCTTTAGGATATGGTGTCATGCCTGTAGCAAAATACTTACTATCTTCAGTTTCAAATAATAGGTAAGGTTTGTTTTTTGTTACATCTTTAGGACTAAAGGTGATATTTATGTCCTTTACAAATTTACCTTTATCGTACATACCTACAATTACAGAAACTTCACCTGCCCAAATGCATTGTGCGCCTTCTGGACATCTGCTATCATTTGTAACTTGTTTTAACTTTAACATAGTATTACCAAATGGTGTAAGTTGTCCCATTTTAATTTTGGTAAAAGATTCTGTAGCTATTACTTTTTGATTTTCTGAGGCAGCAGCTTCTGTTGTTTCTTTTTGTGAGCAACAAGATGTAAATGAAAAGGCTAAAACTAAAACGAGTACATATTTCATAAGGATGGTATTTAAATTGTAGTTAAGAAAATACTATGCCAAATTACTTAAAAACTTTTAAATACAGGATGTTAACCTCTAAATAGAAAGAAGTCTTCTTTCATAAGTTCTATTTCTGAAGTCTTGTTGGTTATAATAAACTCCAGTGCACGTTCTGTAAATTTTTGCCCTTTGTCTGTTAGGGTTACAATATTCTTTTCTATTGAAATCATGTTGTTTCTTAAAGCCAGATCCAACACAGTTTTTGAACGAATTTTTTGCCAATTTATATGTTCCTGTAAATGATTAACGTGTCGCTCACGTTCTTCTGAATGATTTTGAAGGTGAAGTAAAAATGTAAGTAGAGAAACTTCTTTTCGTTGTCTTTTTTGTCTAAACATGACAGAAATTAATCCTTTATTAGGAGCAAAGAAATAAACCATTAAAAAGATTACGCCAAGCATAGTTGTCATTGATCCTGCAATGGAACCATCCAAAAGATTGGCTAGCCAATATCCAGAGATAGCGGCAAATACCCCAAATGTACAAGATAGCAGCAGCATTTTCTTTAAATCGTTTGTTAAGAGATAGGCAGATGCTGCTGGAGCAATCATTAATGCAACAACCAAAATAGCACCTACGGCATCAAAAGCTCCTACAACTGTAATAGAAGACACTGTCATTAAACCATAATGAATAAGTATGGGAGAAAAACCTAATGTTGCGGCAAGTCCTTTATCAAATGTGCTTAATTTTAATTCTTTGAAAAACATGATTAGCAAAGTAATTGTAATCAACAAAATTGTGCCAATTACCCACAACGATTTTGGTCCTAAATCTATATCGTTAAAGAGGAGTCTGTCAAAAGGGGCAAAGGCAAGTTCTCCCAACAATACCGCATCAATATCTAAGTGTACGTCATTTGCATTCTTAGCAATTAAAATAACACCTATACTAAACAATGCAGGAAACACTAATCCTATAGCAGTATCTTTTTTTACTAAGCCAGTTTTTTGAATAAACTCTACTAAAAACACCGTAATAACACCCGAAAATGCAGCTAATAGAATTAGAATAGGCGAATTTAAATCGTGTGTAATAAAAAAACCTAAAACAATACCTGGCAAAATTGAGTGACTTATAGCATCACTAATCATAGCCATTTTACGGAGTACTAAAAATGTTCCTGGAATGGCACAAGCTAGGGCTACTAACATTGCTATAAGCTGTATGTCTATTTGTGCGCTACTCATCTGTATTGTCTTTCTTGTATAAATTCTCTGCTTTTTGATAGCCTTTTTCTGTCATAGACCACAATTTACCTTGTATCGCGATGTACTCTTTCTCTTCTAGCCTTCCTAAAGTTTTTCTGGTAAAACCTTGAAAATTATTTAAAATACGAATAGTGTGAGGGTGAGATTTATCACTGTGATTTTTTGCAATACCGTACATAAATGCTAAGGTTTTGTGTTGCTCTAAATCTCTACGGTTATTAATAAGACGAAGCTGTCTAAATAAAATACCTCTATTGGGTGAAAAAATAAATGATATTAATACAAAAACACCAGCAACAAGTACTATAACTGGTCCTGTAGATAGGTTATTCTGGCTTGCACTTATTGCTGTACCAAAAACACCAGAACAAAGACCAAATATTGCAGAAAGCAGTACCATAACGCTAAGCTTATTTGTCCATTGTCTTGCTGCTGCTGCTGGAGCCAAAAGCATCGCACTCATAAGAACCACGCCAACTGTTTGTAAGCCAACAACAATGGCCAACACAATAAAAGATGTAATTAAGACGTCTAAAAATTTGGTGTTAAATCCTAGAGTTTTAGTGTAATCTGCATCAAACAGTAATAGTTTAATTTCTTTCCAGAATAGTAATAGAATTATTAAACTCACACCAGTAATTCCTGCCATTAACCAAATATCACTTTCTAGTAGAGTGGCTGCTTGGCCAAACAAATACTTGTCTAATCCTGCTTGATTTGCATTAGGCATTTTCTGAATAAAGGTTAAGAGTAACATCCCGAAACCAAAGAATAATGATAAAATGAGCCCTAAGGCTGTATCACTTTTTAAGTGTGTTTTACTAGTTATACCTCTTATCCACCACGTGCCAAGTAAACCGCTAACTAATGCACCTAAAAGTAAGGTGTAGGTGTCTTTTGCACCTGTAATAAGAAATGCCAATGCTATACCTGGTAATGCTGCATGAGAAATAGCATCACCAAGTAAACTTTCTTTTCTTAAAACGGCAAAGCTACCAAGCATACCACATATCGCACCTAGTATAGCCGTACCTAAGGTTATGGTTCTTAGCGTGTAATCTGTAAAGAAATCTGTAATATCCATACCTATGCGTTTACAGAAACCTTATAGTTAATTCCGTAGGTTTTAGTTAGGTTGTCATCATTAAAAATGTCTCTAACAGGTCCAGAAGCTATGCCCTTTACATTTAAAAATGTTACCCAATCAAAATATTCTGGTACAGTTTGTAGATCATGATGTACTACAATTAAGGTTTTTCCAGCTTTTCTAAGTTCTTTTAAAATATTGATTATTGCCTTTTCTGTAGTAGCATCTACACCTTGAAAAGGCTCGTCCATAAGGTAAATACTTGCATTTTGAACCAAAGCTCTTGCTAGAAAAATACGTTGTTGCTGGCCACCGCTAAGTTGAGATATTTGCCTATTCTTAAAGGCAAGCATTCCAACTTTTTCTAAAGCCTCTAAAGACGCTTTCTTTTCTTTTTTGCCAGGTCTTCTAAGCCAACCCAAACTACCGTAGGTTCCCATCATTACAACATCTAGTGCTGTTGTAGGAAAATCCCAATCTACACTACCTTTCTGAGGTACATAAGCGACTTCATTTACCTGTTTTTTATAATCTTTTCCAAACACTCTTACTGTGCCGGCAATAGGTTTAATAATGCCGAGTATAGACTTTATTAAGGTAGATTTTCCTGCACCATTTGGGCCTACAATAGCCATGAGAACACCTTCTGGAATAGCAAGATCTATATCCCATAATACAGGCTTATAGTTGTAGGCAACCGTAAGATCATCTACCTGTATGGCATACTTCTTCTTAACCTCTACTTTGTTTGAATCTTTTATCATATTTATCACTAAAACTTAGTTGCGCTTACTTAAGTGCATTTACTATAGTGTTTACATTGTAGGAGAACATACCTATATATGTGCCTTCAACAGTTCCCTTATTTCCCAATGCATCTGAGTATAATGTTCCGCCAATTTCTACATTAAACCCTTTAGATTTTACAGATTGTTGTAAGGCTTCAATAGTACGTTTAGGAACACTACTTTCTACAAAAATAGCTTTCACCTTATTGTCGATTATAAATTTAGATAAATTTTGAACGTCTTGTACGCCAGCTTCAGTAGCGGTTGATAAACCTTGTAGCCCAATAACTTCAAAACCGTATTCTTTGCCAAAGTAATTAAAAGCATCATGAGCAGTGACTAAAATTCTTTGTTCTTCAGGAAGAGTACTTATAGTTTTAATAACCGCTGCTTCTAATGTGTCTAATTTTTTTATGTAGTCATTCCTGTTAGCTTCAAAATAATCAGCTTGTTCTGGTACAGCTGCTTTTAATTCTTCTGTAAGTGAATTAGTTATCTGTTTCCAATACTTAATATTAAACCAGATATGAGGATCATAGCTAGATGCAAAATATTCAGAGCTTATAAGTCCTGATTTATCTAAATTGTCTGCTAATGCTTTTGTGGTAACTCTGTTGCCCATTTTCTCAAAAACTTCGACTAATTTACCTTCTAAATGTAATCCGTTATAAATAACAAGGTCTGCATTTGCTAGTTTGCTAACATCACCTTCACTAGCTTTATAAAGGTGAGGATCTACACCACTTCCCATTAACCCTTGTAACTCAATTTGGTCTCCTCCAATATTTTCAGCTAAATCTGTAAGCATTGTTGTGGTAGTAACCACTTTTAGCTTTCCGGTGTTTTGTTCCTTAGTGTGTTTGCAGCTTGCAAATAAAAGTAAGGACAGTGATATAATTATAATATGTTTCATCTTGTAATTTATTATTTAGGTAGTCTAAAACTTACTCCAGCACTAACCAGTAAATCTTGATTTGTATTTAAACCACTTCCAATAGTTGCATCTAGTTGAAAGTTTGGTTTTAATAAATATGTAAAGCCAGCATCCCAAAGGTGGTTTGCGCTATTGTTTTCTGGTAAATCTCCATATAGTTCTACGTAAGCTCCTAATTTATTTGTTATGCTATACCCATATACCAATGTGTATATATAGGCTATTTCTGGTGAGTCATCTCCCCATTGAGCACCCAGATTATATGAAAGGCTCGATTTTTCTGAGAGCGTATGTGCAAAAGAAAATCTAAAATCTGCACCTGTTGTTTCTGGCTTATAGTCACTGCCTGCTGTAAATGGTAATCTTAAATGTCCTAAAAGACCAATTTTAGGTAATACACCATTTTCTTCAGCAATACCAACTTTTACACCTAAGAGCATAGGAGTAAAGCCACTTAGTTTATTGTCAAATTCATTGCCATCGTTACTAAATCTTGTTTCAACAAAATCTAAACCTAAACGTAGCTCTAAATTGTCTAATAAGCCATAACGTACTAGTGTAGTATTGTAGCCAATAGCTTCTGTTTTAAAACCTTCATCTTCGTCTTGTGTGAAAAAAGCTCCAGTTTCAACTTGTATATATCCTTTTGTAACTAGTGCTGGAGACTCGGTTTGGTCTGGTCTGTCTGTAACCATCGCGCCAGGATCCTGTGTTTCTTGTGCGCTCATATTTAGCGTTGTAAGTATTACACTTAACAATACTATTATTTTAATAGATGTAATATGTTTCATTTGAGTAATTTTGTATTTTACATTCGCAAAACTATAAAAGTTAGGTATGACTAACAAATTAAATTCGATAGAATTAACCAAAAGTGAAGAAGACTACTTAAAAGCTATTTTTCAACTTATGTTAGATTCTGATAATGAAAAGGTTGGAAACAATAAATTGGCAGATTATCTTAATATTTCGCCAGCCTCTGTAAATAATATGGTGAAGAAGTTAAAATTAAAAAAACTACTTAAAAGCGAGCGTTATGCCAAGTTGCAGCTTACAGATTCTGGTAGGGATATTGCCGTAGGGTTAATAAGAAAACATAGACTCTGGGAAACATTTTTAAGTAAATATTTAAATTTCACTTGGGATGAGGTTCATGACGTGGCAGAACAGCTAGAACATGTAAAATCTCCTAAACTTATAAATGAGTTAGACAGGTTTATGGATTTTCCCAAGAAAGATCCACACGGTGAAGTTATTCCTGATGCAGAAGGTAATTATAGGACGTTCGAGAAAGTTACGCTTGCCTCATTAGACAGCGGAACCATTTGTAAATTAATCTCTGTAAATGATGGCTCTGTAGAGTTTTTAAGGTATGTTTCTGAAATAGGGTTAGCTTTATCAAGCGAGATAAAAGTTATAGAAAAACGTAGTTTTGATAATTCTGTGAAAATTGAATTTAATGACAGTATTGAAACCGTGTCTCAAAAATTTGCGGATAATGTATTTGTTGAAATTCTATCAAATTAAACACTTATGTCTTACGCGGTAATATTTACTTCCAAGCAATCTTCAAATACAAAAGGCTACGCTAGTATGGCCAATAAAATTGAAGAACTCGCAAAACTACAACCTGGGTTTTTAGGTATTGAAAGTGCTAAAGATGGTATAGGCATTACGGTAAGTTATTGGGAAAGCCTTAATCATATTAAAGAATGGAAACTACAAAGTGAACATCTTTTAGCTCAACAAGCAGGCAAATCACTTTGGTATGATTGGTACAAAGTGCGTATTTGTAAAATTGAACGAGAGTATAGCTTTACAAAACCCTAGCTGATTGTTGTTTCTTTCCTAATAAGAAGTATAGAAAAACTCCTAATATAGGTAACATTAGTACTACAATTATCCACACAATTTTATTATTTCCTCTAAATTCATGTCTTAAAATATCTACTAAAGAATAAATATAAATGCCTAAGACTATTAGCATTATTAGAGGTAAAATAAAGGAAAATTCAGGTTTTAAGAGTTCCATGTAAAGCGGTTTGTGCAAATTTGTAGACTACAATATATAAAAAAAAGCCTTCAATATAATTGAAGGCTTTTCTAAATTTTATAAATCAATTTTTAGTATTATAAACTAAAAGATATTGATGGGTCTGTTGTATCATCTGGTGTTACCGTAAATGAAGTCATCTTAACCACATTGCCATCTACGCTAATAGTTAAGGCAACCTCAAAAGGATTGTTGTTCTCTTCGCCATTAGGGTCTACCTCTGTATCATCAAAATCTGTATACGTTAATTGAATAACAGTATTTGCAGGAAATGGTACATCATCATAAGACAAGTTATAAGGAAATGTAGCATTTTCTTCTGTTGTTGTAAACTCATTAATTCTTGAGATTACAGTAGCGTTTCTTGAAGATGTAGTTTGTACATTAAAAGAAACTGATCCAGAGCCTGCAACCTCGTCATTAGAGTCATCACTTGAACAAGCAGTAGTTGTAACTATTAGTAAGCAAGCTAATGCTATTTTAAATAAATGTTTCATAGGTTATAATTCTAAAGCGCGTTTAACGTCATTATCCATTAATAATTCTTCTGGATTTTCTAATGCCTCTTTAACAGCAACAAGGAAACCTACAGATTCTTTTCCATCAATAATTCTGTGGTCATAAGATAATGCCACATACATTATAGGTCTAATTTCAACGTGCCCATCAATAGCAACTGGACGCTCAACAATGTTGTGCATTCCTAAAATTGCAGATTGTGGAGGATTAATTATAGGAGTACTTAACATACTTCCAAATACGCCTCCGTTTGAGATTGTAAAAGTACCACCTGTCATTTCATCTACAGTAATTTTACCATCTCTTGCTTTTAAAGCCAGACGCTTTACTTCATCTTCTACGCCTCTAAAGCTTAAATTTTCTGTGTTTCTCATTACAGGTACCATTAAGCCTTTTGGTCCAGATACTGCAATAGATATATCCTTATAATCATAGGTAATCATTTCCTTACCTTCAATCATAGAATTTACAGCAGGATACATTTCTAATGCACGAACACAAGCAAGTGTAAAGAATGACATAAAGCCAAGACTTACGCCGTGTTTTGCTTTAAACTCTTCTTTATATTGTTTTCTCAAGCTAAAGATTGGAGACATATCTACTTCATTAAAAGTAGTAAGCATTGCTGTCTCATTTTTAGCAGAAACTAAACGCTCTGCTACTTTACGACGAAGCATAGATAATTTAGTGCGGCTTTCACCTCTTTTTCCATTTCCAGGAGAACCCATAGACGGTTTTGCCTTTACAGCATCATCTTTAGTTATGCGGCCGTCTCTTCCAGAGCCACTAACATCTTTAGAGTCCATTCCTTTTTCATCTAAGATTTTCTTAGCGGCAGGACTAGGAGATCCAGTTGCGTAGTTCTTATTATCTTGTTTCTGGTCTTGAGTACTAGGTTTAGAAGGTGTTTGCTTAAGAGCATCACCTTTTTCATTAGTATCCTCAGTTTTTTTATTTTGTTCTTTAAGGTCTTTTTCGGCATCGTCTCCGCTACCTTCATCACCACTAGCAGCCTTGTCATCACCACCAGGTTTTTTTGCATCTGTATCTATCAAGCATACAACTGCACCAACCTCGACAGCATCACCTTCTTCTGCTTTAAGTGTAATAATACCGCTTGCTTCAGCAGGAAGTTCTAGTGTTGCTTTGTCACTATCTACTTCTGCAATTGCTTGGTCTTTCTCAACATAGTCGCCATCTTCAACAAGCCACTGTGCGATTTCAACTTCGGTTATGGATTCGCCTGGTGAAGGCACTTTCATTTCTAAAGCCATAATGTGTTTATTTTAATCTTTATTGATTGTCTAGTGTTGTTCTTATTAATTTTCTTCGGAATTATTCAGGTCTTGTAAAAACATCTTCTATAACCTTAGCATGACGTTTCTTAAACCTTACTGAACTTCCTGCTGCAGGTGCACCATAAGGTCTTCTGCTGCATACTCTAAATGATTTTGCTTCATCTAAGTGCATTAAGATGTGGCTATAAGCTCCCATGTTTCTTGGTTCTTCTTGAGCCCAAACAACATCTTTTGCATTGCTGTATTTTTTCATAGCATTTCTCATCTCCTCTACGGGAAGTGGGAAAAGCTGTTCTACTCTTACAAATGCAATGTCATCTCTTTTATTATCATCGCGTTCTGCAGTAAGATCATAAAAGAATTTACCGGTGCAAAATACTAATGTTTTAACTTTTTTAGCGTCTGCCTCAACATCATCAATTGTCATTTGGAATGCTCCATTTGCAATTTCTTCTTTAGTAGACACTACTTTGGGGTGACGTAATAAACTTTTAGGTGTAAATACAATTAAAGGCTTTCTAAAATCTGTTTTCATTTGTCTTCTAAACAAATGATAAAGGTTTGCTGGCGTTGTACAATCTGCAACATACATATTGTCTTTAGCACATAATTGTAAGTAACGCTCCATTCTAGCCGATGAGTGTTCTGCACCTTGGCCTTCATAACCGTGTGGTAATAACATTACAAGACCATTTTGTAGTTTCCACTTGTCTTCTGCAGCAGAAATGTATTGGTCTAACATTATTTGAGCACCATTTGAGAAATCTCCAAATTGTGCTTCCCAGATAGTTAATGTTTTTGGGCTTGCCATGGCGTAACCGTAATCAAAACCTACAACAGCATATTCAGACAACAAAGAATTGTATATGTAGAAGTCACCTTGATCACCTTTTAAGTTGTTGAGCAATAAAATTTCTTCTTCACTCTCTTCAACTTTCACAACTGCATGACGGTGAGAGAATGTACCACGCTCAACATCTTGACCTGTCATCCTCACGTCATAACCTTCTTTTAAAAGCGTTCCGTAAGCTAAAAGCTCTCCCATTGCCCAATCGAGTTTGTTGTCCTCAAAATACATGGTTTTACGAGCCTCTATTAGCTTAGCAATCTTTCTTAGGAATTTTTTATCCTTAGGAAGTTCTGTAATTACCTCAGCAATTTCAGTAAGTTTTTCTAAATCATAAGTGGTATCAACCGGCGTCATCATCTCATCTTCTTGAGCATAATTAAAGCCTTCCCACTCATCTTTCATTATAGCGGTAATTTCTGTTTTGTCCTCTTTACGAGAATCCTCAAGATTTTCCTCTAATTTATTTTTATAATCTTGTTCAAGTTTTGTTACATAGCTATCATCTATAACGCCTTGAGATTTTAGCTTTTCAGCATAAATTTCTAAAGGGTTTTTGTGTTTAGAGATGGCTTTGTATAACTTAGGTTGTGTAAAGCGTGGTTCATCTCCTTCGTTATGGCCATATTTTCTATAACCTAAAAGATCTATAAACACATCGCGTTTAAACCTCATTCTAAAATCTAGCGCAAATAACATGGCGTGCACCACAGCTTCTGCATCGTCTGCATTAACGTGAAGTACAGGAGACAATGTTACTTTAGCAACATCTGTACAATAAGTTGATGAGCGGCCATCTAGGTAGTTAGTGGTAAACCCAATTTGATTGTTTACAACAATATGAATTGTACCATTAGTTTTATAGCCATCTAGCTGAGACATTTGTACTATTTCATAAACAATACCTTGTCCTGCAATTGCGGCATCACCGTGAACTACAATAGGTAATACTTTGCTAAAATCGTCTTTGTGATGGCGATCTTGTTTTGCACGTGTTATACCTTCAACAACTGCACCTACTGTTTCTAGGTGTGAAGGGTTTGGTGCTATATTTAAATTTATTTCTTTACCACTGTCGGTTTTTCTGCAGGCTGTCCATCCAAGGTGATATTTAACATCACCATCAAAAACTTCCTGTTCGTAATCTTTACCATCAAACTCACTAAAGATGTCTTTTGCGCTCTTTCCAAAAATGTTGGTAAGCGTGCTAAGGCGACCTCTATGCGCCATTCCCATAACAAAATCTTCAACACCTTGCTCTGCGGCATTTTCAATTAATGCATCTAAGGCAGGAATTAAACTTTCATTACCTTCTAATGAAAATCTTTTCTGGCCAACATATTTTCTGTGTAAGAATGATTCAAACGATACAGCTTCATTCAATTTTTTAAGAATGTGCTTTTTTTGATCGTTAGAAAACTCTGGGTGGTTGTCGTTAATATTTAACTTGTCCTGTATCCACTGTATTTCTTCGGGTTTTCTTACGTACATATATTCTACACCAATAGCTTCGCAATAAATGCGTTCTAGATGTGTAATAATGTCTCGCAAAGAAGCTTCGCCAATGCCAATAATATTACCAGCATTAAATTTAAGGTCTAAGTCTTGCTCAGAAAGTCCAAAGTTTGAAATATCTAGTGTTGGGACGTACTTACGTCTTTCCCTAACAGGATTTGTCTTAGTGAAAAGATGTCCTCTTGCTCTATAGCCATCAATTAGACGTATAACTTGAAACTCTTTTAAAACAGCATCTGGTGCTTGAGATGCAGATTTAGAGTTGCTAGTGTTAGCCTGAGTTGCTTCTATATCGCCACGTTCTTCTAATCCTAGGTCAAAACCTTGAAAGAAAGCGCGCCAGCTTGGCTCTACGCTATCTGGATATTTTAGGTACTGGTCGTAAAGGTCGGCAAAATAAGATGTATGTGCCGCGTTGAGAAATGAAAATTGATCCATAAAAGGAGTACTCTCGATTTTGTTTTAAAAACTAAGCAAAAATACAACAATTCAGGATAATAGACTTTTGAATTGCTATATTTATGAACTATTTAATAAAGCTTAACGCTATGAAACTCATTATTAACACTTTCTTTTCTTCAAAATTTAAGCTACTAATTGTGCTTTTGGTCATTTCTTGTGCAACACATGCACAGAGTGGATCTGGTTTTACAAACAATTTGAGAATAGGAGGAAGTCTTGGATTAGGATTTGGAGATGGCTTTTTTACCGCAAATCTGGCACCTTCTGTTATTTATGATATTAATAATTATTGGTCTGTAGGTACTGGTTTAAGTGGTAGCTATACATCTTTTGATGATGCGAGAGCTTATACAATAGGAGGAAGTGCATTGGCGTTTTTTAGACCAATATCCAACCTAAGGCTATCTTCTGAATTTGAGCAATTGTATGTAAATTTTAAACGTGAATTAGACGGTTCTACCTTTGAAAGAAATTATACCTATCCAGCATTGTTTTTAGGAATAGGGTATACCACAGGTAATTTAACTGCTGGTGTAAAATATGATGTGCTGTTTGATGAAGATGATAGTATTTATAGCAGTGCTCTTGTACCTTTTATTAGCGTGTATTTTTAATTAATGATTATGAAATATTTAATTATTCTAGTGTCTTTGTTTGTTTCAAATCATTTGGCATCACAGGAGATAAGTCTTTCTTTTATGGAAGGTGAGTGGAAAGTTTCTGATAAGGAAGTTTATGAAACCTGGAAGCCGTCTGATGCTAATATTTTAATAGGAGAAGCTTATACAGTTAAAGAGAATGGCTCTAAGAAAATAGCTGAACGTTTAGCTATACGAAAGGTTAAGAAAGATATTGTTTATTCTGCAATGGTACCAAACCAAAATGCAGGAAAGGCAATTGATTTTGTTTTAAATCAGATTGATGAGAACACGTATTCTTTTGAAAATCCAAATCACGATTTTCCTAAGAAGATTATCTATAAAAAAGTTTCAGACAGTGAACTGTTTGTAGTTGTACAAGGTAAAGATGTTACAGAGGCGTTTAATTACACACTTTTAAAGCAAACCAATTAGTAGTTGGCTTTATACCATACTTTCATCCAGCAACGTTTCAATATTAAGAACGAAATATCTTTTGAGAACTGTTCTAAATTTTCAGCTTTTAAATACTTTATAGAGTGTTCTGGTACATCTATGATATAAAGTAAATTTATATATGTAGAAGTGTCATACTGTAATAAATAGTATATTTTAGACTCTATACCATCTAAAAGAGAGTTTGGTGTTGTGCTTTCAATAGTATCAATTTCTAAGTCTACACTTGCCAAATTAAAATCTTTCTCAACTTGAACCACTAGATTCTTAAAAAGATTAAGAGAGGTAGCTTCTTCAAATAGATTAACAGCTGAAGATAAAGCTTCGGGTTTTTGCATTACACAGTTCTGTTCATAAGGATGTTTCCAAACTCAATAAGACCTTTCTTTTTGTCTTCTGAAATGCTAATATGGTCTAGGCACTCAAAAGCTTTTTTTGTGTATTTCTCAATTTCTTGTCTTGTAAGTTCAGATGCGCCACTATTTTCAAAAATTGTTTTTACAGTTTCTATTTTGTTTTCAGGTCGCTTTGGGCTTAAAGAGTAAAGGTGCTCAAGTTGTTTAGCATCTTCTTTAGTAGAGTTTTCAATAGCCTTTAAATAAAGGAATGTTTTTTTGTTTTCTATAATATCACCACCAACCTGCTTTCCAAATGTTTTTGGGTCGCCAAAGGCATCTAAATAATCGTCCTGTAATTGAAAAGCCAAGCCAAGCAAACAGCCAAACTCATATATTTTATCTTTGCAAGAGTCTTCTGCGTTTGCCACAATTGCTCCCATTTGTAATGCAGCACCCACTAAAACAGCAGTTTTAAATTCAATCATTTTAAGGTACTCTGGTATTGTAACATCATCTCTTGTTTCAAAGTCAATGTCATACTGTTGTCCTTCGCAAACTTCAATGGCAGTTTTTGTAAACAGTTTAGCAAGCTCTTTAAAGGTTGAGCCGTCGTAATTTTCAAAAAGCTGATAAGCATTTATGAGCATAGCATCTCCAGAAAGGATACCTGTATTTAAATCCCATTTTTCGTGCACAGTATCTTTGCCTCTTCGCAGTGGTGCGTCATCCATTATATCATCATGAACTAAGGAAAAGTTATGAAAAACTTCCACAGCTAAAGCAGCATCGAGTCCTTTTGTATAATCTTCACCAAAAATTTCTGTAGCCATAAGCACAAGAATAGGGCGTAATCGTTTTCCGCCAAGGTTAAGTATATAAGAAATAGGCTCGTATAAATTTTCAGGTTCTTTAACTGAAACTTTTGAGTTCATATGAGCAATGAATGCTTCGCGGTAGCTTGAAATTTCCTGCATCGAAATAAAAATTTTGTCAAAAATACTGCATTAAGGACGATTTAAAAGGATGACAATTGCAAAAGATTACTTAACAATACAATAACATAAACTTTGGAAACTATTTTTGTTTTTTAAGTTTCCTGTTGTACATTTGCAGCTTCAATATGAGAGAGACAATTTTAAATAAAGCAACAGAGCTATTCTTAGACCTAGGGTTTAAGAGTGTAACTATGGATGATATTGCTACAGAAATGGGCATATCAAAAAAAACCATTTATACCCATTTTAAAAACAAGAGTGTATTAGTTAAAGCAAGTACAGAAATATTGTTCCTAAGAATTTGTAGTGGTATAGATGGTGTAAGGAAAGAAAATCAAAACCCTATTGTGGAGTTGTACTCCATTAAGCAATATGTAATGAAGCATATGAAGAATCAAAACTCTTCTGCGCAATTTCAGCTTCAGAAATATTATCCGGCAGTTTATGCAGAAATGAGATCTAAGCAATATGACTATATGCAGGATTGTGTTGTCGAAAATCTAAATAAAGGCTTAGAGATGGGTCTTTACCGTGAAAATTTAGATGTAGAGTTTGCTTCACGAATTTACTTTCTTGGTATGGTAGGTATAAAGGATAATGATATGTTTCCAGCAGATCAATTCCCCATGATTACCCTTATGGAAAAATATTTAGAATACCACCTAAGAGGAATTGTAACCCAAAAAGGATTAAAAAAACTAACAGAAACAATTGAAAACTATACACCTAATGACTTATAGAATAGTAATGCTCCTGCTCTTTGTGAGTAGTGTGGCATTTTCACAAGAAGCCCCTAAATCCTACAGTTTTTCTTTAGAGGAAGCTGTAAATTATGCATTGGATAGCAGCTATACTGCAATTAATGCAAGACGAGATGTCGCCAAAGCTTTAAAGCAAAAATGGGAAACTACAGCAGACGGTTTGCCACAAATTAATGGCTCGGTAGATTATCAAAATCAATTAAAGCAACCTGTAACATTTATTCCTGCAGAGTTTTCTGGAGGAGAACCAGGAACCTTTACACCGGTAACCTTTGGTGCCAAACAATCTGCAAACTTAACAGCGACGTTAAGCCAAGTAATTTTTGATGGTTCTTATTTGGTAGCCCTTAAAGCCTCAACTGCATTTCTTGAATTTTCTGAAAATGCAAATGAGAAAACACGGTTAGAAGTAAGAAAAGGTGTAATTAACGCTTATGGTGGTGTGTTGCTAACAGAAGAAAGTGTAAGCATAGTAGAAAAAAACATAGATGCTATTACAGACAATCTCTCTGAAACACAAGCATTGTATGAAGAAGGCTTTGCAGAAGAGGAAGATGCAGAGCAATTACAGATCACAAAATTGCAATTAGAGAACCAATTGAGCAATACCAAACGACAGGCAGATATTGCAAAGCAAATGTTCAATTTAGCATTGGGTATTCCTGTAAGTGCACCTGTTGTATTTAAAGATGGTCTTGAGCAACTTACACTCGAAAATGTGAGTTTAGAGATTTCTGAGCAAGAACTGGCTGTAGAGGAAAATGTAGATTATAAAATTGCAGACAACCTAACCAAGCAAAGAGAGTTAGAGTTAAAACTTGAAAAAAGTAAGGCATTACCAAGCGTAAATGCATTTGTAAATTACGGTACACAAACTCAAGACGACGATTTTGTATTTTTTGATAGTGATACCAGATGGTTTCAGTCTTCAATATTTGGGGTGTCTATAAATGTCCCAATCTTTAGCTCTTTAAAACGAAGTGCTAGAACACAAAGAGCAGCAATTGCTTTAGATCAGGCTCAAACAGATTTAGAGCAAACAATTCAGCAAATTCAGTTAGACACAGATACAGCTCGTAGTGACTATCAGTTTGCTATAGAAAGTTACCAAACCGCTCAAAAAAATCTTGAGTTGGCAGAGCGAATAGAAAACAAAAACCAGATAAAATTTAGAGAAGGTATTTCTACAAGCTTTGATCTACGTCAAGCACAAACACAACTTTATAACGCCCAACAAGAACTCTTGCAAAGTATGGTAAATGTAATTACTACTAAAGCAGAGTTAGAAACGGTACTAAATACACCACAGCTAAGAGTGCCATATCAAGAAAGCAAGTAATTGCAATATTTAGAAAAAGACATACAGAAAACGAATCAACAGAAAACTATGAGATCTATATTAAAATTAATCGTATTAAGCCTTATCATCGTCTCTTGTGGTGGTAATAAAAATGAATCTGTAGATAGCCTTATTGCAGAAGGTAATATAGAGGCGCTTAAAGAGAAGAGAAGTGCTTTAAATGAAGAGCAGCGTACTGCTGCTATGCAAGTTAAGAAAATCGACTCAGTTCTAGAGTTAAAAAGCGGCAACAAGAATTTGCCTTTAGTATCTACTATCGTTGTAAAAGATACTTTATTTAACCACTATTTAGAGCTTCAAGGTAGTGTGGAAACTAAGCAGAATATTGTAATATCTCCAGAATACAATGGCCTTTTAGAGCGTATTTATGTAAAAGAAGGACAGCGTGTAAACAAAGGACAGCTACTTGCAAAAATAGATGATGGAGGTATTTCCCAGCAGCTTGCACAAATGGAAACACAGTTAGCTCTAGCTAAAACAACTTTTGAACGCCGCCAAAGACTTTGGGAGCAAAATATAGGTAGTGAAATTGAATACCTACAAGCTAAAGCTCAATATGAAGGACAACAAAACTCTGTTGCACAGATGAGAAGCCAAGTAGGTAAAACAACTATAAGAGCACCATTTTCTGGAACTATTGAAGATGTAATAGCAGAGCAAGGTACCGTAGTAGCATCTGGACAAACCCAAATAATGCGTTTGGTAAGTTTAGAAGACATGTATATAGAAGCAGAAATCCCTGAAGATTACTTAACATCTGTATCAGAAAACACACCGGTAACAATAAACTTCCCTATTCTTAATAAAACAGTAGACTCTAAGGTAAGACAAGCAAGTAATTACATAAGTCCCAGTAACAGAACGTTTAGAATAGAAGTGGCTGTGCCAAATAAAGACAAGTCTATAAAACCAAACCTAACTGCACGATTAAAGATTAATGATTACACTTCAGAAAAAGCACTACTTATACCACTAAGCGTTATTTCTGAAAATGCAGATGGTGAGCAATATGTTTATATAGCTGAAGGAGAAGATACACCAGTCGCAAAACGTCAAATTATTGAGACAGGACGTTCCCAAGGGCAAAATATCGAGGTGCTTTCAGGATTAAGTAACGGAGACTTTGTTATTAAAGAAGGTGCTCGTACAGTAAAAGAAGGCCAAGAGTTACAAATAAAAAATTAAGGATTGTTTTTAAAGCTCTTAGCAGAATTTACTATAGGCCTTTACAAAACCAACCAAATAATACTATAATATGAGCAGTAATAAAGCACAAAAAAATGCCGATAAGGAGTTTGGCATGTCGTCTTGGGCAATAGACAGTAAAACTACCATCTGGGTAATGATTGCCATTTTTCTTGCTCTAGGTGTTTCAGCATACTTTACGCTTCCTAGAGAAAGTTTTCCAGAAATTGAAGAAACCAAAGTATACATAAGCACGCCTTATCCAGGAAATACAGCAGAAGACATAGAGCGTCTCATTGTGGATCCTTTAGAGGATAGATTAAAAAACGTGAGTAATGTTGTCGAAATCATTTCAACAGCTCAAGAAGATTATGCTATAATTACTGTAGAGTTTGATGAAGAGATTACTGTTGAGCAAGCTAAAACTAAGGTAAAGGATGAGGTAGATGCAGAAAAAGCAAGTGAAGACTGGCCAACGTTTAATGATGCTAAAGTAGAGCCTAATGTTTTCGATTTAAATATAGCTGAAGAAACACCAATCCTTAATATTAATATTGAAGGTGATTATCAGGTAGAGCAACTTAAGGAATATGCAGAATACTTAGAAGATGAAATTGAAGACTTGCCGCAAATTAAGCAAGTAGACATTAGAGGTGCTCAAGAGAAAGAGGTTGAGGTAGCTGTAGATATTTATAAAATGATGGCTGCCCAAGTTAGTTTTGATGATATATTAAACGCTATTCGTGGTGGTAATATGACCATTAGTGCTGGTAACCTAATAAAAAGTGGACAGCGCCGTACTATTAGAGTTTTAGGTGAAATACAGTCTCCAGAACAACTTAATAATTTTGTTGTAAAATCTCAAAATGGAGCAGTTTACCTTAAAAACATAGCTAATGTAACGTTTAAGGAAGAAGATAATACCACCTATGCTAGAGAGTTTGGAGAGAGTGTAGTTATGCTAGACGTTAAAAAACGCTCTGGAAAAAATATGGTCGAAGCTGTAGACCAAATTAAAGTTATTGTTGAAGAGACAAAAGCAAATGTATTTCCACCAGATTTAAAGGTGACATTAGCTAATGATCAATCTGAGAAAACAATTAACCAAGTAGATGACCTTGTAAACAATATCATCTTTGGTATTATACTAGTAGTTACAGTATTAATGTTTTTCCTAGGGTTTAGAAATGCACTTTTTGTTGGGTTTGCAATTCCTATGTCTATGTTTATTGCATTCTTTATCCTTCAGCTATTAGGATATACTATGAATACCATGATTCTTTTCGCATTAATTATGGGGCTAGGTATGATGGTAGATAATGGTATTGTGGTAGTAGAAAACGTATACCGTCTTATGGATGAAGAAGGTATGAGCCGTATTGAAGCTGCTAAAAAAGGTATTGGAGAAATTGCTGTGCCAATTATCATTTCTACATTAACTACTGTTGCAGCATTTGTTCCGTTAGGAATGTGGCCAGGCGTTATGGGAGAGTTCATGAAATATTTCCCTATTACTTTATCTATAGTACTAGGCTCGTCTTTATTTGTGGCAATTTTCATGAACTCCATGTTAGTGTCTCAGTTTATGAGTACAGATGAAAAGATAATCTCAAAGAAATCACTAAGAAGAATTACGTTTATTGGGTTGCCGTTAGGATTGCTTGTATTTTTTGTTGGAGGTCCAGTAAGAGGTTTAGGTACATTAATGATTGTGACTATTATCTTGCTTTGGTTATATAAGTTCTTTATTAAAGGTTGGGCTATAAACTTTCAACGTAAAACCTTAGTAGCTTTAGAAAATAGATACAAGAGGTTTTTACAGTACGCCTTAAAAGGGCGTAGAGCTTGGGCATTTGCTGCAGGTACTTTTGGCTTGTTGTTTATTGTATTTATACTATTTGGAATATCTGTAGGAAGTGGTAGAACAAGTATTGAGTTCTTTCCTGATAATAAGCCTAACCAAATTATAGTATATATAGAATATCCTGAAGGAACAGATATCAAAAAAACTAATGAGATAGCTAAGGATATTGAAGAGCGTGTATATGCAGTACTGCAAGATGACATGTATATGGAAGACGGCAGAAATTATATGGTAGAGTCTGCTGTATCTCAAGTTGGAGAAGGAGCAGGTAACCCTCAAACAGATGGTGGTAATAGTGCAGAAATGCCACATAGGGCAAAAATTACTGCAACTATGCGAGAGTATAAGTTTAGAAAAGGTAAAGATTCTGAAGTCTTAAGACAGAAGGTTCAGGATACATTAGAAGGTGTATATCCTGGTGTTGCTATTTCTGTTGAAAAAGACTCAAATGGACCACCTGCAGGTTACCCAATTAACATTGAGCTAGAAGGACCAGATTACGATGAGCTAATCTTAGTGGCAGAACAAATGAAGAATTTCATTAATGCTTCAAATATAGAAGGTATAGCAGAGCTTAAGATAGATGTAAACCGAAGCAAGCCTGCTATGCAAGTTGTAGTAGATAGAGAGAAAGCAGGAGAGCTTGGTGTTACAACAGGACAAGTTGGTAACCAGTTAAGACGTTCTATTTTTGGAGATAAAGCTGGTGTTTATAAAAAGGATGGAGAAGATTATGATATCTATGTGAGGTTTAATGAAGATAATAGATATAATACTAGTGCTTTATTCAATCAAAATATAACATTTAGAGATCCTGCAACAGGGCAAATTAAGGAAATTCCAATTTCTGCAGTTGCTAAACAAAAAAACACATCATCTTTTAGTGCGATTAAACACAGAGATGCAGAACGTGTGGTTACAGTTTACTCTGCATTAGAACCTGGTTATACAGATGCTGCAGCTATTGTTGCGCAAATACAGGAGAAGATGAAAGAGTTTCAGGATTTGCCACAAGAAATTAAAATTGATTATACAGGGCAGATAGAAGAACAAAATAAACAAATGGCATTTTTAATGAGTGCGTTCTTTTCTGGACTGGGATTAATTATGTTAATCCTTGTATTCCAATTTGGATCAATTTCAAAACCAACAATAATTATGATTGCTATATTCCTAAGTTTAATAGGAGTGTTTGGCGGTATAATTATAACTGGAGCATCTTTCGTAATAATGATGACTATGATGGGGATAATTTCATTAGCAGGAATTGTTGTAAATAATGGCGTAGTATTATTAGATTATATCCAGATTCTTATAGATAGGCGCATGGTAAAATTAGGTATGAGTGATGGAGATTTATTACCTAGAGAAGAAATGACAGATATAATTATTGAAGCTGGTCGTGCAAGATTAAGACCTGTACTATTAACAGCAATAACTACTGTATTAGGTTTAATTCCATTAGCTATTGGTTTAAATATAGATTTCTTTGGCTTATTTGGTAGTCTAAATCCTGATGTATATATGGGTGGAGATAACGTTATATTCTGGGGTCCATTGGCAAAATCTGTAATATATGGACTTATTGTTGCTACCTTCTTAACACTAATTATAGTACCAGTATTATTTTATCTAGTACATAGAAATAAGCTTAGGTTTAGAAAGCGTTTTAATAAAGAAAAGCTTCACGATATACATCAATAAAATTAATTTCTAATAATGAAAAGGCCTGCAAATGCAGGCCTTTTTTATACTTATGTAAAAAGAAAAAGCCTTTAGAGAATATCTAAAGGCTTAATAATTTTATTTAATATTTTGGTTATGGGCGATCTCTTACAACTAGTGTTTTAGAGTTGTCCCAAGTTGTTACCTCAGCAATAGTATTGTTAGTATAATCTACTTCTGTTAAATTTCCATTATTCCAAAAAAACCATTTGCCAGTTTTTTCACCATTGGCATATTGCGCAACCGCGGTCTTCGCACCAGTCTTATCATAGGCAACCCACTTTCCGTGAAGTTTACCATCTTTATACGTGCCTTTTTGTTTAACTGCTCCATCTTCATAAAAAAAAGTTCCTTTAATTAAATCTCCTTGTTCTTCAAACTCAGGCTTTACATCTTGTGCAAATAGTGCGCCTGTAAACACTAGTGCTGTCATCATTAATAGCTTCTTCATAACCAAATTATTTATTATTACATAACAAAGATAACATATATTTTACATAAAAAACAAGTTTTGGTAACATTAAAGTAACATTAAAGCTTTAAAACACTGATTATGAAATGATTAAATATAAAAAAACCACTTCTGGGTAGAAGTGGTTTTAATATAATTCTATGAATTAATGATTTATGCTCCTGTATTTTCAGATAATGGAATATCAAATACATTAAATATTTGGTCTCCAGCTCGGTCTATTGGTAGCATATCAGACATGTTGTAACGTCTTAAGTCAAACATTCTGTGGTTTTCACTCCAAAGTGAATAACGACGTTGTCTTAGTAATTCTTCAGTTAAAGCATCTGTAGTAGTTGGTCCAGTATAATCACCAATATTACCAGACACATTTCTAACTACGTTTAGTGCAGTTACTGCATCACCAGGACTTCCAGCTAAGATACTTGCTTCAGCATATAGTAAAATAAGCTCTTCGTTTCTTAAGATATCTATAGGAGAAACATTTGTAGCGTATAAACGTGTTTCAAAATCTCCAGTTAACTCATCCTGAGTAGATGGATCTGGTCTTAAAGCAGTCTTACGTTCTACTCTTGCATCACCAGGCGTTGCATCTGCAATAAAGCTTGGGTGTACAACTATTTGGTCACCATTATTTGGGTTTTCCGGAGTAGATGGACCTCTAAAAACAGGATTAGTTTGGTCATTAGCTTGTTGAGAAAACACATGCTTTGGTCCTGCATTTAGCTCCTCTAAAGTTGTTGCATCTAGGTTTAAAGAAGAACTTGCAAGTGCTGTTAGTGCGCCGTTACCGTCGCCAGCATATACAGCAGCTAAAGCAGCTACACCTCTATTAAATTCCTGAAAATCAGAAACACTAGTGCTAAAACCAGCTAAAGGGAAAATAAAACTTGTACCGGCATTAGATAAATTAGTGTTAGCTTCTTCTAATAAAGCTCTAACATCTGCTATTGCAGCATTAAAATCTAAAATAGGACCTAAGTTTAATTCATCTGCAACATCAGTTCTTGCCATTCCGTAAGACTTAAGTATTTGTATAAGCTCGTATGCTTGAATTGTTTTTGCAAAACCAGCATAACCATTACGTTCTGTGTCATCTATAGACTCAGTGTTGTCAATAGCATTTAGTAGGATGTTAGTGTTTTTTATAGCACGGTAGTTACCATTCCATTGAGAAACACTATAAAATGAATTGTTATCTAAACCAATTCCGTTTTTTCCTAATAAATCTCCTGTGTTACGAGGATCTGCATCAAAAAGATACAATTCTCTAGCCATAGTTCCGCTTGCTGTAGTTTCTACACCAAGGCCATTACGAGTAGTAGACTCTATACCAACAACTAATTCGTTTAGTTGTCCTATTGTTGCATTTTCTTGTACACCACCTAAACTTGGGGCGTTAGGATCAACGACTTCGTCGAACTCACAAGAACCAAAGGTCATTGCCGCTAGAGCAACTGTTCCTATGATTGAAATTTTCTTAAAAATATTTTTCATAATTACTTTTTATTAAAATGATACGTTAAAGTGGAAGTAAAATTGACGTGAACTTGGGAAAGGAGTTACCTCAATACCACTTGATAGGCCAGCACCACCATTTACAGAAACTTCTGGGTCGTAACTAGAGTAATCTGTAATTGTAAAGATGTTTCTCGCAGATAAACCAAATTTTACGGTATCTACTGTTTCGCCAAATATGTTGTTTACAGTTGCACTTGGCAGTCTGTAATACACAGCAGCTTCTCTTAATCTTACGTAACCAGCAGGCTCAACAAAACGTAATGCGTTTGCAGGTTGCCCTAATCTGTCTTGTCCTTCTGGAGTTTCTAAATCTGGAGATGTTTGTCCTAAATCTGTAAGGAATCTAGAAAGGTTAAGGTTTTCACCACCTTTTTTCCATTGTAATAGGAAAGATACATCTACATTATTAAATAACGTTAAGCTGTTATTAAATGCCATTTGGAAATCTGGCTCTACGTTACCTACTTGTAATAGCTCACCATCTACACGACCAACAAGTTGTGTTACAGGTTGTCCTTCTTCAATATAAAAAGTACCTAAACCAGTACCAAAACCAGCACCTGGCTGAGCAAATGCAGGAACATCTAAGCGTGTTACTTCAGAACGGTTAAGGTAAAATTGAACACCTGTATTCCATTTAAAGTTTTCAGTATCTACAACATCAGATCTTACAGCTAATTCTATACCTTCATTCATAAGGTCTGCTAAGTTTGTAGTTTCTGTTGTAAAACCAGAAGATGCAGGAAGTGATCTAGAAAGAATAAGATCATCTACATTCTTGTTGTAATACGTTGCCTCTAAGTTAATACGGTTGTTTAAGAAGCCCATATCAAAACCTATTTCAAATTCTGAAGCTGTTTCTGGCTCAACATCTGGATCTCCTCTTAAGCCTCCTAAAGACTGTCCAGAGTTTCCTCCAATGTTACTAGATCCTAAACTTGTAAAAGTAGCTCCAAATCCTGCAGGCGCACCTGTTTCACCATAAGCAGCTCTAAGCTTAAACTGGTTGATAGAATCTATGTTCCAAAAGTCAAAGTTATTTAAGTTAACAGCAACAGAAGCTTTTGGGAATCCATAAAATTTATTTGGGTCACCATTTCTAGAAGACTTATCTAATCTATACCCTAAGGTAGCAATTACTTGGTCTTTATAGTTACCTTCAACTTGTCCAAAATATCCAAAATCTCTTTCGTCTGAAACAAACTGAATAATACTTTGGTTTACAGATTGAGATACATTTGTTTGTCCAGCAGCTAATTGAGAACCAATACTATTTACAAGGTTAGATTGTTGTTGTAAGTATGTTGTACCTAATTGTGTAGTTAAACCTAAGTCTCCTTCCATAGCATCGTGATTCCATATCGCAATAGCTTGAGTGTTAATTTGCGTAAAGTTGTTTTTACCTTGTGCAACAAAACCAAGTTGACCACTAGCAATTTGTCCTTGGTGATCTTCTGGAACGTAAACATAAGTTTGGTTAGCTAAATAATCTAAACCACCACTTAATACTAATTTTACACGGTTTACATCGTCCGTATATAACTTAGTGTTTAAAGTAAGACCTTGTATAATTCTATCATTTTGGTCTTCGTTTGTAGCTCTATCTCTTGTGTCTAATGGGTTACCAGGATAGTTAGGGTTGTTAGGATAGTTTCCATTTTCATCTGGGAAAAGGTTGTTCCAAGGTCTTGTAAATGCTAAAGTGTACCCATAAGATAAACCACCTTCATTTTCATTACCTGTAAAACTACGTGAAGAGTTACTTCTTACATAGTTTGTAGTAGATGTAAAGTCGAAAACATCAGAAAGTTTGTGATCTACGTTAGTTCTAATAGAAAAACGATCAAAACCAGTACGCTTTATAATACCTTCTTCATCTCTGTAAGACCCACCAACGTAAAAGCTTGTTTTTTCATTACCTCCTGTAGCACTTAATGCTGTTTCTGTAATTATACCAGTCTCACCATAAATAATATCTTCATAATCGTATAAAGAACCATTTGCTGCAAGTGTAGCATCGTATTTTAGAGCTTCATCTTCACCAAAAGTATCTACTACAGATTGTCTTGTCCAAGGTCTTAAACCTAAAGGATTAGCAATTCTTGTAATACCAACATCTTGCTTAAAGTTAATTTTTGTTTTTCCAGTCTTACCTCTTTTAGTTGTAATAATAATTACACCGGCATTACCACGTTGTCCATAAATAGCAGCTGCAGAAGACCCTTTAAGTATTTCGATATCTTCAATATCGTTTGGATCGATATCTGCAAGACGGTTTGAAGAGTTTTCCTCGTTTCCACGATTTGCACCAGATGCAAAACGTAATCCAGAAGGAATCTCAACATTGTTTATATATACACCATCTACAATAATAAGTGGTTGGTTGTTACCGTTAATTGAAGAAATACCACGTAAACGTAGTGCGAAACCTCCACCTGGCGCACCAGAAGAAGATGTAATATTTACACCTGTAACTTTACCATAAAGTGCACCATCTACACTAGTTTGTCCAGTAGTTCCCACAAGTTCCTCGGCAGATACTGTAGAAACTGCATTGGCAAGGTTTTTACGTTTTACAGATGTTCCTAGTCCTGTAACTACAACCTCATCAAGTGCAGCAGCAGACTCTTCTAATGAAGCATTAACAGTTCCTGCAGATGAGACAGAAATCTCTTGGGTGGTAAACCCTAATGAAGAAAAAACCAGAGTTGCAGGTGTAGCTCTTAGTTCTATAGTATAATTACCATCAATGTCGCTCACTGCGCCATTGTTTGTTCCTTTTTCGATAACGTTTACAAAAGGAACGGTTTCTCCTGATCCTGCTTTAGTTATTTTTCCCGTAACCGTCTGTGCGACCATAGCTAAAGGAAAGATAAGCAGTACAAGCAAAATCAATTTTTTGCTAAAATACAAGTGTTTCATAATGAATTGGATTTGATTAATATGTGACGAATGTAGAAAATACATAAGCGAATATAATGCATTTGTTAAATATTTAACAAATAGAAACGTTCATTGTTCTAAAAACAAGGTGTAAGTGCAATTAGTGAGAAACAACTATTAAAATATGCAATATTTTTGTTAAATTGTAAAATCTAGCTGCAGTTTAAAGAGATTATCATTTCTCGTAATTCCTATTCTTTTACAGTGTTTAAATCTATACAAGTTCTTAAATTTGCACTCTTAAATTTAAGTTATGTATAGATCACATTCTTGTGGTGAGTTAAACTCAGATCACATTGGTAATCAAGTCACTCTTTCTGGATGGGTGCAAAAAGTAAGAGATAAAGGTTTTGTGGTATGGGTAGATCTTAGAGATCGTTATGGTATAACTCAATTAGTATTTGATGAGGAGCGTACGTCTTTAGAGATATTAAATCGTGCCCAAGAACTTGGTCGCGAGTTTGTTATACAAGCAAAAGGAAAGGTAATTGAGCGTGAATCTAAAAACAAGAATATCCCAACTGGTGATATTGAAGTGCTCGTTGAAGAACTTACTGTTCTTAATGCTGCAAAAACACCTCCTTTTACTATTGAAGATGATACGGATGGCGGTGAAGATTTAAGAATGAAATACCGTTACTTAGATATAAGAAGAACTCCAGTTAGAGAGAATTTAATATTTAGGCACAAGGTTACTATTGCAGTAAGAAACTATTTATCAGATTTAGGGTTTATTGAAACCGAAACTCCATACTTAATAAAATCTACACCAGAAGGTGCAAGAGATTTTGTTGTGCCTAGCAGAATGAATGAAGGGCAATTTTATGCCTTGCCACAATCTCCTCAAACTTTTAAGCAATTGCTTATGGTTGGTGGTATGGATAAATACTTTCAAATTGTAAAATGCTTTAGAGATGAGGACTTAAGAGCAGATAGACAGCCAGAATTTACACAGATAGATTGTGAAATGGCGTTTATAGATCAAGAAGATATCTTAAATACTTTTGAAGGTTTAACTACACATTTACTTAAAGAACTTAAAGGAGTAGAGGTAACCGAGTTTCCTAGAATGACCTATGATGACGCAATGAAACGTTATGGTAATGATAAGCCAGATATTAGGTTTGGGATGGAGTTTGGTGAACTAAACGAAGTTGCACAACATAAAGACTTTGGTGTATTTAACTCTGCAGAACTTGTAGTAGGTATAGCAGTACCTGGAGCAGCATCATATACTCGTAAAGAAATAGACGCCTTAGTAAATTGGGTTAAAAGACCTCAAGTAGGTGCTTTAGGAATGGTGTATGTAAAATGTAATGAAGATGGATCCTATAAGTCTTCGGTAGATAAATTTTATGACCAAGAAGATCTAGCAAAATGGGCAGAAGTCACTGGTGCTAAACCAGGCGATTTAATTTGCGTGCTTTCTGGAGATACACATAAAGTAAGAACACAACTTAGTGCATTGCGTATGGAAATGGCAGAGCGTTTAGAACTAAGAAAGTCAGACGAATTTGCTCCACTTTGGGTAATAGATTTTCCATTATTAGAATGGGATGAAGATACAAAGCGTTATCACGCTATGCACCATCCATTTACGTCACCAAAACCTGGACAATTAGAGCTTTTGGAAACTAATCCTGGAGAAGTGAAAGCAAACGCATACGATCTTGTCTTAAATGGTAATGAAATAGGTGGAGGTTCTATACGTATACACGATAGCAAAACTCAAGCTTTAATGTTCGATTATTTAGGCTTTACTCCAGAAGAAGCAAAAGCTCAATTTGGATTCTTAATGGATGCTTTTCAATACGGTGCGCCACCTCACGGCGGACTAGCATTTGGACTTGATAGATTGGTAGCTATATTAGGTGGACAAGAAACTATTAGAGATTTTATAGCATTCCCTAAAAACAATGCTGGTAGAGATGTTATGATAGATGCTCCTGCAAAAATAGATGAAGAGCAACTTAAGGAGCTTCATCTTAAGCTTAACCTGTAATTATGAAAAAGTTTATTGTCATCTTATTTTTTAGTTGTGCAATATTACTTTGCCTTGGTTTTTGGAAATTAGATACAGAAGATGTTGCCTTGGGTCATAAACTTATAGGAACAGCTTGTTTGTTAGGCATGTTCATTCTTATACCTTGTTTTATATATTACCGTTGGAAAGGGAAAAATGTTAGAGATTATATGCTAACAGATGAAGCCTTTAAACGAATGAAAGAATTTAATAAAGACAAGGAGAAGAACAAACGAAATCCCAACAACTCTAAATAATTAAAAAACGCAGACTCTTATGAGCTGCGTTTTTTTAAGCTTTTTTCTGAAATCAATTTTGCTATATTTATAACATGATTGCAAAACGAGTTTGTTTAGAGTGTGGTACAAAGTTAATGGGTCGAGTAGATAAAAAGTTCTGCCATGACGGTTGTCGTAACGCTTACAATAACAATATTAATAAGGACAGTAAAAATCTTATTAGAAATATTAATAACAGACTTCGTAAAAACTACCGAATTTTAGAAGCATTTAACCCCAAAGATAAAACCAAGACTACGCGTACTAAACTACTTGCCAAAGATTTTGACTTTAATTATTTTACAAGCACATATACAACCAAAGCAGGCAAGGTGTATTACTTTGTTTATGATCAAGGCTATCTAGAACTAGATAATGATTTCTTCGCACTAGTAAAGCGACACTAACTAATATGGATACAGAAACTATTCTATTAATTGCAGGTTTTGCTTTTGCATTTATAATTATAATATGCAGTTACTATTTTTCAAAACGTAATGTTGTATTAAGGCAATTAACCAAAGTGAAAAGCACATCTTTAGTTAGTGTTAGGCATAATCAAAAAGTGAAGGTTTTTGGAAAAGTAAAAGCAGGTACAGATGTACTAACTGCACCATTAAGTAAAAGAAAGTGTGTTTATTATTATGTTGAAGTTAAAGAAAAGAATGGAAATAACGGAAGCCGAACCATCTTTAAAGAAGAACGTGTAAAAAACTTTATGATTGAAGCAAATGGCGCTTTTGCAGTAATAAAACCGCAAACTAACTTAAAGACTGTAACAAGTTATGTAGTACAAGATATAAGTCATTCTACCGGATTTTTAAATGACGCTTCACCACGCTTAAGACATTTTATTAGGACAAGAAATATAGGAGCAACAACACTATTTGGTTTCAATAAAAACTTAGAATACAAAGAATCATCTATTGAAATAGGAGAGCGCATTGCTGTACTTGCTACAGCAAAATGGAAAAAATTAAACACGCCTATCGAAGGTTACAACTATTCTAGCATATTAGAGCTAGAAGGAACACAAGACGACAAACTTATCATTACAGATGATCCTGAAGCATTTAAAGACAAACTTTAATTTACTTCCAGTTTTGTTGCTTTAAATTTAAAGCAGCTTTTAAAATATCTTTTTGACTAATTAATCCTACAAGCTTCCCTTCTTCAACAATAGGAAAACGTCTCCTTTTAGCGCTTAAGAATTGGTTGGCTGCATCAAAAATATTCATATTACCATCTATAGTTTCTACATCTCTTACCATGTGTTTTTCAACTGTAGCATCATCCATTGGTAAATTGTGGTATCTACTATCACTAATCTGTTTTATACAGTCACCTTCAGAAATAATACCAACAAGTTCATTTTGGTCATTTACTACTGGACCACCAGAAATTTTGTGCTTTACGAGTGTCTGTATCACCTCCATCACGTTTTGGCTTGGTGTGAAGGTGACGAGTTTTCTACTCATATAATCAGACACCGTAATTTGCTCTTTGCTACCTTTTGTAGGTTTAGCTCTACGACCCATGTAATTTGAAATTCCCATAATATAAGTGGTTTAGTTAACACTTAAAGTTAGGTAATAATTTAATACAGGTCTTTATATTCTTTAATAAAATTAAAATACAGGCAGTTGAGAGTTAGTGATTTACCAGTAAAAATGTTTGGCTTCAGCTTGTTTCTTAATAGCCGCTAACATCGCGCTCTGTAGGTTGTTAGCCTTATTTAATGTTGTAGTTTCTTTGGCTATGTAATTTTTTCGTTTGGTGTTTAATTGCTGTATTTTTTCTTGTAATTGCTTACGCTCTTTAGTTTTTAATACAATGTAGGCTTCAATCTCTGCTGTAGATTTTCCTGCCAACGCTTTAGGTAGTTGGGCAGTATTTAATTTTGAAAGGGTTACTTCATTTTCATTTACAGCATCTACAAGATCCCAACTTTTATTTGTGTAAAGATGAGAGCTTTTACTAACTGCTCTTTTAATTGCGCTACTCTCATTATAACTCATAGCATTATCATCTTGAGATATTTGTACTTCAGCTTTTTCTAGGCCTTTTGCGCCATACGGTATATAGGTGTTATTCAATTTTGTGTTTAATTTTAAAATAGCATCATCGTATGGAGAGGCAACGTGTACTATGGCCTTATTATGATCTATTGCCATATAATCGCCTCCAGTAAGTAGAGCACCATCTCGCCAATAAGAAGAAACGCCATGATTGTAGCTTCCGCAGAACATAGTATTTACGGTAATGTCATGTTCTTTAGCATTTTGTGAGGCATCAACATAGTTTATTTGTCCTTGCGTATACGGTTCATTTCCTGCTATAAAAATAAGCTTTAAGGTTTCGTCTTCGTTTTCCCATTCTAAATTGTTTACTGCAGTTTGTACAACTGTACCACAATATTCATTGCCGCCATTAGTAGTTAAAGAAAATAATGCTTTTGAGACATCATCTAAATCTTGTGTGAACTCTAAAATTTTGCGAGTATAGCCGTCATATTTAGAAAGGTTACTATTTCCATACTCATACAAAGCAATACTTAAGGTTGGTGCTTTTCCATAACATTTAGCTAAGGATAACTCATTTACAATATCCCAAAGTTGAGCTCTTGCTTGGTCTATTAATCCGTCCATACTATTACTGGTATCTAACAATAATGCAACCTGTATTTTTGGAGTCTCGTTAGTCGCAGGTGTGTGTAATTGGTGAGTAACTTCTGGAGCATCTGCTAAGAGAGTTTCAGGTTTTGAATTTGCATTTACGCAGCCAATAAGACTTAAACAACTTACAATAATTGGTAGGGCATTAATTTTCATCATCTTTTTTTTAATTGAACATCATAAAAGTACTTGTACAGCAGTGCAATAAAAATTGGTAATGAGTAACTGGTACATACTATTGAGTGAATAGTCCATATGAATGATTCAGCTATTCAAAATGAGAGCAAAAACGTATTAAATTGAGTATTTACAGCACATCTGCATTTTTTTGAACCGTTTTATTGTAGTAGGTTTAACCTTTCAAAAGTACTTATGAAACACATTTTTATTATCTTATTTTTCATCTGTTCAGTGCCTTGTTGTGTTGCTCAAATTGGAGAACAAACTATTGTGAGAGGTACAGTTTTAGAAGAAGGTACCTACAATCCTTTTTCCAACGCTAATGTTGAGGTTGTTGGAGGCGCTTATACGACTACAAATGCGGCTGGCGAATTTAGGTTACAGGCAAGAATAGGAGAAGAGCTTGTAATTAGACACGAAGATTTTGAAACGGTGTATCATACCATTGGTAGAAACGACAATATTAAACTCACAGTCGCACCAAACAAAACAAAACCTAAAGCTGTAAAGCGAAATAAACAAGTTACTCAAGAACGTTTTCAGCAGTATTTAGACTCTGCCAAAAATGTACTAAAAAAAGATGCAAAAATAAGTATCGAGTATGTTGCTAAGGCCTTGGCAACAGATCAAGAACAAACGTTATCTAAACTTCAAAAAGCAAAGGCTTATGAGTTGCTGGGTGATATTTACACGTATTGGAAACAGCATGATTTAGCAGTAAGCAATTACAAGTTTGCTATACGAGATAATGTTTCTACACAACGGCAGCTAAAATTGGCAAAAGCTTATACATTAAATAAAAACTACCAAGAAAGTATATCTCTTTATAATGAGCTAAAAAATAAATCGCTTTCTAATTATAATGAAGTTTTACGATTAGAAGGTTTGGGAGATACCTATAAAAATACTGGTGATTTAAATAAAGCTATTACCCAATATCAACAAGCGCTTACCTTGGCAGAAAAGCATTTGTTTACACCAAAAGTTACAGACTTAAATTCCAAAATCGCGGAGGCTTATGATGCTAAAGGAGCTACTAAGCCTGCAGAAGATTATTATGAAAATTCTTTAAACCTTGCTAATAAGGAAACACGTAAACGTGCTGCAGAAGAAAAAACTAAGGTAGCAGACTTTTACAGTAAGAATAGATCTTATAGAGAAGAAATACAATTACGCCAAGAGGCCTTAAAAGATATTGAGGTATTGTCTGAAGATGCTGTGGAGAAAGAACAGGAAATTGATAACGAGAGTGCATTAACGCCACAAAAACAAAACTATAAAATTGCAAACGCCTACGCTGCACAGGAAAATATTGAAGATGCCATACCGTATTTACAAAAGAGTATAAAAGAAGCCAAGACAAACAATGATTTGGTGGTACAAAAGGATGCAACAAGAAAATTAGGAGAGCTTTATAGAGCAAAGGGAGATATAACTAAAGCCGAAGAAACGTTTAAGGATTATGAAGTTGTTGTAGATCAACTATACGTTCAGAAAGAACAGGAAATTTCTCAGGCAGCACGGTTTAGTAGAGATCTCACACTAAAACAAACTCGAATAGAAAGCTTAGAAAAAGACAGAGCGCTAAATGAGTCGCGTTACCAATTAGCAGTGGAAAATCAAAGCTTAGTAAACCAAAGCAACAGAAGGCAAAAATGGATTATTGGTGTTTTAATTGCATTGGCGTTGGCACTATTGGTTGCAGCATATTTAATGTACCGGAATAACAAGCAACAAAAATTTGCAAATAACTTGTTGGCTTTAAAGTCGCTGCGCTCACAAATGAATCCGCACTTTATATTTAACGCACTCAACTCTGTAAACAGCTTTATAGCAACTAATGATGAGCGTGCCGCTAACAGATATCTATCCGAGTTTTCTGGGCTTATGAGAGCTGTTTTAGAAAACAGTGAGGAAGATTTTATACCATTATCAAAAGAGATAGAGCTGCTTCAAAAGTATACCAAGTTAGAGCACTTTAGGTTTCAGGATAAGTTTGATTATGATATTTTGGTAGATGATGCAATACCTACAAATCAATTTAAAATTCCGCCTATGTTATTACAGCCTTATGTAGAAAATGCAGTGTGGCACGGCTTGAGGTATAAGGAAGATAAAGGTAATTTGTTGGTGCATTTTCAATTAAAAGATGAGCATACAGTAGTTATTATAATTGAAGATGATGGTATTGGCAGAGCTCAATCTAAAGCTATTAAAACAGACAATCAGAAAAAACAAAAGTCTCAAGGCATGAGTAATATACAACGTCGTATTTCAATTTTAAACGATATGTATAGTGACACTATTGCAATTGCCATTTCAGATAAAGACCAAACTAACCACACAGGAACTCGTGTTGCTGTAACCTTAAAGAAACACTAATGATCTTAGATGCCATTTTAGTTGAAGATGAGGCAAGAAGCCGTGATATTCTTAGAAATTACATTACTAAATATTGTCCCAATATTAATTTGGTAGGTGAAGCAAGTGGTGTAGATGAAGGTCTTGAGCTTATAAGAAATCATCAATTAGATCTTGTGTTTCTAGACGTTGAAATGCCGTATGGTAATGCGTTCGACCTTCTTGAAAAAGTAGGCGATCGCACATTTGAAACAGTTTTTGTTACCGCTTATGATCATTATGCAAAAGACGCCTTAAATGCTCACGCTTCGTACTATCTTTTAAAACCAATAAATATAGATGAGCTTATAAAAGCTGTAGATTATGTGGTGGCTATAAAAACCAAAGAATCACAGTTAAAGGATAAAGTGCTTTCTGCAAATATAAAAGCTGTAGATGGTAAAATAACCATTCCTACACAAGAGGGTTTTGAGGTCTTACAGGTTAATAACATTTTATACTGCGAAGCAGATAACAACTACACTACCATTTATTTAGAAGACACTAAAAAAGTGGTGAGCAAAACTCTTAAGTATTTTGAGGATGCGCTAACAGATTCTGGTTTTGCCAGAATACACAAATCCTATCTTGTTAATGTAAATGCTATTACCAAATATATAAAGGGAAAAGGTGGCCAAGTAGAGTTAAAAAACGGCAAAGTACTTTCTGTTTCTGCATCTAAGAAAGCAGATCTTTTAAATTACTTTTCCTGATCTTCTAACATAGTTAGTGCAAACTTAAGTTTCCAATACGGTATGGTTTCTTCAAAATGAAGGTAGTAGGGTTTTAAACCTTCAGGATGGTTTAATGTTTTACTTGCAGTCTTAACTTTAGAAAGTTCTTCATCTGTTACAAATTCATTTAAGTTTAATGAAAGTTTATCTTCTAAATGAAGCTTTAGTAAGTGGCTGTAAATAGTGTTTAAAGACAAATCACGCTCTTTGCTAATATCTTCAACAGGCATTCCTTGCGTATATAATTGAAGCGTTTGTTGGTACGTGTCTACCTTAGGTTTTTGTTGTGCTTTATATGTTTTAATAACATCAATAAACGGTTCTGCATAGCTCTCTAACTTAGCTTTACCAACACCACTAATATCTGCAAAAGCTTTAATTGTGGTAGGTTGCTTCTTAATCATATCTTTTAAGCTGGCATCACTAAAAATAATATAGGCAGGCACATTTTTTTCAGCAGCTATAGCAGAACGCTTGTTTCGCAATTGCTCAAATAGGCTGTCATTCTTAGTTACTTTAGTAGTTTTTGCATCTTTTAAAGCTTTCACATCTTCGGTATGTGCTAGTTGAATGTTCTGCCCTTCAAATAAAATTGCCTTTGCTAAAGGTGTAAGCACTAATCTTCCATTTTCGTGAAAGTAAACCTCCAACACACCAAGATTTATTAATTGAATAATGTATTGCTGTAAATCGTTCCAGGAAACATTGTTTATAGCACCATAGGTCTTTATATGCTGGTATCCTTTATCAAATACTTGTGCATTTTTGGCACCACGTAACACATCAACAATCATAGTGACACCTTCTTGTTCTTTAACGCGTGCCACTGCAGAGCAAACCTTTTGCGCTATAACTGTTCCATCTACATATTTAGGCGGATTTTGACAAACATCACAATACCCACAATCTTTAGTAAGATGTTCTCCAAAATAATTAAGCAAGGCTTTTCTGCGGCAACTTAATGCTTCAGCGTAATGTTGCATACGCTCTAATTTTGCCAACTGAAACTCTTCTGTAGCTGTGCCTTCGGTAAATCTGCGTAATTGTATCACATCTGCATAACTGTAAAACAGTAAGGTGTGTGCTTTTAAGCCATCTCGTCCTGCACGACCAATTTCTTGATAATAGCCTTCTATATTCTTAGGCATATTATAATGTATAACCCAACGCACATTACTTTTATCTATTCCCATACCAAAGGCAATGGTTGCCACAATAATGGGTGTGGTGTCATTTACAAAATCTTCTTGTATGTTTGCACGGTCTTCTGGAGATAAACCTGCGTGATAAGCTTTAGCCTTATAGCCAGCTTGTTTTAGTTTTTGGGCAAGCTTTTCTGTACTCTTTCTGCTCAGGCAATAAATAATACCGCTTTGGGCACCTCGAGGACCTAAAAATTTAAGAATTTGTTTAATGCGGCTTTGACCTGGTCTTACATCTAAAAATAAATTTTGCCTATCAAAAGAGGCCAAGTGCTTTTTAGCGTGAGAGATATTAAGCTGTTTGCTAATATCATCTTGTGTTGCCTTATCGGCAGTTGCTGTAAGAGCAATTATGGGAATTTGCGGAAACTCCTGTTTTAAACTCCCAAGTTTAGTGTAGGCTGGTCTAAAATCATGTCCCCAAGCAGAAATACAATGCGCCTCATCTACCGCAATTAGATTTAGAGTAATTGTACTAATGGTGTGGCGTAAGTTTGGTAAGCTTTCTGGTGCAACATAAAATAAAGACAACTCACCTTTTGTAAGTTGTTGCAACACGTGTTGCTGCTCTTCTTCTGGTTGGCTACTGTTGTAATAAGCAGCAGTTATACCATTGGCTCGCAATGCATCTACCTGATCTTTCATAAGAGCAATTAATGGCGAAATAACCAAAGCAGTTCCTTCTTTGGCTAATGCAGGCAATTGGTAGCACAACGATTTTCCACCACCAGTAGGCATAATAGCTAAGGTGTCTTTCCCCGAAAGCACATCGTTTATAATGGCTTCTTGGTTGGGCTTAAAGCTGTCATAACCAAAATGAGTTTTTAATAGTTGGGTGATAGATGAAGTAGTAGATGTCATTTAAAAGTGAGCTTTCTATAGTATACATTGCGCCGTTAAGGTAAGAATTAGGGATGAGTGAAAAACGAAAAGCGAAGAAAAATATATGTAATATATATGTTGTTTTCTTCGCTATTGTTTTCTGGCTTTAAAATTATTTAGACATCATTAGAAGCTCACTGCAAACCACTTCTGTGGTGTAGCGTTTGTTGCCATCTTTATCGTCCCAAGAACGGTTGGTAAGCTTTCCCGTTATGGCCACTTCTTTTCCTTTACACACGTAGTTTTCTACAATCTCTGCGGTTTTGCCCCAAGCTACAATATTGTGCCAATAGGTTTGTTCTACCTTTTCTCCATTTTTGTCTTTATAAGATTCGTTTGTGGCGATTGAAAATTTAGCCAGTTTTTTACCTGACTCTAAGTTGATAATTTCTGGGTCTTGTCCCAAATTCCCGATCAATTGTACGTTGTTTCTTAGCGTTTGCATAATAATTAGTTTTTAAATTAAACAATTGAGATAATGACAGATTAGTTGTATTGACTGCCGAAGCAAAGATGTAGTAGCGTTCTTGTATTAATCGGTAAGTAAATATTTGTAAACGATTGTAAGTGCTTGTTGTCGCTTGTAAACGTTTAAATAATTATAAATCAATTTATTATGTTAATTTAAAAATTATAAGTTTTTTAATGTGTTTTATTGATTAAGTTTGGAGTTACGCTTATAAACTAGTTAGCAAATATTAAGAAAATACCCAATATGAGGTATTGACCTGAATTCATAATAATTTTAATTTTGAATCCTTAAACATTTAAAATGAAAATAAATATACTCATAGTATTTCTGGTTCTTTTAAATTTTTCAGCATACTCTCAAGACTGCAATTCATTACTAAAAAACGGTGAAAATTATGCTGCTGGTGACAATGCAATTTCGTGGTGTGATTTTGAAACACAAACAGATTACGTAAAATGTATGTGTGATAGAGAAATTAATTATCAAAATCAAGTTAAGGAAGAAAAACGTATTGGTGATAAATACAATTCAGACTTAAAAAACCTAAGAGGTCAAAGAGAAAATGCCGCATCTTCTGGCAATTATAAATTAGCTATAGAATATATTGATCAGCAGATAGATCTTGTAATAAAGAATCCTGTTAATCATCCGCAATATTTTATAGATAACGAGTTAAGAACGCTTAGATCTCAAAAAAAACAATACGAAAATCAATTAGGTAATAATGAAAATTCGCAAAACAATGAACAAAGAGATTCTTACACTCAAAAAAGCAACGACGTAACCTCTAATAAAAACAATCAACCTAATGATGCTCAAGATTTTATTGATAATCAAAAAGCCGCTACTGTAAAATATGATGCTGCATTAGAAAAATTAGGTAATACCTTAACTACTCAATTTACCGAAATGTCTAATAATTGGGCAAAAGAGCAAGATTATATAAATCAAATATCAAGTTTTTCTCAAATAAAATCTACAAGTGTAACTGGTATTATTAAAGAAGCTAGGCAGAAACAAAAACAGCTAGAAGATGTTTTTAATAAAAAAGCTAGAGACCTAGACAAAGATCTTGCCACAGCTAGAACCCGAGTACTTGCAGCTGCAAAGAATGAAACACAGGCTGCTGTAGGAGAATTATTAACAACAACAGCTACAGTTTTGGCAAGAAGAAAACTGGAAAAAGAAGAACGTAATGCAAGACAAAATCTTGAAAGGCAGAAGGAACGAGAACTTTCAAAAATAGCTGAGAAATTAAAGGAAAAATACCTCCCAATAAGACAAAATGCACTTAAAGCTGCAACACTTGCACTTTCTGAAGATGCTGAAGAATTTTATTTAAAACAATATGAGTTTGCAGCGTGTATGATGAAAGATGCTGATGAAATTATTAGAGGAGGCAATTATTGCAAAGACCCTGGGAATAGAAGTTTTAAAAATAATAGTAAAAATATCTCTGGTGAAACCTATTATAATACGTTTAGTCGTAAATCTAACAGTAGTAATGAAAGTATAAAACAAAAAGCACCGTATTTTTTAGAGTTGGCTCTTCAAAAAAAGCCTAATAATCCTAAATGGCTTTATGAAAAATCTCAACTTAAAAATATTGAACTAATTGAAAAACTTGCAATACTTAAAAAAGTTATTGCCTTAGATAATAAAAATGTTGCTTATGGTACTGCTTATGATTCAACACTAAAGGAATATAAAAAGTTTTTAGAACAAGAACGTATATTTGAAGAACAGAAAGCTAAATATGGGAGTGATATTGTTAAAAAAACGATAATTCAAGCAAGTAATTCGAATTATAACTGGGCAGAACGTGAAAATGTTAAATTAGTATATGTGCCAAAACGTAATGAAACATTTTTTATTAATAAACAAGGAAAAACTATTCTAAATACCTCAAAATATGATACCGTAACAGACTTTTTTGAAGGACTTGCTCTTGTAAGTAAAGATGAACGCTATGGTTTTATTAATATCAAAGGAGAAACGATTATACCTTTAAAATACAAAAATGCTAGAACTTTTGATGAAGGTATGGCGTTTGTTGTAGATGTAGAAACATACTTAGCAGGTTTTATAAATAAAAATGGAGAAACAGTAATCCCTTTTGAATATATAGACGTCAGTTCATTTTCAGAAGGATTGGCTTTTGCAACAAAACTCAAAGATGGGAAAAAGAGAACTCAAGATTATGTCCCAGAAAGTGATAAAAATAGCTTTTACATTGATAGAAAAGGCAATGTAAAGATTTCTGGAAAATTTGATAAAGGAGTATCTTTTATAAATAAAAGTGCTGTAGTAAAAAAATCTAAAACTTCAACTTTTATGGGTGGTGGTAATGATAAATATAAATACATTGACACTAATGGAGAATATTTATTCAATGAAGGTTTTGATATAGCAAGACCATTCAACAATAAAGGTTATGCTATAGTGGCAAATGAGAAATTCGCAAGTGGTCTGAGATGGTTTATTATTGACAGCAAAGGAGAGAAAACTAGCAAAATAACCTTTGGCAATGAACCTAAGTTTATAAATAATGTTGCTATTGCAAATATTGGTGGTAGCAGTGACTACACAAGTAAATATGTAATTATAGATGATACAGGTAAAGTATTAACAAATAAAGAATACAAGCGGATTGAATCGTTCAAGGATGGGTTAGCACTAGCTAAAGATGAGTATGATCAAAGCATATATCTAAACCTATTAGGTGAAGAAATTGATAATGATGACGAGATATTATTTAAAAGAAAAGAAAATGAGGTACTTGAAATTGAAGAGCTTAAAGATTTAAAATCTATAGATGAACTTGAGAATTCTTTAAAAGAAATATATATCCAAGTATGGAAAACAGATGATGGTTTTCTAGTTCAACACAATAATCAAAATAGTAACAATAGAGGTTTTTTCAATTGGAAAGGTGAAAATATAATTCCAGTAAAATACCCTTGGCTAACACCTTTTAGTGATGGTCTCGCTGTTTTTAGTGAGGTGAAAGGTAAATATGGCTATATGAATTTACAAGGTGATTCTGTGATAGACCCGATATATGATTTTGCAGAGATGCATTCTGAAGGTATCGCTATAGTAACGCTTAATAAAAAAATGGGGTTTATAGATACTAACGGTAAAATTGTTATACCTATAGAATATCAAGCAGTATTTGCATTTACAGAAGGTTTGGCAAGAATCTGCGATAATGGCAAATGTGGGTATATAAATGAGAATGCTGAAATCGTCATTCCTTTAAAATACATAATGGTTGAGCCATTTAAAAATGGTAAAGCTAAAGTAAGCCTTAAAAAACCTAAAAAAAATGATTATTTCTACATAAATAAATTTGGCGAAAAAGTAGAATGATTCATTACCAAAGGAAATAACATTTGCTAACAATGTATATAAAAAATAGCGCGAGTACTTGCTAACACAGAAGTTCGGGCGCATTTGCAAGGTCGCCAAATTTTTAAATTTGGCTTATTGACAAAGGAAAAATAATAAGAAAAATTTAAAAATTCGGCTCGTGTTTAACCGAATGGATAGCGTGCAAATCAGCCCTACTGTTCTTATACACAACCGTTATAATGCAATTTGAGTAACTGACTCTATGGATGAATTAAATACAAAAATGAATGATGAAATTAGGGTAAGAGGGCAAATTATTGCTCTAAGTTTGAAACTTGAAGATATTTTAACTAAAATTATCTACTCGACTTTTAAACCAATATGCGAAAATGAAGAAGTCTTAAATTTATATCTTGAAGAATTCATTTTGCCAATAGCTTTTGGAAAGAAAATAAGCCTTTTTAAACAAGTATTGAAAACAGAAAAATATCAAACTAAAATTAAGTTATATTTAGAATCCAATTCTTCAATTACTAAAAATAGAAATATATCAACAGCTAAGGAATTAACTAATTTCTTAGACCTAAATCTATCTGAGACTTTAAAAACTAGGAATCTAATCGCTCACGGATTGAATGTGAATGACTTAGTCGCTGAGGAAGTCGATTTAGATAATGGGAATATCATTTTTGCTAACAAATTAAAATCAGAAATACTGAATAAAAACTCTTTGAAAGACTTTTCTGAAAATACATTATTGATTTCCTTCATAATACTAATGATAAACAGATTTTAATATATAAACCCCATACAACAATGTATAACCCCTATTTCGGCGGATTCGACTACGTCTGAATCTGCTTGGAAGTGCTAACTTCTGTGCCAAACAGAAAATTAACGCATATAAATCCTTAACTGACGGTTATATTAGACCGTAACCAATTTGATAAAAATTAGTTCTCAAGAGTCATATTGTAACACATTAGTTAAAAAGCAGACTCATATAATAGAGTATATCCTAAATATTAAATTTAAATACTTATGAAATTAGATGAAGCATCTGCATTTTTCAAAAATTTAATAATAGAATCAGATAATAAAACTGAAATCAAAATTTATAAGAATTTTATTTCAATTTTTACTGATTTGAATAATAGAGATCTTTCAGAAGAACAGTTAAAATCAATAGAAGAAAAACTTGATTCTCTAAATTTTAATGAGAACTCTGATAACAGAAAAAAACACTTCAAGCAAAAGCTGAACCTATTTGTAGGGTATTTAAAAGAAAAATTATCTCTGATTTCAAAAGGTTATTATACTGCAATCGGAATGAGCCTTGGTATGAGTTTTGGAGTTGCGTTTGGAGCAGCTTTCAAAAATGTTTCATATGGATTAATTTTCGGGATGTTAATTGGAATGTTAATTGGAATTGCGAAGGACTCTAAAGCTAAAAAAGAAGGTAAAGTTTTAAGTACGAATCTGTAATAATAACTAGCTACAACACCTTATAAAATTAATTGCTAGTGCAAGTCTATTTTTGAAAATTCTCTCAAATTTTCTTTTCGGTTTGTCTTTGCTAAATTAGGTGCTTAAAAAAGCACTATTCTTATACATAAAGGCTGTACAACATTTGATGAAACACAAAACGATAATATTAATAATCACATTTACAGCGGATTCGACTACGTCCGAATCCACTCGGAATTGATAACGTTAGTTTTAAACTGAAAATAAACGCTAATTTAACACAGTAACTTAAAGCCCTAGTACCAACCTCATGAAATCACCAACCCCAAAACAAATTATTAGAATGCTACTGTTTGTGGGAACAGCTATCTCATTGTATTTTGTGCCGTGGCCAATAGTTACAGCTTGGATAACACCTTTACCAAATACTATACAGGAACAAGTAAACAACGCTAAAGATTATGGGTTTGATGGTATTGTAGTATATGTAGATAAGGGTCAAGATAAGGAACCAGAGTTTTACACTTCAGGATATAAGAATAGAGCATTACAAACACCAGCAGATCCTCAAGCCTTATTTAAAATAGCAAGTGTAAGTAAACTTTATGTAGCACTTTCCATAGCCAAATTAGAGCGTAGCGGTAAACTTTCAATACATAAAACGCTATCCCATTACCTGCCAGAATTAGAAGGAAGTATAGATAATGCTAAAGACATAACCCTAAAAATGATGGTTACCCATAGAAGCGGTATTCCCAACTATACAGATGTGCCTAATTTTTGGGCAAATCCACCAAGTAGTGAACAGAAGATCCTCGAGCTTGTCTTAAATACGCCAGCCAATTTTAAGCCAGATCAGGATTATGAGTACAGTAATACCAATTACTTATTGCTTGGTCGTGTAATGGATCGTGTTTTAGGATATAGCCATTTACAATATATACAACTAGAAATTTTAAATCCGTTGCAATTAAACAATACGTACACTTCTTTAAATGATGTGAATATCGAAGACGTTATGAGTGGCTATTATGTAGGTTATGAGGAAGATCTTAAGACAGATTATATTGGGTCTATGCTTGCTACTGCACAAGATTTAGGCAAGTTTATAAGAGCGTTAAACGATGGCTCTGCATTTTCTGATGCTAAGGAACAAGAGATATACACATCCCTTTATAAATTTAATCATACTGGCCTTATACCAGGATACCAAACCATAGCAGAATACCACCAAGATATTAATACGGTTGTTATTCAGTTTACTAACACCGTAAATTTTAATGGCTACAATTGGAACTTATCTGAGATTATGTATAGTCGAATTTTAAAAATTCTGAAGTCAAAAGATTAAAATCTATATGTTGTTTTAAAACCCTTAGCACCTTATGAAAGCTATAACAATTGTAAATAGAGCATTAACACCTAAGGAAAGCAATCAAGTAAATTTAGGGTTTGATACATTAATGCGAGAAGAGCATGTAGCGTTAGAGAAAACAGAACCCATACATTTTGTAGCAATACAAGAAGATTATCTTATTGGCTGCGCTATAGGATTAGCACATAAAAACGGCGACGTATTTTCAGGTTGGTTTCACTTAACAGATTTGTTTGTAGAGAAAGAATTTCGAAATTTAGGCATAGGCGCATCACTTTTAAAAGAACTTGAAGCACACTGCAAAGCAATTGGTGTTACTAAAATTTGGTTATGGACATCTGGAGCAGCTTCGGTTAGATTTTATAACAGACACGAGTATTCACAATTTGCAGAATTAGAACAGTGGTATTCAGATGGTAGCAGCCGTATTGGACTACGAAAAACAATTTAAAATATTTCAGAATAAAAACGGAAGTCAATTTCTATCTAAAACAATAGATTAGATATATTTGAAAGACCATTTATATATCGCATACTATTAATTACTACCTATGAAAAAAGCCATCTTACTTATACTTGCTTGTGTAGCATTATCATCTTGTGCACTTAAACCAATACCATCTCAGTTTAACTTTGTGAAAACAAACCTAGAAGAGGTTTCATTAGACAGTCTAGGAAACGGAACCATTATGGTATATAATGGCGCAAATTTCTTACATAAGATAGACAATACTGCGCGACTTAATATTTGGATAGATGAAAAGCCTTTAGGTCAAATTCGCCCTAGTGAATATGTAATTATAAACTTAAAAGATGGCAAACGTCTCTTTAAGGCAGTACATATAGATATGGTAAAAATGAGCAGTCTTCATGATGTTATTGTAGATGCAGAGACAAAGGTGATTGAAATTAAACCTACCGTGACATCAAACAAATTAACGGTTACCAATGCATTTCCTGAAAAGTTTGAAAAATTTAAATATGCAGAAAAGCGATAAGTTTGCTTTTCTGTAGCCATCGTTTTTAAACACCTTATCTTTAGCCTTAAACTAACCTATTCATGCATTCGTTTTTTATAAAGGTCATAATTAAAGCTACGCGCACATTTAAAGATGAAGATCACGGCGATTATTATTCAGATTATGAAATTGCCAAACGCTACCGAGAATTTATAAGACTTAGCAAACGCTTTTTTAAAAACTTCATTTTAATTGTTGCTGGTATTTTTTCAGCATCATTTGGCTTTAAAGGATTTTTACTTACTAATGATTTTATAGATGGTGGCGCCACTGGTATCTCACTACTATTAGCTGCACTAACAGTCGTGCCACTTTACGCACTTATTATTTTAGTAAACCTGCCTTTTGTAATCTTAGGCTATAAGATTATGGGAAAAAGCTTTGCCATAAAAACAGCCTTTGCCATTGCAGGATTAGCAATATGTGTGGCGGTAGTACCATTTCCTAATGTCACTAATGATGATTTGCTTGTAGCTGTCTTTGGTGGTTTTTTCTTAGGTGCAGGAATAGGTCTTGCCATACGTGGTGGCGCGGTGATAGATGGCACCGAAGTTTTAGCCATTTACTTAAGCAGAAAGTTTGCAGTAACCATTGGTGATGTTATAATCATAATTAACGTTTTAATTTTCTCTGTAGCTGCTTATTTTCTTTCTATTGAAATTGCCTTGTACTCTATGATCACCTACATTGCTGCTTCTAAAACCTTAGACTTTATTATTGAAGGTATAGAAGAATATATAGGTGTTACCATTATTGCCTCTCAAAGCGACCGCATAAAAAAAATGATTATTGAAAAACTGGGTAGAGGTGTTACCATCTACAAGGGTAAAGGTGGTTTTATACAAGATGGTTTAAGTAAAGATCACGATATTATTTATACGGTAATTACAAGGTTGGAGCTTAATAATCTAAATTCTGAAATAGAGCGAATTGAGCCAAGTGCTTTTATTGTAATGAATAGTATTAAGGATATTAAAGGTGGTATGATTAAAAAACGACCGTTAAAACATTAGCCGTAATCTATCTTAAGTCAAATACTATGGAGCATCAATTTATAGCAGACCAAGAACTATCTCAAAAAGATTTTACTGTTGAAGCATTTGCTGTGGGAGATTACGAGTCTTGCACGTTTAAGAATTGCAATTTTGCAAATGTTAACCTTTCTCAGGTTAAGTTTATAGATTGTGAATTTGAAGCCTGTAACTTAAGCTCTGCTAATATTTATGAAACCGGATTTCAAGATGTAGCATTCTTTGAATGTAAGATGTTAGGATTACAATTTGATAAAGCAGATACGTTTGGGTTTTCAATAATCGTAAAAGATTGCCAATTAAATCACGCTTCATTTTACAAGGTAAATTTAAATTCAAGTTCTTTTGAAGGCTGTAATTTTCAGCAAGCAGATTTCTCTGAAGCTTCTTTAAAAGGAATAACCCTTACAAATTGTAATTTTCAATTAGCAGTGTTTGATGGTACCAACTTAGAACACGCCAATTTTAAAGGCGCCACAAACTACACTATAAACCCAGAAAAGAACCGAATTACTAAGGCGAAATTTAATTATCCAGAAGTTTTAGGATTGTTAGAAGCGTACCAAATAACAGTTGAAGATTAATACAATGACACCAAGAATTGAAACTTTAAAACCTACAGTGTTAGTTGGTATGCACAACACAATGAGTATTGCGGCAAACACCACACAACAGCTTTGGCAAAGGTTTATGCCGAAACATAAATCCATATTAAATAGGGGTGATGCTATCTTATATTCGGCTGAGGTTTATCCTTCAGTAGACTATTTTAAGAGTTATAATCCAGAAGCAGAATTTCAAAAATGGGCAGCAGTTGCAGTCCACTCATCTCAAAGTATCCCTGAAACTATGGATATGCTAATGGTGCAAGGAGATTATGCAGTTTTCACCTATACAGGGTTAGCTAGCGACGTATATAAAGCCTACCAATTTATATATTCAAAATGGCTTCCTGCTTCAAAATATAAACTATCTAATAGACCACATTTTGCGAAGATGGATAGTACCTACAACCCAAATGATCCTAGCTCTCAAGAAGAATTATGGATACCCATTCAGTTAAAAGAGTAAAAAAACAAAACACCGCTAAACTAGTGTTTAACGGTGTACTACTAACCAATCACTCAAATGGCTTATGAACCACGAGTACGTTAATTATTTTTTAAGGTCTTCCAATTCTCATCTGCTTTGCTCTGTAATTGTTCTGGACCTTCTTCGTCCCATTTCTTTTTAGTGTCGGCAAAGATATTGTCATAAAACAAGTATAGTTTACCATCTCTAATTTCATAAGATTCTGGGTTTATGCTAATTTTCTTGTTTTGTGCACCTACTGCATAAGCACAATACCCGTTATATTGCGGCTCGTACTTCTCAGGATTAGCTTTAAACTTGTCCAAATTATTTTGGTTTACAAATTTATATTTGGCGCCATTATATGTTGTTGAGTAACGATCAAAGCCTTCTGTAGCATTGTCGTTAAAATATTCTGTAACATCATAACCATCTGCCATATAGCCATTGCCATTTACATTTGGTCCAATATTCTGCGATGCACACGCCACAAGTAATAATGTGGTAAATGCTAATAATGCAATCTTTTTCATAATAGTATAGTTAGGTTATTAGTGCGTTTAGTCCACTACTAACCATCTACCTAACATTTAAAGTGCTTATTAACAGTAAGTTTAACAAAACTTAAAGAAAGTTGGTGGTTTCTGGATAGGGTATAAGTGCACTAATTAGTAGAGAGATACTATCTTTTAAGATTAAGGTGATGGCAATGAGTATGGCAACTACCAAGATACTAGTGCCAATATTGTTCTGCTGTATATCTTTAAATTCATTAATTCCCTTTGTTAATGTTGAGAAGAGTACAAACACAGAGAAATTAATTATTACTGCAAATACAAACCCAATAATAAGATATAAGCCAGAATAGAGAAGTATATCTGTTATGGTTATACTTTGATTGGTACTCATAGAAAGCCTTATAACATTGGTGATGCTTGGTATAATTTCACTCAAGATAATACCAACAGATAAGATGATACCACTTGTAAACACAATAAATGCCATATTGTTTTGCTTTAAATCTGTACCCCTAAAAAACAAACGTTTTAATATAGAGTAAGAGGCATAAATTATAATTACAGAAATAATAACTGCAATAACAATTTCTAAAATAGCAAGACCAAGAAGATGTGAGTTCATAAGTTAGTTGTTAGTAAGTACAATGTACCATTTATTAAGATCTTTAAAATTTTGAGGCAGTGTACCCATTGTAAAGTTTTGAGAAGTGGTTTCCCACACATAGTATTTTTTACCTCGATAGGTTTTATACTGTCCGCTGGTTGGTAAATTTATACCTAGTATAGAGTGCATATAATAGTCGCTATTCAGGATGGCTATATCATACCCAAAGTGAGAAAGTATAGTGTAAATTAAGACAGTACGAGTATCACAATCTCCCTTTAAGTTAGCCAGATAGGAAACAGGGTTTTGTAACCCAAATCTTTTGTTTCCAATGCAACACGATGGGCATTCTCGTAACAACTCAGCAAAATCTTCCTCATAAAATTCTGGAGCTAAACAGGCGCCTTCAAGTACTAGAGCATATGGCATATCTTGTACCATAGTGACAACCATATCTGCAAATTGCTTCGCATTTAAGTTTTCTGAGGTCTTTAAACTTTCAAATGCATTATAAACCAAATCTAAACTTGAGTCGTCATTGGTTGAAACCAAAGTATATAAATCTCCCCAAAATGTTGCTTGACCTGTATATTTAAAATTGTCAGTTTGGTTTTTAAGTCTATGGTAATCTTGTTCTCTTACCATAAATTCACTAGAGTAGGAGGCGCCATAATAATCACGCCAAGTACGATTATGTGTAAAAACCTTAACAGAATCTGTTCCTGTTTTTAAGAATCGGGTGTCAATAGTATTCTCAACAGTGTCTATAATGTTACGATCTTTGCTAGTACTATTATATAGGTAAAAAAGACCTGCAGATATAATTCCGAGGATTATAAAACCAGCCGTTTTTCCTGTTTTAAATGTTGAGGTAGATGCTGTCTTCCTAAACAACAAAGGTGTAACTCTATTGGCAATAAAAAGCGTTCCTATAAAGATAAGAAGTATGTTGTATTTAATATTAGCATAAATAATAGCTGTAAATACTGCAGCAACAATTACACTAATGCAAAATGATAAACAGCCATAGCCTAGGTTGTTATTTTGCTCTGCCATTATAACACCATTAAGTTACAACCACGAACATCACTATGATCAAAACGCCCTAAGATTTCGAAATCTGTTTCAGATATCTGTTTGCCTAAATCTTGAGTTGCTATAAACGAACAAGAGTTTAAATTGGCAAGATCTATAACATTTATACCTCCAGTTTTTCCTTTATTTAAATATGTTAAGGCATCTTCTGGATCTCGAATTAAAATTTTCATATGCTTAGGACAGTTAAAAACACCTTGGCCGTTTGAGTATGCCTGGCTTAATAACTCTGTCATTCCATATTCACTATGAATATGGTTAACTCCAAATCCTTTACTTAAAATTTCGTGCAGTTCTTCACGAATCATTTCTTTTCGGCGTCCTTTCATTCCTCCAGTTTCCATAACAATAGTGTTTTCAAGTTGAAATGAATAAGCGTCAACCAAATCTAATAACGCAAAAGAAACACCTATTAATAATGTTTTTTGTCCGCTAGCATCAAGCGCTTTTAGTGTTTGCGCAAGGTCTTCCAAATTATGAAGATAAAATCCACTTTTAGGATGTTTAGAATCTGCTATTAAATTATTTGCCATATAGATTAAAGACGAACCATCGCGTTCAAGATAGGACGGCAGCAATGCTAAAATTGCATAGTCTTCTGGGTTTCCGTAAAATTCTTGGAATGCTATATTAAAGCTGTCTTCATAGATAGTTAAATCTGTAATGAAATGCTTACTTGTTTGAGAACCTGTTGTGCCACTACTTGTAAATGTTTTTACAATAGGCTCTTTAGACGATAGGATGTCGTGAGACTTAAAAAATTCAATAGGAATAAAGGGAATATCACGTAGGCTGTTTACGTTACTAGGATGCTTATCTAGAAGTTTACAGAATTTTTGATACACTGCATTAGCTTCGTACTGAAACTTAAACACACGTAAGGCAAGTGTGTTAAACTCTAATTCTGAAGTTATTTTAAAGATGTCTTCTCTTAGCATTATACAAAGATAGCTAACCTAAAGATGTCATTTTAATTAAATTTTAAAACATAAAAAAAGAGCCTTCAGTTATTGAAGGCTCTTTATATATTATAAACTCAGCTAAATTATCTTACGATAAGCTTTTGAGTAGATACTGCTCCATCTTGAGTTACTTTCACTAAGTAAATTCCAGATTGTAAAGCAGACACATTTAATGTGTTGTTTGTAAGCTTTTGAGATACTACTTTCTTACCAAGGATGCTGTAAATTGCTACAGTCGCATCAGAAGAGTTAGTAGTGTTTATTGTTACAGAACCATTTGCAGTTGGGTTAGGGAACAATACAAACGTTTGCTTGTTAAAGTTCTCTGTTGCTAATACAAAATCATTTGGAGCGCCAGGCGTTCCCATATCTGTACCATCTCCATATGTTGAAGTTGCAGTACCCCAATTAGAACCTAGATCGTTGTCTGTGCTATTTAACGCATCGATAGCAAGCTCCATACTTGCACCATCTGGATCTGGGAATTCTGCACCACCATCGTAAAATACTTGGTCTATTACAGTACCAGAACATGATAAAATAATTTCATCATCTCCATTTGCTAAAGCCATACCATCATACTCGTAAGCAACGTTAGTAATACCACCATTAAGAGCAGCATCTCCTTCGTTAGCAAAAACAGCATAAGAGTTAGGAGCAATTATTACAGAAGTTTCAACAGTAAAAGAATCTGATCCAGCATCTGAAATAATCCAACCCATCATATCAATAGGTGTAGCAGTTGTATTGTAAACTTCAAAATATTCCTTATTTGTATCTGTTCCATCAGGATTCTGAAGGATTTCAGTAATAATTATAGCACCTTCACCAGGACAAGCTGCTGTAGCTACACAAGTAGGAGCACTTATAAATCTTGTAAGATCGCAACCGCTATCTGCAGTGTCACCTAAAATGTTTACAGTAAAGTCTGTACCTTCATCTACAAGTGTAATTGTTATAGTACCTTCTGCAACAGCAGATGGATCGTCTCCACCAACAACTCCTACACCACCAGTATTAATTGTGTACGTAGATGTTCCGCCGTTTGTAAAAGGAATGCTTGTAGTATATGTATCTGTTCCTGCAGTTTGTGTATCACAATTTGTAGTCGCATCTCCCAAGAATAAATCACAAGGAAAAGCAACGCTAAATGAAATTGCATTTGAGTCTAAAGTAGCATTACCACTATCTTTTAATTCAACAGTAACATTGTAAGTTTCTCCGTTTGAAGTAGGAATAGCAAATGGGCTTGCTGCATCTTGAGTAGTTACGCCATCTACAATTACATTTACAGTACTACCTGCAGGAGCATTAGCTGTTGTAAACTCTAGGTCTACACTTGTAGTGCCATCTGCAAATACTTGACCATCTGTTGGTGCAGTAATAGTAACCGTTGGTGTTACTGTAAAATTGTCTATTAATCTTAAATGATCTATTGAGATATCTTCATCGCCAGCATCTAAGTTTGCGAAAGTAACTCTAAGATCTGCTACAGTTCCTGTAACACCTAAATCAACATTAAATGTTTGAAAAGCACTTGATAAAGGCGTGCTATCTGCAACACCATCAAAATCTGTATCTAAACCTGGTTCTGTATTAGTACCACCTTGAGAAGCAAATTGAAGAATTTTAGTGTAACCACCGCCATCTACTTGAACTTCTACAAATACCAATGCATCTGCATCCCAGTCTTGGTTAGCTGAATCATCATCTTCAGCTGCAAGCATTACAAATGAAAGGTTTGATAATCCTGAAATATCTATACCAGTAAAATCTAATGATTGTATTGGGGCTGCACCTTCACCATCTATATCGTGAGCTGCAAAGAAAAAAGAACCATCTGCTCCAGATACCTCATAAGATGAGTTAATGTCTGAACCATCTGTTCTAAGGAAAAAATCATTAAAACCATCAGTAAATTCTGGTGTAGTGGTAGTATAACGTGTACCATTACCATCTGTCTCGAAGCTCTCTTCTAGAGCAACTGTTTGAGCAAGCATAAGCGTGCTTGCAAATAAAAAGGTAAGTAAAAAAGTAATTTTTTTCATCATAGATAAATTTTATTATTCGTACGAAAATACGAATTAGATTCCAAACGTTTTGTTAATATGATTAATATCAATACTATTTAATGTTATTATAACATAGTAGTAATAGGTAAAAAAAAAAGCCTCTCACATGGAGAGGCTAGTTTATATTAAATGGTTCTAGCTTAGTTTCTTACCCAACCAGCACTCCAAGTATCGTAATCTGTACCTGTACCATTGTCTATACCAGAAAAGAAATCATCTTCTGTAAATTCTGCTCCAGTATCGTTCTTTAATCTTAAAGTAACATCTGTAAATAAAATATCTGTTACACCTGTTTCGTTAGCTGTTACACCAGAACCAGTAATGTTTTCTCCATCTTCATCATCTAAATCAAAAGCTTCAGCAAAACCTGAAAGTTCTACATTTGTGAATAAAGCTCTTGTTCCTGCACGTAAACGAATTGCTTCATTTTCGTTAGATGATCCACGTCCTACAATTGTAATGTTAGTGATGTTTGGAGCTGAGAAAAATCCAGAGTCTGAATTATTTCCTATATCTGTATTAAAGCCATCTCCTTCAATACCTTTGTCATGATCTACACCATGTCTTACGTATACGTTAGTTAAAGAACCAGTATAACCTTCAGTCCAGTCTACAGAGTCGTCTTGTGCGCCAACTACAGATATGAAGCTTGCATTTACAGTACCACCGAAAAACTCAACACCATCATCTTTACCTTCAAAAGCTTGAATGTATTCAATAGTTGTACCAGAGCCTACACCATAAAAAGAAAAGCCATTGTTTTCTGAAGAAGCATCTGCACTACCACCAGAATACTCAACACGTACGTAACGTAAAGTACCTGAGTTGTCATTTTCTATACTACCACCATATGGTAAGTTTCCAATTTCTGAAGTAGATGTTGCGTCTCCACCAGCTACAGAGTTAATTGGTGCTCTACCTAAAATGATAAGTCCACCCCAATCTCCTGCATTAGGAGTTGCAACATTTGATGTTAATACAATTGGGTTAGAAGCAGATCCTGAAGCGTTAATTGTAGCACCTTGTTGTACAGCAATATATACATCTGATCCTGCATTTGCTTTAACTACTACACCTTCATTAATGGTTAATGTTCTTCCTGTTGGAACAATAAGAGCAGAAGATAATGTGTATGTTTCATTAGCCGTTAGAGTTAAATCTTCAGATAATGTACCTCCAATTACGTTGTCTTGGTTTCCGTTGCCACCATCTCCACCATTGGTGATGTTTATTTGAGAAGTGTCGTCATCTGAGCAAGATGCAAAAAACATTGCAACTGCTGTAAGTCCTGTTAATAAAAGATTTTTTTTCATTGTTTTTAAATTTTAAGATTGATTGGTTTAGAGTTGATTTTAAAAGTTATATTTAAGTTGCAGGCCGACATTAATTCCTCTTTTGTAATTAGAGATAGTAATATCGCCTCCATTATTTTCACGTACTCTTTCGATGGTTGGATCTAAAAGATTTTTTGCGCTGGCATTAATTTCTAAGTGATCTCCTATTTGGTTTTTCCAGACAAAGTCTAAAGTAGTTACACTTTTTTCTGTGATATTTCCTAATTGTCCAGATCCTAATGCATCAATACGATCTGAGAAATAAGAAACAATAAGGTTAGCTACTGGCTTATATGTACCAAATGTTGGGCTATAGCTAACATCTGCATTTATTAGTAATGGAGATGCTCCTTGTAATTCATCTGAGTCTCTATCAAAAGTTGTAGAAATAAATCCTTGAGAACTCTTTAAATCTTGTTTTGTGTGCATTACTGTAACATTAGCACCTGTAGAGAATATGCTGTTTTCATCCTCATCTACCATAAGATTTTTACGAATCTCTATTTCTGCACCTAAAACTTCTGCTTTGTCTCCTGTTCTTGCAAATCGTTGTGTACCTGTTGCATCATTAGCAACAACTAAGTTTACAGGGTCGTTTATTTGCTTTGCAAATGCTCCTAAAGAAAACAACTCAGATCTTCCAAAAAACCATTCGTATTTAAGGTCTAAGTTAAGGATGCTTGAAAATGCAGGATCTGTTAATAAATCTGGGTTACCACCAATACGTTGTGTTACATCTTCATATACGAAAGGTGCTACTTCCTTAAATTCTGGAGTAGATACAGTTCTACTTGCAGAGAATCTTAAGTTTTGATCTTCAGTTAACGCATATTTAATATTTAAACTAGGTAGTATAAATAACTCGTCTGCTTCTCTAAAGCCTGGATCTGTAGCAATAACATTAATTACATCGTAATCTATACGTTGGTCAAAATACTCAAGCCTTAATCCAGGTACAAATGTCCATTTTTCTCCAGATTTAATTTCAGCATCTACATAAGCAGATTGTACGTTAAGCTCTCCTTCGTAAATGTTTTCTGGTAAACCTGGATTATTTCTATTTGTAATACCTTGAGAAGGATCTATTGCGTTAAAAACAAATATGTCATAAAGTTCACCTATGTTTTCTGGAGAAAATACAGCGTCTAAGTTGTTTATGTCTGGAACTTCTGTGCTGGTACCGTTAATAAAGTCGTAACCGTATCTAACATTTTCAAACTCACGAGTTTTAGATCTTCCATTGTAACCAAAGTTAAACGTAAGCTCTTCTGAGTGCTTGTAATTTAGGTTTACACGTGCATTAAGTTCATTATCTGTAATTTCTTGAAAATAACGTTGATTGTCAAAGGCTATGTTGCTGTAAAAGAAAGGGTTTGTGTTTGGATCATTATCTAATGCTAAATCATAACGCTCTACACTAATACGTTTACGGTCTGGTTGTCTTGCTAGTACATTATTAAAACCAATACCATACTCTACTTCTAATTTATCATTAAGTCTGCTCTTACCAGTTAGTTGATTTACAAAAACCATATCCTGATCAAACTGTACGTTCATCTGGTAAAAACCTTTGTCTGTATTTAATATGGCATCTCTGTTGGTACCATTTCCACCAATACCAAAATAACCAACTTCATCTGTAGCATCATTAATAAACAATGAGTTAAAGGTTAATCTGTGATTGTTGTTTATCTTATATCCAATATTTGCCATAGCAGTTGTGTTTGTGCTATATTCAAACTCTTCACTGTCTGGGAAACGTTTTTTCTCTACAGTTGTAAAGTCTACTTGTGTACCTCTTCTGTATTCAAAATCATTACTAAAGGATACTGTACCAAAAACGCTTAATCTAGACTCTTCCCCGACATTCCAAGAATTTCCTGTTGTAATAGCGCCTGTAAAAGCAACTGGTCCAGAAGCAGATTCTGGATCTACACCGTGAGAAACAACTACTGCAAAAGGGTTGTTGTCATATCTGTTATAATATCCAAAAAAGCTTGTGCCTTCACTTTTTACAAAGTTTTTATCAACTGCTCTAGTATTTATTGAGCTACCAGTTTCAGCAGTTATAAAGAATTTTCCTGTGTATTCTTTAGAAACGATATCAACATTACCAGCTGCAAAATCTCCATAGAAATTTGCTGCGTGAGTTTTACTAACACCAATATTCTGAATAACATCAGAAGAGAATAAACCTAAATCTATATTCTTCTTTTCAATATCATTAGATGGTACTGTAAGGCCATTGTATGTTGTGTTTAAATAGCGATCTCCTAAACCACGTACATAAACATTGCCACCACCTTGTTGTTTAGAAATACCAGAAATTTTAGATACAGCAGCTGCAGCATCACTTACACCTTTTCTTGAAAGTTCATCTGCGCCAATACTCTGTTTAATAGTTACAGCTTTCTTTTGATCTAATAATAAAGCGACCTCACTTTCCTTTCTAGCAGTGGTTTTAATAATTACCTCATCGAGTGCAGCAGCAGAAGCGCCTAAGGCAGTAGTAATATTTGTTACCTTTCCTGCTTCAATAACAACATTAGGAACTTCTAATGTTTCATATCCAACAAAGCTAAACTCGATAGTATAGGTTCCTACTGCAATGTTGTCTAGCAAATAGTTACCATCAAAATCTGTAGTGGTTCCTTTACTTGTACCTTTAATAATAACATTTGCAAAGGGCAATGGTTCATTGTTGTTATCCTTGTCTGAAAGGCTACCTGCAACCGAACCTACGTCTTGTGCTACTACGATTGTAGAAAAGACAAATATTAAGATCTGAAAAACTCTAATCATTACTTTTATAATTTTGTGCAAAGAAACTATCAAGATTAAAGATTCAGGTTAAGCAGAAGTTAACTCTATTAGCTATGTATGTTAGCATAATGTTATTTTAACACGCAATAACTTAACATAGCCGTTTTATCGATTATATTTACTTTTGCAGAAACTAACTTACCTATGGACAACAAGAATATTACTATCTTACTGGTTGATGATGAGCCAGATATACTAGAAATTGTAGGATATAACCTTTCTTCTGAAGGCTACAATGTCATTACAGCATCAGATGGTAAAGAGGCTGTTAAACTTGCAAAAAAAAGAAAGCCACAGCTAATAATTTTAGACGTTATGATGCCAGAAATGGATGGTGTTGAGGCTTGTGAGCAAATTAGAAAAATACCAGACCTAGATACTATAATTACATTTTTTACGGCAAGAGGAGAAGATTACTCAATGCTAGCTGGTTTTGATGCAGGTGCAGATGATTATATTACTAAACCTATTAAACCAAAAGTCCTTGTAAGTAAAGTAAATGCTTTGCTAAGACGTATTGTAGAAGATAGTACCAATGATAATGTTGTAAAAATTGGTGATCTTATAATTAATAGAGAAGAATATAAAATCCTTAAAGGAAAAGAAGAGATTCTTTTGCCAAGAAAAGAGTTTGAATTATTATCTTTATTAGCATCTAAACCTGGCAAAGTCTTTAAAAGAGAAGATATATTAGACCGTGTTTGGGGTAATGAAGTAGTAGTTGGTGGCCGTACCATAGATGTTCACATTCGTAAGTTGCGTGAGAAATTAGGCGACAAGCGCTTTAAGACTGTTAAAGGTGTTGGCTACAAGTTTGTATCTTAATTAATGGCTAAAGAATTTAAGCGTTCCTTTAAGTTCGCATTTAACACCTCGTTTTATATTACAATATTCTTAACGGTACTTGTAAGTATATTTCTATTCTCATTTTTCGACTTCTCAATTTCATTATTTTTTATCCTAACGTTTGCAGGAAGTTGCTATCTGTTTTCCTTTATGGTTATACAGTTGCGTATTGAAAAATTCATTTATAAACGTGTTAAGGGTATTTATGATAGTGTTTCTCTTTTAGATGCTACTACACTACAAAGAACCCAAGTAACTACAGATATGGCAACCCTTAAAAGTGAAGTGGAACGCTTTGCAAAGGGTAAAAAATTAGAGATTGAAGCTTTAAAGATTAGAGAATCTTACCGTAAAGAATTTTTAGGGAATGTATCTCACGAATTAAAAACACCATTATTTACGGTACAAGGTTACATTCTCACCTTGTTAGATGGTGCAATGAAAGACAAAACCTTAAGAAAAAAGTACCTTAATCGAGCAATGAAAGGTGTAGATAGGCTTATCTATATTGTTAAAGATCTGGATATGATTACCAAGCTTGAGGCTGGAGATCTTCATTTGGATAAAGAAAACTTCTTAATTTCAGAACTTATACATAGCGTTTATGAGCTTTTAGAAATGAAAGCTGCCAAAAAAAATATCACCTTGCTCTATGACTTCGATTCTAATACAGATGTTATGGTTTGTGGAGACAAGGAACGGTTACAACAGGTCTTAACCAACCTTGTAGTGAACTCTATTAAATATGGAGAGAAAGATGGTACTACAGAAATAACTGTCGAAGATTTTATAAACAATAAGATCTTAGTTAGGGTTACAGATAATGGCGAAGGCATCAAGCAGGAAAATATACCGCGTTTATTTGAGCGTTTCTTTAGAGTAGATAAAAGCGGAAACCGTAAAGAAGGAGGTTCTGGCTTAGGACTTTCTATAGTTAAGCATATACTTGAAGCTCACGAAGAAAAGATTTATGTAGAGAGTGAGTTTGGTGTAGGTAGTGAGTTTTCGTTTACACTAGAAAAGCTTGAAGAAGTCACTGAAGTTGACCCATTGATTACCGAGATGACCTAAACCATCGTAATTAGCCACTTGTTTTAGTTTCTCCACCTTAAATTTATGCTGCTTGCAAGCAGGCGCTAGTTTCATTTTCTTTAAACGCTTAGCTAAGTACTTTTGTTCAAACTGGCCTGGTGTAGGTATAAAGAATGCGGGTTTACCTAATTTAGCAACATCCATAAGCGTTGTATAGCCAGATCTGGAAATAACCAAGTCACTTTGGTTAAATGCATCTTCCAATTCTTTGCCCATCATATAATTGTAAATGGTCAAATTGCCGTCTTTCTCGATAGTCTGCTTGTCTTCAATCTTTCCTTTTATAAGAAGCACATTTCCTTTAAAAAGTTTTAGTTCCACCTTAAAAATGTCTTCTAGCATTTCGCGTTGAGGTTCTGGACCAGAAACCATAGCAAGTAAATCGTATGTTTTGGGTAATAGCTGTTTATTAAATCTGCTTAACGGCCCAAGATATTTAATGCGTAGAGTGCTGTTTTTTAAGTGCCCAAGCTTGCCACTTAAATTTTGGGAACCTTCTAAATCTGGAACCCAACACTCATCAAACTTTTTAATATAACGTCTGTGTAATTTAGAACTGAATTTTGTAGTGCTGCCCGACAACACATTTAGTTGATGCGTGATAAATACAGAAGGTATAGTAGTACTCCTAATTCCCATACGGTTATCAGATATAATACCGTGAAAATTAGCAGTCTTTAAAATCTTTTTTAAAGCTTTTTGCTCAGCATAAATACTCTTTAGTAGTTTAGGACTTTCCAGCAACATTTTAAACTGAAATAATGCTCCTTTTTTAGAGTAAGTTATGTTATAAGAAGGTAACTCGTGGAATGCTAAATTTGGGAATTCTTTTTTTAATAAAGCTAGGGCTGCACCGTCTGAAGCTAAAACAGGCTCAAAGCCATCTGAAATTAATGCATTAATGATAGGAATACAACGTGTGGCGTGTCCTAATCCCCAATTAAGTGGTGCCACCAGAATTTTTTTCTTCAGCATAAAACCTGTTGCCTTTAAAACTTTTTTTAAAAAGTAAATATACACTTATTCTTAAAGCTTTATAAATCTCTACTTTTGCATAAAATATTATCTGTGGGAAGTAAAAATAAATTGAAGCGTTTTAAAGAAAATGAAACATTTGAAAATGTGTTTCAGCCAACGCGAGAAGATGTTGTTTCTGGAAACTTTAAACACAAAGGAAGTTGGGCCTCGTTTTTTGGTAATAGCAATCCTGTAATTGTTGAGTTAGGTTGTGGTAAAGGAGAGTATAGTGTGGGATTGGCTAAAAAATATCCAGAGAAAAATTTTGTGGGTATAGATATTAAAGGTGCTCGTTTTTGGCGTGGCGCAAAAACTGCAATTGAGGATGAGATGCCTAATGTGGCTTTTGTAAGAACCCAGATTGAATTGGTAGAAGATATTTTTGCAGCTAACGAAGTAGATGAAATATGGATTACTTTTCCAGATCCCCAAATTAAATACAAGCGCACAAAACACCGTATGACCAATACAGAGTTTTTGCAGAAATATAAAAGAATACTAAAACCTGGAGGTGTAGTTAATCTTAAAACAGATAGTGAATTTATGCATGGCTATACACTTGGCTTACTGCACGGTGAAGGACATGAAGTTTTAGAGGCTAACCATAATGTTTATAAAAACGAATATTCTCCAGAAGATGTGATTGGCATACAGACTTTCTATGAAAATCAGTATCTTGAACAAGGAAAACCTATAACTTATATTCGATTTAGGATAAACTAATACACTTGGCGTTAACCAAACTTTTTATAATTACATATATAGCTGCTCTCGTAGGTGTTATACCTCCAGGTTTGGTAAACATGTCTGTGGCTAAAACTTGTGTAGAGCGTGGCCGTAAAAATGGAATGTTTGCTGCCTTAGGTGCATCTGTAACTGTACTGTTTCAAGCTTTAATTGCCATACTGCTAGCTAAATATATTTTTGACAACCCATTTGTTAGAAATATTTTATTAAGAACAGGTCTTGTAATTTTTGGAATTATGGCCATTTACTTTTTTGTTAAGGCTAAACAACATCATCCAGAGTTTAAGGTGCCTAAACAAGCAGGATCTCGCAGTTTCTTTAAAGGCTTTGGAGTGTCTGCATTAAATATTTTCCCGATACCATATTTTTGTGTTATTAGTACAGCATTTAATGCCAAAGGAACTGTAGATTATGGTAACCTGGAGATTCTTTTATTTATGCTGGCAGCAGGATTAGGTACATTTACAACCCTGTACTTTTATGTCTTATCCTTCCTTAAGATTGAGTCTAAAACCCAAACGTTTTCTAAATATTCCAATTATTTTATGGCTGCTCTTATGGCCATATTGGTAGTAATAGCTTTAATAAGAATTTATTATCCATTTCATATAGAGTAATATGAAGGAGCCTAGTTTTTTTGATAGGGTTTATGACGTTGCAAAGTTAATACCCTATGGCAAGGTGACCTCTTATGGTGCTATTGCAAAGGCAATTGGTGCTGCAAAAAGTGCAAGAATGGTTGGTTATGCTATGAATAATGCAGGAAATATAGAAGATGTGCCAGCACATAGAGTTTTAAATAGAAACGGTGTGCTAACTGGCAAACATCATTTTAATGGTACAAATCTTATGCAGCAGTTATTAGAAGAAGAAGGTCACATTATTATAGATAACCAAGTGCAAAATTTTTCAGATGTATTTTGGGATCCTATGAAAGAGATTTAAAAGCGAAACCCAACTACAAAGAAATATTGGCTTTCATCTACCTCTGGAGAATAACTCCATTTAACCTCTACAGGTCCTAAAAGTGTTTCGATACCGTAGCCAAGTGCATACCCACTAAAATCTGGAGAAGTTAACCAATTTCCATTTTTAAACAATCCATCTTCAACATTTGCAAAATTGGCGCTAGCTATTATGTGATTCTTATTAAAGACTTCAAAATCTAAATCTAACGTTCCTTTTATATAGCTGTCTCCAGAGAGGCTTATAAAATCATAACCATAAAATGGGACAATACCATTAATAGGTTTATTACCATAGCCGCCTAAAAAGAAATCTAAAGTATTCATATTAGAATTTCCAATTTTAAAACCAGCTTCAGAGCCAATTTTAAAGGCGAATTTGTGTAGTGGAGAAAATACGTAAGCAATTTTTCCTTTAGCTATAGAGAACTCTTCAAAATCATTATTAAAGTCGCTAGAAAAAGCATACAGATGAAAATCACCATCAAAGAACACACCATTAGTAGGATAGTATTTATTGTCGAAAGTATCTAACCTCAAGTTTCCAAAAGTGCTAAAGATATGGCTGTTTTCAATTATGATGCCGCGTAATTGGGTGTTTTCATCTAATCCAATTGTTTCAGAATCTATTCTAAGATATTTATGTTCCAAGCCTAGCCCAAGTTGAAACTGCTGTCTAAACAAAGTTTGCCCATATATTTGATTGGTAAGATCTTCAAAATTTACTTCAATTTGGTTAACATCAAAGTTAGGAATGTTGGTGTTTTCTCTTATTAAAGAGAAGTTTATATTCTTTTCAAATGAGTTGTATCTGGACTTTACGCCAACACTCCAATACCTTCCTTTATCTATATAATATTCAAAATTATAACGCACATTGTCTCCCAAGATAAAGTCTAAAGAAGTAATGTCATTTTTAAATAAAAGACGTTTTCTAGTTATGTTTAGCAATCCTGCAGTTCTGTATAAATCATCATAATGAAGCCCTAATCTTAGGAGCATTTTTTCATTACTTTCTATAACATCTATACTAACCCTGTAGCCATCTCCATCTGGAATTAGTTGATGGTTTACTCTATTAAAATTTCCTGTTGCAGAAAGGTTGTTTATGCCATAGTTAAAATCTTCATAGGTAATTAACGTGTAGTCTCTAATTTTAAGCTTACCAAGAATATAGGATCTTGGGTAATTTTTGTTTCCCGTAACAATAATATCTTTAATGTAAAGAACATCGGAAGATTTGACATCTACCTTTGAAGCTTTTTTAGGCTTTTGTCTAAGTGCGACACGTTTTAAATCTTCAAATTTTAAAAGCGCAGCCTTGTATCCGTTTTTAATGATAGAGTCGCCATCATCAAAAGACAATACGTTGTACTTAGTAATATCTGGTCTTATGTAAATGTCTGTTTTTTCACGCTTACTCTCCATATCTTGTATGGTCCTAAAATTATTTACCTGCGTAAGAATTTCGAAAGCAGAGCTTAAGTTTTTACGATCTACTAAGCTATCCTGTACGTTAATGCCAATAATAACATCTACACCTTTCTTCTTCAGTTCTTCAATAGGGTAATTGTTGCTAACACCACCATCTGTTAATATTTGATCTTCAATTGCTACAGGACTAAAAATAGAGGGAATGGCTCCACTAGCAGAAATAGCTAACGGTAATGAGCCTTCTTCTAATAAAACTTGTTTTCCATTTTCAATATTGGTAGCCATACAGAAAAAAGGAATAGGCAATTTGCTAAAATCATTTAAATCTCCAATATGAGTTGTAAGCTTATTCATGTAGTTATATACATTCTGACCTTTACTTAAACCTGATGGAAATGAGATTTTAAAGCCATCAAAAGGCAATGTTAAAGCATACTTCTCTGCGTCTTCTTTTTCGTAAAATGTTTTAGCGCTTCGCGGAAGGTTATCCTGTATAAGTGTATTAAAATTGGTTTTCTTAAAAATAGAATCTAGTTGGTTGGCAGAATATCCGGAGGCATAAAGGCCACCAATAATAGCACCCATACTTGTGCCGCCAATATAATCTATCCTAACACCAGACTCTTCAATTAATTTTAAGGCACCTATATGGGCTAACCCTTTAGCGCCACCACCACTAAGTACTAAGCCTACTTTTATATCTTTTGTAGCGTCTAAATTATCCTGACCAAAACTGTATGCAGAGTTTAGGATTAAACAAAGCAATAGGATAGCAGTACTATGTATTTTAATTGATCTCAAGGTTTTATAAAGATAGGTAATACAATGGTTGTTGGTTGTAACAAAATTATATAAAAGTTGAAGATGCAAGTTTAATATAGAACGTATTTTTTCTGTGTATATTTATAATAAAAACATGTCTTCACAAAAACGGTTTTCTAGAGCATATAAAGAGGCCAAACGTATATCATTTAATGATGACTCTAAGCTTGTTTTTTTTAGTGATTGCCATAGAGGAGACAATAGTTTTGCAGACGATTTTGCCAATAACAAAAACGTATACTTTCACGCTTTAAAGCATTACTACAAAGAAGGCTTTACATATTGTGAATTAGGAGATGGAACAGAACTATGGGAAAATATAGAGTTTGACACTATTTTAAGAGCACACAAAAATGTTTTTGAACTTTTAAAAGCATTCTATCTTGAAAATAGATTACATATTGTCTACGGAAATCACGATATGGTTCTGCGTGACCAATCTTATGTTAAAAAACATATATACACATATTTTGATCACCGTACAGGAAAGGATTTACCATTGTTTCCAAGTATTCAATTTCCTGAAGCATTAGTGTTAGCACACGAGATTAGTAAACAAGAAATATTTTGTGTACACGGCCATCAAGCAGATTTTATGAACTATGTAGGTTGGAGAATTAATAGGTTTTTAGTTAGGATTCTGTGGAAACCTCTACAAATTGTTGGTATTGCTGACCCTACAAGTCCTGCTAAGAATTATAAAGAACTTATTAAAGTGGAACGGCGTACTAAAAAGTGGATAGTTAATAATAACAACCTGCTAACTATTACAGGCCATACACATAGACCTAGATTTCCTGAGCCAGGAGATATTGCTTATTTTAATGATGGCAGCTGTGTGCACCCGAGAAGCATTACCGGTTTAGAAATAGAACGTGGCAACATCTCACTTATAAAATGGGATATTGCCACGACTAATGAAGGGTTTCTTAAAATTGAAAGGGTGCTCTTAGAAGGACCTACTCCTTTAAAAGATTACATTACAACCTAAGTAAATAAAAACTTAAGGTGCAGGATTAGGAATGTCATTGTGTACTTCATCAATAGCGTTTATAATCTCTTCAGATAAAGTGACGTTGTAACTTCCAATGTTTTCTTTTAGCTGCTCTAATGTTGTTGCACCTATAATTGTAGATGTTACAAATGGCTTTTGTCTTATAAATGCAAGAGACATTTGTGTGAGGCTTAAATTATGCGACTTAGCAATTTCATTATACCTACGTGTAGCTTCAAAAGCATTAGGATTGTGATATCTTGAGTACTGCGGAAATAAAGTTACTCTACCATTCTCTGGCGTTTTTCCTTCTAAGTATTTCCCGGTAAGTTGCCCAAACCCAAGTGGAGAATATGGTAATAGACCAATTTGTTCTCTTAGCAATACTTCGCTCAAACCTATCTCGTCTTTTCGGTTTAAAAGATTATATGGGTTTTGTACTGTAACAACCTTAAGGTTGCCTTTTCTAGCTTCTTCGGCACATCTCATAACACCGTAAGGCGTTTCATTACTCAAACCAACTTGTCTAACCTTACCATCTTTCACATAACCTTCCAGCGTATTTAAAACTTCATTAAAGTTATCTTCCCAAGCTTCTGACGGTTTATGGGTATAATCACGCTGTCCAAAAAAATTTGTATGTCGTTCTGGCCAATGCAATTGGTATATATCCAAATAATCTGTATTTAACCGTTTAAGGCTTTTATGCAAAGCGTCTTCTATTGAAGATTTACTAAAATCTAAAGGTTGCCTTATGTGTTTAAATGTTGGGCTAGGTCCTGTAATTTTAGATGCTAATACTATATCTTTTCTCTTACCAGTTTTTGCTAACCAAGAACTGATAATGCGTTCTGTAGAGCCTTGTGTCTCTGGTTTTCCGGGAACAGAATACATTTCTGCAGTATCTATAAAATTAACACCTTGCTCTAGTGCATATTCTATTTGCTGGTGTCCTTCTACTTCTGTGTTTTGCTCGCCCCAAGTCATAGATCCTAAACAAATTTTACTTACTTTAATATCTGTTCCTGGTATTTTGTTGTATTCCATAATTAGACTGTTGTGAGGTTAGTAACTTCTTTAAACTGATTTATATATCGTTAAGAAGTTTAGAGATTTCATCTAATTTAGGCGTTAAGATAACTTCTATACGTCTGTTTTTAGCTTTGCCAGTTGCGCTATCATTAGACGCTATTGGTAAATACTCGCCACGTCCTGCAGCAGTAAGGTTTTGCGGATCTATTTGAGAGTTCTCTCTTAAAATATTTACTATTGATGTTGCTCTTTTAGTTGAAAGATCCCAGTTGTCTTGTAATGGGCCGTTACCACCATAAGGTACATTGTCTGTATGACCTTCAATAAGAACAGCAATATCTGGATTTGAAGCCAAAACTTCTCCAAGTTGATTTACAGCACGACGCCCTTCTGAACCTACAGCCCAACTACCAGAATTAAATAGCAGCTTATTTTCCATAGAAACATAAACTTTACCATTACGTTGCTCAACAGTTAACCCTTTTCCTTCAAAATCTCCTAAGGCAGAAGAGACGGCTGTTTTAAGAGCTTGCATCTTAGCTTCTTTGGCTGCAATAACGCTTTCTAGTTCGTTAATTCTATTAGATCTTGTCTCTAAATCTGCTTTAAGCTTATCTAATGTCGCGCGTTCTTCGGCTAATGCTTTCTTTTTGTCTTCAAGTTCTGCTATAAGTGCTCTATTTTGTTTAGAGTTTTCAGCTAATGCTTTACTACTATTTGCCTCTAATGCATCATAAGATTTCTGTAGGCTTTCATAAGATTGCTTAGTAGCATTATAATCACTTTCTAATTGATCATGTTCTGCTTTAAGTGAAGCATATTTATCTGTCATAACATCTAAGCTAGTTTCAAACTCTTCGCTTGAAGTTTTAAACTTAGATAAATCATCTTTTAAACTTCTATTTTCTCGTTTTACATCTGCATATTTTCCTTCTAAATCTTTGTAAACTTTAGATGAAACACAAGAAGTTAATAATAAACTTCCTGTAAGGGCAACTGTTGCTAATTTTATGGTGTTCATACTTTGTAGGGTTTTTGGTTTGGGTAATTATAAATCTAATTCTAATAATACAGGACAATGATCGCTATGCACTGCATCTTTTAAAATAACGGAACGTTTTAGTTTTTCTTGTAATGGAGGTGTAACCATTAAATAATCTAAACGCCAACCTTTGTTATTAGCTCTTGCATTTGCACGGTAGCTCCACCACGTATAGTTTTCTGGCTGGTCATTAAAAACTCTAAAAGAATCTATAAAACCACTGTCAATAAATTTTGTGAGCCAATCTCTTTCTACAGGTAAAAATCCAGATACATTTTTTAATCTTACAGGATCGTGAATGTCTTCTGGTTTATGACAAATATTATAATCTCCACAAACAACAAGATTAGGTATACTGTGTCTTAAATTTTTAGAGTATTCTAAAAATTCATCCATGTAATTTAGCTTAAAGTCTAATCTTGCAGAGTTTGTTCCAGACGGTAAGTACATGCTCATTACAGAAACATCATTAAAATCTGCTCTAATATTTCTACCTTCAAAATCCATTGTAGCTATACCTGTTCCATATTCAACGTGGTTGGGTTTAGTTTTGCAGAGTAAAGCAACGCCGCTATATCCTTTTTTTTGAGCAGGATACCAATAACAATACTTGTAACCTATATCATGAAATTCTGTTTCATCAAATTGATCTGGATTAGCTTTAATTTCCTGTAAACAGACTACATCTGCATCTGTTTGAGAAAGCCAGCTTATCAAGTCTTTTCGCATTGCTGCTCTTATACCGTTAACGTTATAGGATACTATTTTCATGAGATTTGTTTTTGCAGCTTCAAATTTAAGGGATACAATTAACGAAACCCATATAAATAGCGACTAAAATGATTGTGTTTTGCATAAAATAATTATCAAAAACAGTAGTTTTACTTAAGATGCGCATACTAACTTTCATTTTATTGTTTTGTGTTGTAACAGTTGGTGTTGCACAACAAACTGTTGGTAGTATGAAGACTAAAACTTTAGTTGTTCGTGACAGTGTTTTTATAGACTCGGTTAGTATAAACCCTAATAGGTTTCAATTACTCGATACAACAGGAAAACCCATAGATACTGCATTTTATAATGTTGATTTTTCCTTGGCTAAAATCACATTTTCTAATACGTTTTTAAATACTGCGGCAAATGATACTCTAAAGGCATCATATTTACCATATCCAGATTTCTTAACCAAACGATATTTTCAGCTAGATAAAAGTATCATAGTAGAAAATAACGATGATCTAAATAAATTATACCAACTTAATCAACAAGAAAAGGGTGTAAAAACATTCACGCCTTTTGATGGCCTTAATACAAGCGGAAGTATTTCTAGAGGAATACGAGTTGGTAACAATCAAAATACAGTATTAGACTCTCAATTAGATTTACAGATTTCTGGACAAATAAGTCCTAGAGTAGGCTTAAGAGCCTCTATACAAGACTCTAATATACCGCTTCAGGAAGGTGGCTATTCTCAAAATTTAGATGAATTTGATCAAGTTTTTATTGAGCTATTTAGTGATAATTGGAGCATTAGAGCAGGTGATGTAAACCTTGTTCAAAATGAATCGTTTTTTGCTTCATTCGAAAAAAAAGTACAAGGAATATCTTTGGGTGCAACATTAAATCCTGAAGGTAATTCTACAAATTTATTTGCAGCAGGCGCGTTGGTTAGAGGTGTTTTTACAGAAAGTAAGTTTCAAGGACAAGAAGGAAATCAAGGTCCTTATAAACTTACTGGTCCTAACGGAGAGCTTTTTGTACTTATTGTTTCTGGCAGTGAAACTGTATATGTAAATGGAGTGCCGTTGGTACGTGGAGAGAATAAAGATTATGTGATAGACTATAATGCCGGTGAAATAATGTTTAACAGTACCTATCCTATAACTTCAGAAATGAGGATTAGTGTACAGTACCAATTTAGTGAGCGTAATTATACTAGGATTATAGCAACTGGTGGCGGAAATTATGAAAGTGATAATTTAAAGATAGGTGCTTTTGTATATTCAGAAAACGATAGTAAAAACCAACCACTACAACAAAACCTTAACGCGCAGCAAGTAGCAATATTGGCAGATGCTGGAGATGATATGTCCCAAATGTTTACCTCTAGTGTGCAACCTTCTGAATTTAGTGAAAACCGAGTGTTGTACAGGTTAGAAACTATAAATAACCAGCCAGTTTATGTGTTCTCTACAAATGCTGAAGATGAGTTGTTTCAAATACAGTTTAGTAATGTGGGCGCAAATAACGGAGATTATATTTTAAGTGATGCCTCTGCAATAAATAGAATTTATGAATATGTAGCTCCAGTAAATGGCGTTCCTCAAGGTAGTTTTGCGCCTGTTATACAGTTAGAGGCGCCTACCAAATTGCAGATAGGTGTTGTAAATGGGAGATATAAACCTTCAGAAAAAACAAATTTATATTTTGAGATTGCAGGTAGTAAAAATGACTTAAATCTTTTTTCAGATATAGATGATGATGATAATGATGGTGTGGCAACAAAATTTGATTTCAGACAACGTATAGTTACCAATGACTCGCTTTGGAATTTAGATGCCTTCGGAACATTTAACTACATACAAGACGAATATCAAAGTATACAGCGTATTTATAATATAGAATTTGAACGCGATTGGAATTTACAGACACCTATAGGAAGCCAAGCCTATGTAATAGGAGGTTTAGAGTTGTCTAACCAAAAGCAAGGTATTGTTAACTATAGTTTTCAGCAGTTAGATTATAAGGATAATTTTAGTGGTTCTAGACACGTGTTTAATTCGGCATTAACTTTTGGTAGGCTTAAAACCTTTGTAAACTCAAGTTACTTAAATAGTGAAGGTTCAGAGATAGATTCAGAGTTCCTAAGAGCAAATATTAACGCAGTATATGGGTTCAAAAAGTCTTGGATTGGAGCAAAATATAGTGCAGAAAATAATCAGCAGCGCCAAGTGGCAACAGACTCTTTAACGGGAGATAGTCAAAGATTTATGAATTATGAAGTGTATACTGGTGTTGGAGATAGTACAAATGTGTTTGCAGAAATAGGGTATAGGTATCGCGTAAATGATAGTGTACAAAGTAATGAGCTAACTCGTGTTAGTAACTCAAACAACTATTATTTAAAGTCTAGGCTAATTAATACTAGTAATACAAAATTAGCAGTTTTTGCAAATTATAGAGTTTTAGAAGATGAAACTGAAGATGATAATGATGATGTCTCTTTAAATTCCAGAATTGTATATAGCCAGTTTATAGCCAATAAGAAAATCTCTTTAAACACTACGTTTGAAACCAACAGTGGTACTTTGCCACAACAGGAATTTACTTATGTTGAGGTTGATACAGGTGAAGGGCAATATACCTGGAACGATTATAATAATAACGGTGTTCAAGAATTGGAAGAATTTGAAATTGCCCAATTTCAAGATGAAGCACGGTTTATAAGAGTGTTGTTACCAAATCAGGTTTTTATAAGAACACACCAAAACAAGTTTAGCCAGACATTGTCCTTAAACTTGAGGTCTTGGGAAAAAGAAACTAATGGGTTTAAAAAGTTTATGTCTCATTTTTACAATCAGACAGCCTATTTAATAGACAGGAAGATTCGCCGAGATGGTGAGGCTTTTGATATTAATCCTTTTAATGATAACGATGAAAAGGAATTAGCACTCAATCTTAGCTTTAGAAACAGTATCTTTTTTAATAGAGGTAAACAAAAGTATACTACATCCTATAGTTACGTATCAACTAAAGCTAAAAACCTTCTCTCTACTGGTTTACAAGAAAATATACAGCAGAGCCACCAAATAAATTTTAATCACAAATTTGCAGAAAGCTGGTTAATTTCAATAGAAAATCAATTAAGTACCACTGAAAGTATTTCTCAAAATTTTGAAAGTAGAAATTTTAATATTGAAGGCGTTTCAATAGATCCCAAGCTGTCCTACCTTTTAAGCAGACAAACTCGTTTTGATATCTTTTATAATTACAATTTTCAAGACAATTTAATTGGAGGTAAAGAACAGTTAGATCAACAAAAATTTGGGTTAGGGTTTTCTTATGCCAACCAACAACAATTTGCTATAAGTGGAGAGTTTAATTACATACAAAATGATTTCTCTGGTAGTGCATTTTCGCCAGTTGCATATCAAATGTTAGAAGGATTACAGCCTGATAAAAATTATACTTGGCAGTTTTTAACACAGAAAAAACTTACTAAGTACTTAGACCTTAATCTAAGTTATAATGGAAGAAAGAGTGAAAACCTAGATGCTATACATACAGGAAGCGTACAACTTAGGGCATATTTTTAAATAAAAAAAGGCTGCCAATTGGCAGCCTTTTATATTTATTAGTGATTTGTATTTAGTTCTTTACAAACTTAACAACACCACTAGTAGTTTCATTCTCTATTCTTACAAAGTAAATTCCTTTTTGTAAGCTAGAAACATTTACATTTAAATCTGAGCTATTGGTTACAGACTTAGTAACAACAGCTTGCCCTAAAGTATTAAATACTTTTACAGTTTCTGGCAACTCATTAGTATTGTTTAATGAGATGTTTAAAACATTATCTGCAGGATTAGGGTAAATAGCAAAGTTTGCAAAAGCATTCTCTTTAACAGATAGAGATTGATTAGCTCTAAAGGCAACGCTTTCAGAATCTTCAAATTGTCCACCTTCAATTACCACAGTACCGTCACCTGTTGTTAGTGAATAGCTACCATCACCATAGCCACAGCAGATACCATCGCCAAATGCATCGAAAATAGTAAACTGGAAGCACTCATTATTTTCTACTGTAAATTCATCGTTTATAGTTGTGTTATCCTCATATGGACCGCCTTCGTACAATACATTACCACTTGCATCTGTTACTTCATAAGTTGTTTCGCTACCATAATCATCAGTAACTAATTCTAAGAAATACGTTGTTGCGTTGTATTCAGTAATATCACCGTCGTTCGCATAAATATATTCATCACTATCTAAGTTGTTACTAGCAACTTCATCTGTAGTGCCGTTAACATCAGTTACAGATACATTTACAGTGTTATTACCATTAATGCCATCTACGCTAGGTAAATTAATTGAAGCTATATCAAACTGATTAAGGTTTCCTGTATACTCATAAGTTTGAGCAGCATCACCATTTACAGAATAGGTAATTGTAGCTTCAGTTACTGCAGCTGTACCTTTATTTATAATTTCAATTCCTGGAGAGAATCCTACTTCACAAATATTTTCTGTGAAACAAGTTAATCTAACTTCAATATCATTAGTGCTAGCAGTACCTGCAGAACACCCTATTGAAGTTGGAAGCTCCATACGTCTTGGAGAGTTCATCATTACAGTAAGCATACGTGTTTTTTGGTCTTCTGTAAATGTATTCATACAAGAGTCGTCTGAGTAGTCCATGTAGTTTTCAGACATATCCATAGAGCCACAAGAAGAATCCATAGCACAACCAAAGTTTGCGCCATCTGAGTTTGGAGTGTCATCACAAAAATCATCTACACTACAAGCGCCATCTCCCCAAATGTGTCTTAAGCCTAGGTAGTGTCCAACTTCGTGAGTCATAGTTCTTCCTAAGTTATAAGTGTTGTTTAAGATAAAAGATCCGTCATCTTGTGCTAAAGTTCCAAATGCATTATAGTTTGAAACAACACCATCTGTATCTGCAGGACCATTATTTGTGTTTAATCCACCTAATCCTGAGCTGTTAGGAAATTGAGCATATCCTAATAATGAAGAGTCTGTAAAGTTTACAGACCACATATTCATATATTTAGTAGGATCCCAAATAGTTTCAGGCTTTACAATACCATCTATATCTGCTGTAGACCAACTTTCTTGGCAAAGGTTTACACGGTTTACACCGTTAGATGCTGCACCGTTAGGGTCTTGTGTAGCAAGACAAAATTCTATCTCAACATCTACACCTGCATTGTAATTAGTTTCTCCAGCGCCAGGTGTTCCCATAAGGCGTCTAAAATCTTCGTTTAATACATCTACTTGAGATACAGCTTGTGCGTAAGAAATATTCTCAGATAATTCTCCGCCAGCAACATTAATAGGATCTCCATCATGTATAATGTGAATGACAACTGGTATGGTTAATACTGGTTGCTGTAAGCTAGTTAAAGCTTGATTCACTTTAAATTCTTCAATTTTTGGAGCTAGCCACTCTTCAAACTCTTCTTTAGAAATAGTTTGTTCTGGATAACGATTAGAAAGTTCTGTATCCATTTCTGTTGTTAAACAACGTACTAGTCCATTGGGACCTTTAACACCTTGCGGATCTTTCTGTGCCCAAGCACTTAGACTAAGAATAAAGCAAAGCGAAAAACAGGCTAAACGAGTAAAGTTTTTCATAAATTTATAATTAAGTTAAGTTTATCAATCGGGGAAAGTACAAAATTTACGATAAATCACTAATAAAATCTTATTTTTAACATCTAAATATACAACATGAAATTTTTAATAGTCATTTTAGGATTCGTAACAATTGTTAATGGAGCTTGCGAAAGTGGTAAAAAAGCTACTGCAGAAACTGCTAAAGTAGAAACACAAAACAATTTGAAAAAGATTAGCTGGAGTGCCTATACAAGAGGAAAGCAAGAATTAATTTCTGTTACAGAAATTAGCTTGGTTGTAAATGAAAACGGAACAGTTACGAAAGAAAAGAATATTACTAGTGAAGATTGGAAAGCATTAAATAGCCTTGTTGAAAAATTAGATTTAAATGAAATATCTAATTTGGAAGCACCTTCACAAAAACGATTTGCAGATGCAGACTTAGCTAGCAAAATTGAAATAAATACAAATTCTGCCAGCTTTACATCGTCTGAGTTTGATAAGACACAACCGCCAAAAACACTTGTGCCGTTAACTAATATGATAAAAAACTTAGCGGGATATTAACCTAACCAAGTTTTAAAATCTAAAGCCTTGCCAATAATTGATTTTAAGTCGGAAATGTTTACTCGGCTTTGCTCCATACTGTCTCTGTGACGTATTGTAACAGTTTGATCCTCTAAACTATCATGGTCTACAGTGATGCAAAATGGTGTGCCGGCAGCATCTTGGCGTCTATAGCGTTTTCCTACTGCATCTTTCTCGTCATAAAGTACATTAAAGTCCCACTTAAGATCTTCAACAATTTGTTCTGCCAACTCTGGTAATCCATCTTTCTTCACTAACGGGAAAACGGCAACTTTTGTAGGTGCTAAAATAGAAGGAAGCTTTAATACTGTTCTAGAGTTTCCGTTACCTAAATCTTCTTCTACTAAAGACTTAGAAAGTACAGCTAAAAACATACGGTCTAAACCAATTGAGGTTTCGACTACATATGGTACATAATTCTCACCTAATTCTGGATCAAAAAATTGAAGCTTTTTGCCAGAATGCTCTTCGTGAGCTTTTAAATCGAAATCTGTTCTAGAATGTATGCCTTCTAATTCCTTAAAGCCAAAAGGAAAATCAAACTCTATATCTGCAGCAGCATTTGCGTAATGTGCTAGCTTTTCGTGATCGTGAAATCTATAATTTTCTTTTCCTAAACCTAAAGATAAATGCCAATTAAGTCTAGTTTCTTTCCAATGCTCGTACCATTTAAGTTCTTCTCCTGGACGTACAAAGAATTGCATTTCCATTTGTTCAAACTCACGCATTCTAAATATAAACTGTCTTGCAACAATTTCGTTTCTAAAGGCTTTTCCTGTTTGCGCAATACCAAACGGAATCTTCATGCGCCCAGACTTCTGTACATTTAAAAAGTTTACAAATATACCTTGTGCTGTTTCTGGTCTTAGGTATAAGTCTGTGGCCGTTTCTGCATCTGCGCCTAACTTTGTGCCAAACATAAGGTTAAACTGTCTTACGTCTGTCCAGTTTTTAGATCCCGAAGCAGGACAAGCAATGCCAAGCTCTTCGATTAAAAGCTTTACATCTGCTAAATCTCCATCTGTTAAGGACTTTGCAAGGCGTTCTAAAATTTCTTTCTGTTCTTGTCTGTATCTTAATACGCGTGGGTTTGTTGTTACAAACTCTTCTTCATTAAAAGCATCACCAAAACGTTTCTTAGCTTTTGCAATTTCTTTTTCGGCTTTTTGGTGTATTTTTTCTGCGTAGTCTTCAACTAAAACATCTGCACGGTAACGTTTTTTAGAGTCTTTGTTGTCTATCAAAGGATCGTTAAATGCATCTACGTGACCAGAAGCCTTCCAGGTAGTTGGGTGCATAAGTATAGCAGCGTCTAAACCTACAATGTTTTGATGAATTTGTACCATACTCTTCCACCAGTATTCTCTGATGTTTTTCTTTAGTTCAACTCCATTTTGACCATAGTCATAAACAGCGTTTAAACCATCATATATTTCGCTTGAACTAAAAATATACCCATACTCTTTAGCATGAGAAATTACATTCTTAAATGTTGTGTCTTGGTTTGCCATAGCGCAAAAATAGAAAGTTGATTATAAATACAATTCTGAAACCTTGAATATTTCAGAGATGGATAGATTATTTTAATGTAAAGGAAGTTGTTGCCAGTAAATCTGCATCCTGAAAAATATTAACCTGATAAACGCCAGAGATAATGTTATTCTCATCTGCATCAACAAGAATACAAATGTCTAACTCTTCATTTTCATAAAATACTTTAGTAGTAGCACTGTACATAAGAACTTTTTCTTCAAACATTTCTTGTTTGTTATCTCCAATAAGGTTGTTCTTAGGGTTTATAATTTGTGCGTATAATTTCTTTTCGCCAGGTTCTGCTATTAGGTTTTTAGCAATAGTAAAGCAGGTTCTTATTTTATCTGCTCTGCGATGCCTTTTTGTGTTAGCAATATCACCAGAGTTTTTAATGATAACGCCTTCTGCAGATAATTTTGTAAGCTGCATTTTAGAACCAGCAGCAACTTTTTCATTTAAAATTTCATTTTGCTGTACTAAAGAGTCTGTAAGTACAATGCGTTCTTTAAGTACAGAGTTTGTACTGTCTACAGCTGTTGCTAATCTTTGGTTTTGTCTGCTTAAGCTGTCAACAGTTTTAAACAGTTTATCCTTTTCTCGTTCTAGTTTTTTAATTTGAGATCTAAAGCGACTAATAGCTGCATAATTTGTATTGTCTAATCCTTTAATGGAATCTAACAGACGCTCAATGCGCTGCTTAGCTTCATAAAGGTCTTTGGCCATGACATCATTCTTTGAAATTGCAGTATCGTATTTAATGATAAGTTCGCTAAGGTCTGACTCAAGATCTGCTTTTTCATTTTCCAGCCTAGAAATTGTTTGCTGGTTTTCATTGTAAAACTTCATGGTATAAACACCAAGTGCAATTATTCCTATAGTGAGTACCGCAGTAAGTATTTTTAATGCCTTGCTGTTCTTTTCTTCAGTCATTTATGATGATGGTTGCTTTATTAGGATGCTAAAAGTAATGAATTTAAGGTAAAGTTGTATTATTGTTATTGATGATAAACGATTTTATTCAGCTTTTATTTCCTAATGCATGTGTGGTCTGTAATGCAACTTTGCCTAAAGACCTTAATACGTTGTGTGTGGCGTGTAGTGACGACCTTCCTGAAGCTCCAATGTTTTACAATAGTCCAACTCAGGTTGAGAAAATGTTTTATGGAAGACTACCTTTGGAACATGGAGTTTCACTTTTAACATTTGAGAAAAAAGGAACAACTCAAAAGTTAATGCATCAGCTTAAGTACAGAGGTGATGAACAAATTAGCGAATACTTAGGTAAATGGATGGCTCAAAAGCTTTTAAAAACAGAATGGCACAAGACAATAACTGCAGTGGTTCCTGTACCAATACATCCTAAACGTAAAAAGAAAAGAGGTTACAATCAAGTTACATTATTTGGAAAAGCTATAGCATCTGCGTTAAATGTTCCTTACGAAGATCAAATTTTAATAAAAACAGGAATTACTAAGACTCAGGTGTTTAAAAAAAGAATTGCACGTTGGGGACAATTGGATAACACCTTAACAATTAATGATTTAAATTCTTTAAAAGGACAGCACGTACTTTTAGTAGATGATATTATTACAACGGGTGCTACTATTGAAGCTTGTGGTGCTAAACTTTTAGAAACAGAAAACTTAAAACTTAGTGTGGCTACTATGGCAATTACATTATGACATCTCAAAATAGATAGTTAAAAAATGCGTTTCTTTGTCATGTATATTTACACGATTATGAGCGTTTTTTTTAGGTTTATTTTTACGGTTGTTTTGTTGTCTGCTGTGTTAGTTTCATGTGCTAAACGTGGCTCGCCGTCTGGTGGAGATAAAGATGAGACACCTCCCAAGTTTGTGAAGGCAAATCCAGAACCGTTTACCACAAATTTTAATGAAGATGAAATTAGAATATTTTTTAATGAATATGTTAAGCTTAAAAACTCTCAACAGCAAATAGTAATTTCTCCGCCAATAGATCCTGCACCATATATTACTCCTTTAGGTAGTCCTAATAAAGTGGTTAAGATTAACTTTAATGACTCTGTCTTAAAACCAAATACGACGTACACGGTAAATTTTGGCAGAAGCATAGAAGACAATAATGAAGGTAATCCGCTTGAGTTTTTTAAATACGTTTTTTCAACAGGAGCTTATATAGATTCATTAAAGCTTGAAGGCTCTGTTAAAGATGCATTTAAAAGAGTGCCAGAACAATTTATTACAGTTGCTTTATATGAGCTTAATGAAAACTACAAAGACTCTATTATTTATAATGAAATACCACGTTATATAACCAACACGTTAGACAGTGCAACAACATTTCAATTTGAAAACCTTAAAGAGGGCACCTATAAATTAGTAGCGTTTAAGGACAATAACAACAATTATAAATTTGAACCTAAAGTAGATAAGGTCGCATATTTACAAGACACTATAACTTTACCTACAGATAAAACCTATGAACTAACCGTTTTTAAAGAAGAACTCGATTTAAAATTTTTGAAACCTAAACAAATAGGGAAGCAACATATACTTTTTGGTTATGAAGGTAGACCAAGCAATACTAATATAACATTGCTAACAGATACACCTGATAATTTTGAATATAGAGTATTAAAAGATAGAACTACAGACTCCTTACATTATTGGTTTAAACCCTTTTTAGAAGAAACAGATAGTTTGGTGTTTAAGGTTGAAAGCGGCACATATAATGATACATTAATTACTCGATTTAAAGATCAGTTTGCAGATACTTTAGAAATAGCAAAAGCCGATAATATAAATATTTTATTAAACAAAGCTTTTACAGTAAGTGGCAATACGCCTTTAGCTTTAATAAATCCAGAGTTAATCTCTGTTGTAGATAAAGACACTTTAAACATACCGTTTGAAGCTTCTCTGGATACAATAAAGAATACTGTAAATGTAAATTTTGAACCTACAGAAAGTAATAGATACCAGATAACATTTCTACCTGAGGCTATAACAGATTTTTTTAACGCTACTAATGATAGTTTAAGTTATAGTGTGCCAACAAAAGAATTTTCAGATTATGGCGATTTATTCCTAACCGTTCAGAATGTAAAATCTTATCCAATAATTGCTCAGCTTTTAGACAATAAAGGTGAAGTTATTTATGAAAAATATAAAGAGACTGAAAGCGTTTTCGAGTTTACTAAAATAGACCCTAAAAAGTATTTTATTAGAATTATTTACGACACAAACGCTAACGGTTATTGGGATACCGGAAGTTATTTAGATAAAAGACAGCCAGAACCCGTAGTGTTTTATCCTGAAGAGATTGAAATTAGAGCAAATAGTGAAATTTACCAGACGTTTATTTTAAAGTAAACGCATCTCTATCTTGTAAAAACTTTAAATGAGATCTAGTCTTATTTATATGAGACTTTTCTAAGGTTACTGTTTGCAACAAGTCTGTCTCTAGTTCTTCTGATGATACTAGTTCCCCTAGTGAATTGTAAACTGCTGAATGTCCAACATATTCATAGCCATTGCCGTCTAGGCCTATTCTATTTACACCTATGCAGTAGCTAATATTTTCTATTGCTCTAGCTTTTAAAAGTGTATCCCAAGCGTGCGTTCTTATCTTAGGCCAATTGGCAACATAAATTAAAGCATCATAATCTTCTGTATTTCTTGCCCAAACAGGAAACCTTAAATCATAACACACCAACGGACAAATTTTCCACCCTAAATACTCAACAATTAAGCGTTCTTTTCCAGCATCATAAGTATGGTGCTCATTAGCAAGAGTAAATAAATGCTTTTTGTCATAGGTTTTAAAGCTGCCATCTGGGTATACAAAATATAGTCTGTTGTAATAGTTCCCATTTTCATTTACAGCAACACTGCCAGTAATAGCAGCGTTTATTCTTTTTGCCCATTGTTGAAGCCAAGCTAAAGTTTCACCTTCAGAAATTTCTGAAGCCTGTTCTGCATTCATAGTAAAGCCAGTAGTAAACATTTCTGGCAACACCACTAAATGAGTATCTTTTAAACTAGTTAAAAGCATATCAAAATGAGAACGGTTCTCAATTGGGTTTTCCCAAGCTAAATGGGTTTGTATGATGGTAACATTTAGGGAGTCTTGCACAGCACAAGTGTTTTTAAATTCAGTTTAAATATAATAAACTAAAAACACTATTAACTAAATTGCTCTAGCTCTAGTTGTATTGTTTCCCAATCTTGCATGTAGGTGGTTAGTTTTTTCTTTTTTGCCTGGTAGTTGTCAAAGAAATTATCTTGAGCAATGGTTTTGTCGTAATTAAGCTCTAGTTCAAGATCTATAGCTTTAATTTCTTTCTCTAATTGGTTAATATTCTTTTCAACCTTGCTTAGTCTGTTAGAAAGCGACTTTACCTTTTTTTGGTCTTCGTAAGATTGTTTGTTGTCTTGAGAAGCAGTAGTATCATCTGTATTTTTAGAAGCTGTAGGTTGCTTGTCTCTTTTTTCGACAGCACGCATATCCTCAACCTTTCGTTCACTTAAGTAATAGTCTATATCTCCTAGGTATTCTTTTATCCTATGATCTTTAAACTCATAGATAGAAGATGTGAGTCCTTGCAAAAAGTCTCTATCGTGAGAAACTAAAAGTAACGTGCCTTCAAAATTTTCTAAAGCATCTTTTAAAACATTCTTAGATTTAATGTCTAAGTGGTTTGTTGGCTCATCCATAACCAAGACATTAAAAGGTGATAAAAGCATTTTGGCTAATGCTAGCCTGTTACGTTCACCTCCAGAAAGTACACGAACGTATTTATCTACTTCTTCACCTCTAAATAAGAATGACCCTAAAATGTCTCTTACTTTGGTGCGGTTTTTTTCATTAGCAGCATCTTCCATAGTTTGGAGTACTGTTTTAGTGCCGTCTAAATAATCTGCTTGGTTTTGGGCAAAATATCCTATCTGTACATTATGTCCAAGCTTTAAATGACCCTGATGAGAAATCTCATCGACTATAATTTTTGCTAATGTTGTTTTTCCTTGTCCGTTTTGACCTACAAATGCTATTTTACTTTCACGCTCTACAAGTAAATCTATATTCTTAAGTACTTGTTTGTCGCCGTAACTTTTTGAAATGCCTTCTGCTTCAATTACAACTTTTCCTGGTCTTACAGAAACAGGGAAGCTAACAGTCATAACAGAGTTGTCATCTTCATCTACCTCAATACGCTCAACCTTGTCTAATTTTTTAATTAGAGATTGTGCCATTGTAGCTTTAGATGCTTTTGCTCTAAATTTTTCAATTAGCTTTTCGGTGTGCTCAATTTGTTTTTGTTGGTTTTTTTGAGTGGCCAACTGTTGTTCACGTAACTCTTTACGTTGTACTAAGTATTTTGAATAGTAGGTATTGTAGTCGTAAATCTTACCTAAAGATATTTCAATAGTCCTATTAGTCACATTATCTAAAAACATCTTATCGTGAGAGACTACGACCGCAACTCCAGAAAACTGTTTTAAGAAAGATTCAAACCATAGAATACTTTCTATATCTAAGTGGTTTGTAGGCTCATCTAGAAGCATGATGTCATGGTTTTGCAATAAGAGCTTTGCCAGCTCTATACGCATACGCCAACCTCCAGAAAAGGTGTCTGTTTTTTTGTTGAAATCTTCTCGTTTAAATCCTAATCCTTGTAAGATGCGCTCTGTATCTCCTTGATAATTATAACCACCAATTATTTCATATTGATGTTGTATATCATTAAGATCTATCATTAACTGCTCGTAACCTTGACTTTCGTAATCTGTACGTTCAGCAAGCTGTGTGTTAATGTCGTCTATTTGTTTTTCGAGGCGCTTTATCTCTTCAAAAGCTTGATAAGCCTCTTCTAATACAGTTCGGCCTTCTACAAAATCTATATCCTGTCTAAGAAACCCAATGCTTATGTCTTTCTCAATTGCAATTTGACCAGTATCTGGTTCTAAATCTTTTGATAAGATTTTGAGCATTGTAGATTTTCCGGCGCCATTTTTACCAACTAAACCTACGCGATCTCCCGCATTAAGCCTAAAAGTTATGTCCTCGAAAAGGAATTCGCCTTGAAATGATATAGATAATTCGTGAATGTTAAGCATAGCCGTGCAAAGATGATTATTTTTGTATTGTAAATCAAAAGGGAATGAAACTATTTAAAGGCACAAAGATCTATTCTATTTTAGGAGGCGTTTGCCCTGTTTGTCATGAGGAATCTATGTACAAGGAACCTAACCCGTATAAGATTACAAAAATCATGCATATGCACGAGCGTTGCTCTAATTGTGGTACAAAATATAAAATAGAACCATCTTTTTTTTATGGCGCTATGTATGTAAGTTACCCGGTTGGTATTGCATTTGCAACAGCTGCATTTGTAATAGCATATTATATGCTTAACGTAAGTTTACTAAACTCATTCTTTGTAATTGTTGCTACAATGATTGTTTTTATGCCTTTAATAATGCGTTTGTCTAGAAACATCTGGATTAATTTTTTCTTTAGCTACGATAAACAAAAAGCAAAACACTAATGGATATTAAGATTACCATTATAGATAGAGAAGGTGAAGCTCATGTGGTAGATGCGCCTACAGACATGAATATGAATCTTATGGAGGTTTGTAAAATGCATGAATTGCCAGTTGAAGGAACTTGTGGTGGTATGGCAATGTGTGCTTCATGCCATTGCTATATCTTAGATAAAGCACACGTCTTACAAGAAAAAAGCTATGATGAAGAAGATATGCTAGATCAAGCATTTTTTGTTGAAGATAATAGTAGGTTAGGCTGCCAAATACCTATCACAAAAGAGTTGGATGGTATGGAAATAAAATTGGCACCTCAAGCAGACTAATGTCGTCGGTTTTAAATTCTGTATTTTTATATCCTTAAAACTAACATTATGGCCTCAATTTTCACTAAAATTATAAATGGAGAAATACCGTCTTACAAAATTGCAGAAGATGAAAATTTCTTTGCATTTTTAGATATTAACCCAAATGCTAAAGGTCACACACTTTGTATTCCTAAAAAGGAAGTTGATAAAGTTTTCGACTTAGATGAAGAAACGTACAATGGGTTAATGTCATTCTCTAGAAAAGTAGCAATTGCTCTTGAAAAAGCTATTAACTGCAAGCGTGTTGGTGTAGCGGTGATAGGGTTGGAGGTTCCTCATGTTCATGTACACCTTATACCTTTAAATGATATGAAAGAGATGTCCTTTAAACATAAAGTCTCTTTGGAGGAAGATGAGTTTAAAGCTATAGCAGAACGCATAAGAACTTTCTTGTAATGTCTGCTGAAAAATTTCCGTTAACCCTAACCTTAAGAATAGATTGGAGTGAAACAGATGCTTATAAGCATGTAAATAATGTAACATTCATTAAATACATGCAATCTGCTAGAGTTAATTTCTGGGAAGAAACAGGACTTGCAACTTACCATACAGATACTAATAAAGGACCAATGTTGGTCTCTACTAAATGTGATTTTAAACAACAATTAACCTATCCAGGAAACGTAATTATTAAAACAAGGGTTACTCATATAGGCACTACAAGTTTTAGTTTAGAACACTATATTTTAAATGAATCAAATCAAGTTAGTGCCATAGGTCAAGATGTAGCTGTATGTTTTGATTTTAATACTCAAAAAACCTTTGAAATTCCAGAATGGTTGCGTGAAAAGATGGAAGAGTTCTCCTAATCTTTACACCATAGCAATAAACGCGTAGGCTGCTATACCACCTAAGGCAACTAAACTTAAGCCAATAGCTATATATAAATTTTTTGAAGGCTTAAAGTAAGAAGGTTTTGGAGGTGATGCTTTTCTTTGGTATTCATAAACGCGCTCAATATCTTCATCCCAATCAACAGGAAAAATTTGCTGATTACATGTATTGCAGAATAACGTACTAGTTACTTCGTCTGTACGTTTGTTGTACCACATTGTCTTTAAGTGCTTTTGTTTAAAGGTAACCTGCAGGCCATCTCTTGAAAAACATTTAGGGCAATGATTATTTAGCGGAGCTTCTCGTAATGTTGAAAATAATTCTTTCATAGCTGTTAACTGCAACAATAGTTGACTTATACTTTTCTCAATTTTATGCCAAAGGTAGTACCTTTTCCGAGATCACTTTTTAAAACTTTAATGTTTCCATTGTGGTATTCTTCAATAATACGTTTTGCAAAAGATAATCCTAATCCCCAACCTCTTTTTTTGCTGGTATAACCGGTTTCAAAAACCTTTTTAAATTTACTTTTAGGAATTCCTTTGCCAGTATCAGAAATTTCGATCTTCACTACTTTTTGATCTTCAATAAGACGAAGTGAGAGTTGCCCTTTTCCTTTCATAGCATCTATAGCATTCTTAACTAAATTTTCAATAGTCCAACTAAACAGAGGTTCATTTAGCATAACTTCAATTGAGCTATTAGGAATCTCACTTTTAAATTCAATTAATTTAGAGCTTCTGTTTTTTAAGTAGCCAAAAGTTTCTTCGGTTACTTTAACAATATCGACCTTGGATAGGGTTGGCTTACTGCCAACTTTACTAAATCTGTCTGTAATAACTTTTAGCCGTTCAATATCCTTTTCTATCTCCTCAATATACTCAGGATTAACATGTTCGGTTTTTAAAATTTCTGTCCAACCTACTAATGAACTTAATGGCGTACCAATTTGGTGTGCGGTTTCTTTGGCCATTCCTGCCCATAATTTATTTTGCTCACTTGATCGTGCAGTTCTGTAAAAGAAATAGATAACTCCTATAAGTAATAACAAGAATACTATTAATGCTAGAGGATAGTATTTTAAGCGATTTAGAGTAGGACTGTTGCCGTAATACACATATTGAATTTCGCCATCGCCTAAATTTACTTTTATAGGGTCATTTTCAGACTTCATTTCTAAAAGTATACGCTGCATACGATCTGGGTTGCTTTCATCTTCTTCAGAAATATTTGCAGACTGCATAATGTTACCGTTGCCATCTGTGTTTATAGATGGTATTGTAACGTTGCTTGTTACAATTTCTGTAACTAAATCTAGGTTGGCGCCATCATTAGGATTGTCTATATCAAAACTTATAAATTCTTCTAGAGCCATAGCCCAGATTCGCATTTTATTACGCTCATCATTTTTTAGCTGCTGAAAAAATAAAGAGGCATTAAAAAAGATAAGGCCAATAAACACTAAGGCAGAGACAAGAATAAGCCAGCGTTGTATATTACGTTCGTTAGAAAAGTTCATAGTTGATTAAAAAGACCAAGTTACTTATAAACGTGTTCACATCAAATTATTGTGTGTTCGGTTTTAAAACGCATTTGCAATTGTTACCTTTGCCGTATGGAGAACATCTTGTCTATAGACCCTAAAAATGAAACTGTTGGTACAGTTCATGGCCACTTACTAAGTGCCATTAGTCCACGTCCAATTGCATTTGCAAGTACTGTAGATGCTCAAGGAAGACCAAATTTATCTCCATTTAGTTTTTTTAATGTCTTTGGTGCAAATCCGCCAATAGTTATTTTCTCTCCTGCAAGACGAGTAAGAGGTAACACCACTAAGCATACCTTAGAGAATGCTAAAGAAGTAGATGAGGTTGTTATCAATATTGTAAATTATAATATGGTGCAACAAATGTCTCTTAGTAGTACAGAGTATGCAGAAGGTGTAAATGAATTTGAAAAAGCAGGACTTACAATGCTTAAAAGTGACTTGGTTAAACCGTTTAGAGTAGCAGAGTCTCCAGTACAATTAGAATGCAAGGTGAAACAGATTGTTGAAACCGGAACTGAAGGTGGCGCAGGTAACCTTATTATTTGTGAAGTAGTGAAAATACATATTAATAAAAATGTGTTAGATAAAAACGGAAGCATAGATCAACATAAAATTGATACTGTAGCTAGAATGGGTGGTAATTGGTACTCTAGGGCAAATATGGGAATGTTTGAAGTTGAAAAACCACTTCGTACACTAGGAATTGGAGTAGATAATTTACCGCAAACTATTAGAGAAAGTAAAATTTTAACCGGTAATGATTTAGGTAGACTTGGAAATGTTGAAACGCTACCAACTAAAGAATTAATTGAAGATTATATTATAAAAAATAGCTTAGGAGAGTTTGTGAAAAATGCAACAGTAGAAGATTTGCACAAGCAAGCCAAGCAACATTTAGAAAACAATAACACCACATATGCGTGGTATATTTTATTAGCAAAATAACAGAAGAAGATGGAAGTACAAGGAACAGTTAAGTTAATTAACGACACACAAACATTTGGTAGCAATGGCTTTAGAAAAAGAGAGATTGTTGTTACTACAGAAGAGCAATATCCTCAACATATAATGATTGAGTTTGTTCAAGACAAAACTAATTTGTTAGATAACTTTAATGTTGGACAACAGGTAAAAATTAGTATTAACTTAAGAGGTCGTGAGTGGGTAAACCCTCAAGGAGAAACTAAGTACTTTAACAGTATTCAAGGTTGGAGAATAGAAAACTTGCAGCCGCAAAACAATGCAGGTTCTAGTAATGCAGCTCCAATGCCACCAGTTGATGAATTTGAGCCAGCTGGAAACAATTTAAATCAAGATGATCACGATGATTTACCGTTTTAATACGATAAATTAAAGTTGTTTTATAAGTAAGACACCCAAAGCATTTTGTAGTGCTTTGGGTGTTTTTTATATTTTTATTTGTCGTTCTATCTGTTGTTCTAAAGAGATAAATGTTTCTGTTCTGGATACTCCAGAAATAGCTTGTATTTCTTTATTTAAAACCTCCATTAAATGGGAGTTGTCCCGACACAGAATTTTAAGAAAAATAGACCAGTTTCCAGTGGTGTAATGGCACTCTATTACTTCTGGTATCGCCTCTAACTGTTTTACAGCCTTTGGGTTACTCATAGCTTTATCTAAAAACACCCCAATAAAAGCCATTGTATGATAACCTAGAACTTTAGGGTTTATAACAAATTTAGAACCAGCAATAAGCCCACTTTTTTCTAATTTTCGTAGTCGCTGATGAATTGCAGCACCACTTATACCAACATTTCTTGCAATCTCTAAAATAGGTGTACGCGCATCGGAGATTAAAGAGCGAAGTATTTTTTTATCAATACCATCAATAACAACTTGTTCGTTTTTTAGTTTCATCAGCTTTCAGTTTAAAACCGAAATATAAGAATTAATTAAAAAACATTATGCAGAAACGCCATCTGGATTATAACCTAAATATTTTCTTTCTGTTTCTTTAAAGGTAATTCCGTGCTCTTCCAGTTCTTTTAAAATTGGTTCATATACCTCTTTAGTAATTGGTATTTGAACACCAGGCGTGGTAATTTCTTTATTTAATATTTTTAGTGCTGCTATAGCTACTGGTAAGCCAACTGTTTTAGACATAGCAGTATAGGTTTGATCTTGCCCCAAAGCTACCATTGTTGAGTCTATTTGATGTTTTTTGCCATCTAACTCAAAGCCAAACTTATGATACATAACAATCATATCCTTATCATCTGGTGCTAAAGACCATTTTTCCATTAATATCTTCTGAAGAATTTGGGCAGGTGTAGCACTTTTTAATCCTATTTTCTTTTTGTCGTTAAATAGGTCAAGCTCTAATAATTTATCCCACATAATATCATCTTGATCTATCTTAAGACTATGTCTCATTTTTAGCTCTACAGAATCTGATGGAGAATACGGAAGAAAAGAGTTAACAAACTCTCTGTAGCTCATATCCATAGTATCTTCCATGGTGTAGCTATCGTCTGTCATACCAAGTTGAACAAACATATTCCAGGCTTTACTAAACCCTACGCGACGCATAGTACCTCTATATAATGTAAGAGCGTCTTCTAATTTATAAATACTTCTATATTTTAAAGAGTTTCTATTGGCATAAGCTTCAAACCTGCCATACCCATCAACTTCTAAAAATTCTGTTCTTCTAAAAAGTTTATTATAAGGGATGTATTTATATTGGCCTTCTTGAATAAACTCTGCGACACCACCTTGGCCGGCCACAACAACATTTCTTGGATTCCAGGTAAACTTATAATTCCATAAATTGTTATCACTTTCTGGAGCCACTAAGCCTCCTGTAAAAGATTCAAACAACAGCATTTTTCCGCCTTTGTCTCTTATTCTGTCAATTACCTGCATAGCACTCATGTGGTCTATACCTGGATCTACACCTATTTCATTCATAAACACCAACCCTTTATTTATTGCAGATTGGTTTAAGCTTTCCATTTCTTGGCTTACATAAGATGCGGTAACCATATGTTTTCCAAAGGTTATACAGTCTTTTGCAACTTCAATATGATAGCGTGCAGGAAGCATAGATATAACAAGGTCTACTTGGTCTATTGCTTCTTGTCTGTTTTTTTTGTTGAAGACATCAAGAGTTATAGCTTTGGCATGTTTATGATTTCCTATAGCTTTTTGAGCATTAGCTACATATAAATCTCCTACAGTAATTTCTAATTGTTCTTTCTCTGCATGATCTAACAAGTAAGACATTAAATAACTTGTAGATTTTCCTGCTCCTATAATTAATATTTTACGCATTTAGTTTAGTTGGTTAGATTTGTAGTAAGACGAAAGTAATGAATTGGCTACAACCTAAAAAATTTAAACATGGATAAAAGATTTCTTATTGCAGGTTCCTTTTTTGGACTAACAGCTGTAATTATAGGTGCTTTTGGAGCTCACGCTTTGCAAAAAGTATTAGATGTGGCACAATTAAATACATTTGAAACAGGAGTGAAATACCAAATGTATCATGCATTACTTTTAGTTTTTTTAGGATTGTTTAGTGTAAAGACATCTAAATCTAAAACTGTATTGCTTTGGTTATTAATTATAGGAGTAATTTTATTTTCGTGGTCAATTTTTGGGCTTGCCACAAATAGCTTGACAGGCTTTAATTTTAAAAAAATCGCAATTTTAACACCATTAGGAGGTACATTGCTCATAACAGCTTGGGCACTCATATTTTACAAAGCATTAACGTTAAAAAATCAATAAATAGAATTTAATTCTCTTGGTTAGGAGTGATTTCTGTACTTTTGCTTTATAAACAAAACACAACTTCAAAACCTAGTTATGGTTACAAATACCAACACTACGAAATCGATTTCGCTAGAACCTTACGGAATCAAGGACACAACGACCCATTATCAACTTACGCCATCACAATTACATGAGACAGCAATAGCAAACGGCCAAGGCCAAGAAGCTAGCAGCGGCGCTCTTGCAATTAACACTGGCGAGTTTACTGGACGTTCTCCTTTAGACCGTTTTATCGTTAAAGACGATGTTACTAAAGATGAGATTTGGTGGGGAAATATAAATATCCCTTTTGATGCAGATAAGTTTGATGCACTTTATGATAAAGTCACAGATTACTTATCTGGAAAAGAAGTTTTTGTGCGAGATAGCTACGCTTGTGCAGATGAAAAATATAAATTAAATATTCGTGTTGTAAACGAATATCCTTGGAGCAATATGTTTGCCTATAATATGTTTTTAAGACCTTCAGAAGATGAGCTTAAAAACTTTAAAGAAGAATGGCTTATTGTAAATGCACCAGGTTTTATGGCAGATCCTGAAGTAGATGGAACACGACAGCACAACTTTGCAATTTTAAATTTTGGAAAGAAAATAGCGCTTATTGGTGGTACTGGATATACAGGTGAAATTAAAAAAGGGATTTTCTCTGCGCTTAATTTTATATTGCCAGTACAAAAGGAAACTTTACCAATGCACTGCTCTGCTAATGTAGGAGAAGATGGAGATACTTCAATCTTTTTTGGTCTTTCTGGAACAGGTAAAACTACATTGTCTGCAGATCCTAATAGAAAACTTATTGGAGATGATGAGCACGGCTGGACAAAAGAAGATACCATCTTTAATTTTGAAGGCGGTTGTTATGCAAAGGTTATAAACCTCTCAAAAGAAAACGAACCAGATATTTATAATGCAATTAAACCAGGAGCTATTCTTGAAAACGTTGTGTTAGATGAAAATGGAGATGTAGATTTTGCTGATACTAGCATTACTCAAAATACAAGAGTTAGTTACCCAATTTATCATATAGATAATATTCAGGAGCCTTCAATAGGAAAGAATCCTAAAAACATATTTTTCTTAACCGCAGATGCTTTTGGTGTACTGCCTCCTATTAGTAAGCTATCTCCAGGTCAAGCTGCTTATCACTTTATTAGTGGTTATACGGCAAAGGTTGCTGGTACAGAAGCTGGTGTAGATGAGCCAATGCCATCGTTCTCTGCGTGTTTTGGAGCACCATTTATGCCTTTACACCCAACACGTTATGCAGAAATGCTAAGTCAGAAAATGAAAGATTCTGGCGTAAATGTTTGGTTGGTAAACACAGGTTGGACTGGCGGTCCTTATGGTGTTGGAAAACGTATGGCTTTAAAGTATACTAGAGCTATGATTTCTGCTGCTATGGATGGTTCTTTAGAGGAAGCAAATAAAGATAATTACCACACACACTCAGTATTTGGCGTTAAACAACCAAGAACTTGTCCTAACGTGCCAACAGATGTTTTAAGTCCTCGTAAGACTTGGAATAATGATCAAGGATACTACAAAAAGGCTTATACTTTAGCAGAAAGCTTTAGACAGAACTTCTTAAAATTTGAAGAGTACGCTAATGAAGAAATATTAGCAGGCGCTCCAAACGTTAAGTAAAGCTCAATTAAGTAAAAACAAAAAACCCGATGATATTTTTATCATCGGGTTTTTTTATGTTTAAAAGTTAGTGAAGTAATTACTTCTTATTAACTTCTGTAATGTATTTCTTTAAAGCCATTGTCATAGATGGTGTTTCTGGTGAAGGTGCTTTAATGTTTACCTTTAAGCCGTGATCTTCTGCAGCTTTAATTGTAGTGTTTCCAAAAACAGCAATGCGTGTATTGTTTTGCTGATAATCTGGAAAGTTTTCAAATAAAGACTTTATGCCGCTTGGGCTAAAGAATACTAAGATGTCATAAAATACATCTCTTAAATTAGAAAGGTCACTAACTACAGTTTTGTAGAAAATAGCTTGTTTCCAAGAAACACCTAGTTCATCTAATGTTTCTGGAACCATTGGTTTTAGCATATCTGAAGAAGGTAATAAAAACTTCTCGTTTTTATGTTTCTTAATAAGAGGAGTTAACTCTTGAAATGTTCTTTTACCAACATAGATTTTTCGTTTTCTATACACTACATATTTTTGTAGGTAATAGGCAACAGCTTCACTTTGGCAAAAATACTTAAGAGAATCTGGTACAGTGTATCTTAATTCTTCAGCTATTCTGAAAAAATGATCTACTGCATTTCTACTAGTAAGTATAATTGCTGTGTAATTCTTTAGATCAACCTTTTGTTGTCTTACATCTTTAGAAGAGACGCCTTCAACATGTATAAAAGGAATAAAATCTATTTTTACTTTTTGCTTTTCCTCAAGCTCAAAGTAAGGTGAATTTTCTATTTTAGGTTCAGGTTGGGAAACCAAAATTGTTTTCACTTTCATAGACGGTGTTTAAATACGTTAATTCAAAATTGTTACTACTTTATATAGAATAAAATAGGGGGCAATTTCAAGTGCGCAAAGATATAAAATAAAATAGAATAAATTATTGAAAATTAGAAGTCCCTTTTTTCTATAATATTTTAAGATAAATAATAGGTTAATTATTAAAAATGCAACGGAAATTATTAAAAACGCGTAACCTCCTAAAAGATGCGTATATACGTCTATAATACACAGTGGAAATATAGCAAGTGCTAAATAATGTCTGTGGCTAAACTTGAAGAATAGGTAATCCTCGATAATGTTTTCCATTAAAAAAAGATTAGCCAACATTTTCTCTGCAAAATACTTTACAAGCATTAAAACGCCAAAACCAAATACTACCTGAATAAAAAAAATAAATTCCCGAGTAAGTAATTCAGGATAATGATCTCTTGCAATAAGATTTAAAACAATACCAGCAACCAAACAGTTAAATGTGAACAGTAATGTATTAAATAGAAAACTTAATTTATGTTCGTTCTTTTTTATGATGAAATATCTTGGCTCTATAGGTAATGCTAAAAACCTTAAAAAGCGTTCTTCATATAATATCTTACAAAGACAAATAAGGCCAAGACATATCATTATAGATGCTGTGATCCATAAATTTGTGGGTTCTTGAAGAGGAATTGCCTGTAAATCTTTCATTGTTGCAAAAGTAATGTAATGAAAAAGACTATTGCAATTTCTTAGATGTTTACGGTAGTTATTTTAAGTACATTTGCAAAAAAAAAGCTTTTTTGAAAAGTTTAGTCATTATACCAACTTACAATGAGAACCTTAATATAGAAAGGTTGTTGCGTAACATTTTTTCTCAACAAAGAAAATTTGATGTGTTGGTGGTAGATGACAATTCACCAGACGGCACTGCAGCTACAGTTAAGTTTTTAATGGAAGAGTTTCCAAATCAATTATTTATTGAGGAACGCCAAGGAAAACTAGGTTTAGGAACAGCATACATACATGGCTTTAAGTGGGCGCTTAAAAGAGATTACAATTTAATCTTCGAAATGGATGCAGACTTTAGTCACAACCCAAACGATTTACACAGACTGTATAATGCTTGTGTAAAACAGCAGGCAGATCTGGCTATAGGTTCTCGTTATGTTACAGGAGTTAATGTTGTAAATTGGCCTATGTCAAGAGTTTTGCTTTCCTACATTGCTTCAAAGTATGTAAGGTTCATTACTGGTATGAATATTCATGATACTACAGCAGGATTTGTTTGTTATACAAGAAATGTACTTGAAACGATAGATTTGGATAAGATTGCTTTTGTAGGCTATGCATTTCAAATAGAGATGAAGTTTAAGGCCTATTTAAAAAAGTTTAAAATAGTAGAGGTTCCTGTCATTTTCACAGACCGAACAAAAGGAGAATCAAAAATGAGTGGCAATATTATATATGAAGCTGTTTTTGGGGTATTTAAAATGAAGTTTAAAAGCCTGTTTAAAAAATAACAATGGATAAGATTTTAATAAAGAATGCACATATTGTTTCAGACGGTAAAATCCTTTTAGGAGATGTTTACATAGAGTCTGGTATTATTAAAGAAGTTGCAGATCACATAAGTGCAAAATCTCCAGATGTAAATGTTTTCGATGCAGAAGGAAATTACCTTTTGCCAGGAGTTATAGATGATCAAGTTCATTTTAGAGAGCCAGGTCTTACTCAAAAAGAAAACATACACACAGGCTCTAAAGCTGCTGTGGCTGGAGGAATTACATCATTTATGGAAATGCCAAATACTAATCCTCAAACTACAACTATTGAAAAGCTTGAGGAGAAATTTGAGATAGCAGCAAAAACCTCTTATGCAAACTATTCATTTATGTTTGGTGGGACTAATGACAATTTAGATGAAATTGTTAAGGTTAACCCTAAGACAACAGCTGCTTTAAAATTATTCCTAGGTTCATCAACAGGTAATATGCTTGTAGATGATGAAACTGTTTTAGAAAAAATATTTAAAAACAGTCCTTTAATGATTTGTGCTCATTGTGAAGATGAAGATGCAATTAAAGCAAATCTGGCCACATATACAGAACGCTATGGTGATGATATTCCAATTGAGTTTCATCCTATAATTAGGTCTGAAGAAGCTTGTTATAAATCATCTTCTAGAGCTGTAGAATTAGCTAAGAAAACCGGCGCTAAATTACACGTATTTCACGTTTCTACCGCAAAAGAACTGGAGTTGTTCGACTCTAAAAAGCCATTAAAAGATAAAAAAATAACAGCAGAGGTTTGTATTCATCACCTTTGGTTTAATGATAGCGATTATGACGCTAAAGGCACACTAATAAAATGGAATCCTGCTGTAAAGACTAAAAAAGATCAAGATGCACTTTTAAAAGGGTTGTTAGATGGTAAGTTAGATGTTTTAGCTACAGACCACGCACCTCACACTAAAGAAGAAAAAAAGAACCCTTATACAAAAGCACCAAGTGGTGGTCCTTTGGTACAACATGCATTACCGGCAATGCTTGAATTTTATCATGAAGGTAAAATTTCATTAGAGAAAATTGTAGAGAAAATGTGCCATAATCCAGCAATACTTTTTGATATTGAACAAAGAGGATATATAAAAGAAGGATATAAAGCAGATTTAGTAATGGTAGATCTAAATGCACCTTGGACAGTGCAGGAAGACAACATCTTTTCTAAATGTGGTTGGTCTCCTTTTGAAGGCTCTACGTTTAGATCACGTATTACTCACACATTTGTAAATGGTAATCTGGTATATAAGAATTTTAGACATTATGACGTTTTAAAAGGTGAACGTTTAACTTTTGACCGTTAATGAAATATAAACTCATCATATTATGTGCTGCTCTGGCAGTGTCTTGCCAATCTATAGAGCGTTCCTCTAAGCCAGACAAGCTTATTGCCGAAGATAGGATGGTAGATATATTTTACGACTTAAGTTTAATTGAAGCATCAAAGCGTTTAGGAAATCATGATGTAGATGTAAAAGAATTAGACCTTAATACATTTATATATGAGAAGTATGATATAGATAGTACACAACTTGTTCAGAATACAACGTACTATTCAGATAACATACCCAAATTTAAAAGTGTTTTTGCACGAGTAGAAAACCGCTTAAAAGTCTTGAAAACAGAATTAGATTCTCTTAGGTCTAAAGAAAACAGAAAAAAAGACTCCTTAAAAAGAGCTGCGGAAAATGTTAGAAAAGACTCGCTTTCCAGTTCTTTAGAAATTGCTAAAAAGTTAAATTCCAAAATTTCTAATTCAGAAGGTAGAGACCGCAATTAGTAGTGTGCTGCAGTATCTTTGATACTTTCATCTATTAATTTAAAATTATAATTTAAGGCATCTTTAAGTTTGTTGTTTGAGTAAACACTTTTGCTAAAAACACCTTTTATTGAGTCGTAGGTTATAGTTTTTTTAGTGTTAAAAAGTGTATGTCCTATACTTTGAAATGCCCAACCCATAAATACCATCCAAGACTCAAGTGTCTTTTTTGGTGGTTGTTTTTGTAGGGCATTTGCTATTTTATTTACAACACTATCAAAACGCAGACTTTCCGAAACCAGTATGTAGCGTTCTTTTTGATAATTGCTTTCCATTAAGGAAATCATAGGTTTTACAACATCAAAAACATCTACAAATCCTGTAGTGAGTATAGGTGTATATTTTAAGCCATTGGCAACTTTTGTAAATAAAAGGCCACTTCCAGATTTCCAAAAACCAGGACCAATAACAACACCAGGATTAACAATTAGAACATTTAATCCTTCTTGAGAGCCGCGCCAAACTTCCATTTCACCACCATATTTAGACCAAGCATAATGAGAATGAGATAATTCTGGGTTCCAAACAGTATCTTCTGTTATAGGTTTATCGTTAATAGTAGACCCTATAGCAGCTATTGAGCTTACATGACAAAGTTTTTTAATATCATGGTGTAAGCATAGGTTAACAACATTTGCTGTGCCTTCAATATTTATACGACGCATGATTTTGGCGTCTCTCACATCATATGATATAAAGCCAGCGCAATGATATACATGCGTAATACCTTTAAAAGCTTCAGACAAAAGTGGTATATCAAGTATATTTGCTTCTGCCCAATCTATTTTTTTAAATAGCTTTTCTGCTTGTTCTTCATCATACAATTTAAAAACAGACAATACGTGCTCTAAGTTACTGTCCTGTCTGTGTATGGCTCTTATAGTCTCGGTTGAGTTTTGTAAAAGCTGAAATAATAAATGAGAACCTACTAAGCCTGTTCCTCCTGTAACTAAAATCATATTTCGAAGATAGTTTTTCTGCACCTAACAATGCGTTATCGAAATTGGATTTTTATCTTTGTCTCCTTAAAAAAATTATATAATGAAGACCAATTTTGTAGCCGAAATGACTTGGAGAGGTATGTTGCATGATGTTATGCCAGGTACCGAAGAACAACTTTTAAAAGAACCAACTGCGGCTTATATTGGATTTGATCCTACTGCAGACTCTTTACACATAGGGAGTTTAGTGCAAATTGTAATCTTAATGCATTACCAACGCGCTGGGCACATTCCTATTGCGCTTGTGGGTGGTGCTACAGGTATGATTGGTGATCCTTCAGGAAAATCTGCAGAACGTAATTTGCTAGATGAAGAAGCATTAGCTAAAAACGTAGCAGGAATAAAAGAGCAACTGTCTCGCTTTTTAGACTTTAGTGAAAATTCTGAAAATAAAGCAGAGCTGGTAAATAATTACGACTGGATGAAAGATTTTAGTTTTATAGAGTTTGCTAGAGATATAGGAAAGCATATTACTGTAAACTATATGATGGCTAAGGATAGCGTGAAAAAACGCTTAAGTTCTGAGTCTACTGTAGGAATGAGTTTTACAGAGTTTACCTACCAATTATTTCAAGGCTATGATTTTCTTCACCTTTATAGAGAGAAAAATTGTTTGTTACAATTAGGAGGTAGTGACCAATGGGGAAATATTACCACAGGTACTGAGTTGGTGAGACGTGTGGCTGGAGGCAAAGCTTATGCTATGACATCTCCATTGTTAACTAAAGCAGATGGTACAAAGTTTGGAAAAACTGAAGGAGGTAATGTTTGGTTAGATAAAAACAGAACATCGCCTTATAAATTTTACCAATATTGGGTAAATGCAACAGATGAAGATGCAGAAAATTTCATTAAAATCTTTACATTTTTAAGTCAGGAAGAAATTTCTGAGTTGGTTTTAAAACATAATGAAGCTCCACATTTAAGGCTATTGCAAAAAACTTTAGCAGAACATGTAACTAAAATGGTACACGGTCAAGAAGATTTAGACAATGCAATTAAAGCGAGTCAAGTTTTATTTTCAAAAACCTTTAAAAACGATATTTCACAATTAGATGAAGCAACGTTTTTAGATGTGTTCGAAGGTGTGTCTCAAACTGAAATCTCTAAAGCTAAATTAGAAGAAGGTTTAGATATGATTGCAGCACTCTCTGCAGAAACTAACTTCTTAAAGAGTAATGGTGAAGCAAGAAGAGCTTTAAAAGCAAATTCTGTTGCTGTAAATAAAGAAAAGGTAACAGAAGCCTATACACTTACTACAGATGATATTATTAATGATAATTATGTGATATTAAATGTAGGTAAGAAGAATACCTATATTTTAAAAGTAAGCTAAGAGAAACACTAACTCATTAAACAACTCATTTGAAGGCAGCCACTGTTAAACAACTAAAAGATGAATTGGAGATGCGCTCTCCAGTGGAGTTAATGCAGTTAACATTGAGGCTTTCTAAATTTAAGAAAGAAAATAAAGAACTACTTACTTATTTGTTGTTTGAAGCTGCAGATGAAGAAGAGTATATTAAAGAAATAAAAGTTGAGGTAGACGAAGCTTTTTCAGAAATTAATACGTCTCGAGGTTATTTTATAAAGAAGGGAATCCGGAAAATATTAAAACGACTTAAAACTTATATTCGCTATTCTGGCAAGAAAGAGACAGAAGCAGAGTTGTTAATATATTTCTGTAAGAAGATGAAAACATTTTCTCCTTCTGTATTTAAGAATAGAGTTTTAGCAAACACATATGAGCGGCAATTAACTATGGCATTAAATGCAATAGATAAACTACACGAAGACTTACAGTATGATTATCGGATTCTTATTGAAGAATTAGATTAAAACACAAAAAATACCCTTTATTGGGTATTTTTTTATGTCTTATATGAGCGTAAGTTTACACTATAAGTTTAAGTAAAAATTTCTTATAATTTGACTAGACTAGCCTTATTATAACGATTTTGGAAAATTGGGGCTTTTCAAAATTTAAATAATATTAGGTCTTAAAACAGCTACCATCGGTAGCTGTTTTTTTATGTTTAATATATAGGAAGTAAGTTATCTTCTGTCAAACCCAAATTTACCAGGACCCATTAATGCGATAGCTGTAAAAGCTAACAAGTAAACAAGACCAAGTTCTTTAGAGCCTATAGGGTCATTTAAGTGTACTACAAACACTGCAACCAGCATTGTGACAATTAAAGGGATGCACGCCAATCTTGTCTTATAGCCTATAAGTACAAGAATTGAGCAAACAAATTCTGCAAACACAGTAAGAAAGAAAGAGATAGTAGCGCCAATGCCTAATGGATCTCCAAAAGAAAAATCTCCTTGTACAAGTTGTAAGAATTTAGGGATGCCGTGAGTTAGCATCAATGCAGAAAAGCCTACTCTCAAAATAAATAGACCAATGTTGTAATATGATTTCATAGGGGTATGGTTGGTTTAATTTTTAAAATTAATAAAGTTGTTTCAATTTTATTTCATCTAAAGTTGTTTATTTACAAGACATCGTAGGAAATAGATGAGAAAAACAATTCTTTTTGTCATAGCGCTATTGATTATCAGTAATGTATTATCGTCTCAAAATGTTGATAATTTATATTACTTGTCTCCAGAAATCTTAGTTGGTAAAACACTTCCAGCCAATACAGACTTTCCTAATACAAATTTACAGACGGCTTTATTTTTTAGTTTTGGAATGTACAATTTAGATAACGAGCAAGATTGGGCTGTAAGATTAAACTACCCTAAAACAGGACTCTCTTTAGCTGTTATAGATTTTGGTAACCCAGATCAAGTTGGCCAAGCAATTACTGTTATGCCATTTGTTGAGTTTTCTGTGTTTAAAAAACATTCAGACAACTTTAATCTCAACGTTGGTTATGGAGCCTCATATATGAACACCCAATATGATTTTGAAGCAAATCCTTTAAACAGAGCAATTACAACTAAAGTTAATTGGTCATTTAGATCATTTTTATATTACAATGTATTAAAAGATAAACTTACCAACTGGCGTCTAGGTTTAGGGTACATTCATCACTCCAATGGCCACACGCGCTTACCTAACCAAGGATTAAATTCTTTGTTGGCAAGTGTGTCTGCTACTATTAACACTTCAAAAGTAGAGAGTGTAAAACCACACAAACCCAAACTTGAGCAAAAAAGCGAAACATACACATCAAGTAGATTTGGATTAGGTTATAACACACTTTCAGACTCAATAAACACCAAGAAAGAAGTGTATACGGTAGCTTTTGAAATAGGGAAAGTAATTAATAAAACCTTTAAATTTGGCGGTGGTTTCTATGCGCGTTATTATCAACATTTCTATGATTATATTAAAGATGAAGAAGCTTTAATTAATAGTCAATACCCAAACTTTAAAGACAACGCTTTTGCTTATTCAACAAATTATGGAGTATTTGGAACTGCAGAGCTACTTCTAGGTCATTTTGGTGTAGAGCTAGATCTGGGTTTAAATCTATATAAACCGTTTTATAAGTTAGAGTGGCAAATAACACAAGGCTACAGAGCAGATAGCGGAAATTATGTATATGCAGATTTAGATTCGTATTATAAATTAAAACGAACCATTTCAAGTAGGCTAGGTGTAAAATATTATTTGATTACTAATAACAAGTCGCCACAACATAACTTGTTTTTGTCTGCACATATTAATGCGAACTTAGGTCAGGCAGATTTTTCTGAAATTAGCCTAGGTTATACTTATAGGTTTAAAAATTAAGGCTTAACAACCGTTAAATCCTAATGAAGCCTTAGGGTTTTAGGATAACATTAACAATTCTGCATTAAACCCTCTTTATTTTTACACATCTAAGCTTCAAAGACCAACTATACATGCGTAAAACTATATTATATATTATAGCAGGAGTGCTCTTAATTGCTGCATTCTTTGCTATGAGAGCTATTGCCGATAGTAAAGACAAAGAGGCTCCTAAAATAAAAAAAGTAGTAAAAACAGTTTTTGTAGATACTATTAAAAACACAGATGTCCCTATAATTATACCAGCTAATGGTAATTTAGTGGCTAAGCGTAGAGTAGAGCTTTATGCAGAGGTACAAGGTATATTTAAGAACAGCTCTAATTTATTTAAAGCTGGTCAAGAATATAAAAGAGGTCAAACTTTAATTAGTATAGATGCTTCAGAATATTATGCATCTGTTCAATCTTCAAAAAGTAATTTATACAATCAAATCACGGCAATTATGCCAGATTTGCGATTAGACTATCCAGATGTGTTTCCTAAATGGGAAGCGTATTTAAATAGTTTCAACATAAATGAAACAACGCCTAAACTACCAGAGATTTCCAACGATAAAGAAAAATATTTTATAAATGGGCGTGGTATCCTAACAACATATTACAACGTAAAAAACTTAGAGCAGCGTTTAGGCAAGTATAGAATTTCAGCACCTTTTACAGGTGTGCTTACAGAAGCTTTAGTAACAGAAGGAACACTAATTAGAGCTGGACAAAAATTAGGTGAATTTATAGATACAAGCACTTATGAATTACAAGTATCCTTAAATAAAGATTATGCAGATTTACTTGAAGTTGGAGAAAATGTAGAGCTATCTAACATTAATAAGACAAAAACATATAAAGGAAAAGTAAGTCGAGTAAATGCTAGTATAGATCAAGCAACACAAACAGTTAGTGCATTTATCGAAGTGTCTAATAATACATTGAAAGAAGGCATGTATTTGCAAGCTGAATTAGAAGCAAGAACTATTAAAAATGCAATATCTATAGATCGTGGTTTAGTTAATGACCGTAATGAAATTTTTACAGTAAAAGATAGCACATTAGTTAGCCTAACTGTTAACCCAGTTTATTTTTCAGATAAAAAGGCAGTAGTGAAAGGTGTTCCAAATGGCGAGGTTATTTTGTCTAAACCAGTATCTGGAGCTTATAATGGTATGCTTGTAAAAGTAGTGTCTAACGAACCTTCTGCAGAAACAAATAGTGTAAAACAAGATTCTCTAACTGTTACAGAAACAACTAAGTAGTTATGAGAAATGTCATAAGTTACTTTATAAAGTATCACGTTGCGGTGAATATAATGATCATCGCATTTATCATTTTTGGTGTTGTAGGCATGCTAAGAATGCAGTCCTCATTTTTTCCGTTATTAGAATCTGAAATTATAACAATAAGTGTAACGTATCCTGGTGCAGCGCCAGAGGAAATTGAGGAAGGTATTGTTTTAAAAATTGAAGACAACCTTAAAGGCTTGGTAGGTGTAGATCGCGTTACCTCTACATCTCGAGAAAATGGAGGTAGCATTACTGTAGAGATAGATCCAGATGAGAATATAGACGTCATGCTCTCTGAAGTTAAGAATGCTGTAGATCGTGTTCCTAATTTTCCAACGGGTATGGAACCTTTAGTGGTTGCAAAACAGGAAAATATAAGAGAAACAATAGATTTCTTTATTAGTGGAGATGATGTAGATCTTGCAACGTTAAAACAAATTGCAAGACAGGTAGAGTATGATTTACGTGCAATGGATGGCTTGTCACAAATAACTATCGATGGTTACCCAGACGAGGAAATTGAGATTGCAGTTAGAGAGAATGATTTGCTAGCCTACAACTTATCGTTTGCAGAAGTTGCAGACGCTGTTTCTAGAGCTAACATAATTACAACTGGTGGTAATATAAAAACAGATGCTGAAGATTTTCTTATTAGAGCAGACAATCGATCTTACTACGGTAATGAGTTAAATAAACTAATTGTAAAATCTCAACCTAACGGCACACAGATATACCTGGAAGATGTTGCCACGGTAAAAGACCGGTTTTCAGAAACTCCAAATGCTTCGTATATAAATGGAAGGGTTGCAGTAAGTGTAAATATTTCAACCACAAATAATGAAGACTTAATTTCTGCAGCAGAAAAAGTAAGAGCTTATACAGAAGAGTTTAATGAAAAATATACAGCACTTCAAATTATAATTGAAGATGACAGAAGTATTACGTTAAACCAAAGAACACAGCTTTTAATTGAGAATGGCGCAGTAGGTATTTTGCTGGTATTGTTTTTCCTGTCTTTATTTTTAAATACGAGACTCGCATTTTGGGTAGCTTTCGGGTTACCAATTGCATTTTTAGGAATGTTTATGTTCGCTGGATCATTTGGGGTTACGATTAATGTATTATCATTATTCGGGATGATTATCGTTATAGGTATTCTTGTAGATGATGGTATTGTTATTTCAGAAAATATTTACCAGCATTATGAAATGGGCAAAAAGCCTGTACAAGCAGCCATAGATGGAACTTTAGAAGTGTTGCCACCAATACTATCTGCTATAATTACCACTATTTTAGCATTTTCTACATTCTTGTTTTTAGATAGTAGAATAGGCCAGTTTTTTGGAGAAGTTTCTACCGTTGTAATCCTAACACTTGTGGTGTCGTTGGTTGAAGCACTAATTATCTTACCGGCACACATAGCCCATTCAAAAGCATTAGTTAGAGAGACTGAAGAAGAAAAGCGCAATAAGAAAGGCATAGCAAAATTCTTTCTTAAAATGCGAAAGTTTAATGAGTATGGTGATAAGTTTATGAGCTATTTGCGTGATAAACTTTACGAACCTGTATTAAGAGCAACACTAAAAAACCGCTTCTTAAGTTTCGCCATTTTAGGGACGTTGTTATTGTTAACTATTGGTTCCTTAATGGGAAGTGTTGTAAAGGTTACACTTTTTCCAAGTATAGCTAGCGATCGTGTTAGCATAAACTTATTAATGCCAGAAGGCACAAATCCAAGAAAGACAGATAGTATTATTTCTTTGGTTGAAGATGCTGCCTGGAGAGTAAATGAAGAATTTACAAAGCGACAAACAGGAAATATAGATGTGGTTAAAAACATTGTACGTCGAGTAGGTCCTGGAAATAATAAAGCTTCGCTACGGGTAAACTTATTGCCTGGCGAAGAACGTGATTTTGGTTCTCCAGAAATAACAAATGCTATAAGAGATGAAGTTGGCGAAGTTTATGGTGTAGAGCAACTAACCTTTGGTTCTGGCGGTAACTTTGGCGGAAGCCCTATTTCTGTATCACTCTTAGGAAATAATTTGGAAGAATTAGAGGGTGCCAAAGAAGAGTTAAAGACAATTCTTCAAGAAAAATCTACTTTAAAAGATGTTACTGATACAGACCCAGAAGGAATAAAAGAAATAAGTATCACATTAAATGATAATGCTTATGCTTTGGGCCTTAATTTAAGAGAAGTTATGAGCCAAGTTCGAGCTGGTTTCTTTGGCCTGCAAGCACAACGTTTTCAACGTGGGCAAGATGAAATTAAAGTTTGGGTAAGGTATGATCGAGAAAACAGAGAGTCTATAAATGATTTAGATGATATGCGCATTATAACCCAAGATGGTAATAGAGTGCCATTTGGTGAAATAGCAGATTATACAATTAGAAGAGGAACAGAATCTATAGCTCACTTAGAAGGTTTAAGAGAAATTCAGGTAAATGCAGATTTGGGTGACCCAAATGCAAGTGCAACAGATATTCTTGCAGATATAGATGAAAATATTTTACCAGAAATTCTCTCTAAGTATCCAAGTGTTTCAGTGTCTTATGAAGGTCAAAATAGAGAAGCAGAAAAGTTAACTAATTCAGCTATAAATGTATTTCCAGTTATCTTGTTTTTAATTTATGCTGTTATAGCATTTACCTTTAGAAGTTATAGCCAGCCCTTGCTACTTATAATTATGATACCTTTTAGTATAATTGGAGTTGCTTGGGGTCATTACCTACACGGTTTCCCTGTAAATATTTTATCACTATTAGGAATAATTGCCTTAGTTGGAATTATGGTGAATGACGGCTTGGTGTTAATAGGTAAGTTTAATAGTTATCTACGGGAAGGCATGTCTTTTGATAAAGCACTTACAGAAGCAGGTAAATCTCGTTTTAGAGCTATTTTCTTAACATCACTTACAACTATAGCAGGTATTGCACCTTTATTAATTGAGAAAAGTAGACAAGCCCAGTTTTTAAAACCAATGGCAATATCTATCTCTTATGGTATTTTTATTGCAACATTCCTCACGTTATTAATTTTGCCACTATTAATCTCTTTAACCAATTCAGCAAAGACAAAAGGGAAATGGTTGCTTACAGGGAAAACGTACAGTAAAGAATCTGTTGAGCGAGCAATAATGGAAAAGAATGATGAAGAGAAAAGGCAAAAAGAATTAGATGAGGCAAACGGTAACAGTATTTCAGAACGCAATACTAATACAAATGATGAGGTACAATGATGAAGTATAAAAACATGTCAGCATTTCTGTTATTGGCTATAACTTTTTCTGTAACAAGTTTTAGTCAGGACTTGTTGAGTAAGGAAGAAGCTATATCTCAAATGCTAGTTAATAATTTTGGGATTAAAATTGCTGAAAATCAAGTAGAGGTTGCAGATAACAACCAAAGTGTTTTAAACTCAGGATACCTGCCAACACTTACAGGAAATGCTAATGCTCAATATGATAGGTCTAACGAAACAAGAGAGTTTCCAGGTGCCTTCAATGAAGATGGTAGTCCAAGACCTAATACAGAGATAGAAGGAGCAGAATCACAAAGCTACAATGCATCACTTAATGTAAATTATTTGCTTTTTGATGGGTTAGGACGTTTTTATAACTACAAGCAACTTAAAGAAACTTACAACTTAACAGAGCTTCAAGCGCGCGAAACTATTGAAAACACAACCTTGCAATTATTTTCGGTTTATTTTGATGTAGCTAGATTAACAGAAAATTTAGAAGTATTTAAACAAGCCTTAGAAATTTCTCAAAAACGCGTTACACGATCACAATATGGGTTTGATTATGGGCAAAGTACCAAGTTAGAAGTCCTCCAAGCAGAAGTGGATGTAGTGACAGACTCTGTAATTGTCTTAAATGCAAAACAACAGTTATTAAATGCAAAAAGAGATTTAAATGTTGTGCTTAACCGCGAATTAGAAACTATAGGTTTTCAAGTAGACACATTAGTGGAGTTTGAAAACGATTTGCTTTTAGAAAGCTTTGTTGAAAAAGCAGAATTTAATAATGTTACGCTATTACAAGCTGAAAGCCAAACACGAATTAGCGATTTTGAAATTAAAGCGAATAAAGCCTTGTTGTTACCTAGTGTGGGCTTAACAGGAAGTTACGGTTGGAACAGGGTTAACAGTCCAGCATCAGCTTTTTTTCCAGGTTCTGTATCTAGAGGAAATAATTTAACTGTAGGCGCAAATTTAACCTGGAACTTATTTGATGGTGGTAGAAGCATTGTAGGTATAAAGAACGCTAAGATTTTAAATGATTCTCAGAAATTGCAAGAACAGCAATTTGAATTACAGGTAAACAGAGATATAGCAAATGCCTTAGGAAATTATAGAAACCTTCTGAAAATTTATAAGATACAAGAGCAAAACGTTGAGACCAATCAAAATAACCTTGAGCGCTCCAGAGAACGTTTAAATCTGGGTCAAATTTCTTCTATTGAATTTAGGCAGGCACAAATAAACTTAATAAACGTTCAGACCAATAAAAACTTAGCGAAATATGATGCTAAGTTAGCCGAGCTAGAGCTGCTAAGGCTTACAGGCCAGCTTTTAAATGTAGAGTTTTAAGTGTCTTATTTTATTCATAACTTTAAGATATGTACGAACACTTCTTTCAATGCCCTTATTGCTGGGAAACAATTTCAATGCTCTTAGACACTTCTGTAAGACAGCAAGTTTATGTTGAAGATTGCGAAGTGTGCTGCAACCCTATTGAAGTCGAAGTGAAGTTCGAAAATCACGAATTAGTACAATTTGAGCCTCAAAATTTAGGGCAATAATATTTTCAAAAATAATAGTCAAAATATTTCGTCAGATTGTGAATAGGTTGTATATTTGCCATCCCAATCAAACGAAAGGGAATTGTTTTTTGTCAAGCTTATGATTTGAAGGTTGCAAAACCAAGTAAAAAACAGACATACAAATCGCGGGATAGAGCAGTAGGTAGCTCGTCGGGCTCATAACCCGAAGGTCACTGGTTCGAGTCCAGTTCCCGCTACTAGCAAAGCTTCAGAGAAATCTGGAGCTTTTTTTATCTCTAATATTTAAACTATGGATTTCAATTACATAGAGCTTATAGGTTACATTGCGAGTGCATTAGTGTTATTTTCTTTTTTCTTTAGAAACATTATAAGGTTAAGAATAGTTAACTCCTTTGGTTGCGCATTTTTTGTGGTTTACGGCATTTTGCTAGGTAGCATTCCCATTATAATTACCAATGTTGCTATTTTATTAGTAAATGGATATTATCTTTTTATAAAAAAGAAGTAACTAAGATATCAAACCTATAATAGTTTAGTATTTATAGGGTGTTGCAAACTATACTTATCTTTGTAAGATGCAACCGAACAACTTTACAACAGACTTTTTTGGAATAGGAATCTTAAATGGCAAGACTCCAGAAAATTTAGGTGTTTTATGGCGAACAGCCCAGAACTTAGGCGCTAGCTTTATTTTTACAATAGGTAAGAGATATGCCCATCAAGCAAGTGACACACACAATTCGGTGAAATCTATGCCGTATTATCATTATAAAGATTTTAATGATTTTTTTGACCACCTTCCAAAAGGTGTAAGAATTGTAGGTGTCGAAAAAACTGAAACAGCAATACAATTAGAAGATTTTGAACATCCAAGACGCTGTGTATACTTATTAGGGGCAGAAGATCATGGGTTAACTCGAGAAGCTATAGACAGGTCACACTTCTTAATTCAATTTAAATCTGAATTTAGTCTAAATGTTGCTGTTGCAGGAAGCATTGTGTTGTATGATAGAAGTAGGAATAAACCATTTCAATAAACGTTATGAGTAGAGGATTTGTAAAAGAAGATGATCAGGAAGAAGCACCAATTATACCACCAAGAGCAGCTTTGCCAAATGGTGTAACTAACTATGTAACGCCAAATGGCCTGCAAGAATTAAAAACAGAACTTAAGCAATTGGCAGAAGAGCAAGCTAATCTAGGCATTAAAGACGACCAGGAACGAAGACGCGCAATAGCCGTAATTACTGCAAAGATGAATCAGCTTAAAGAACGCTTGGCTTCAGCAAGGTTATTAGATCCTAAAGACCAACCAAAAGATGAGGTTAGGTTTGGGGCTACAGTAAAGCTAAAGAACAAAACATCTAACCTGGTTCAGGAATTTCAAATAGTTGGTGTGGATGAAGCAAATATTAAAAAACAGAAAATAGCATTTGTTGCGCCATTGGTTTCTGCAATTATTGGTGCAAAAGTGAATGAAAATGTGAGTTTTAATTTAGGTGGCGAGGTTCGTGAATTGGAAATTTTATCAATCACGTATTAAATTTTAAAATCTTATGTTTTATTGATTGGTTGTGTAAGATTGCCTTAAGTAAATACAGGTAAAACAATAATATTTTAGTGAAAGTCATAATTTTTGGGTAATTTCAAAGGCAATTAACCGTAACCAACTAAATTATGAAAACACTAATTTTTACACTGGGCTGTTTATTTATAACAGCCTTTACATTTGCTCAAAGTTCTGTGTCGGGAACAATTACAGACTCTAACGGCGGCCCTTTACCAGGTGTCAATATTATTGAAAAAGGCACTTCTAATGGTACATCCACAGATTTTGATGGAAATTACACGCTTACAGTACCAAATGATGCTGTCCTTGTAATAAGCTTTGTAGGCTTTGAAACTCAAGAAATTTCAGTAAACTCACAAACAACAATTAATGTAACACTTCAAGAAGGTAATACCTTAGACTCTGTCCAGCTTGTAGGATCACGTAGCCCTAAAAGAACAGCAACAGATACACCAGTGGCAATCGATGTTATTGAAGTTTCAGACATAGTAACTCAAGCTGGTAAAATTGAAATTAATGAGCTTCTTCAATACGCAGCGCCTTCATTTAATGCCAACAAGCAATCTGGTTCAGACGGTGCAGATCATATAGATCCTGCTACATTAAGAGGTCTTGGCCCAGATCAAACGCTAGTATTAGTAAACGGGAAACGTAGGCACCAATCTTCTTTAATAAACATTTTTGGAACTAGAGGTCGTGGTAATACAGGAACAGATTTAAATACCATTCCAGCAGCTTCAATTAAACGAATAGAAATTTTACGAGATGGTGCAGCAGCACAATACGGGTCAGATGCAATTGCAGGTGTTATAAACATTGTATTAAAAGATAATGTAGATGAATTTTCTGGAAGTGTAAGCTATGGTGCATATAACACAAATGCAAAAGGAGATTTTCCAGACGGCACTCCAAACACAGACGGCAATAGGCTAGATACAGATAGAGATGGAAATGCTATTGGAGACGATCAAAGCTTAGATGGTGGTTCTCTAAAAGTGTCAGGTAATTATGGTGTTGCAATTGGAGAGGAAGGTTATGCAAACTTTACAACAGAATATGTAAATAAAAATAAGACCCTACGACCAGGTTATGACTTTAGAAGAGGTTTTGGTGAAGCTGCGATTGAAGGATTTAATATATTCGGAAACTTGAGTTTCCCAGTGTCAGACCAAACCGAAGTTTATGCCTTTGGTGGTCGAAATTATAGAGATACAGATGCCTATGCATTTACAAGAAATGGAGGAGAACGTGTTGTTACAGAAATATATCCAAATGGTTTTACGCCAAGAATAACATCTATAATTACAGATAATTCTTTTGCAGCAGGTGTACGATCTGAGTTAGGAAACGATTGGAAAGTAGATTTAAGTAATACTTACGGAAAAAATGTCTTTCATTATTACATAAAAGGAACCCTAAATGCATCTTTAGAAGAAAACTCTCCTACAGAGTTTGATGCTGGTGGTCATTCTTTATCACAAAACACAATAAACTTAGACTTTTCAAAATATTACGCAGACATAGCTAATGGTTTTAACTTAGCAATTGGTACAGAGTACAGAACAGAAACATTTACAATTTTTGCTGGAGAAACAGGTTCTTATGCAACCTACGACACCAATGGGCAACCCATAACAGATCCTCAAACACAACAACAACCTATAGATCCAGGAACTGGTAACCCAAGACCTGGTGGCTCACAAGGTTTTCCAGGCTATAGCCCGGAAAACGTAGTAGATAGAAGTAGGTCTAACGTTTCTCTGTATGTTGATACAGAATTAGACGTTACAGAAAAGTTTCTTTTAGCCGGCGCAGTTAGATTTGAAAACTACAGTGATTTCGGAAGCACATTTAATGGTAAATTGGCTTCAAGATATAAGCTTACAGATAATATAAATTTAAGAGGATCTTTAAGCTCAGGCTTTAGGGCGCCATCTTTAGCACAAGTATATTACAACTTGCGCTTTACAGATTTTCAAGGTGGAACCGCAACAGAGTCACTACTATCTGCAAATAATAGTCCTGTAACCAGATCATTTGGTATTGGAGAGTTAAAAGAAGAAACAGCTACAAATGCATCTTTAGGGTTTACAGCTAAAGCTGGAGATTTTACAGCTACTATAGATGGTTATTTTGTGAGTGTTAAAGACCGTATAGTACTAACTGGTACTTTTGATGCTCCACAAATAGACAACGTTAATGAAGCTCAGTTTTTTGTAAATGGCGTAGATACAGAAACTACAGGTGTAGATATTATACTTTCTTACAGGAAACTTTTAGATGACAGCTCAATTTCTGCCACTTTACTAGGTAATATAAACAGTATTGAAATTAAGGATGTAAATAATGGCAACTTAGATGAAGATACATTTTTCGGTGCGAGAGAGCGAGCATTCTTATTAGCTTCTGCACCAGATAGCAAGTTTGCTTTAAACATGTCTTATGTAAAAAATAAGTTTAATACAGCATTAGGGATTACAAGATATTCAGAAATAACTTTAATCGATTTTGCAGAAACAGAAGATGTATATGATGCAAAATTTACTGTTGACTTAAACTTTGGGTATGAAATTACAGACCAAGTTAAGCTTAGTATAGGTAGTAATAACTTATTTAATGAATATCCAGACCAGCAAAATGATGGCGAAACCGAAGGTGGTGGTTATTGGGATTCAGTTCAAATGGGATTTGGCGGTGCATACTACTATACACGTCTAGATTTCACATTCTAAGTTATTTAAATAGTTAAAAATTAGTCTTAAAACTCTCAACACTAGTTGAGAGTTTTTTAATTTGTAAAGTCAAGATAAAAACTGAATTCAAAAAGAAGATGAAAACCAAAACCCAGTTATTAGTACTAATACTTATAGGAGTCTTATTCGCTTCTTGCACAGCATTACAATATAGAGAAACTACAGAAGAGGTTTACCTTAGGCATAAAGCTATAAACATACCTACAGAAATTACTACATTCAATTCAAAAGTAATAGATAGAAACATTAGGGTACAAGCAGTAAAAGAATCTAACAATAACATTAATGTTATTTTTTTTCACGGTTCACCTAGCTCAATGGCTGCTTGGCGAGATTATTTAATAGACACTTCATTAGTAAAGAAAGCTAACTTATATGCAGTAGATAGGCCAGGTTATGGATATTCTGGTTTTGGAGATGAGCTTACATCTATTAAAACTCAAGCCAAAGTTATGAACGAGTTAATTAATGACTATAACTTAGAGAATGTTATTTTGGTAGGAACATCTTATGGTGGTCCATTAGCAGCAAGGATAGCTGTTTTAAATACACGCGTAAAAGCACTAATTATGGTGTCTCCAGCATTAGACCCAAATCAGGAAAAGAAAATTTGGGCATCTAGGCTAACGCAATGGTGGCTCACGCGTTGGTTGGTGCCAACAGGTTACCGTGTTGCTGGAGATGAAAAGACGACGCACGCTAAAGAATTAGAAAAGATTGAAGATGGTTGGGAAACATTAAAAATTCCCGTAGTTCATATTCACGGAACAGAAGATAAAGTAGTGCCATTTGGAAATATAAATTACTCTAAAGAAGTTTTCGAAAATATAACTGTAATTCCAATTTCAAATGCAGGACATGAAATTGCCTGGCAAACACCAGAACTCGTAAAGCCCGAAATAGAAGTGCTCATTACAACACTTATAGAAGACATAAAACCTTAGGAACACTAGAGCAATAAAATGTATCTTTGTATAAAAGTTTTAATATGGCTCATAAAGCAGGATTTGTAAATATAATTGGAAACCCAAATGTGGGTAAAAGCACATTAATGAATGCCTTTGTAGGAGAAAAGCTAAGCATCATAACAAGCAAAGCTCAGACCACAAGACATCGTATCTTGGGAATTGTAAATGGAGAAGATTTTCAAATTGTGTTAAGTGATACGCCAGGAATTATAAAACCAGCATATCAACTTCAAGAAAATATGATGGATTTTGTAAAGTCTGCTTTTGAAGATGCAGATGTACTTATCTATATGGTGGAGATTGGAGAGCAAAGTCTTAAAGATGAAGCCTTTTTCAAGAAAATTACAAATGCAGAAATTCCTGTATTATTATTACTTAATAAAATTGATACTTCAGACCAGCATCAATTAGAAGAACAAATGCAGTATTGGAAAGAAAAAGTGCCAACTGCAGAAATTTACCCAATTTCAGCTTTAGAAGGTTTTAATGTTTCTGAAGTATTAAATAGAATTATTGAAGTAATGCCAGAGTCTCCGGCATTTTACCCTAAAGATCAATTAACAGATAAGCCAGAACGCTTTTTTGTAAATGAAATTATTAGAGAAAAAATTCTAATGCATTACAAAAAAGAGATTCCATATAGTGTAGAGGTAGATACCGAAGAGTTTTTTGAAGAAGAAGAAATCATAAAAATGCGAAGCATTATTATGGTTGAGCGAGATTCTCAAAAAGGAATTATAATAGGTCACAAAGGAAGTGCTTTAAAACGAGTAGGAGTTGAAGCACGAAAAGATTTGGAAAAGTTTTTTGGCAAACAAGTCCATATTGAGTTATATGTAAAAGTGAACAAAAACTGGCGTAGTAACGATAATCAATTACGTAGATTTGGCTATCTAAACAAATAACTGAAACCAAACCAACCATAATGAATATTTCAGTCGAGCTAACGCTAACTCCACTACAAGACGATTTTGAACCAGCAATAATAAACTTCATTAAATCCTTAAGAGCTTCAGGGTTAAAAGTATTGGAGAACCCTTTAAGTACGCAAGTATATGGAGAGTATGACGAGGTGATGGGTATTCTTCAAAAAGAAATGAAAATAGCTTTAGAGGCTGTTGAGAGAGGTTTACTTTATATTAAAATCGTAAAATCTGATCGTCACGATTATGAGCCCCATTTTTGAGTTTTTCTTCGGGCAATATCGAGGTTACGAAACACATATTATAGGTCTTGAAGTTGCCGGTATTGTATTCGGTTTAATATCTTCTATTTGCTCTATGCGCAACAGTGTTTGGGTGTATCCTACAGGAATAGTAAGTACTTTAATCTTTGTTTACATCTTATTAAAATTCAATTTACTAGGTGATACCATAATTAATGGTTACTACTTTGTAATGAGTATTTACGGCTGGTATATTTGGACAAGAAAAGTTACACCAACGCAAACAACACCTATAACAAAGGCTACTAAAAATGACTATACGAATAGTTTAGGAATATTTTTAAGTACAATGTTGTTTATATACATAATATATTATGTGTTTGAAAAGTTTGAGGGTTGGGTATCCTATATAGATATACTTACAACAGGATTGTTCTTTGTAGGTATGTGGATGCTTGCCAAAAAGAAACTAGAAAACTGGCTGTTTTTATTAATGGGAAATGTAATTAGTGTGCCGCTCTATTTTTACAAGGGTTTAACATTGAGCAGTTTTCTTTACGTTATATTTGTCATTATCTCAATATTTGGATACTTAGCTTGGAAAAATATTTTAAACAACAGACTTCAGACTGCCTAAAAATTGTTCTCTACGGTCCTGAATCTTCAGGAAAAACTACTTTAGTAAACCTTTTGGCAGAACATTTTAAAACAGTTTCTGTGCCTGAGTTTATGAGAATATATTTACAAGACAAATGGGATAGGACACAAACAGTTTGTGAAAAGGAAGATTTAATCCCAATTGCAAAAGGGCAAATTAATACGGAGAATGAACTTTCCAACGTTGCAAATAAATATTTGTTTTGTGATACTAATCTTCGTGAGATAAAAGTTTACTCCAAAGCATATTATAACGAATATTGCCCCAAAGAAATCTTAGGTGCTGTTAATGACCACCATTACCACCTATATCTATTAACCTATATTGATACACCTTGGGAAGCAGACGATCTTAGGGATAAACCTGATGAACGTAAAGCTATGTTTTTAAAGTTTAAGGATGAGTTAGATGCAAATAATTGTAATTATGTAATATTACAAGGTAATGTAGAAACTCGTTTAAAAACTGCAATAGAGCATTGCGAGGCACTATAAAAGCAAATATTTTGGATTTTACAGCACAGCAACTTAAGCAAATAGAAAATCACGGTTTAACGTTAAAACAGGTTGAGAACCAGTTGCAAACCTTCATGGAAGGTATTCCTTTTATAAATTTGACAGACTGTGCTACAATAGAAAACGGAATCCTTCAAATCTCAGACGATAAGAAACAGACGTATATTAAGTTATACAATTCAAAACTAGATGATATTGAAGTCATCAAATTTGTTCCTGCTTCAGGCGCTGCTACAAGAATGTTTAAGTCATTATACCGGTTTTTAGACACCTATAATCCTTCAAAAGAAAGTATTAATGCCTTTATAAATAAAACAAAAGACAATACACTTAAGCTCTTTTTTGTCGGCTTAGAAAAATTTCCATTTTATGAGGCTATACTTCAGCAGCTAAAGAAAACTTGTCCAAATTATAATTCACTTTCTGATGATGATAAAAAAGTGTGCATTGTAGAGTGTTTATTAGGCGAAACTGGACTTAACTACGGAAATCTCCCTAAAGGATTGGTGCCTTTTCATAAATATAAAGAACATACTGCATCTGCTTTTGCAGAACATTTATTTGAGGCCTCTAAGTATGCTGCTCCAAATAAAAAGGCGCATCTTCATTTTACCATATCAAATAACCATTACAATAAGTTTAAATCTGAGTATGATCGTATAAAAGACATAGTCTCTAATAAAACTGACACGACATTTATTACCACAGAGTCTTACCAAAAGAAAAGTACAGACACTGTAGCGGTTAATTTAGATAATACACCATTTATAGATGACGATGGCAATCTGGTATTTAGACCTGGCGGTCATGGTGCATTAATTGAAAATTTAAATGAACAAGATGCAGATATCATATTTATTAAAAATATAGACAATGTAGTCACATATCAATATGAAGAAGATGTGGCCAACTATAAGAAAATGTTAGGTGGTTTGCTTTTAGAGCAAAGACAAACATCGTTCAAGTTTCTTGAGATGTTAGATGAAAACGCGAACCCTACAGAAGAATTTATACACGAGATTGTTTACTTTTTACAAGACAACTTTAATAATATACTGTCCGAAGATTTTGAGAAGTTCTCTTTAAAATATCAAATTGAATATTTGAGGGAACAACTTGATAAACCTATTCGTGTTTGTGGGATGGTTAAAAACGAAGGAGAGCCAGGTGGCGGTCCTTTTTGGGTTAAACATGAAAGCGGTAAAATATCTCTTCAGATTGTAGAATCTGTTCAAATTAACAAAGAAGACCCAAGACAGTTGAGTTGCCTTAATGATGCAACACATTTTAATCCTGTAGATATTGTTTGCAGCGTAAGAAATTATAAAGGAGAAAAATTCGACTTACTTAAATATGTAGATTATAAAGCAGGCTTTATAAATCAAAAGACCATAAATGGCCAAGATATAAAAGCATTAGAACGTCCTGGTTTGTGGAATGGCTCTATGGCACATTGGAATACAATTTTTGTAGAAGTTCCCTTATCTACATTTAACCCTGTAAAAACTGTGGTAGATCTATTAAAAGAATCACACCAAATAAGTAATTAATGAATACCTCTCAACTTATAGAAGAGGTAGAGTTTAACACTACCACAAGTTCTGGACCTGGCGGCCAACACGCTAATAAAACAGAAACAGCAGTTGAGCTTAGGTGGAATATTAACTCATCTCAAGCAATTTCAGAAAAAGAACGTTTTATATTGTTAGAAAAGCTTTCCTCAAGGCTAACTAAAGATAACGTCCTTATTATTGTGGCTCAAGACTCAAGAAGTCAACACAAAAATAAGGATATAGTTATTAAACGTTTTTTAGAGCTTATCAAAAAGAACGCTAAGCAAAAACCTCCTAGAAAAAAGACAAGACCTTCTAAAATGGCCAAACTAAAACGCCTAAATTCAAAGAAAAAAACATCTGAGAAAAAAGCAAATAGACAGAAGCCAAGATTAGATTACTAAACTATACAGATCTTTTGTGTAACAATTACACACAATTTTAAAGTTTACACACCTGATATCCAATTTTCAACTTTCATATATTTTGTACCTAATTAGTTGTGTTTTTATAAACTACATATAAAACAAAACCTGTAATACATTGGTTTTTATTGTTTTATAAGTACTGGTATGTACTTTTTTATCTATAATATTCTATCAAAACTTACTTAATAATTAATTTTTTAAAGCCTTGGTATAATTGTAGCCTTATACCTAACAACTTTGAAATATTAAATAAATCTAAAATTAGATATCATGAAAAAGATCATATATACAGCGGTAATCGCATTAGGAGCAATAGGATTTACAAATGCACAAGCTACAACACCAGTAGCAGCAAATACAGAAGCTTCTGTTGAGGTAAAAGCAGAGTCTTTATTACAGGAAAAATATGTAGAAATTAAAGCTACAGATTTACCACAAGAGGTTCAAACTGCACTATCAAAAGATTTTGAAGGAGCAACCTTAAATAAGGCGTACATAAACAGTAAAAACGAATATAAATTAACCCTTACTACTGCAGAAGATACAGAAGCAACTGTTTATGCAACTGCAGAAGGAGAGTGGATTAAGAAAAAATAACCACCAACTAGATTATAGTTTAACTACAAAAAAAATGTTATGAAAAAGATCATATTAACAGCTGCAATTGCTCTAGGTACACTAACAGCAATGAATGCACAGGAAAAGAAAACTGAAACAATGGCAATGACAAAGACTGAAGTGAAGACTACAGTTGCTGTTCAGGATAATTACAAAGCAATTACTGCAGAGAAATTACCACAAGCCGTTAAAGAAGCATTTGCATCAGATTTTAAAGGGGCAACTCTTACTAAAGCCTTTGCAAATGACAAGGACGAGTACAAGCTTGTCATAACTACTGCAGATAAAGCTGAAAAAACCGTTTATGCAAATAGCAAAGGCGAGTGGATTAAAAAGCAATAGAAGCAGGATTTAGTTTTTAATACGTTGAAGAGGCACTCAGTAAAATGGGTGTCTTTTTTTTATGATAACTTTAAAGACAAAAGGTGTGGAGACTTTCTATTTTTACAATTCATACATATATGAAATGATACAACGAATATTAGTCGTAGAAGATGACGTTGCTTTTGGTAAAATGCTTTCTAAGTTTCTAGAACGAAAGGGTTTTCAGGTAAGTACTGCCTTAAACGGAAATCATGCTAGAAAGCAGATGGAAGAACAAAAGTATGAATTGCTTATAACAGATTTAAAGCTTCCAGATGATAGCGGCCTTAATCTTTTGGAGTATTGCCAAAGCGTATCTGCAGATACTAACATTATTTTAATGACAAGTTATGCAGAAGTTTCAACAGCTGTTGAAGCTATTAAAAAAGGGGCGTTAGATTATATTTCAAAACCGTTTAGACCAGAAGAATTGCTAATGGTTATTGAGCAGGCAGAAAATAAATCTAAAACAAATGCTACACTTAATGTTGAAACAAGTCCTAAAGCTAAAACCGTAAAGCACAAAACGAGTGAGCTTCCAGACTCTTCTTCATTTGTGAAAGGTATTAGTGAATCTTCTAAGAAATTTAATGAGTACCTAAAACTTGTAGGACCAACAGATATGTGCGTGCTTATACAAGGTGAAAGTGGTACTGGTAAAGAGGTTGCCGCAAATGCTATTCATAACTTTAGCAAACGCAGTAACGAAAATTTTGTAGCTGTAGATTGTGGTGCTATCCCTAAAGAAATTGCTGCAAGTGAGTTTTTTGGACACGTAAAAGGAAGCTTTACAGGCGCAATAAATGACAAAAAAGGTCATTTTGAAGCTGCTCATAAAGGCACATTATTTTTAGATGAGGTTGGTAATCTGTCTTACGAAAACCAAGTTCAGCTTTTGCGTGCCTTACAAGAAAGAAAAATAAAACCTGTAGGCAGCAACAAAGAGATAGAGGTAGATGTTAGAATTATTTCTGCCACTAATGAAGATCTTTTAAAAGCAGTTGCAGATGGTAAGTTTAGAGAAGATTTATACCATAGGCTAAATGAGTTTTCTGTACATATACCTAGCTTAAAAGAGCGTAGTGACGATTTATTCTTATTTACAGAGTTCTTTTTAGAAATGGCTAACAAAGCTTTAGATAAAAATGTTGTAGGCCTGTCTAAGGAAGTTGAAGAAGCTTTTAAATCCTACAACTGGCCTGGTAACTTGAGAGAATTAAAAAACATTATTAAAAGAGCTGTTTTACTTACAACTGGGCAGTTGGTGCCAATAGATGTAATTCCTAGAGAAGTAGTTAACTTTAAGGGACAAGCGCCAATAACAACTCAAGATTTTTCTAAAGACACTAATGAAAAGCAACTTATTATTAATGCACTTAAAGAAGCCGGTTACAATAAGAGTAAAGCGGCTAGGTTGCTAAATGTTACCAGAAAGACTCTTTATAATAAGATGGAGCATTATAATTTAGAGTTGTAATTATCTATTCTTTAAAGCTGTCACTAAATTTTCTACTTTTTCTTGTAATGAGTTAAATAGAGACGTTAATGTTTCTTGCCTTAAGTTTTCTTGAGTTACATACTCTAACACATCTAAAATTTTTACAACCTCTTTAGCTTCTAATTGTCTGGTTAGTGTAAGCATTTTGTGTGCTATGTCATTTACGGCGGTATAATCTTCTGTTTTTACGGCTAGTGCCATACGTTGTAAATCTATATTCACTTCATTATAAAACGAAAACAAAACTTCTTCTAAAGCGTCTTCTGTACTAAGAAAAGAGTTGAGCAAGCTTAAATTAAATAATGTGCTTTGTTGTGTTGTTTCCTTTTCGCTTTCAATTTTAATAGGTATTCCCATATGTTCTGGAAATAATTGATTTAAGGCAGAATATAACTTCTCCTTAGGAAAAGGTTTGTGCAACAATCCAGAAAAACCTTGTTCTTTAAAAGATCTTACGGTGTATTCTCTACTACCTGTCATAGCTACAATTGGCTGTCCGTTATAATTTGCTTTAAAGTGTCGCTTTAGTTGTTCTAAAACCTGAAAACCATTTGTTTTTGGCATTTCAACATCTGTAAGTACAAAATCGTATTCAAAATTTTGCGAAGCAACAAAATCTTCAAAAGCATTAAAGCTGTGGCAAGTAATATTCATTTGGCCAAAAAGCTCTTCTAATAACTTAGTCATACTTGTATCATCATCTATAACCACAACAGTTAAAGACTTTACCGCTTTAGTTAACGTGGTAATTTCAGACTTAAGTTTACTCTCAGAAAGTTTGAGAGGTAATACTAATGTAAACGTACTACCTTGGTTTGGAGTACTATCTACAGTTAAGGTTCCATGTAATAAGTTGGTAAGTTTCCTGCTAATGGCAAGACCTAAGCCATTACCGCCAAAGCGTTTTATGGTATCTGCTTCAGCTTGCTGAAATTCTTTAAATATAAGTTCTTGTTTTTCTTTAGAAATACCTATTCCGGTATCTACTACCTTTATTTCTATCTCAAATTCTTGTGCTTTTTGCTCTAATATTTTAGCATAAACTGTAACAGAACCTTCTTCGGTAAATTTAAATGCATTACCAATTAGGTTACTTAATATTTGGCGAATACGTAGTGGGTCGCTTTCAAAAACTTGATTGCTTATAGCTTGGTCCACATAAAGATGGATGGCTACATTTTTTTGTTGATGCACATCTTTAGAGGTTTCAACAGTTTGCTGTATTATGCTTTCTAGAGAAAATGGTATAGTTTCAATATGTAGTTTACCAGCTTCTAGTTTAGAGAAATCTAAAAGGTCATCAACTAACTTGGTCACGTATAATGAGCTGTTGGTTATTTGGTTTACATAGTATAGTTGCTTTTCTGTAAGGTCTGTATTTTCAATAAGATCAGAGTAACCTACAATTGTATTTAAGGGTGTTTTTAAATCGTGACTTACAGTTGAGATAAGTTGTTCCCTACTTTTTAAAAGTTCTTCAGAATAATCTTTAGATTTTTTGAGTGATATTTTAAAGCGCTCTGCTTTAAAGAAATCATTTAAAATAATGTAGGTAAATAGGAGTATGATAAATATTCCTAAAACACCTGAGTACTTTAATATTGTACTTGTCCTATCTACAGAAGCACTTTTCTTGGTCGCTTGTATTTGATTTTTTCGTGCTATCTCTGCATCAAACGCAGTAATTATTTGGCGCAATTGTGCAGAAATATTTAGATCGTTCCTAATTAACTCATTCTCTTTTTGCTGTAGCGCTTCTCTAGATTTTGAATTTTCTCTTTTAGCTTCAGCCAGGATAAATCTTGTTGCAGTAATCATAGAGTCTACAACTTTTGTCTTTACAGTGGCAGTGTCTCGCTCTTCAGATTGATTTAGGTATTCTACATAATTACTCCAAATTCTACGTTCTCGCTCTGTAAGATCATTGGGGTTATTAATAAACGTTTCAACTGTGAGTTTCCCCATAGAGGATTCTAGCTTATTAAATTCTTCTGCTATATCATCAAAAGAAGAGTCTTTACTATTGGTAAGTTTAAGAATGCGTAGCTGCTCAATATTCTTAGTTTTTTGAAGCAGTAGCTCTTTAACATAATCCAATTGTTGCTTTTGAAATTGGATGTCTGTTAAGGTTTTTATTTCCTCAATTTTATTAAAAAGTGAGTCTGCTTTTTGTTGATATAACTCAAAATCAGACTCTTCACCAGTAAGCAAGGCAAGCCTGGAAAAGCCATCGGTTTCGTAAACTTGATTTATAAGTGTTCCGGTTTCTATAAATTTTTCATCTTCTGTTGTAGTCGTATTGGTTTTAAGCAGAAACTTAAATTCAGAATACAAGAAAAAACCTACAACAAGGGCTAAAACCCCTAAGGTCACATAACTAAGTATGATTTTAAAAGTAAACCTATTTTTGGTCTTATCCATAGGCTTCAAAAATACAGAGAGTTCTTATAGCGATATGCTAAGGAATTAATAAAATTGATTTTGCAGATTAAAACCAATGTCTATCTTTGCGCAAAATCTCAAAGGGGTGCTGTATTTTAATACGGCTGAGATTACACCCAATGAACCTAGAACAGGTAATGCTGTTTAGGGAAATTTTTAAAACATATTTTTTTAGTCAAATTAAGTTGTTGTAAGCATATTGCAATGGGTTATTTTTTTTGCGAAATAGACTAAAATTTTACTGTTTTAATAACACAAGAAGCTATAATAGCTTTATAATTTAATTTTTTTAAACCTAAGAATAATCGCCCCTTTTATTCGTAATTTTTGTTACGGATGAAAACTGTATCTATTCTACTATGCGCATTATTTGTGTCTGCCAGCACATTTGCGCAAGAATTTCAACTCTCTGGTAATGTCACAAACTCTAAAAATGAGCCTATTGAAGGTGTTTCTATTTTTATTAAAGGAATAACTACAGGCACAGAAACCAATGCACTAGGTAACTATAACTTCTCTTTAGAAAAAGAGCAGTATACAATAGTTGTAAGTTATGTTGGTATGATTACACAAGAGCAGACTATTAATCTTGAAGAAGATGTAACTGCAAATTTTGTCTTATTAGAAGACTCTGAGATTTTAGATGAAGTCTTAGTGCGTTCTGTAAGAGTTACTGCAGACTCACCAATTACGTATTCAAACATTTCTAAAGAAGAGATTGAAGACCGTAACTTAGGACAAGACATTCCTATACTCTTAAACTACCAACCTGCAGTTGTAACAACTAGTGATGCTGGTGCTGGTGTTGGTTATACAGGAATACGTGTGCGTGGTAGTGATGCTACTCGTGTAAATGTAACAATTAACGGGATTCCTTATAACGACGCAGAAAGCCAAGGCACATTTTGGGTTAATTTAGGAGATTTTGCCTCTTCTACAGAGAACATCCAATTACAACGCGGTGTTGGTACATCTGTAAATGGCTCTGGTGCTTTTGGTGCAAGTTTAAATATCTTGACAGATGCTGTAAAAGATGAAGCTTATGGTGAGCTGTCTGGATCTGTAGGTAGTTTTAACACTCGTAAAGCAACACTTAGATTTGGAACAGGAACATTAAGTGATCATTTTTCAGTTTCAGGGCGTTTGTCCAAAATAGATTCAGATGGTTATATAGATCGTGCAACATCTGATCTTAAGGGTTATTTTTTACAAGCAGCTTATAAAGATGATAACACACTAATAAAAGCTATAACCTTTGGTGGTTTTGAAGAAACTTATCAGGCCTATTATGGTGTCGATGAGGCAACGCTACAAAGCGACAGAACATTTAATACCGTAGGACAACAATTTGACCGCGAAGGAAACTTTGAAGGGTTTTATGAAAATGAAGTAGATAATTACCGTCAAGATCATTATCAATTACTTTGGAATGAGCGTTACAATAATAACTGGAGTACTAACGTAGCACTTAACTACACTAGAGGTGCAGGATATTTTGAGCAGTATGTAGATGAATTTTATTATTCAAACATCTTATTTTCAGGAGATGCACAATTAGACTTTTTTGGCGTAGATCCTGTAACCATAGATGGCGAAGAGTTTACAACTACAGATTATGTAAGACGTCGTTGGTTAGATAATAATTTCTTAGCTGTAAATGCAAGTGTAAACTACAAAAATGAAAGTTTAGATGTAACAACAGGAGCTTTTTATAGCACCTATAAAGGAGATCACTATGGCGAAATATTATCTACAGAAATCCCTATTGGGTTTTTACCTTATGACAGATATTATGATGGCGATAGTGAAAAAAATGAATTTTCTGCCTTTAGTAAAGCTACTTTAAAGTTTGGCGATAAATGGAGTGTTTATGGAGACGCACAAATACGCCTAGTAGATTACGAAGCTATTGGTGGTAGTGACGACTTAGATGTAGATGAAAGCTATACGTTCTTTAATCCTAAATTAGGAACAAACTATAAGTTAAATACAGAAAACAGTTTGTATTTATCTTATGCACGAGCTAATAGAGAACCAAACCGCACAGATTTTGAAAACGGTAATCCAGAGCCAGAACAGTTAGATGATTTTGAGTTAGGTTGGAGATTAAACAATCCTAAATTTCAAATAAGTACTAATGTGTATTATATGAATTATAACAATCAACTTGTGCTTACTGGAGAAATAGATGATGTAGGATCACCAATTAGAGCTAATAGTGGCTCAAGCTATAGATTAGGGTTAGAGGTAGATGCATCTGTTCAAATTTTGAAAAACCTAATATGGAATCCTAATATGGCTATAAGTACCAATAAAAACAGAGATTTTGTAACTAGTCTAGACGGCAGCTTAGTAAACCTAGGCAATACAGAAATTTCGTATTCGCCTAATGTTATAGCTGGAAACGCAATTAAATACATACCGGTTAAAAACTTAGAGTTACAGATGCTTAATAAATATGTAGGAGAACAATATTTAAGTAATGTAGAAGCGCCTTTATCTAAACTAGATAGCTATTTCACAACAGATTTAAATGTGCAATATACTTTCTCTACAAACAGTCTGTTTAAAGAAATAGTGATAACAGGATTGGTAAACAACATCTTTAGTGAAGAGTATGTAAATAATGGGTATTACTTCACCTTCGATGGAGGAAATGAAGACGGTAGCATTACAACTTTTGAAGGAGCAGGATTTTTCCCGCAAGCAAAAGCTAACTTTTTATTAGGAGCAACACTTAAATTTTAACTTAATTAGATACAGTAAGGATGTCTCCGTTAAGCTCAGCGCGATACATCCTTAAACTGTATGTTCCAGGACCACCTTCTGTTTGTTGTCCGTTGGTAAGGTTGTATGCATTGTTATCATCACATTGGCATCTTGCAGTAAGACCAGTAACTACCAACCTGGAACAATCGCTAACTGGATGATTTGGGTCTGAAAGCTCAAAAGCTAAGTATTGATCGTTACCTATATAAAAGATATTAATTCCAGAAATACCAACCGAATAGTCTTGAAAACTATTGCCTTCAAAATTTAATTGGTTGTATTGTGGTAAGGTTAAGTTATAAACTGCCCCAAAGTTTAAGTCAACTAAATTAGGATTATTATCTCTTGCAGAATCATCTGTTGAGCAAGAAGATAGTATTGCTATTAAAAGTGTAGCTATAAATAGGTTTTTCATCATCAAAATTTAATTGTGCAAGTTAGTATAATTGACAAGCATCTAAAAATTATGTATATTTGAACATCTAATCCCGTCGTGTATGGGATTTTTTGTGTTTAAATATCAGTTGATTATAACGTAATGCTTCTATTGTTATTGTGTTTTTAACCGCTATTTAATAAGAGTATTTAGAAGCCAAATGAAACTAAAGAAGGCTTTTTTATTAAGATTAAGAAAACAACATTATGAGTAAAGTAAATTATTATACAGAAGAAGGATTAAAGAAGTTGAGAGATGAACTGGATCTTCTTAGAGATGTAGAGCGCCCTAAAGCGTCTCAAGCTATTGCAGAGGCTAGAGATAAAGGTGATCTAAGTGAAAATGCTGAGTATGATGCAGCAAAGGAAGCGCAAGGTATGTTAGAGATGAAAATTTCTAAGCTTGAAGGAGTACTATCTAATGCACGAGTGATAGATGATTCTCAACTAGACACCTCTAAAGTATTAATCCACTCAAGTGTTAAGATAAAACACCAAGGAAATGGTGCGGAAATGACCTATAAACTAGTTGCGCAAAGTGAATCTGATTTAAAATCAGGTAAAATATCTGTGGACTCTCCAATAGGGAAAGGTTTACTAGGTAAACAAGAAGGAGATGTTGCAGAAGTAACAACACCTAACGGTACCATAAAATTTGACGTGATTAAAGTTTGGAGAGACTAATAATTGCTCTCAAGCTCCTACATTTAATAAAAAAGCAGGTTTTCTTAGAAAACCTGCTTTTTTAGTTTATTATGTTAACTGTCTAATAAATAAGGATTACACAAACGCCGAATATCCAGTAATTGCGCGCCCAACAATTAATGAGTTAATCTCTTTGGTACCTTCGTAACTATAAATTGCTTCGGCATCTGCTACAAAACGAGCAACATCGTGTTCTAACAATATACCATTGCCACCCATAACTTCTCTTGCTCTGCTTACAACATCTCGTGTGCGCATAGAACAAAATACCTTAGCTAAAGAGGCTTGTTCATCCTTTAATAATCCTTCGTCTTGGAGTTCAGAAAGTCTATAGCATAGGGTTTGCATAGCTGTAAGATTAGCGAGCATCTCTACCAAATGATTTTGTATAAGTTGAAAAGTTGCAATTGGCTTCCCAAATTGTTCACGTTTTTTACAATACTTAACTGCACTTTCATAGGCACCTCTAGCACAACCTACTGCTTGCCAAGCAACACCAGCACGTGTCATTTTTAAAACCTTTGCGGTGTCTTTAAAACTATTAGCCTCTTGTAAACGGTCACTTTCTGAAATACGACAATCTGTTATAGTAATTAAGGCATTCTCTACAGTACGCAACGCCATCTTATCTTCAATTTTTTCAGGTGAAAAACCAGGCGTGCCTTTTCTTACCAAAAATCCTTTTACTTGCTTATCATCTACATCTTTAGCCCAAACTATTGTTACATCTGCAAATGTGGCGTTACCAATCCATTTTTTTTGACCGTTTAGTATCCAAGTATCACCATCACGTTGGCAGGTGGTTTCCATACCTTGAGAAATGGCAGAACCTACATTTGGTTCTGTTAAACCAAAGGCGCCAATAGCTTCCATTCGTTGCATTTTAGGAAGCCATTCTAACTTTTGCTCTTCACTACCACATAGGTAAATACTTCCCATAGCTAAACCGCTATGCACGCCAAAAAATGTAGACATCGAAACATCTACTCGTGCCATTTCAATAGCAATTATACCTTCCATCACAAAATTTTGTTCTGGACAACCATAGCCTTTATAAGCTATGCCGGCAATATTTAAAGTGGCTAATTTTGGGATAATCTGTTGCGGAAATTCTGCTTTCTTCCAATACTCATTGGCAATGGGTCTCACTTCATCTTCCATGAAATTACGCACCTTGAGCTGTATCTCTCGTTGCTCTGGAGTTAGCTTAAGGCTAAGGTCATAAAAATCTCCATCAATAGGCGGTAATTTGTGCTGGCCTCTTTTTGCTTTTCGAGTAAGCATTTTCATTAAGCCATTAAGCTGGTCATCATCTAAGCTGCCAACCTTATCCATAACTTCTTTTAAGTCTATCTTAGAATTTAGCTTGGCAATAGCTTCTATATCTATATCTTTTAAAAGAGATAATGTGCCTTTAATTTTACCGAATAATGACATATGGTTTTTTCTTTTAAAGATAACCAGAGCTATTTAATTCTGTTAACAAAGGAATGTTAATGTAAATTCTAAATTTTAAGGCAGTGATTGTGTAAGCGTTTTAAACACAAAAGCTTTTTGTCCGTCACCTGTTTTAATATGTAACCAATCATCCTGTTTACCCAGAACTGTAATAGTATCATTACGCTTAAGTTGGGTTATTTTATCAAATTTTGAAGATGGTCCTATTCTTATATTAGCTACGCTGTTTTTAATTATAGCCTTAGGTGTTATAGCAACAAATAAATTATCTGTTTCTGGGATTTCAGCATTTTTAATAAACGGCAGTGGATTTACAGCGCCATTATAGCCTTTGTAAATACCAAAATGTAAATGTGGTGGTGTGTATTTTGCATTGCCAGTATTACCTACAAAACCTAGAGTATCTCCTATTTTTACTTTTTTACCAGACTGCGTAGCAATACTATCTAAGTGTGCATAGTAAAGTGAAGCTCCAAAAAGACCGTCTCTCAACCAAACTTGTTTTCCGCCTAATCCTTTATTTCCAGTTGAACTTACATAGCCATCAACAGCTGCAATTACAGGTGTGCCTCTTTCTACAAAAATATCTACACCTTTATGGCTGCGTTTACCGCCATCGCGACTTGCACCCCAAAAACTTTGTATGGCCTTACTAGTTTTGCCAGCTACAGGAAAGTAATAGGTAGGCGATGTAAATATTTTTAAAGATGCTTTTGTTGAAGCATAGATTTCTGGCTGTATTATAAGTTTATAAGTAGCGCTCTCTTTAATTGGGACAGACATATTTGTCTCATTAGGCTTGCTTTTTATTAATGATTTGAATGATGTTATAGAGTCACCTTCAATTTTAAATAATTCAGAGAAAAATTGAATTGAATCTACATCACTTTCAATTTGAAGGTTAAATAACTCACCTTCAGAAAGATTTATGTTATATGAATATGACTGAAGATTAGTGCTGTGTAATTGTACTTGCTCTAAGTATGGTAAATTAATTTTTAGAGAATCATTTTTTGAAACCTCGAAGTTTTTGGTCCAAGTATTAAAAACAACATCTGTGTCTTCAAAATCACGCGCATATATTTCTTTTGCAGTTGGTTGCGTAATAAAATCTGTTGCTTTGGTAAGTTGCTTGCAAGAAACAATTACTAAACATACACTTAAAGTAATAAAAATCTGTTTATTCATAGCAGCTATAAATTAAACAGAAATTATGCCAAAAATAGGCGTTAGGGAATAGGTGTAAGGTATTAGTATTTTAATCTATGAGTGGTGAGCTATGGGCTATTAGTGCCTTAATTGAGATAGCTGTACTAAAAAATATATCAATTTCGATTTCGAATTCAATTTCAACTTCATTTTGGTGCTATCCAAAAAGATAATGCACAACATCTGTAATCTTCGCTGCTTTTACTACGTTGATGCCATAGGTTTCCTTCGGAAGTTTACAATAGCGTGAAATCATAATTGATGCAAAGCCTAGTTTTTCAGCTTCTAGTATTCGTTGCTCTATCTTTGGTACAGGTCTTATTTCTCCTGCTAAACCCACTTCTGCTGCAAAACAAATATCTTTAGGAACATGAATATCTTCATTGCTGGATAAAACAGCTGCAACCACAGCGAGATCAATTGCAGGATCATCTACAGAAATTCCACCGGTTACATTTAAAAAGACATCTTTTGCACCTAATTTAAATCCAGCTCTTTTTTCTAGAACAGCTAAAAGCATATTAAGTCGTTTGGCATTATATCCTGTAGCGCTTCGTTGTGGAGTACCGTAAACAGCAGAGCTTACTAGGGCTTGTATCTCTATCATTAATGGGCGCATACCCTCAAGAGTTGCTGCAATAGCAGTACCACTTAGGTCATCTTCATTTTTAGATAGTAATATTTCACTAGGATTGGCAACCTCTCTCAAACCAGAGCCTTGCATTTCATAAATACCAAGTTCGTGAGTACTTCCAAAACGGTTTTTTTGAGCTCTAAGAATTCTATAAATATGATTTCTGTCGCCTTCAAACTGCAAAACAGTATCTACCATATGCTCTAAGACTTTTGGTCCAGCAATGTTTCCGTCTTTGGTAATATGACCAATTAAAATAACTGGTGTAGCTGTTTCTTTAGCAAACTTTATAAGCTCTGTAGTACACTCTCTAATTTGAGAAATACTACCTGCGCTACTTTCTATATAATCTGAATGAAGTGTTTGTATAGAGTCTATAACCACAATATCTGGCTCAATAGCTTCTACTTGCTTAAAAATGTTTTGTGTCTTAGTTTCAGTTAAGATAAAGCAATTACTTTCTGAATTATCTATACGTTCTGCCCTCATTTTTATTTGTTGAGCACTTTCTTCTCCGGAAACATAAAGAGTTTTAAACGGAAGCTGTAACGCTATTTGAAGCATTAAGGTACTTTTACCTATACCAGGTTCACCACCAAGAAGTGTTAAGCTTCCTGGCACTAAGCCACCACCTAAAACACGATTTAGCTCATTGTTTTTAGTATTGTAGCGTTGTTCTTGAGTGTAAGAGATATCTGCAACCTTTTGTGGCTTAGCCACTCTTTTCTTAGGTGCTGTAGCAGTTTTCCAATCACTTTTTTCAGCTTTTTGGATGACCTCTTCGGCAATAGTATTCCACTCTTTACAAGCAGAACATTGGCCTTGCCATTTTGAATATTGTGTGCCACAGTTTTGGCAGAAAAAGGTAGTTTTAGTTTTGGCCATAATAGAAAGTCAGCTAAAAAAAATATATTTACGAAACTAATGAAGAATTTTCTTTGGTACATACTTGTCTTGTTATCTTTTTTAAATAGTTCTGCACAGCAAGCTAATTTAAATGACAGCTTTGCTTTAAAATTATCAGAAACAAGAAATGTAGATGAGCATTTTGTAATGTCTGAAGATAAATTTGGAGTGTTTCACTTAGATTCAATTAAGAAATACTCGAGAGTATATATAAACCTTGAGAGATATGATGAGGCCTTAGTTTATTCCAATGTGTTAAGTAATTTCTATATCTATAAAACGCTTCAGCATAAAGAAGCTTTTAAAACATTAAATAATTTTGAAAAGCACCTAGCCAACGTAACAATACCTTCTGAGATTGGTAAATATTACGTAGCATACTCAGAGGCGGCAGGATATTTAGAGCAACTGCAAAACGCAGTATTGTTATCTAAACAAGGTATTACATATTTGGAAAAAGTTAAAGATTCGTCACTTTATGAGTATGGATACTTGTACCTTAAATCTGCTGAAAATCTATCTAAGCTTAATGAAATATCTGAAAGTGCGGAACATTTCGAGAAAGCATCTGCACTATTTATACACCAAAAGGATACTTTGTTTTATTTATGGTCCCAAAATGGGTTGGCTACTTTGTTTGGGAGAAATGGACTAAATGATCAGGCTAAAAAAGCAAGACAAGTCATTTACGAACAAGGACCTAAAATAGGCGAAGAGCAAGTGGTTGCCATGGCTCATTTACAAGCTGGTGTCGAGGCTGTTTTTTTAGATGATCACGAAGAGTTATACCATTACAGAGAGGCACTTAAATTTAAAAATGAAAAGTCAGACATTCAGGAAATTGTGAGTGTTCTCGTTTTAAGCTATGCTTCTGAGGCATATGCTAGAGCAAATAAAATAGATACGGCAAAAGTATATTTAAGGAGGCTTAATAAAATTATGGAAGGGAAATCCTTTAATTCCCAATTAAAAACCAATTACGATTTTGCCAAAGCTTATATAGCGCTTTCAGAAAATAGATTGCAAGATGCAGAACGTATAGGTTTAGAGCTGGTAAAACATATACAAAACAGTAAGGATGCTGGTCTTTCTCTTAAAATAAACAGTTTGTTGTCTATAATTTATGAACGTAAAGGGAACAATGCAAAAGCTTTAGAATACTATAAAGTATACTCTAAAGTAAACGATTCAATAAAAACAGCATCTACACGTAACCGATTTGCCTATGTACAAACACAGTTTGAAACAGCTAAGAAAGATTTAGAGATTGAAACCCAAAAGCAAAATATTGAGCTATTAGACTCAGAAAATAAAGTAAAATCTCAGTGGATAATTTTTGGAGGTTTAGGCCTCTTAGGTGCATTTTGTTTAGTGGTTATTATACGTTCAAGAAATTTTGCTAAAAAAGAAAAACAACAACAAGAGCAATATTCTCAAGAGTTAATCGAGGCTGGAGAAGCTGAGCGAACACGTGTAGCAAGAGAACTGCACGATAGTGTTGGGCAAAAATTAATGCTTCTTACAAGACAGACTAAAACGTTTGGAGATACGCCAATGCTTACTCTCGCAAATACAACTTTAGAAGAGTTAAGAAGTATTTCTAGAGGATTGCATCCATCAATTTTAAATCGTTTAGGACTTACATCTGCAATAACATCCTTGGTAAATGAAACCGATGCAAATACAGATATTTTTTTTACTAATGATATTGAAAATATAGATCATAAAATAAGTGAAGACCAAGCGTTACATATATATAGGATTATACAAGAAGCCCTAGGAAATATAGTAAAGCATTCTAAATCGCCATCTGCATCGGTAAAGGTTTTCAATAAAGATAAAACCATAGTCGTGCTTATAAAAGATAATGGAATAGGATTTAGTACTGCCAATAAATTATTAACTTCGAATAGTTTAGGAATGAAAACCCTTTTTGAAAGAGCTAAGATTATAAAGGGTATTCTTACAATTAATAGTGAACCTCAAAAAGGAACAACCATCTCACTAACAATACCCGTAAAATAATGCCATTAAAACCTTCAGAAATATCAATTGTCATTGCAGATGATCATCCTATGTTACTAAAAGGTTTATATGATGAGTTAACTAAACATAACTACAATGTTGTGTCTCAGGCTTTACAAGGTATGCAAGCACTGGAAGCTGTATTGTCTGAGCGTCCCGATGTAGCCTTGTTAGATATAGATATGCCTTTGCTTACTGGGTTCGATGTTGTAAAGATGGCAAAGGAGAAAGGTGTGTTAACTAAATTTATTGTGTTGTCATTTCATAAGGAAAGTGAATATGTAGCACAGGCAAAATCCTTACAGATAGAAGGTTATTTACTAAAAGAAGATTCGTTTTTTGAAATAGAACGATGTATTCAAACAGTTTTAAGTGGAAAAACGTGCTTTAGCAAGTCGTTTGATACAAAAGCCATAATTGATGCAGAAGACGAATTAGGAAAACTAAAGCTACTTACACCTTCTGAAACTCTAATATTAAAAAAAATAGCAAACCAAAATTCAACTAATGCTATTGCAGAGCAACTGTCCGTCTCTTCAAGAACTATAGAAAAGCACAGAAGCAATATTATAGAAAAGTTAGGGCTCAAGCAGGTTAACACTAAACTATCTAATTGGGCAATGACAAATAAGGTTATAATTTTAGCATTATAGTTACGTGATTATACGTAATTTATTAGTGGTACTACGTATATACAGCTTTGTATACTAGTTATACCTTTCAAGTATAAAATATACTATGAATTTACATACCGTAGCTGTTTACCACTCTTCAGAATTATACGCCTATTCTGTAACGCAATATCTTAATACTAAAGGTTATATAGCTACTGGTTTTTGCTTAAAATCTACAGATGGAATTACTTTTACAAACTTACCTAACGTAGATATTGTATTGCTTGAAAGAAAACTATATCAAAACTCTCAAAAATATTTAAAGCAGTCTAAAGCTTCATTAAATATGATTATTATAGAAGATGGTTTTTTAAATAATGATTTGTCTATATTAAAGTTTGATCATATTAAGGGTTATGTGTTTCCTACAGATACATTTGAGTCAATCTCTAAGTGTGTAAATGATGTTTTGGTGACTAACAGCTCTCAAAATAAACAGCTACGTAGTAACACGTAGTTTATTCGTGCTTATACGTATTGTAAGAGGTTAAGGTAGACTATACATTGCATAAAGTTTATGTATGTATTGTTATATCTCTGAAAACCTATTATTATGAAGCACACTTACTTAATGTTTAAATATTTACTTGTTGTTTGCATTGTCTTTTTAAGTATACAACAATCTAATGCTCAAGATGCTACTGCTAATCCATCTTCTATAGAATTTGGAAACTTAGACGTAGGTCAACAATCTACCGAGGTTACATTTTTAACCAATAACACCTCAAACAATTGGACAATTATTGAGTTTGATATTACTGGTCCAGATGCTAATCAATTTGGTCAATCCAACAATCCAGGCGCTCCTTTTGGGCCGGAAGGAGAAGTTATTGTGGAGGCAAATTTTAATCCTACTACACCTGGTAATAAAAATGCAACCCTCATAGTTACTTATGGAACAGATTTTAGTACACCTGTAGGAACTGTAGATATTCCTCTGAGCGGAAGTGCTGGCGAAATTTTTGAGCCTATTGCAGAGGTGACTAATGTAAATTTTGGCACACACGATATTTTTGTGAATGTTACAGATGAGATAACACTATCTAATACAGGTAATGCAGATTTAATGGTTTCTAGTTTAGATTTTACAACAGATGCAAATTTTATTGAAGACTTTAGCCTAGAATCTGGAATTTCATTTCCGTTTACTTTAATTGAAGGAGAATCACGAAATTTTGAAGTTACTTTTAATGCCATAGCACGTGAGCAAACAAGTTCGCCCAATACAGCAGTTAGAGGAATAGATATTCAAATTGACACTAACGACCCAAATAACCCAACCATCTTTTCAAATTTGCAAGCCGAAATCCTATTACCGCAAATAGAAGTACAAATGAGTCCTTTTGAATTTGATGGTCAAGAAGTTGGAGTGCCAACAACCAGAACGGTAGATGTTAACAATACAGGTGACGGTACTTTAGTTTTGAGTAACCTATATTTTTCTGCAGGTTCACCTTCTACAGGAGCAAATGATGATTTTATAGTTACAGACCCATCAAGTTTACCGTTTAATATTCCTGGTAATAGTACGTATCCTGTTGAGGTTCAATTTACGCCTTCTGCTACAGGCGAGCGCTCTACGTTTTTTAGAATTGAAACCGTAAACAGTGATGCTTTATCTTCAATTTTTACAAGAGGCTTCGGTCAAGAAAGCGGTATTTCCATCACTCCAAACCCTATAGATTTTGCAGATGTTGATTTTGGTAGTTTTAGTGCAGAAAACTTTAATATTGAAAACACAGGAACTGCAGATTTAGAGTTGTCTTCTGGAAGTATATCAGGAGCACACGCATCAGATTTTGAAATTACCACAAGCAATGAGCCTTTAACTATTGGTACTGGAAATACTGTGATTTTACAAGTTTTATTTACACCTTCTGGGGTAGGTAACAGGACGGCAACCTTAACTTATACAAGCAATGCACCAAGCAGTCCTCACGTGATTCCATTGCTTGGTAATGGCGCAGAAACATTTATCGAACTTTCAACAAACAGTATTGATTTTGGCGATACCAATGTAGGCACGCCAGCTACGCAAAACTTAATCATTTCAAATACTGAAGAAGCTTCGGTCGATTTGGTTGTGTCAGAATTAAACTTATCTGGAGAAACTACTCAGTTTAATATCGGAGGCGTCACGTTACCTATAAGTATTTCTCCAGGAAATAACATAATGGTTCCTATTACATTCGAGCCTTCAGAGATAGGGGAAAAAACAGCGACGCTAAGTGTTGTGAGTGATGACGATAGTTCTCCAAATACAGTATCACTTTCAGGAAATGCACTTGAGGCATTACTTACTGTTAATCGCGCTATGATAAATTTTCAAGACACTCAAATTATTACAAATACAAGAACAGAATTAGTTAGTGTAGGTAATATGGGTAATACAGGATTAGAGATTACAGGCATCTCATTTTCAGGTGAAGATGCAGATGATTTTTCAGTTACAGATGTAAGTTTTCCTATAAATATTTCTGAACAAGCTAGCTTGTCATTTCAAGTTGTTTTTGCACCACAAACACGTACGTTGAAAACCGCAACAATGACTATTGAAACATCAGCAGGCAATGCAGATGTCGCCTTGATGGGAGAAACAACGGGACCAAAATTAAGTACAGCTGGCACACTCGATTTTGGCACGCTGAATTTAACTGATACAAGAACAGCTGTCACAAGCTTGACAAATTCTGGCGAGTCTGATTTAATAATTGATGGCATTAGCGTTAACGGTGCAAATGCTTCAGATTTTAACTTAGAAGGTCTCAGCTTTCCAATTACTTTGGCGCCTTCAGAATCGCAAGAGGTTAATGTAACAGTAAACCCTTCAGATTCAGGAGTTCGAGAAGCTATTTTGCAAGTATCTACAAATGATACTGCTACGGTAAATCAGTCTGTAAATCTTTCAGCAAATATTACAAACAGAGCAACGATAAGTTTTGCAAATAACCCATTTACATTTCCACAAACAGACACAGGAGAGACCACATTCTCCCTTATACCGGTTACAAATACTGGCTCTAAACCAATGACACTTGTTGGCGCCTATACATTTGCTTCAGACAATTCCAGCATTTTTAGAGTGACCACTTATGAGGATGGCACAGATATATATCCTTTGGAAATTGCACCTGGCGAGACAAAAGATATTCGTTTTCAGTTTTCACCAGATGGTAACCAAGACTCATATGCTACAACGGCCGCAATCGTAACCGCTCAAGCTGAAGGACCAACGACGAACTTCGATTTTCTATGCGGTACTTGCATTCCATCAGGTTATGTCCATAAATTTTACACAACAGGAGGCGCAAACCGTGCGAAACTTAATTTTGATGAAGATATCGATGGAATGGATGAGACCACTATTATTTCATTTCCAGATACCAGTATTGGTCGAGTTAGTGAGCAAATTTTGACGGCCAGAAACACAGGAAACCTACCACTTGAGATTTTTGCCTTTGCAAATGATGGTGAGTTTACCTTAGAGCGTGTTGGAATAGAAGAGGGCGAATCTTTTGCTGTCACACTGCAACCCAATGAAACTGCACAATTTAAAATAACCTTTGCACCAGAAGGTGACCTTGGTGACACCTCAGGAAACGTCATAATAATATCAGACATTTCGAATGGAGATAACGGATTTACAAATCACGTTATTCAAGTAAATGGGACACGTGTAGAACCTGAAGAGGTTGCTGTTGGCGGATTGGTCTTTAAATCTGATAGTAGAACCCTACAGCCTGATGGTGTTACTTGGCTAATGAGTGGCAACGTACACGCCGGAAAGTTAGAGTATGGCGGCGATGTCTTGGTGAATACAACTGCAATGACAGTAACCAGTCTCGAGGAAATTGATGTGTTTGTTAATGACATTCCAGAGATTGGCGACTTTGGCGGCGACCGTGTTTTGTTACAATCTGGAATGATTGAACAAACTGTGGATAATGTTGATCCCGTATTAAATGTAGGTGTTGGCGCTACTGCTGCTAGCGTATCTACCTTGTTTACTTTAGTAGGTATTCCTGTTGAAATTTCCCAATTTAAATTGATTGATGAGACTGTTGGTGGTGTTAGAAAGCAAGGGATTGAAATGGGAGGTGTTATAAGCTTGCCAGAAGAAATTTTTGGAACCAATGCAAACATTACTATGGACCGTATTCGTATTGATGATGTGGATGGTGTGAACGTTATGGGAAGTGCTATGATTGCACCAAATATTAGAATCTTAAATACTTTTGACCTAAGAAATGCCTCCATCAATTTTGATACGTTTACAAATTCCTTTGGTGGTAGTGCAGAGGTGCGTTTAAATCTTTTAAATAAGGGTGTAAACATTGCAGCTTCAATACAAATTATAAACGGCGGTTTAGATTCTGTTAGTCTAGAAATTGAGGTCTCACCAGGTATTCCAATTGCAAACACAGGATTTTCACTTGCAGGCGGAAATGGATTTATTGAGGGATTACAAATACCACCTTTATCGCTTGGTTTAGGTGTCGATATTGAGCCTACAGTCTCGCCTATCGATTTACGCTTGGACAATATGCAGGTAGCTTACACTTTAGGAACCTCATTAACGGCATCAGGAACTATACAATTATACAGACAAGATATTGGTGGTGGTAATGTAACCATTAAAGCAAACGGTGTTTCAGTTGGAGCATTTGTAAATTTATACGGCGTGTTTAAAGGAAACGCATCTATGTTGGTAGAGCATCGTAATGACGAGCTGTTCTTTGAGTCTACGGCGAACTTGTCGATTACAATTCCATCTGTAGAAGTCACTTTTGGCTGTGTTGCTTGTGAGGCTATAAATCGTTTTCTGCCTTTAACTGTTGCTTCAGTAGAAGCTACTTTTAATAATACCACAATGAGAGGAAAATTGACAGTTGCCCAAGTTTTAGAACTTGCAGTAGCATTACAACGTCGATCAAACGGAACATATCGCACCAATTTTGAAGCCAACTTAGGAATATTTAACCTATCGTTTTTTAATGGTCAGTCGCCATCAAGTTTCAACAATCAATTCTATTTTGAAAATGATGAGGAGCTTCAGTTAATTTCTGATGGAAAAGAAGGCGCAAGTCTTGTTATTCCAGCATCGTCACAAAGCAGTTTTGCGCCAATGGATATACCATTCACATTAAATGAAAGTGCGCGAAATATTATTGTGAGAGTACAAGGAGCATCAGGAACACCAGATTATATCTTGATTTTACCTGATGGAACAGAAGTAACACCAACCAATGCCGAAAGTTTAGGCTATCTAGCAACAACCTATGAAGAAGATAATAAAGCCTTCTATATTTTACAGAATACACCTGTTGGTGAGTACAATATTAGGATTGATGATGGCGACACTTATGAGATTGACATCTATGGTGCAGAGTTTGCACCTGAGTTAACAGTAACTTCAGTAACCCAAAATGCACCTAATGATGAAGTTACGTTTACTTGGGAAGATGAAGACTTTGATAGTGATGCTAACGTGTCCTTCTATTATGATACAGATGATAAAGATGCAAATGGTAATCTTATTGTTGAAGGTATTTCAGAAAACGACAATACAGATAGTTTTACATTTAATACAAGTGCACTTAAAAACGGAACCTATTACATATACGGAACTATAAATGATGATATTGAAGATGCAGAAACGAGTAGAGCACCAGCAATGTCTTACGGTACAGAAAGTTTTACAATAAATCGCGAAACAGATGTTGATGCAACAACCTTATTTGGAGAATTGAACAACAATATCTTTGAGTTATCGTGGAGCCCAGTTGAAGATGCAGAGCTTTATAACGTATATATCACAGAAGGTAACGAAACTGTTACGCTATTTTCAGACAATGAGAATGTAGGTAACACATCATCATTCGATTTTACTGAGATTGAAGCAGGTCGCCAGTATAATTTTGCGGTGACAGCTGTAAAAGAAGGAGATGACGAGATTTTTGTTGAAAGTCCGTTGTCTAATGTAGTCACGTTTAACTTCATTTCTCCAGATGAGAATAATTTACCGCGAATTATAACAGAATCTTTACCAGATTATACAGATGCCTGTTCAGAGTATTCTGAAACCATTACGTCTAGTGATGTCGATTCAGAAGATATATTAACACTTAGTTTAGCCATTGCGCCAGAAGGAATGACGCTTAGCGAAAACACTATTTCTTGGCGACCAACAGTAGAACAATTAGGACAAAATCAAGTGGTGTTTGAAGTAAATGATGGTAATGGAGGCATTGTACAGAAGCAACTTATAATTGCTGTTTTAGAAGTAGATGATGAGGAGCCAATACCAAGTCTTGAAACATTAGAGGATATTGCTGCAGAGTGTAGTGTAAGTTTAACAGCGCCAACGGCAACAGATAGCTGTTCTGGAACTATTACTGCAACTACAGAAGACGCTATGGAATACACAGAGCAAGGAGATTATATTGTAACTTGGACATATACAGATGAAGTTGGCAATACTGTTGAGCAGACGCAAAATGTAACGATATTAGACACTTTAGAACCAGAAGTGTTAACTCAAAATATTTCTGTTGTGTTAGATGAAATGGGTTCTGTAAACATTACAGCTTCTCAAATAGATGCAGGCTCTTCAGATAACTGTTCATTGCAAGATTTAACGCTTGATGTTACAAGCTTTAGTTGTGATGATCTAGGAGAAAATACAGTAATGTTAACAGCAACAGATGCTGTAGGCAATATATCATCAGGTATAGCAGTGGTAACTGTTGAAGATTTTACTGCACCAGTTTTTAATCAAGATACACTACCTGAAGATACTACAAGAGGTGCAGACTTAAATAATGAATATAATCTTGAAGATTTTACTGCTGGTATAACATTTGAAGAAAACTGTATTGCTACAATTTCTCAATCTCCAGAAATAGGAACAACGTTTACGCCAGGTACTTATGATATTTCATTAACTGTAATTGATATGGGCGGAAATGAAGACCTTTATACATTTGAGTTAACTGTTGAAGATCACGTATTAGGTATAGCTGAAGTTAATTCAACTAATTTTAGTTTATATCCAAACCCTACAAAAACTTACATAATGGTAACTAACCCAGATAATGTACAGATTCAAAATATTCAAGTATTTGATCTTTCTGGGAAACAGGTAAAAACACTATCTGTAAATAGTTTTAATTCAGAAATACGGATTGAAACATCAAACCTAGCTAAAGGTATGTACTTATTAAAAATTAACTCAAACACAGTACAAGTAGTAAAGACACTTCTTAAAGAATAGATGTTGCTCAAACTTAATTATGCCTCTATATTCGGAAAAATATAGAGGTATTTTTATGTTAAATAAAAACTAAAATAGATAGGTTAATCTACATATGCAATTAACTAATAGTTAACATTTGAACTGTCAATTAATTTTTATTAGAATTAAATTGGCTTGTAAGTAGGTGTTTAGGGTGAATGTAAATTTCATCCCTAATTTTAAGAGTTTGTCACAAAACTTAAAAAAATGTTAATTAGGTTTAAGTTTTATCCCTAATTTCGAGCTGCTTATCGTAACTCGACATCTTATGAATAAAATTACTTTATGGTGCTCAGCACTTTTTATTATTATTGGTTCATTTACTGCAACCTCTCAAACAGAAGGCACAGATTTTCCATCGGGACCAACAACAGATTCAAACTTTACTTTTAATTTAGTAGCAGGAGCAAATACTTTTTCAGGTTCTTTAGATACACCTACAGATAGCCAAGATAACTGGCAAATTGTTATAGGAGCAGGACAAACCATTACAAGTATCACATACACTATTCAAAATAATTTTGGAATTAGTAATGGTTTTTTTGCATTTGGTCCTAATCAAGAAGCGTTTGTCACATATCCTCCAAGCTTTAGTGGGAGCATAAGCTCCTCACCTTTTTTTACGTCTCCTGGTACATATGCAGCTGCTGTGGTTGCAAACATAGCCGAAAGTGCGAGTTGGAGTGTGACCATAAATGTTACACAAGCTCCTGTAGCTGGACCGCCAACGGTAACTTCAAACATTATTGGAGTAGGTTTTTCTGAAAACGGACCGGCAATAGCATTAAACAATCAAGTGTCTATAAGTGATTCTTCTAATATCACACAAATGGTTATTACAGAGCGTTCAGGTGCTGCTGGATCAGATGAAAACGATATATTAACCTTGAGTAATTCAAACGGTTATTCTATTTCTAGTTCTGCAGATAAATCACAATGGACAATAACTGGAAATGGTAGTGCAGCTCAGGCAACTGCTGCATTACGCTCTGTGATGTATCAAAACACAGGACAAAATCCCACTATTTTTGGCACTAATAATGGTCGAGGCTATAACCTTAGTGTTACTAATGCCTTGGGTTTAACAACTAATATAGATTCTTCAGAATATTATTCACTTGGTTTCGCCTTAATTATAAATGATGCTCCAACTTCTGTAATTAATAATACGCTAACTGCAAATAATTTAGACTCTACAGTAATTACCTCTACTCATCTGTTGGGTCTAGATCCAGATGATCGAGAAACAGGACTTGTATTTACAGTAAGTAATGTTCCTTCTAATGGAAATTTGAGGCTAAATGGTATTATATTGAGTATAAATGGAACATTTACGCAATCAGACATTAATAACAATCGTCTAACTTATGAAAATACAAATGGATCCGCTAGTACAGATAGCTTTGTATTTAATCTTTCCGATGGTGGAGAAGATGGTGCTGCAGCAATATCTGGTCGTACTTTTTCAATAACAATCGAATCTGGTGATACTACTGCGCCTCGTATAGATAGTATCGTAAGAGTAGATCCTATAAATCGAGAAACTAATGAGAATAGAATCTCTTTTGATATAACATTTAATGAACCTGTTTCAAATATTAGTCTAAATGATTTTGAACTTATTGGATCTTCATCTCTCATTTCTGATTTTTCACAACAAGCAACTACGCGTTATAGATTAGCTTATGAAAATGGAAATCTTTCAAATATAAATGGAATAGTTTCATTAGGGTTAAGCTCTGGTTATAGCATTACAGATTTAGCAGGGAACTCTTTAGTAAACACAACGCCAATTGGAGTAAACGAAGATTACCTGTTGGATAATTTAGGTCCAGTTGTTACTAGTGTGACGGTACCTGTAAGTGCAACATATACAACAGGTCAAAACTTAGATTTCATAATTAACTTTAATGAAAACGCAATAGTAAACACATTTGGAGGTACTCCGCAATTGTCTATTGTAATAGGAACAATTACCAAGCAAGCTGCTTATGTTAGTGGTAGTGGAAGTAATGGGTTGCTTTTTAGGTATACTGTGTTAGATGGTGATTTAGATACAGATGGTGTTGAGGTAGGTACATTAATGATAAATGGAGGAAGTATAGCAGATACTCTTGGTAACAATGCAAATCTTACACTCTCAAATATTGGTAATACAAATGGAGTGCTTGTAGGTAACCCATGTACGAATCCAGATACACCAGCAATTTCTGCATCTTCAGAGAATGTTTGTCCTGGAGAGTCTGTTGTTTTAACAATAACTGGAAATTTAAATGATGCAACACAATGGGCTATTTACTCAGGCTCTTGTGGTGGTACCTTAGTAGGAACAACGACAACAACTACATTTGAAGTTACTCCCAATAGTAACACACAATATTTAGTTAGAGGTGAAGGTGGTTGTGCAATATCAGCAGGATGTGGTTCTGTTACTGTTATGGCAGAAGATACTGAAGCACCAACAGTTATTTGTCCAGAAGATATTGTTGTTAGCAATGACCCTGGAAACTATGGTGCAATTGTTACATATCCGTCTGCTATTACAGCTGACAACTGCAGTAGTGAACTTTTTGTATCGTATTCACAGGAATCTGGAACTTTTTTTCCTGTGGGGTCAACACAAGTTACAGTAACAGTTAATGAGGGTAATAGTCCAGAAGCAACAAATACGCAAATATTAACACTTGGAAATGGTAATGATGGTGAAGCAATAGCGTTTAATCCAACCAACGGAGTATTGTTTCATGCATCAGGAATTTCTGATGGAAACCAATATTTTGAACCAATCAATTTAAGTACTCTTACAGTTGGAGCTAATATTGCTCCGGGCAATACATATCCGGCAGGAATAGAACAAGAAGTAGTTGGTATGGTATATTATCCGCCTCTTAATGGTTTTGTTGCTATGGATAGAGATGAGAATATAGCTTTAATTAATACTGACAATGGAACGTTCTCTTTATTATCAACTTTAGATAGAGATTATATTAGAGGTTACGCTGTAAACGGGAATAGTGTTTTTGGAGTAGACCCATTTTCTTCTGCATTGGTAGAGTTTGACCCAACTACAGGTGTAACCTTATCAACAGTTCCAGTAGTTATAGATGGTGTTGAAATCACTTCTGGATCAAATGGTTTGTCTACTAGCCCTATAACAGGTATTACCTATATCGTATATAAATTAAGTGGAGGACTACGTGGCTTAGCCTCAATAGATCTTTCAACTGGTATCGGAGAGAGTATTGGTAGTACAGGAACAAAAATCGCAGGAATTTCTTTTAGTGCAGATGGAACATTATATGGTGTTTCTGGAGATGGTGCGAATCCTGCAGAAACATTATATAGGTTTGATTCAATTAGTTCAAATTCTGCTACTTGTACATTCAATGTAATAGTTAATGACACTGAAGCGCCAACTATTACCTGTCCAGATGATATAATAGTTAATTCTGATCCTGGAAGTTGCGAAGCTATTGTAAATTATAACTTTCCTACTACAACAGATAACTGTAGCGTTAATTCGACTTCAGATAATATTACGTTCTCATTTACTGGAGCTCCAGAGTCTTTTATTGTGCCTGCTGGTGTAACAGAAATTTTCATTCAATCTTGGGGAGCTCAAGGTCAGGCTATAACTGTAGATGACTATCAAAATTCAGTTGGCGGTTTAGGAGGTTATTCAGAAGGCATATTATCTGTAACACCTGGTGAAACCTTAGAAATTTATGTAGGAGGAACAGGTACCAATGGTGTTGGTGGATTTAATGGTGGTGGTACTGGAGGTGTTGCTCTTGCAGGTGGCGGAGGTTCTAATGGATTTGGAGGCAGTGGTGGTGGATCTTCTGATGTGCGTCAAGGTGGAAGTGACTTGATAAATCGCGTAATTGTAGCTGGTGGCGGTGGCGGTGGCGGTCGCTCATACGTTAATGGTTCTTGTGTACCATGTGGTGTAGGAGGAGACGGTGGCGATGGTGGCGGTATAACAGGAGTAAATGGAGAAGACCCTGCAGACCCTAATTATAATTCTTATTTTAATCCAGGTTCTGGTGGTTCTGGTGCAACAGCAACAGCTGGTGGCTCTGGTGGTATGGGTACACAGGGTACTAACGGTAATCCAGGAGCTTTTGGTTTAGGAGGAAATGGTTTGCCTGCTAATTATGGTGTTGCAAGTGGCGGTGGCGGCGGTGGCTATTATGGTGGCGGCAGTGGTGCTATACCAACCAGTGGTTCTGGTGCTGCAGCTGGAGGTGGTGCAGGAGGTTCGTCTTACCTTGGAACATTAACTAATAGTGTTACGACAACAGGTATTAGATCTGGGAATGGTGAGATTATTTTAAGTTATGAAGGTTGTGTAGAAATCTCCCAAACTGAAGGATTACCTAGCGGAAGTGCTTTCCCTGTTGGTATTACTACAAATACATTTATAGCTACAGACGCTTCTGGAAACACAAGTACTTGTAGCTTTACGATAACGGTTGAAGATTCTGAAGGTCCTATTGCAGATGTTTTAATATTAGACGATGTAGTTGGTGAATGTCAAGTAAATAGTATAGGAGCGCCTACAGCTACAGATGCTTGTGAAGGTCAAGTTATTGGCCTCACTGATGCCATATTCCCAATTACAGAGAATACAACAATAACTTGGACATATCAAGATTCCTCTGGTAATATGTTAACCCAAACTCAAAATGTGCTTATTACAGATACTACACCACCAGTTGCTAATATGATGACGTTGGAAGACATAAATGAACAGTGTCAAGTAGATAGCCTAGTAGCACCAACAGCAACAGATAATTGTTCTGGCCAAATTAATGGAACTTCAAATACTGCTTTTCCAATCTCAGAGAGTACAACTATTACTTGGACCTATGAGGATGAAGCTGGAAACATATCTACACAAACTCAAGAAATAATTATAGAAGATACGGAAGCACCAACAGTAACTTGTCCAGAAAATATTGTTGTTAGCAATGATCCTGGACTGTGTGGTGCTGTAGTGAATTTTGATATACCGGAGTTTTCAGATAATTGTGTAATTGATAACGATGTTCAAGTGACTTTAAGCTTTACAGGTTCTTCAACTTTTGGTTCACCGTATACAGAGTCAGGTATGGTAATTACCGCTTTTGCTAGCGAGCATATAGATGCACCTTGGCCTGTTGGTTGTGGTGATGGGCAGGGAATGCTTATTCATTCTAATACAGGAAATACTTGGGAGTATAATGGAGGAGAAACTTTCACTCCATCTTCTTTTATAGCCTGCCAAACAGGTATGAGGTTTACAGCATTACCATCTATGGCTACATTTATACCAGAAGAAACGGGGCTTAATGTATTTCCTTCAAATGAAGACTGGAGAAATATAACAGGCCTTATTTGGGAAAATACATCAACAAGTGATGTCTCTTTAGATAACTTTATACTTAATGAATCAGGAATACAACAAACCGCAGGATTGCCATCTGGAAGTGAGTTTCCAATAGGTACAACTACAATAACTTATGAAGTTACGGACAATTCTGGCAATCAAACTACATGTTCTTTTGATGTCACTGTTAACGATACAGAAGCACCGGTTGTAGAGTGTCAAGATGTAACTGTAGAGTTAGATAATAATGGCGTAGCGACTATCACACAAGATGATGTTATCGCAAATTTAATTTCAAGTTCAGTCACTTACAGTATTGATCAGTCAGGAACTTTCGCTCCAATTGATATTTCTGCAAACTCTACACAAGTTGTTTTAAGTGATGACTCAGTTTCTGGAGCCATTCCTCTTGGGTTTGATTTTAGCTTCTTTAATAATGATTACTCAGAATATTATATATCATCTAACGGCTTTTTAAAGTTTGGCAGCGGTCTGGATAACGGTTGCTGTGGCGGTCAATTATTGCCAAATACGTCAACACCAAATAATTTGATAGCCTTCGCTTGGGATGATTTATTTCCGCAAGGAAGTGGTAGTATAACATATGCCACAACAGGTGTTGCGCCTAATAGAATAGCAGTGTTGCAATTTACAGATATTCCATTTTGCTGTAATTCAACTCCACAAGTTACTACTCAGGTAAAACTTTTTGAAAGTACGAATGTTATAGAAATTCATAGCACTTCAGTAACAGGAAGCCCAATGACACAAGGCATAGAAAATATAGATGGTACTATTGGTTTAACTGTTGCCGGAAGAAATAGCGCAAACTGGAACACTCAAAACGACTTTGTAGCCTTTGTACCCGAAGGAGATCAAAGTGTTGCCGATAATTGTGGCTTAGTATATGATATAGCACTTAGTCAAGACACTTTTACTTGTGATGATATTGGAGAAAATACAGTAACAATAACTGTAACTGATGAAGCTGGAAATGTTGGGACGTGCGATGCTGTTGTAACTATTGAAGACAACTCTGTGCCAGTAGCCACTGCAATGGATATTACTGTTCAGTTGGATGAGAATGGTACGGTAACTATTACAGGAGATGATATTAATAACGGGTCAACAGATAACTGTATAGAATCTATTACAGTAACTCCAAACTCCTTTAATTGTTCAAATACAGAAACTCCAGTAGAAGTTACAATGACAGTTACAGATATAGGAGGAAATATAGCAACAGATACTGCTATGGTAACTATTGAGGACACTATTTTACCAATAGCTAACGCCATGAATGCAACAGTTCAGTTAGATGAAAATGGAGTGGCTACAATTACAGTACAAGATATTAATGATGGTTCTTCAGATATTTGTGGCATAGAAACATTATCTGTTTCTCCAAGTACATTTGATTGTAGTAATTTAGACACACCTGTTGAGGTTACATTAATGGTAACAGATAATAATGGTAATTCATCAACAGACACTGCAATGGTCACCGTTCAAGACAATCTTGCGCCGGCAGCCGATTTATTAGTGCTTGAAGATGTTATGGCTCAATGTCAAGTAGACAATATTTCAGCACCTACTGCTACAGATAATTGCGTTGGATCTGTAATAGGAACTACCGTCACAACTTTCCCAATAACAGAACAAGGAACAACTATTGTAACTTGGACCTATGAGGATGAATCTGGAAATACGAGTACTCAAACTCAAAATGTGATAATTGAGGATATAACTTCTCCAACTCCAGATGTGATGACACTTTCCGATGTCGAGGCAGAATGCCAAGTTGATACATTAGTAGCACCAACAGCAACAGATAACTGTGTTGGCGATGTTACAGTTACCAATGATGCTAATTTACCAATATCCACTCAAGGAACAACAGTAATTACTTGGACGTATGAAGATGAAAATGGAAACACAAGTACTCAAACTCAAAATGTGGTAATTGAGGATGTTACATCTCCTACACCAGATGTGATTGCACTTTCTGATATCGAAGCAGAATGCCAAGTTGATGCATTAGTAGCACCAACTGCAACAGACAATTGTTCTGGTGATGTAATAGTATCAAATGACGCAGATTTACCTATAACCACTCAAGGAACAACAGTAATTACTTGGATGTATGAAGATGTGAATGGAAACTCAAGTTCTCAAACTCAAAATGTGGTAATTGAAGATGTTACATCTCCAATACCAGATATGATGACACTTTCTGATGTCGAGGCAGAGTGCCAAGTTGATGCATTAGTAGCACCAACTGCAACAGATAATTGTGCTGGTGATGTAATAGTATCAAATGATGCAGATTTACCTATTACGGCTCAAGGAACAACAGTGATTACTTGGACATATGAAGATGTAAATGGAAACGTAAGTACTCAAACTCAAAATGTAGTTATTGAAGATGTTTCAGGTCCGGTTGCTGATGCAGGAACACTTGAGGATATTACTGCAGAATGTATAGTAGAGAGTATTATAATTCCATCTGCAACCGATAATTGTACAGGACCAGTACAAGGAACAACAGATACAGTCTTTCCAATAGAGGTTCAAGGGATAACAGAAATAACTTGGACTTATGAAGACGATAATGGTAATATTACTACACAAACTCAAAATGTGATTATCGAGGATGTGACAGCACCAGTTCCTATTGTAGCTGTACTTCCAGATATTAGTGAAGATTGTGCAGTGCTATCTCTGCCAATTCCTAAAGCTTTAGATAATTGTTCTGGTTCAGTTTCTGGAGTAACAACTACCGTGTTACCTATAACTACTCCAGGAACTACAGTTGTAGTTTGGAGCTATACAGATGATGTTGGAAATGTATCAACCCAAACTCAAAATGTAACGGTAAATAATTCACCATTAGATCAAGTAGTGTTTAATGATGAATCTTTTATTTATGATGGAGATATACAAGATATTGAAGTCCTGAACTTGCCAAATGGAGCTAGTGTTGTTTACAGTACTACACCAAGTACAGGAATTCCGAACGGTGCAATAAACGCAGGTATATACACAGTTTCTGCAGTAATTACGCCTCCTAGTACTTCTCCAAATTGTGATGAGATAACACTTACAGCAACACTAACAATTGATAGGTCTACTCAGGAAATTGTATTTAACCCTATACCTGTAAAAGAAATAGGTGTAGACCCAGATTTTCAGTTAATGGCAGAAGCAAGTTCTGGACTACCAATTACATATACATATACGTATACAGGAACAAATCAGCCTGCAGATGTTAGTGCAGAAGGCTTTGTAACGTTATTGGCAACTGGACAGGTAACTATTACAGCAAACCAAGAAGGCGATAGCAATTACCTACCTGCAACACCAGTGTCTCAAGAGTTAATTATAGAAAGTAGTAACGCAAATATTAATACTATTACAATTGATGGGCAAGTTTATAACGACCCAGACAATTTAGTAAACTATATTATTGATTGTGGATCCACAGTAAATAGTGTTCAAGTAGTGATTGATGCAGAACCTAGTGCAATAGTAACTCCTGCAACTGTGTTTGAGATTGAAACTCCTGTGCCTGGTATTTACTTGCAGGATGTTGTAGTAACTTCTCAAAATGGTTCGATGGTTAGAACGTATACTATTAGAGTTGAAAAACAATTCTTATTTAATGATATCGCTGAACAGAAGTTTGATAATGTACTCCTTGTAAATAACAACCCTAATACAAATGGAGGTTATAGTTTTGTGGCTTATGAATGGTATAAAGATAATGTGCTTGTAGGTACAGAACAATACTATTCTGCAGGTGCAACAACATCAGACTTGTTAGATCCTAATGCTACTTATTTTGTTAAAATGACTACTGTGAGTGGAGATGTTTTACAAACCTGTGCTATTAATATAGAATTACAACACAGCTATTCAATCTCAGTAACGCCAAACCCGACAACTCAACTTAATAGAACATTAAATGTTAGTGCAGATATTCCGGCAACAGAGTTGGATAATATGATTTATACTGTATTTAATATGTCTGGTAAAGTTTTAAAACAAGGTAGGTATGATGCAATTAGCCATACAGTAAGATTACCAGAAACTATACAGTCTGGTATTTACATGATCAACTTTAGCTCGCCTAATGTAAACAAGGTCATAAAACTAATTGTAGAATAACTAGATCATACCCATATAAACGACAAGATGAATATTAAAAAATATAACAAAATGAACCATTTAATTTCCAATAAAATGAGAGGTATTTTAGTTTTGGTAATAAGTCTTAACTTTTGCTATTCGGCTTCTAGCCAAGAAATTAAAGGAGAAATAATAGGTTCGGTAAGTGGCGTTTTTTCAACGTTAGATTACAGTCTTAATGGTGCAAGCCTAAGAAACGGAAAAGGTGGGCAAGTAGGTGTTCACTATGGCTATCATTTATCTGAAAATTATAGCTTGCAATTAGGATTAGAGTTCCAATCTGTTTCTTCATCTTCAAGGTATGAAGTTATAAGAGGTTCATATAATGCAACAGATAGTGAAGGTGAAGATTTTGAATTTAGGTATAGAGGTACAAATTTTCAAGAACAACAAAAAGCTCAATTTGTTTCAATTCCTTTAGTTGTTCAATATGAAACTTCCGGAGTCTCTAGGTTTTATATTGCTGTTGGTGGTAAGGTGGCATTGCCAATTGATACTTATTACGAAACAGATATAAAAACATTAAATACAAGTGGTTTTTATAGGCAATACAATGTTGAACTTTTTGATCCAGAGTTTGCCGGATTTGGAACTTATAGAAATATTAATGTAAATGACCAAGATTTAGAGCTAAAAACAGCTTTTAGTGCAACTTTAGAACTTGGTATAAAACAAATGCTTTCATCTAATAATTCAATATATATAGGGTTGTTTTTTGATTATGGTATAAATGACCTTTACGACGGTGAAGAGTTTGAAGATCTGGTTAATTACAGTAATGATATTCCATCTGAGTTTACTTATAATACTATTTTAGGGACAAGTAATGCTAGTGAGGTTAAATTAAACGCTTATGGTGTGAAACTAAAGTACAGTTTAGGAATATAGCAGTAAGCAAAAATTCAATAAAAAGAGCCCGCTAATTATTAGCGGGCTCTTTTTATAAGTATTTAAATTTAATAGCCAAAATCAGCTTTAATAGCATCAGATTTTTCCAACATTAGGTCTTTAGTTAAATTTCCTACCTCTTGCAAAAGAAAGGCACTTTGGTAAGTTCTCATAGCTTTTTTAGGTTCTCCTGTTTCCTCGTAAAATCTACCTAGGTAATAATTGCCAAGCATTGTGTCTGGATGCTCTTTTCTTGCAAGTCTTCCTAGTTCTTCATAATCATTCCATTTTTCTAGTTTTTCAATAGCAGCAGATATAGCTTGAAAATCATTAATTCTAATAGTGTTGTCTAAACCAAATAGCTCTTCAATAACATTATATTTTTCAATTAGGTAACTGTAAAGTGAACCCTCAATATTTAAAAGTTCTTCTTTGTACTGTTTATTGCTAATAGGTCTGTAAATAGAAAATATATCTTCAATAGCTTTAGGAATAGCTCTTCCAACAAGAGAATAGTGAGTTGCACCTTCAAAATCATCAAAATAGTAGTTTACAGCTGCATTGTCAACCAAAGACAATTGTTTGTCTGTGTAAATAACATCTTCTCTAATCGATTTTATATCATCTGTTCCAGTAGCCATATAAAACCAAGTTTTTTGTTTAATGGTAGACAGCTTTTCTGTTAAACGTTCTGCCATCATTGGTGCAAAATCTGGGCTTAAATTTATATAACCTTGAAATAAAGCCGGATCTTTAAATAGGTAGTAGTTTATGAAATTAGAGGTATAATCGTGACCAACGGCAATTACAAACTTTGCTGTCCTGTAATTTGTGTCTAAGTAAGGAAGCAGCTCCAGCCCAATAAATTCAAAGAAATTAGCGCCAGAATTTGACGGAAAATAATTTGTGTCATCAAAATAACCATCATCTATTCTTGTTTCTAATTGATTTATTCCTACAACTATGGCTTCTGGCATATCTTCCCAGTAGCTATAAAAGTCTACATTTCCAGCAACAGGCTCAAAAAGATAATCACCATCTAAAACTATAAATATAGGATACCTCTTTTCTGAATTGCTCTCATAATTCCTAGGCAATTGAATTTTTATTTCGCGATCCTCTCCAAGTTTTTCTGAATAAATAGTTTCATATTTTACTTGAGATATAGCTGAAAATGAAAATAATAAAGTGAAGAGTAGAAAATAATATTTCATGGGAAGCTTTTTTTGGGTTCCCCAAGATATAAAATTTTATGTTTTCTTTCTGTTAAGAATAGGTAGTAGTAAAAATGAAAGTCCTCCTAGCACAATATTTAGTAAAGTTTGTGATCCCCAAAGAATCCAACCAAAGGCTTCACCATCTTGTTTGTCTATATTAAAATATATTAAAATTGCGCCTATAGCAAATGGATATACTCCTATGCCGCCATTAGTTGCAGAAATAGCAAAAGACCCAACTGCAAAAGCTGCAAGAATACCAGCAATGCTTAAGTTCTCTGTTCCGGGAATACAATATTTAATAACACCAAACATAAGCACATAAGAGAGCCAGATAAATACTGTATGAAAGATAAACGCCCACTTATTCTTCATATGCAATATGCTTTTCATGCCGTCTAAAAGTCCTTCTGCAAATGTTCTTAGTTTCACAAAGAATTTGTGGGTAGAGCTCTTTAATATTCGAACACCTACTAGCACGCCAACCACTAATACAACAATAATTCCAACAGCCATTAAAGGATTAATATCTTGGTCATTAAAATAGTTCAACAAAGTGTCTGTCTGTAACAGTATAGCAGTAGCAACTACTAAAAGTAACATAATAAGGTCTGCAATACGTTCTGATACAATAGTCCCAAATGCTTTTTCAAAAGGAACTTTCTCATAGGTGGAAATAGTTGCACCTCTTAAGACCTCTCCAGAACGCGGTATGCCAAGGTTGGCCAAATATGCTACCATAACTGCCATAAAACTATTATAAAACTTAGGTTTATATCCTAAAGGTTCTAGAAGAAACTTCCATCTGTAAGCCCTAGATGCATGGCTTAGTAATCCTAATATAAGGGAAACGGCTATCCAAAACTTATCAGCTTCTACTATATTAACCCAAAGCTTTTCGCGTTCTTCCGGAGTTGCGCTAGACACCATATACCAAATTAAAAAAACTCCCAGTAAAAGTGGGAGTAGTGTTTTTAAAATTTTAGAAAGGTGTTTATTCAAAGTGGTTTATTTCAGAAGGTTATTCTCTTCATTAGGAAACACTAAAGACGGTTTAAAGTTCTTAGCCTCATCCATGGTCATCATACCATAAGTAATAAGAATAAGAATATCTCCTTTTGCAACTTTACGAGCAGCTGCTCCATTTAAAGTAATTTCACCACTTCCTCTAGGGCCAGGAATTGCATAAGTTTCAAGACGTTCGCCATTGTTGTTGTTCACAATTTGAACTTTTTCGCCTTCAACTAAATTTGCAGCATCCATTAAATCTTCATCTATGGTAATGCTACCAATATAGTTAAGGTCTGCACCTGTGACTTTCACACGGTGAATTTTAGATTTTACTACTGTTACAAGCATATTCAAAATTAGTAATTTAAAGAGACATTATCAATCAATCTTACGTCTTCTACAAATACAGCAATAAAAGCCCTGTATTTGTTGTTCTTATGTTTTCTCTTAATGGTTTTAAGTGTGTCTATGTTGGCAATTTCAAAATACTCTAGCTCTAGTGCTTCTTGTTTGTCAAATTCACTCTTAACCCATTCATTAAGTTGCCTTGCAGACTTATATTTAAAATCTTCTTTAACTTTTTGTAGTGTTTTGTAAATAAATGCAGATGCTTCTCTACGTTCTTTAGACAGACGTTCATTTCTAGAACTCATAGCTAGTCCGCTATTTTCTCTATAAATAGGACAACCTACTATAGTTACTGGCTGTTTGGTTAAAGAAATCAATTTCCTAACAATCTGTAATTGCTGAAAATCTTTTTCTCCAAAATATGCATAGTCTGGCTTTACAATATCAAAAAGAAGCTCTAAAACTGTGCCTACGCCGTTAAAATGACCTTGCCTGTATTTGCCTTCCATTTCATTAGCAATAGCTCCAAAATTATAAGAGTTAGAAGTGATATTACCATTATATAAATCTTCTGCATTTGGAGCAAACACAATAATATCGTTATGCAACGTTTTTAAAAGTGTCTCGTCTTTTGATAATGTGCGAGGATAGTTTTTTAAATCTCCAGCATTACCAAATTGCGTAGGATTTACAAAAATGCTTACCACAACAATTTCGTTTTGTGATAAAGCAGATGTCACCAAAGCAAGATGGCCTTTGTGCAAAGCACCCATTGTAGGAACAAAACCAACAGTGTTATTACCCGTTCTTTGAGAGTTTAGAAATGCTTGTAGAGATGTGGCGTCCTTAAACGTAGGCATTTATATTGTGTTAATGGCGTGCAAAAGTAAGATTAAAAATGGTTATTGGCTTAAATTTTTGTAATTTTGCGTGTTTTTTGAACCAAGTAACGCTTAAAGTAAAGACCTATGAAAGATAAGAGGATATTATACATATCATCTGAAGTAATACCGTATCTGCCAGAAACAGAAATATCGTCGATGTCTTTTGAGATGCCTCGAATGATAAACAGTATTGGTGGACAGATTCGAATTTTTATGCCAAGGTTTGGTAATATAAATGAGCGTCGTCACCAATTGCATGAGGTTATTAGATTGTCTGGTATGAATTTGGTCATTAATGATTTAGATATGCCGCTAATAATTAAAGTTGCATCTATTCCTAAAGAGCGTATGCAGGTTTACTTTATAGATAATGAAGATTATTTTAAACGTAAAGCTACATTAACAGATGAGGATGGAAATTTATTTCCTGATAATGATGAGCGTGCAATATTCTTTGCTAAAGGTGTAATTGAAACCGTTAAGAAATTAAACTGGTCTCCAGATATTATTCATGTTCACGGTTGGTTGGCATCTTTATTGCCATTATATCTTAAAAACTACTACGGTAATGAGCCTTTGTTTAAAGATGCAAAAATTGTGACATCGGTTTATAACTCAGGTTTTGAGGGTACTTTAGATGAAGACATGGCTCAGAAAATTATGTTTGATGGTATAGAAGATACAAGCGTTGCTCACATTGTTGAGCCTACTTTTAATGGTTTAATGAAAACATCTATGGATTTTTCTGACGCCATAGTATTAGGTAGCGAAGATCTTTCTGATGAATTGGTAGCGTATGCAGAAGCAAGCAAAAAACCAGTATTAGAATACAAAGGGCTTGAGAGTTTTTCTCAGCCGTTACAAGAATTTTATAGCACAAAAGTGCTAAATGATAAAGAATAAATTTAATGACTATAACTAAAAATTTTATAAAAGTAGCAGCTCTTCTAGTTGCTATTTTTTATTTAGGTTCATGTGAAGAAGAAGAGTTTAATACTGTAGGTTCAGATTTAATTCCTTCAGAAAATTTTGATGCATTACTGTTTGATGGAACTCAAATGGTTACATCACAACAAGATATTGTTGGTGTGCAAACAAATGGTTTGCCAACATACTTGTTGGGTGTTTATAATGATGAAATTTATGGGCAAACATCTGCAAGCGTCTTAACACAATTAGTTATGGCTTCTGCAAACCCAACTTTCGGAGATAATGTAGAGTTAGATAGTGTGGTTATGTCTATTCCTTACTTTAGCACACCTACAGCAGCAGAAGGAGATACTACTTTTTATAGTTTAGATTCTATTTACGGCAGTGGTCCAATTAAACTAAGTGTTCAGGAATCTGGATATTTTTTAAGAAATGTAGACCCAAACTCGGGAGATGGTTTTAGTAATGCACAACTGTACTACTCTAACCAACAACAAGAATTTGAAAATAACTTAAGAGATTTTGTGTTTTTTGAAGATGATAATTTTGAGTTTTCTAACGAAGAACTTGTATTAAAGAGATTAAATGAAGAGGACGATGATGAAGATGAAACAAATGATACAATTGTTGAGAGAGTTACGCCGAGACTTCGCGTGAAGTTAGATAGCACTTATTTTAAGAACAATATTATAGATAAAGAAGGTTCAGAGGAGTTGTTGAATAATAATAACTTTAAAAATTTCTTTAGAGGTTTGTATTTTAATGCAGAAGCTGTAAACCCTAATGGCTCAATGGCATTACTTAATTTTGGATCTACAAATGCAAATATAACATTGTATTACAGATCAGACTTAGAAGAGTCTAATGGTGGTACAGAAGGAGAGACAACTTCAGATAATACAACTAAGACCTTTGTGTTAAATTTCGGTGATATAATTGTAAACACCTATAAGACTCCATTTACGCCATCTCAAAACAATCAAAACTTATATATAAAAGGCGCTACGCCTAATATTGCTGAAATTGAACTGTTTAGCGATGAAGATCAATTAGATTCTTTAAAGCAACTTGACTGGTTGGTGAATGAAGCAAACTTAACATTCTATGTAAATCAGCAATTAGCAGACAATGGAGAGAAGGAGCCAGAACGTATATTTGTGTATGATTTAAATAATAATACTATCTTGTTTGACTATACTATAGATTTTACTCAAAATGCGACAGATCCAGTTAATTCTAGAATATTGCACTTGGGAAGATTAACAAGAACACAGAATGAATCTGGTAGTACAACAGACGAAGAAGAAACTGGTATTTTCTATAAGATTAAGATGACAGAATATGTGAAAAACATAATTCAAAACGACTCTACTAATACTCGAATAGGAGTAGCTGTTTCTCCTAACGTTGAAATTTTAGGGGATCTTAACGCAAAAACAAGTAACAGCTCAGAAGATGTTACAGTGCCTTTTGCAGCTCCATTATCACCAGAAGGTACAGTGCTTCACAGTAATTTGTCGCCTAATGAAGACAAGCGACTAAAATTAAGAATCTATTACACAGAACCAAACTAACAACCAAAAATTATGTGTGGAATTGTAGGCTATATTGGACATCGTGATGCGTATCCAATTATATTAAAAGGATTACAGAGATTAGAATATAGAGGTTATGATAGTGCTGGAATAGCATTATGGGATGGAAGTGAAATTCAACTTTGTAAGACAAAAGGTAAGGTAGAGGAGCTAAAACAAAAATGTGAGTCAAGTGCTACCATTAAGGGTAATATTGGTATTGGTCACACACGTTGGGCAACTCACGGTGTGCCTAATGATGTAAACTCTCATCCTCATTATTCAAACTCTGGAGATCTTGTAATTATTCACAATGGAATTATTGAAAATTATGACCCATTAAAACAAGAGCTCACTAAAAGAGGTTACACTTTTAAATCTGATACAGATACAGAGGTGTTAGTTAACCTTATTGAAGATGTAAAGAAAAATGAAAAAGTTAAGTTAGGTAAAGCAGTTCAAATTGCTTTAAACCAAACGGTAGGAGCTTATGCAATTGCAGTTTTTGACAGAAAAAAACCTAATGAAATAGTTGTAGCAAGATTAGGGAGCCCTTTGGCTTTAGGTGTTGGAGAAGATGAATTTTTTATAGCGAGTGACGCTTCACCGTTTATTGAGTTTACAAAAAATGCTATCTACTTAGAAGATGGCCAAATGGCAGTAGTAAGAAATCATAAAGATTTAAAAATATGGAAGATTAAAGATGATTCTTTAGTGGCGCCATATATACAAGAGCTACAGCTAAACCTTGAGCAAATTGAGAAAGGTGGTTATGATCACTTTATGCTTAAGGAAATTTATGAGCAGCCAGACGCAATCAGTGATACCTACAGAGGTAGAATGTTGGTGAATGAGAATCTCATCAGAATGGCCGGAATAGATGATAACATCGAGAAATTTCTTAACGCTAAGCGCATTATCATTGTAGCTTGTGGAACTTCTTGGCACGCTGGTTTAGTTGCAGAGTATATTTTTGAAGACATTGCAAGAATACCTGTAGAGGTTGAGTATGCTTCAGAATTTAGATACCGTAATCCAATAATAAACAAGGATGATGTCGTAATTGCAATTTCCCAAAGTGGAGAAACTGCAGATACTATGGCGGCAATTAATCTTGCAAAAGAAAACGGTGCATTTGTTTTTGGTGTTTGTAATGTTGTAGGATCATCTATCTCTAGAGAAACACATGCAGGTGCATATACTCACGCAGGACCAGAAATTGGGGTAGCCTCAACAAAGGCTTTTACAACTCAAATTACAGTGTTAACTCTAATTGCACTAAGATTAGCTAAGCAAAAAGGAGTGTTGTCTAATTCGCAGTTTAATGAACACTTAAGAGAATTAGAACAAATTCCAGAAAAGGTAAAGAAGGCACTAGAGTCTAATGAACATATAGAGGTTGTTGCAAGTAAATATAAAGATGCTAAAAACTTCCTTTATTTAGGTAGAGGATTTAACTTTCCTGTTGCTTTAGAAGGTGCTTTAAAACTTAAGGAGATATCTTACATACATGCAGAAGGGTATCCTGCTGCAGAGATGAAGCATGGACCAATTGCTTTAATAGATTCACAAATGCCTGTTGTGGTTATAGCTACAAGAAAAGGGCATTATGACAAGGTTGTTAGTAATATTGAAGAGATAAAATCTCGTGAGGGAAAAATTATTGGTATAGTTACTGAGGGTGATGTTGAAGTAAGAAAAAGAGCAGACTATGTTATAGAAGTCCCTGAAACTTTAGAAAGCTTAACGCCTTTACTAACTACTATTCCGTTACAGCTCTTGTCTTACCATATAGCTGTAATGTTAGATAAAAATGTAGACCAGCCAAGAAACCTTGCAAAGAGTGTTACTGTAGAGTAATTGTCTTGAAAATGGAATACTATAAATTTAAAGGAGCTCTAATTTAATTAGGGCTCTTTTGTTTTTGGCTAGTGTATAATAGTTTATATAAAGTACAGTGCTTTAGTAGTGGTTGTATTAAATATAAATATATGTATTCAAAAAACTTCAAAATTTCCGTATTGCATTTTAAATTAAAAAACTATCTTTGCACCTTGAAAATGAAGGGTACTTGTATCCTATTTTATATAAGCTAAATACACTAAAAACCATTTAGATAATGTCTAAAGTCACAGGAAAAGTTGCTCAAATTATTGGCCCTGTTGTTGACGTTGCGTTTGACACAGAAGGCGAACTTCCAAAAATTTACGATTCTCTTGAAATAAAAAGAGAAGACGGATCTATCTTAGTTCTAGAAGTACAATCACACATTGGTGAAAACACCGTGCGTACTATCTCTATGGACTCTACAGATGGATTGTCAAGAGGTACTGCTGTTGAAGCGACAAACGCTCCAATACAAATGCCTATTGGTGATGTTTACGGGAGACTATTTAATGTTGTAGGAGATCCTATTGATGGTATGGAAGACATGCCTAAGACTGGAGACAACGGTCTACCAATTCACCGTAATGCACCTAAGTTTGAAGATCTATCTGTATCTACAGAAGTTCTTTTTACTGGTATTAAAGTAATTGACCTTATTGAACCTTATGCTAAAGGTGGTAAGATTGGTTTATTTGGTGGTGCAGGTGTAGGTAAAACTGTACTTATTCAAGAATTAATTAACAACATTGCAAAAGGACACGGTGGTTTGTCTGTATTTGCAGGTGTTGGAGAGCGTACTCGTGAGGGTAACGATTTACTTCGTGAGATGTTAGAGTCTGGTATTATTAAATACGGAGATGACTTTATGCACTCTATGGAAGAAGGTGGATGGGATCTTTCTAAAGTAGATAAAACTGCTATGAAAGACTCTAAAGCAACGTTCGTATTCGGACAAATGAATGAGCCACCAGGAGCACGTGCTCGTGTAGCACTTTCAGGATTAACTATTGCAGAATACTTCCGTGATGGAGCAGGAGATGGTCAAGGAAAAGATGTATTATTTTTCGTAGATAATATATTCCGTTTTACACAAGCAGGATCAGAGGTGTCAGCACTTCTTGGTCGTATGCCTTCTGCGGTAGGTTACCAACCTACCTTAGCAACCGAAATGGGAGCTATGCAAGAGCGTATTACATCAACTAAAAAAGGATCTATTACATCTGTACAAGCGGTATACGTACCTGCAGATGACCTTACCGATCCAGCACCAGCAACAACGTTTGCTCACTTAGATGCAACTACTGTATTGTCTCGTAAGATTGCAGAGCTTGGTATTTATCCAGCGGTAGATCCGTTAGATTCTACATCTCGTATCCTTACTGCAGATATTTTAGGTAATGAGCATTATGACTGTGCACAACGTGTAAAAGAGCTTTTGCAGAGATATAAAGAACTACAAGATATTATTGCTATTCTTGGTATGGAAGAATTATCTGAAGAAGATAAAATGGCTGTAGGGCGCGCTCGTCGTGTACAGCGTTTCCTTTCTCAGCCGTTCCACGTAGCAGAGCAGTTTACAGGTATTCCTGGTGTCTTAGTAGATATTAAGGAAACTATTAAAGGCTTCAACATGATTATGGACGGTGAGTTAGATCACCTGCCAGAAGCAGCTTTCAACCTTAAAGGAACTATAGAGGAAGCAATTGAAGCTGGTGAGAAAATGTTAGCAGAGTCTTAATAATTAAGTACGACGTAAAAGTAGTTAGCTCTATTTTAATCTGCTAATTATTAATTACTAACTACTAAAAACGAACAATTATGTTTTTAGAAATTGTAACACCAGAAGCTGTGATATTAACTAGCGAAGTTGAAAGCGTTACCGTACCAGGTATTAACGGTGAGTTTCAAATGTTAGATAATCACGCGCCTATTGTGTCTATCTTAGAAAAAGGTAAAGTGCGTTTTAATGGAGATGTTTCTATTTCAGAAAATGTACGCAAGCTTTTCAAGAAAGATGAAAACGGTAAATGGACATTTGCTGTAAAAGGTGGCGTAATTGAAATGAAAGACAATAAAGTTATTGTTCTAGCAGACTAAATTACAAGCTTTAGTATATATTTAAAACCTGTAAAGTTTTCTTTACAGGTTTTTTTATACATTTAAATTAATGATTCAGAAGCCAAATAATATCATAATTTCAGACAGTCGAAGACCAATTTGGCATCTTCTAATTGCGGCAGCTTGTTATACCTGTGTGGTAGTTTTACTCTACACCTTTTTTGCAAATTTTAGGTTTGGTGAATCCTTAAGCAAAATGAAATCTATTTCTGGTATGCTGCAATCGGCTATAGTATTAACAGGAGTGGCTGTACGTTTTTCTATGCAAACAAATATTGTTTTTGATATTGATAATAATAGATATAAGAAACAATATGCGATATCTAGAATAACCTTTGGAAGGTGGAAAGACTTTAAGAGCTTAGATTATATATCTGTTTTCAAGTATAAAGCCTATGAATACCAAGTTAGTTTGTGGTATGACCGCAATCAGCATTGGAAAATAGTCTCTTATGAAGATAAAAAAGCTGCAATTAATCAAGGGATGTTATTAGCAGATAAGTTCGGCATAGGTGTATGGGATTCAACCGTAGCTAATAATGGAAAATGGATAGCTTAAACGGTTATTAAGCACCCTAAATTTAAAATGCCGACTACGAATCAACCGCAAAATTTTTAAGCTTCGAGGTTGAAACGATAGTGGCGAAATATGTGCTTTAATAAATTATTTAGTTATATCATTTAATGTCCAATCATAGGGATAAAAAGTAACCTTAGCATCTTCTGGAATCTTAGTGCTTCTAAAAGCGTTTGAAAATTGAATTAAAGATTGTCCATTCTTAGTGAAGTCCTCATTGTACCATTCCATGATTTGAGAAAAAGCCACTGAAGTGTCATTCACTTTTAAAAAATTAGGATTGTTAATGGCTTTTACAGTTTGCTCTTGTAATTGTTTATCTAAAAAATTAGGAGAATAGGCGTGATCTATAATTGGAGGACAACTTAGTGCACCACAAACTAGCACAAAATGAAAACGAGGCTCATTTGGAAATTTCTCTCTTAATAATTTGTTTTCGATATCATTTAAAGTAACTTTTTTTCCGCCTACAGAATATGTGGTGGTATCAAAGAATCCATCTATATCTAATGGAGACTTAATAGGATAAGAATCACTAATCCCTTTAATAACTAAAAGATTATACGTGTTAATCCAAAAGGCTTGATAAGTTTTGCTGTTAAGTAAAGATACGCTTATGTTTTTTGCATCATTTAATGCATCGTCAAGTAAATCTGAATCTTCTGAAATTGCTTTATAATCTACCTTATTTTGCTTTACGTATGTATTAAAAACTAGATCAGCTTTTTTGAAAAAAGATGCAGTAGATTGTGCGTGACTAACGCCTGTAAGTATACATAAAGCTATTAAAAGCAACTTTTTCATAAAATAAAATGTGTTTATTAAAATTTAAGTCGTGTATTATAAACAATAATTACATAAGCTTACAGTAATGTTTTGAACTAGAAGTACTTTAGTTTGTAAAAACTATAACTTAACAGTGTTCTACCTTTTATAACCATTCTAAATACTAAATGTGGTCTTAAGTTTTTATCTTTAATGACGACCTACATTAATATATATTTCAAAAGCAGTGTCAAATACTGCAAAACTCACCTTGTATGAAACACATTGTTATAATTGGTAATGGTATATCTGGTATTACTGCAGCAAGACACATCAGGAAACTATCAGATTATCGTATTACTGTTATTTCTTCAGAAACTGAGCACTTTTATTCACGTACGGCATTAATGTATATTTATATGGGACACATGAAGTATGAGCATACTAAACCATACGAGGATTGGTTTTGGGAAAAAAATAGAATAGAATTAAAACAAGGCTATGTAGTTTCAGTTGATACTGAAAATAAACAACTTCAATTTAAAAACAATGATCTTTTAGGCTATGATAAGTTAATATTAGCAACAGGCTCTCAAACGGCTACATATGGTTGGGAAGGTTTAAGTTTAAATGGTGTGCAAGGTCTAGTTAATATTCAAGATGTTCAAGCTTTAGAAAATAATACAGAAAACTGTAAACACGCTGTAATTATTGGTGGAGGCTTAATAGGAGTGGAGTTGGCAGAAATGCTTTCAACTAGAAAAATTCCAGTTACCTTTTTAATTAGGGAGTCTTATTTCTGGAATAGTGTTTTACCTGAAAATGATGCAAAACATATTTCTGAGCACATTCTCTCACACGGCATTTCTTTAAAGCCTGAAACTAATCTTGACAAAATACTTGGTGATAACAATGGGAATGTTAGAGCTGTTCTTACAGATTCTGGTGAAGAAATTTCCTGCGATGTTGTAGGGATTTGCACTGGAGTTAAGCCTAATATTAATTTTTTAGAAGGTTCAGGTATTGCAACAGATAAAGGGATTTTAGTAAACAGAAAATTAGAGACCAACGTTAAAGATATTTATGCAATTGGAGATTGTGCACAGCAACATGAAGCTATAGGATATAGAAAACCTGTTGAGGCTGTTTGGTATACAGGAAGAATGATGGGTGAAACTGTAGCACAAACAATTTGTGGAAAAACCATGCCATATAATCCTGGAAATTGGTTTAACAGTGCAAAATTTTTTGATGTAGAGTATCAAACTTATGGTTGGGTATTTAATGATGAAAATAAAAAAGAAGGTGAAACCCATTTTCATTGGAAAAATCCAGAAGGAAACCAGTGGTTAACAATTGCATATCACGAAGAAACTCTTAAGTTTTTAGGTATAAATACGTTTGGCATAAGAATGAAACACGAAACGTTTGATTCTTGGTTAAATGAAAATCAAAATGTTGCTCATGTGGTGGACAACTTGCGTAAAGCCAATTTTGACCCTGAGTTTTATAAAAAATTAGAAAGTAATATTCAAATATCTTTCAAGAATCATTTGTCTTCAAAAACAACTAACACAACAAAGCTATGAGTAGAATAGAACATAACATGTCTCTTACGGGAGGACAACCACCAAAAGCATTAAATACCATTCAAAAAATTAGTACTGCTGTAGGTGTTGTTGGTTTGGGGATTTTACTTTTAGCACTCCTAAACGTTAATTTTCCGAACAAAACTATAGCATTGTCACTATCGCTTCTAATGATGCTGGCAGGTATCGTAGCTTTTTCCTATGGAGCTTATTCTAATAAACATGAAGGTATTAAAAATGATGGTGTCATGTTTAAATCAATTACCAGTCGCGGTTTATGGGGTTGGATATTAGGCATTGCTATGACTGGGTTTTATGTTGTACTATATTTTTATCCGCAATATTTAGGCTTGGTAAGTGATGGTGATAACACAGGAGTAATAGCTTTATTTGACCCATTAAGTAAATTGTTAAGCGGTAATCCAGCAAGCCAATGGTTTTTGTACGGTACACTCTATACATTAGCCATCTTTGCATTCGGAATAAAATTTATTTGGAAATATAGAAATAACACCTATGAAGTAGTAAGAACCATTTCTGTAATGTTTTTTCAAACTGCTTTCGCATTTATAATACCGGAAATACTAGTAAGATTAAACCAGCCTTATTATGATTTTAAAAACATTTGGCCATTAAATTATGAGCTGTTTGCTGGGTATAAGATAGATGAATTTTTAAGCGCTGGAAACGTTGGGCTTATAATGCTCATCTTTGGGCTTCTTTCAATATTTGTTATCACTCCAATACTTACCTATAAATATGGAAAACGTTGGTATTGCTCTTGGGTATGTGGTTGTGGTGGTCTGGCAGAAACAGCTGGAGATCCTTTTAGGCACTTGAGTGATAAAAGTCAAACTGCTTGGAAAATTGAACGTTGGGTAATACATAGTGTTGTGGTTTTTGTAACCGTAATGACGGTAGCGGTGGTGTTTTCTTATTTGCAAGGAAATGAGTCTAGCTCGATATCAGAATGGAGTAATCTGGATAACAAAGTCGTCTTTATGAGTGAAGAAGGCGACAAGCCTATTGGTGATAAAATTTTAGCTGCTCAACAAGCCAATGCAAAAGGTGTTGTGTTTATAAATAAATCAAGCAGCACACCAACTATTCAAAGTAGCGTGCCTTTAACAATAGATTATATTGTTGTAAATGAAGCTGAGCAGGAAGAGGCTTTAAAAAAGGCTAAAAATGGTGAGAATGTAGTGTTGCAAAATGCATTAGTACAATCTCCAGATTTTGAAGTAGCTGCCAATCAAGATGTAAAAGTGTATGATGATTTCTTAATAAGTAAAGAATTCTTTATTTGGTTTATTGTAATTCTACTAACACTTGTTTTTGGTTGGGCTATGCTTTTTAAAAGAGAGGAATTAGCTAAAGATGCCCAATATGGAGCAATAGGTTATTTTGTAGTGGTAATATCATTATTGCTAATTACATATTTTAGTTCACCAGGTAAGTTATTTTTGTTTGATGCTTACCAATTAAGAAAAGCTTACGGATTTTTAATTGGAGCCATTTTTAGCGGTGTTATAGGTGTAGGGTTTTATCCTATATTCGGTTCACGTGTTTGGTGTCGTTTTGGGTGTCCAATGGCAGCTATATTAGGCTTTCAGCAGCGTTTACTTTCTAAGTTTAGAATTACCACAAACGGAGGGCAGTGTATTTCTTGCGGAAACTGCTCTACATATTGTGAAATGGGGATAGATGTTAGAGCATATGCTCAAAAAGGGGAGAATATTGTAAGGTCTTCTTGTGTTGGTTGCGGTATTTGTTCTGCCGTATGCCCTAGAGGTGTATTGAAATTAGAAAACGACTCTATGAATGGCCGTATAAATTCAAACGATATTTTATTGGGTAATGATGTTAACTTAATGGATTACCTAAAGCAACACAACTAAAAATAAGGCATAAAAAAACTCCGAGTATAAACTCGGAGTTTTTTGTTGGCCCACTAGGTCTCGAACCTAGACTCTTCTGTACCAAAAACAGACGTGTTGCCAATTACACCATAGGCCAAAATTACTAAGCGTTGTGCTTTTTTGTAATTGAGAGTGCAAATTTAAAACATTTCTTGAATATTCCAAACATACTTTCAAAAAAATATTTTTCTAAAATAATATGAATTTGGTTGCGTTGTCTACCTAATCAGGTTGAATTTAGTAAATTCGCCAATTACCTATTTAATTATACTATGAAAGATTTCAACTTTTCGAAGTGGAACACTATACTTGGCTGGTTTGCATTTGCAGTCGCATTAATTACTTTTACCCTTACGGTCGAGCCTACAGCTAGTTTTTGGGATGCAGGTGAGTATATAGCAACAGCCTCTAAGTTAGAAATAGGGCATCCGCCAGGAGCGCCATTATACCAAATGTTAGGTGCTGTGTTTTCTGTGTTTGCTCTAGAGTCTTCGCAAATTGCACTAATGGTAAATATGATGTCTGTTTTGGCAAGTGCATTTACTATTCTTTTTATGTTCTGGTCTATTTCTATCTTAATAAGAAAAATTTCAGGAAAAGCAGAAACACTTTCAGCAGGTCAAAAAACAGCAGTTTTAGGAAGTGCGTTAGTAGGTTCATTAGCATTTACATTTACAGATAGCTTTTGGTTTAATGCAGTAGAGGCAGAGGTATATGCAATGGCAACCTTTATCCTTTCAGTTATATTTTATGTAGGCTTGCTTTGGGAGCGCGATATGTTAAAGCCAAGAGGTAACCGTTGGTTAATTCTTATTTGCTTTATAGTAGGATTGTTGTTTGGTGTTCACTTTATGGGTCTTTTAGCAATTCCAGCAATAGGATACCTTTACTTCTTTAAAAATTACAAAGAGGTTACTGCAAAAAACTTCATTATAGCAACGGTTATCATTGTGGCTATACTAATGTTTATATTTAAATTACTTCTGCCTTATAGCTTAAGCTTTTTTGCTATTTCTGAGGTGTTCTTCGTTAACACTATTGGTTTACCATTTAATTCAGGAACTATAATTGCGTTATTGGTTGTAATTGCAGGATTTTATTTCGGTATTACTTATACACGTAAAAAGGGTTTTGTTCATGTAAACACCTTGCTGCTTTGTGTTCTCTTTATTTTAATAGGATTCTCTAGTTGGACAATGTTGCCTATACGTGCCAATGCAGGAACGGTTATAAATGAAAATAATCCAGCCAATGCAAGAGAGCTTTTAGCCTACTATAACAGAGAGCAGTATGGCGAATCTCACTTATTTTATGGGCCGCAGTTTACAGAAATGTATAGTGGATTAGATGAAAACAATCCATATTCTGACGCTAAACCAAAATACGAGCAAGATGAAAAAACTGGCAAGTATGTTATCGTTAATGATTGGGAGAATGCTAATCAAAATTTAGATGATAATCATAAAGGGTTTCTGCCTAGAATGTGGAGTCCCGAGCATAAAGCTAATTATCTTGGCTTTATAGGAGAACTTGAGTTTACCGTAAAACCTGAATACAGAGATCAACAAGAACTTTTAAATGCAGTTGCAGATGTAAAGACTAAATATGCTTTAGGACAAATAGATGCAGAAGATTATGATCAATTCCTAACCCAATTTGGGCAATATTTAGATATAGAAAAACCAAGCTTTGCAGCCAATATTGGTTATATGATCGAGTATCAATTTGGATATATGTATTGGCGTTATTTCATGTGGAATTTCACTGGTCGTCAAGATGATGTTCAAGGTAAGATGGATGACCTTCACGGTAATTGGCTAAGCGGTATTAAGTTTATAGATGAGTTACGTTTAGGTTCACAGGATAACCTTCCGTCAGACGTTAAGAATAATAAAGCCCGAAACACATATTTTTTCTTGCCATTCCTTTTAGGATTACTAGGGTTAGTATTTCAGTTTACTAAAGACAAAAAGAATTTCTGGGTACTCTTGGTATTTTTCCTATTTACAGGACTAGCGTTAAAAGTGTATTTAAATGAACGTCCTTTCGAAGTGCGTGAAAGAGATTATGCGTTGGTAGGATCATTTTACGTGTTTGCAATGTGGATTGGTTTTGGAGTATATGCATTATATGATATGCTAAAGGACAAAATCACTACTAAAATGTTAGCGCCTGCAGTTACAGTAGTATGTTTATTAGCCGTTCCTGTAGTGTTAGCCTCTCAAAACTGGGATGATCACGACAGGTCAGACAGATATACAGCTCAAAGTATGGCTAAAATGTATCTTGACTCTTGTGATGAAAATGCCATTTTATTCACCATCGGAGATAACGATACATTTGCACTTTGGTATGCTCAAGAAATAGAAGGCTATCGCAGAGATGTACGTGTGGTAAATACAGCTTTGTTTGCTACAGATTGGTATATAGATCAAATGCGTCGTAAAGCCTATGAGAGCGACCGCATACCTACAACTTTAGAGCATAAGAACTATGTATATGGTGTAAACGATGCCGTTTGGTATCAAAAAGATCCAAGAGTAAGAGATACATTGCTAATTAAAGATTGGATAAAGTACATAAAGAGTGACAATGAAACCACAAAGGCAGAATTAAGAAGTGGCCAAATAGTTAATACATTTCCAACTAAAAACTTAAGACTGCCAGTAAGCGGATCAAATGCTATTGAACATGGTATTGTAAAAGAAAAAGACAGAGAGAAAATAGCACCTTATATAGACATTACATTAAAAGGTGATATAATTTATAAGAACAGACTTATTATGCTAGATGTAATAGCTAATAATGAGTGGAAACGACCAATTTACTTTACAGGTGGTAGTTATGGAGATGATGATTATCTATGGATGAAAGATTACCTTCAGTTAGATGGTATGTGTTATAAACTTGTGCCAATACGAACGCCAATAGACAAAAGGAACCCTTACGATATGGGACGAATAGATACAGATAAAATGTATAATATCGTTAAGGAATGGGATTGGGGTAATGGTAATGATCCAGATATTTATCATGATCCAGAAACACGTAAAAATGGTTTAGTTTACCGTAGTAACCTTGCTAAACTTATAGAAGAGCTAATTAAGGTGAAAGACTTTGAGCGTGCAGAAGAAATGTTAGACTTGGGTATGGAACAAATGCCGGTAGACTATTATGGCTTTTACACATTATTAGAGCCATTCATAAGTGGTTATTATGAAATTGGTAAGCCGAAAAAAGCTAGAGATATTTGGAGGCAAGTTGCCACTAAATATCAAGAGAATTTAACCTATTACTCAGGATTTAAAGAGTCGAGACAATTTAGGTATGCAGAAGACATCATAACAGATATTGAGCGTTACAGAAGCTTGGTAGATATACTAATTATATATCAAGATGAAGAATTAGTGAAACCAGAAGCAGAGAAATTTAATAATTACCTTAGGCTGTTCCGTCACTTTTATGGTGAAGATGAAGAAATGAATCCTGAAGAAGAGCTTACTCCAGAAGAGCAGCAGTATATTGAAGGATTTGAGCAAGAATTTGGTACAGAAACAACTCCTAAAATTGATTCTGTAAACAATTTAGACTCTATAAACTAGGGCATTCCCCAAACTCTGGTTTGGGGTCAGGCTTTTACTACTCACTTTTTTAAAACAAGAAGATGTTTTAAAAAGAGTTTAAACATGCCATTTAATCCTTAATGCAAAATTAATAGGATATGACATTACCATACATTCCTAAACTTGTACAATGGTGTTTCCCTAAAAGAATTTGGCATTTTTCCAGAAAAGAAAAAAGTATCTATCTCACTTTTGATGATGGCCCTATACCCAAAGTTACGCCTTGGGTATTGCAACAATTAAGTACTTACAATGCAAAAGCTACATTTTTTTGTATTGGAGAAAACATTAAAAAACATCCTAAACTTTTTAGTGAGATAATTTCAAAAGGTCACGCAATAGGTAATCATACTCAACATCATTATAATTGTAAATCAACAGAACATCTCAAATACATAAATGACGTTAGTTTATGTGAATATGAAATTCACACTGCTTTGGATAAGGAAAAGGAGCCTATTGTAACCACAAAAAAGTTATTTAGGCCACCATATGGTAGGTTGTCTCTAAGAGCTTCAAAAACGCTTAGGAAACTAGGATATAAGATTGTAATGTGGGACGTGCTAAGTGTAGATTATAATGCTGCAGTTTCTAAAGAAAAATGTCTTGAAAACGTTTTAAGACACACAAAAAATGGAAGTGTAATTGTATTTCACGATAGCTTAAAGGCAGAAAATAACTTGAGATACGCTTTACCAAAGGTTTTAGCGTACTATTCTGAAAAAGGGTATGCTTTTAAAGCAATTAAAGATTAAGAAAATCTAAACGTACTCTTTTACCAAACCAATTAGAGTGTTGGCATCTTGTTCTCCGCTTTGTCTCCATTTCATTTCACCATTCTTATATATCATAAGAGTAGGTAGTCCTTTAACACGTAAAGCTTCAGCAAGTTCTGAGTTTTTATCTACATCTATCTTTATAACTTTGGCACTGTCGCCTAAAGCAGCAGCAACATCTCGAAGTACGGGATGCATTGCGGTAGATTGTTCGTTCCATTCAGTATAAAAATCTAATAGAACAGGAATATCGAGGTCAATAAGTTCTCCAAATTTTGACATAGCAATTCAAAATGATTGGTTATAGTAGGTAAATGTACAAAATTCGTACAAATATTAAGCATCTTTGGCTTTAAGCGTAATTACAGTAATTTCTGGCCAAATACCAACGCGACCTGGATATCCTAAATACCCAAAGCCTCTGTTTACATTAATGCGTCTTCCTAGCTCTTCATAAATACCTGCCCAATTCTTATAACGATATTGTACAGGACTCCATTTTATTACGCCAGGAATTTCAATACCAAATTGCATACCGTGTGTGTGGCCACTTAAAGTTAACTGAAAATTTTTGGGATTAGATTTAATGTTTTGTTGCCAATAGCTTGGGTCGTGACTCAATAAAATTTTAAAATCTCTTTCAGAAAGTCCTTCAGATGCTTTTTCGATATCACCATGTTTTACAAAACCACCAGCGCCCCAATTTTCAACACCAACAATTTTAATACTGTCTTTTCCGCGTTGTATGCTTCTGTGTTCGTTTAACAATAAATCATAACCCATTTCCTTTTGAATGTTTTTAAGATTTAAAAGGTTTTCGGCTTTTTCTTTTTCATTAGCCCAATCAACATAATCACCATAGTCGTGGTTTCCTAGTATCGAGAACACACCATCTTTGGCTTTAAAACTCCCAAAAAGTACTTTCCAAGGATCCATTTCAGATGCTTTATTATTTACCATATCTCCAGTAAAGAAAATAGCATCACTTTGTTGTTCGTTAATAAGGTTTACAGCGTATTTTATCTTTTCAAAATTATCAAAGCTTCCAGAATGAATATCGCTTATTTGAGTAATTTGGTACCCATTGAAAGCTTCAGGCAAATCGTCAAAACTTAGTTCGTACTTTAAAACTCTAAAATTGTATTTACCTTGTATCATTCCGTATAATAATGATGCAAATGGTATTGCTGCAATTCCCAAGGCAACCTGACTTATAAATTTTCTTCTTGAGGGTATCGTAAATGAAGTTTCGGTAGAAAAGAATCGGTAGTACGTTGCTACAAAAAAGCGAATAATATCTTCGCCAAACATAAAGATGACTAAAATAAGTTTTGGTGCTAGCATTGCAAGCATTAAACCAAAGGCATAGCTTCTGTTGCCACTTACCACACTACCTTCCTGTGGTACAATATTTTGAAAAATTAAGTTACCTACAACCAATAATGAAAGGATAAGGTAACTGTAGTGCCAAATTTTATTTGGAGTAATTGTCTTTAATGCCTGAAAAGCATAAATATCTATTAATATATAGATGACAATAAATATGAGCCAACGCATAAGTTATTTTTTATTGAATTTAGTAGTAGCTTGGTTTTAAGAAGCCTTACAGTTACTCCAGCAAATCTTTAGATGAAACGTCTAAAATTATAGGAGGATTAAAATATCTGCCAGTGCTATCTACAGAGCTAGCATTAACAAAGATGGTGTTTTTAATTCTTGTGAGACCATAGGCATCGTGGACATGACCAAAGATGTGATACTTTAAAGATAGTTTGTCTACACGTTTAGCTAAAACCTTGTCGCCTAAGTGAAAGTTCCGATCGTGTAAGTCTAAAATTTCATATGGTGGTACATGAGAAATAAGTATATCTGTTTCTTTTGGGATGTCATTCCAGTAAAATGGCTCTTTAAATGCCCATCGTGTTAAGCTAGGGACTTGTGGTGTACCCCAAAAATTAATATTCCCAAGTGTAAGAGCTGAGTTGTGCAAATAATGAACTCCTTTAGGTAGGTTTTCTGTAAACTTTTTTAGATCTATATCCTCAAGATAGTAGTCATGATTACCTGCAATAAATACTTTATGGGTGTGTGGCAAACTTGAAAACCAGCTTATAAACTGTGAAACTTCGCGTTTAGTGCCACCTTCGGTTAAATCTCCAGCGTGTATAATAATATCGCCATCTGGAATTATGAGATCATCTTGCCTGTTGTGTGTGTCTGCTATGCAAACAATTTTCATAGGATTGCTTTTGTAGTCTTGTTACTTAAAATATTACCTTTAGCTAAAAATATTTTGAAAAAATACATAAAAGCCATTCTGGTAATCTTAGGAGTTTTATTAGTCCTGGTAATTGGAGCAAATTATTATGCAAAACTACAACTAAAAAAAGCGTTAAGTGAGGTCTCTGCTAAAAACGACTTTTCTTATGAAACTTTAGATGTTAATGTATTATTAGGTAAGGTTTCTATAGATAATGTGAGCTTTAAATCTAAAAGTTTCGAGCTTGAATCTCCTTCTATAAAGTTAAAAGGTTTTGGCTATTGGTATTATATAACAAGTAAAGATGTTAGTGTAAGCACACTTCAAATAGATGCGCCTAAATTAAAAGTGATAAAAGGAGCAGAAAAAGACACTGTCACTTCAACTAAGAATCAGTCTTTTGAAGGTGATGTTTCAATAGGTAATATAAAAACATCAAATGGATATTTAGACGTCATTAATGAAGGTGACGAAAAAAACATTTCGATTAAACTATCTAACATTAATCTTAAGTCTTTTAAAACTTCTCAGGAAATATTAAAAAATGGCTTGCCATTCAATTACAAAAGCCTTTCGGGATCTTTAGATAGTGTTTATGTAAAGATGAATTTTTATCAAGATTTAAAAGTACAATCAATTAAGATTGAGGATAATAATTTTAATGTAAATAACCTGTCGATTACACCCAAATATGAGCGGGCAGAATTTCAAAATGTGATTCCCTATGAAAAAGATCTAATTACTCTTAATGTGCCAGAATTAAAACTTAATGATTTAAAAATAGACACATTAAATGATAAGTTGTCTTTAAAGACTCCAAGCATCGTTGTTGTAAATGCAGACTGTAATATTTATAGAGATAAAACACATACAGATGATGTAAGGATAAAACCTATGTATAGTGAAATGCTCAGAAATTTAAACTTTGGTCTTGATATTAATACCTTAGAAATACAATCGAGTAAGTTGGTTTATGAAGAGCGAGCAGAAGGCACTAAAAAAATAGGCAAAGTGTTGCTTGAGAATTTAAACGCTACAATTAAGGATATAAATAATACTTCAAAAAATGATGGAGGTAAACTTACTACAGCAAACATCTCTACAAATTTTATGGGAACATCTCAATTAAACGTTAATTGGCAGTTCGATATTAATAATCTAAATGACACATTTAATATTAAAGGTGAAGCAAAACAAGTCTCAGCAGATGCAATGAATATGTTTTTTGTGCCAGCAGTCAACGTTAAGGCAATAGGAACATTAAATGAGTTGTATTTTAACTATTCTGGAGACAAAAATGACGCCCTTGGTGATATGCGTATAGATTATAGCACCTTTAAGGTAGAGGTTCTCAGGAAAGATGGCTCTAGTGAAAATAGATTACTAAGCGGTATTGTAAATTTATTTTTAGACAATAACGAAAAAGATGGTAGAGTAACAAAACAAGATGTTTCTGTTACTAGGGATAAAACTAAATCTTTCTGGAATTATTTTTGGCTTTGCATACGCAATGGAGCATTGCAATCGCTTACTAAATCTTAAATGTAATTACAGGACGTTTGGCGTGGTTAACAATATCTTCGCTCAAGCTTCCATTAAAAAAGTGGGCTAAACCTTTTCTGCCGTGTGTAGATATGCCTATTAAACCAGCATCTATACTTTGGGCGTAATTTAAGATTCCTTCTTCTATAGTACGATCATTGTATATGTGTAAATTAAACGTCTTAGATTCCATGCCTTCTAAGAAGTTGCTCATTTTCTTTTCTGCTTCTTCGGTAGTTTTAAATTTGTTGGCGGTGTTTATGTACACTAAGTGAATGTTGGCATCTATTTTATTTGCAAACTTTACAGCCTCATTAAAGGGTCTTTTGGTTTCTTCAGAAAAGTCTGTTGCAAAAATAAAATTATCAACTCTAAAATTTGGAATCTCTTGCTTAATCACTAGCACAGGAATCTCAGAATATCTTACAACCTTTTCAGTATTACTACCAATAAACATTTCTTTAAATCCTGTTGCGCCGTGAGATCCCATAATAATAAGGTCGCAATCATGTTCTTTACTTACTTCCATGATACCATCAAAAGCTTCGTGAAAGTGAACGGTTTCATGTACTGTAACACCTTCTAAATAATCACTTGCCAAAACCTCTTCAAAGCGCTTATGGGCTAATTTCATGAAAAACAAAGACTCTGGTAAGTTTTGAGAATTGTTATTGCTTGTAGGGTCTATTAATTGCATAGGTAGCTCTAGCATATGCAACAAATAAATATCTGCATTGTAAGTTTTGGCAAATTGTGCAGCAACCTTTAAGGCGTTTTCAGCTTGTTCAGAAAAATCGGTAGGGACAAGTATATTTTTCATAAAAAATTGGATTAAGTTGGATATTAAAGTTACAAAATAATTACGTGATTATTAAGGGTTTTGAAAACCAAAAAGAATTCTTATATTTGCGCCATTGAAAAAGGTAACTAAATCAATGAGGGGACGAAAAGTCCCCTCTTTTTATAACCAAAAATGTTGAAGGAAAAGGTAGATAAGTTATTGCAGGCAGTTTTAGACGACAATCCGTCACTGTTTTTAATAGATTACAACATTACTAATGATAATAGTATTGGCATCTTAATAGATGGAGATAATGGTGTAACTGTAGAAGATTGTATTACTGTAAGTCGTGCAATTGAGCATAATTTAGATAGAGAAGAAGAAGATTTTTCACTAGAGGTAGGATCAATAGGAGCAACTGCTTCGCTAACATTGCCTAGGCAATATGTTAAAAATATTGGAAGAGTCCTAAGTGTGAAAACTGAAACAGAAAAAATTGAAGCAGAACTTGTGTCTGCAGATGATAATGAGATAGCCTTAAAGTGGAAGGCTAGGGAGCCTAAGCCGGTAGGAAAAGGAAAACATACTGTAGAGAAAGAAGCGGTAATTCCTTATGAAAAAATTGTAGAAGCAAAAGTTATGATTAAATTCTAAGCAAACAAATGGAGAATATTGCATTAATAGAATCGTTTTCTGAGTTTAAGGACGACAAGCTTATAGACAGAGTAACACTCATGGCTATACTTGAAGAGGTCTTTAGAAGTGCTTTAAAACGTAAGTTTGGTGAAGATGATAATTTTGATATTATCATTAACCCAGATAAAGGCGATTTAGAGATATGGAGAAACCGTGTAGTGGTTGAAGACGGTATGGTGGAAGATGATAACTCTGAAATTTCATTAACTCAGGCTAGAAAGATAGAACCTGATTTTGAAGTAGGAGAAGATGTGTCTGAAGAAGTTAAGCTTATCGATTTAGGAAGACGTGCTATTTTGGCATTACGCCAAAACTTGATTGCTAAAATTCACGAGCACGATAACACAAATATTTACAACCAATTTAAAGAATTAATTGGAGAGATGTACTCGGCAGAAGTACATCACATACGTCATCGTGTAGTAATTTTATTAGATGATGAAGGCAATGAGCTTATCATGCCTAAAGACCGCCAAATACCTTCAGATTTTTTCAGAAAAGGAGAAAGTGTACGCGGTGTAATAGAAAGCGTAGAATTAAAAGGAAATAAACCTGCAATTATTTTTTCTAGAACATCTCCTTTATTTTTGGAGAAATTGTTCGAACAGGAAATACCAGAAGTTTTTGATGGCTTAATTCAAGTTAAGAAAGTTGTGCGTATTCCTGGAGAAAAAGCAAAAGTAGCTGTAGATTCTTATGACGATCGTATAGATCCTGTTGGAGCTTGCGTTGGTGTAAAAGGATCACGTATTCATGGCATAGTTCGTGAATTAGGAAATGAAAATATAGATGTAATTAACTACACAAGTAACGACCAATTACTTATAAACAGAGCGCTAAGCCCTGCAAGAGTTACATCTGTAAAGCTTAATTCAGAAACCATGCGTGCCGAGGTTATGTTGAAGCCAGAAGAGGTTTCAAAAGCCATTGGTCGTGGAGGGCACAACATTAGATTAGCTAGTCAATTAACTGGTTATGAAATAGATGTGTTTAGAGAAGGTGTAGAAGAAGATGTAGAGTTAAAAGAATTCTCAGATGAAATTGATGCTTGGATCATAGCCGAATTTTCGAAAATTGGTTTAGATACAGCAAAAGCAATTTTAGAGCAGGATTTAGATGACTTGGTACGACGTACAGATTTGGAAGAAGAAACCATTCGTGAAGTCGTCCAAATATTAAGAGAAGAATTTGATCAGTAATTAATCCATACTTTTCAAAAAAACAAATAAAAGGGATAACTTAGAGGCAATTTATGGCTGAAGCAAGAACAATGCGATTAAACAAGGTGTTGCGAGAATTTAATATTTCTCTAGACCGTGCTGTGGAATTTTTAAAAGAACACGGTCACGAGATAGACGCGCGCCCAACAACCAAGATTTCTGGAGAAGTCTACGATGTCCTTTTTGACGAGTTCCAAACAGACAAGAGCAAAAAGCGCGAATCAAAAGAAGTAGGCGAGGAAAAACGTAAGGAGAAAGAGCGCCTTAGGTTAGAGAGAGAGAAAGAGCAAGAGGAAAAGGAGAGAAAGGCAGAAGTTGTTCGTGGTAAAGCAAGTTTAGATGGTCCTAAGCAAGTAGGTAAGATAGACTTAAATAAAAAGCCAGAGGCAAAAGAGGAAACTCCAGAGCCTGTAAAAGAACCTGTTAAAGAAACGCCTAAAGAAGAAGCTAAGCCTGAACCAAAGAAAGAAGTTGAGGTTGTAAGGGCTGGCGCTAAACTTTCTGGAACTAAGCAAGTAGGTAAGATAGATTTAGACGCTCCTAAAAAGCCAGTGGCTAAAAAAGAAGCGCCTAAAAAAGTTGAGCCGAAAAAAGAAGAACCTAAAAAGGAAACTCCTAAAGTAGTAGCTAAAGAAGCTCCAAAAAAGGAAGAAGCTCCTAAGCAGGAAGCTGTAAAAGAAGAAACTAAAGATGCTCCAGAGGCATCTAAAGACGATAATAGAGTAACTACTAACTATAAAAAGTTAGATGGTCCTAATTTTACAGGTGAGAAGATAGATCTTTCTCAATTTAAAAAACCTGCTAAAAAGAAGGACGATAAGAAAACCTCAGATAACTCGCCTAAAAAGCGTCGTCGTCGTATAAGTAAAGATACAAGGCCATCTTCTAGAGGTGGTGCCAACAAAGGTGGTAATAACAGAAGAGGCGGCGGTAAACGTCAAATCGTTAAAGAAGAACCTACAGAGGCAGAAGTACAAAAGCAAGTACGTGAGACTCTTGAAAAACTTCAAGGTAAGTCAAACAAAGGTAAAGGTGCTAAGTACAGAAGAGATAAAAGAGACCAACACCGTACTAAATCTGAAGAAGATTTAGCACAGCAAGAAATTGAAAACAAAACATTAAAGGTAACAGAGTTTGTTACAGTTAGTGAAGTTGCTATAATGATGGATGTTCCTGTAACAAAAGTTATTTCTGCGTGTATGACGTTAGGAATGATGGTTACAATGAACCAGAGGCTAGATGCTGAAACATTAAGTATTGTTGCAGACGAGTTTGGTTATGAAGTTGATTTTGTAAGTGCAGAAGAAGAAGAATCTATAGAAGAATTTGTAGATGCACCAGAAGATTTAGTTCACAGAGCACCAATTGTAACGGTAATGGGACACGTAGATCACGGTAAAACATCGTTGCTGGATTACATTCGTGAAGAGAACGTAATTGCAGGTGAAAGTGGTGGTATTACACAGCACATTGGAGCCTATGCGGTTGAGTTAGAAAGTGGTCAGAAAATTTCTTTCTTAGATACGCCAGGTCACGAGGCCTTTACGGCAATGCGTGCACGTGGAGCGCAAGTTACAGATATTGCAATTATTGTAATTGCTGCAGATGATGATGTGATGCCTCAAACAAAAGAAGCTATTTCACACGCACAAGCGGCAGGTGTGCCAATTATATTTGCTATAAACAAGGTAGATTTACCAACTTCTAATCCAGAAAAGATTAAAGAGAAGTTAGCAAGTATGAATTTGTTAGTTGAAGATTGGGGTGGAAAAATACAATCTCATGATATTTCAGCTAAAAAAGGTACAGGTGTAAAAGAGCTATTAGAAAAAGTATTACTAGAAGCAGAGATATTAGAACTTCAAGCAAATCCAACGAGATTAGCACAAGGTACTGTTGTTGAAGCATTCTTAGATAAAGGTAGAGGATATGTGTCTACCATACTTGTTCAAACAGGAACACTTAAGATTGGAGACTATGTACTAGCCGGAACTAATTCTGGTAAAGTAAAAGCAATGCAAGATGAACGTGGTCATATTGTTAAAGAGGCAGGACCTTCTACGCCAGTTTCCATACTTGGTTTAGATGGAGCACCTCAGGCAGGTGATAAGTTTGTTGTGATGGAAGATGAGCGTGAAGCTAAGGATATTGCTTCTAAGAGAACACAATTACAAAGAGAGCAAAGTGTTAGAACACAAAGACATATTACCTTAGATGAAATAGGTCGTCGTATTGCTTTAGGAGACTTTAAAGAACTTAATATAATTCTTAAAGGTGATGTTGATGGTTCTGTTGAAGCATTAACTGATTCTTTCCAGAAGCTTTCTACAGAAGAAATTCAAGTTAACATTTTGCATAAAGGTGTTGGAGCCATCACAGAAAGTGATGTGTTATTAGCAAGTGCTTCAGATGCTATTATAATAGGATTTAATGTTCGTCCTGCAGGAAATGCAAGACAAGTAGCAGATCAGGAAGAAATAGACATCCGTACGTATTCAATTATTTATGACGCTATAAATGATCTTAAAGATGCGATGGAAGGAATGTTGTCTCCAGTGATGAAAGAAGAGATTACAGGTACAGCAGAAATCCGTGAAACATTCAAGATATCTAAGGTTGGTACTATTGCAGGTTGTATGGTAACTACTGGTAAGATTTACAGAAACTCTGGTATTAGATTAATTAGAGATGGTGTTGTTGTCTTTACTGGAGAATTAGATTCTCTAAAACGTTTCAAGGATGATGTTAAGGAAGTATCTAAAGGATATGACTGTGGTCTTCAGGTTAAAAACTACAATGATATTAAAGAAGGTGATATTGTAGAAGCTTATCAAGAAGTAGCAGTAAAGAAGAAGCTTAAATAATATAAAATCATTTAAGAATATAATAAAAACGCCTCAAAGTACTTTGAGGCGTTTTTGCATTTAAGATATTGGTTATGGTTAGAGCTTTATAATGCATTTTGTAATTGTTCCTTCCTCAGCTTCAAAATTCATAAAATAAATACCACTTTTTAAATTTGTCATATCTAGTTTAAAATTGTTTTCAAGGTTGTAAGTATACTTATGTAATACTAGTTTACCAGTTACGTCATATACATTCACCATTTTTGGTGAAATAGTATCTTCAAAAGAAACTGTAGCTTCATTATATATTGGGTTAGGAAATAGTGTAACAGCATTACTTAATTTTTCTGTTCCTGTATTAAGTATTTCAGTTGCGCTTATAGATACAACAAAATTGTTTGAAGCTGCACCTATAATGCGTCTCGCGCAAGAACTTGTACTTGCTGTACTGCAGGAAGAAAATGCATTAATTTCTGTTAACGCATCAGAACCTGTCATAGCTATACCATTTAATACGCCATTTATGTTGTCGCGTTGAGAGTTAAACATAACCCATATTGTATCATCAGTTTCAGATGAAATGTCAACATTAGGCATGTCTATAACAATAGGGTTTGCTGCAGTTGGAGCAGATGTTAGGTTTATGGTCACTTCAGAGCCTTCTATTAAGCTACCAGCGCCATCTGCGCCACACATGCCTTCAGAACCACTTGAGCCGGTTACAGGGCAATCTGTATATAATCTTACGGTAAACTCGCCAGGTATAAATGCAGTATCTGTAGTTACAAAACACGATATAGTTATTTGATTAATAATTCGTGCTGTACCTGCTAGCTGTACGCCATCTCCAGAAAATGTTCCGATGCCATTATCTGCACTCGATATTGCTACTCCTAATGCAACGCCACTACCATTATCTATAGCCTCGTAAATAACTTCTGAATCTTGTGAATAGGTCTGTTTTGTTACTCCAATAATAAGAGCAATTACCATAAGTTTTAAGTATATATTTCTCATATTTTAAATTGTTTATAAAAGAGAAATATATACAAAACTAAGACTGCGTAGTAGGCTTTAGTTATTAATTAACTAACAGATTGTCAGTTATCTATGATATAAGTTTTTAGTCTTAAAGTATAATGCGTGTTCAGTAAAATAAGTATGAAATAGGATCAAAAAAAAGCGATCAATATATGTATACAGACCGCTTTAAAATTTGATATCGAATATGAGTCTAGCCTCTTTCTGGTTTAAAGATAAAAGCGCTAGGAAATTGCTCTTTTATTTTAAGTAAAGCTCTATCTGCTTCAAGTTTATTTCTAAAATTCCCTACCCAAACTTTATAGTTAGGGGTTTCGTAAACAACTTCTGATGGCCACTCGCCAAACTTAGATCTAAAACTTGTAATTGTGTTACTTGCTTTTTGATTGTTTCCATAGTAAAGTTGAATCTTGAAACGCTCTCCAAGCTCATTATTTTTACTCATATCGATACGTTTTTCTAGTAATTGAGGAAGTTTGGCGTCCTGTTCAACCTTAATATTGCCTTGTTGTGCAATGCTAATTTGGCTACTAACCAATATGAAAAACAATGTTTTGTATAAAATCTGTATATTTAATCTGCTCATTTTGAAAAGTATTTGATGCAAAAGTAACCTAGGTAGAACGAATTTTAAGAGTAATTTATTATTTAGATTTATTATAAATTATTAATTATCGTAGCTGTTACATTTCCTAAAAGGTCTTTAAGTATTACTTTTGTGCCTGATTTTAAAAGGGCGTTAACTATATATTTTAAATAGCTTAAAGCTAAAATCATACCAATCTCGAAGATAATTGAACGACGATATGAAACAGGTGTCAACCCGCCATCAACTACTTAAAACGCTGTTACTCACTTTGGTGTTTTTTGTATCATTATCCACAAATTCATTTGCGCAAGCGCAGGCCGATCCAGTTCAAACTGGTGAAGAGCAGGTACAAGATGAAGGCGCTGGAGATCCGGCAAAAGGAAAAGAATTATTCAACTCTTTGTGTGCAGCTTGTCATAAGCGTTACAAAAACGCAACAGGTCCAGCACTAAACGGTGTGACAGATCGTCACGAACGTGGTTGGATTTACGAGTGGGTAAAAAACAATGCAGACTTAAGAGCTTCTGGAGATGCAGAGGCTATTGCAATTTTTGAAGAATGGGGTGGTTCTGTAATGAACAACTTCCCTCAACTTTCTAACAACGATATCGATAATATCCTTGCTTATGTTGAGGAGCCTAAAGCAGAAGCGCCAGTTAATACGGGTTCAACTGGAGGTGGTTCTTCTGAAGGTGGTAATGGTGTTTCGAATAATCTTGTATTGGGTATTCTTGCATTTGTGTTGTTAATGTTGATTTCTGTATTATTCTTAGTTAATAAGACATTAAGAAGATTTGCAACGGAGCAAGGTGTTGCCTTGCCGGTTAAGGAAAAAAGAACTCCTATTTGGAAATCATTTATAGAAAATCAATTCCTAGTATTAGTTACGGCGGTATTCTTACTGTTAGCTAGTGGGTATTTTGTGTATGGTTATTTTATGCAAGTTGGTGTAGATCAGGGTTACGAGCCAATTCAGCCAATTCATTATTCGCATAGAATTCACGCAGGTCTTAATGAGATAGAGTGTAAGTATTGTCACTCGTCTGCTAGAGTTTCTAAGCATTCTGGTATTCCATCATTAAATGTTTGTATGAACTGTCATAAGTCTATCTCTGAGGTAGCTGATGCTTCTAGTGAGTTTACTTCAGTTACGGATGAATATTCTAAAGAGTTTTATGACAATGAGATCCAAAAGCTTTACGATGCTGTAGGATGGGATGGTCAAAAATATACTGGTGAAACAAAACCGGTAAAATGGGTGCGTATCCATAACTTACCAGATTTTGCTTACTTTAATCACTCACAGCACGTATCTGTTGCGGGAATAGAGTGTCAGAAATGTCACGGTCCTGTTGAGGAAATGGAAATTATGAGTCAGCACTCGCCATTAACTATGGGGTGGTGTATTAACTGTCATAGAGAGACAAACGTTAAGATGGAAGGTAATGCTTATTATGAAAAAATTCATGAAGAGCTAGCTAAGAAGTACGGTGTAGAGCAAGTAACTGCTGCAGAAATGGGTGGTTTAGAGTGTGGTAAGTGCCACTATTAATATAATATAAAGTCCTGATTTGTACTTTAAACAAATCACCAAAAAACAATAATGCATATGTCATCAAACAAGAAATACTGGAAAAGTGTTGAGGAGTTGGAAGATTCCAATCCAGTGGTTGAGACGCTTCGTCAAAATGAGTTTCCATCAGAGATTCCTACGGATGATTTCTTAGGGAATGATAAAACGATGGAGAATTCGTCTACATCACGTCGTGATTTCTTAAAATATGTTGGTTTTAGTACGGCGGCAGCCTCTCTTGCAGCTTGTGAGGGTCCTGTTATTCGTTCTATTCCTTATGTAGTGCAACCTGAGAGTATTGTTCCTGGTGTTGCAAACTACTATGCCTCTACAATAGCAGATGGTTTCGATTTTGCTAGTGTTTTGGTTAAGACTCGCGAAGGGCGTCCTATTAAAATAGACAGAAACCTAGAAGATGGAGCTGTTGGATCTGTAAATGCTAGGGTTAACGCATCAGTATTATCGCTTTATGATAATAATCGTTTAAAAAGACCAATGGCTAATGGTGAAGCGGTTTCTTGGGAAGCGTTTGATAAGCAAGTTGGTGATAAATTAAATTCTTTAGGAGGAAAGCAAATTGTGTTGTTAACACAAACATTTGCTAGTCCATCTACAGATAGAATTATTAAAGAATTTTCTTCAAAATACGCTAATGTAAAGCATGTTGTTTACGACACGGTTTCAGATGAAGCTGCTTTAAATGCTTTTGAAGGGAGATATGGTTCTAGAGCATTGCCTAATTATGACTTCTCTAAAGCTGAAACTATTGTTTCTGTTGGAGCAGATTTCTTAGGTGATTGGCAAGGTGGAGGAAATGACAAAGGCTATGCTAAAGGTCGTGTTCCTAAGAATGGGAAAATGTCTCGTCATATTCAGGTAGAGGCTAATATGTCATTGTCTGGTGCTAATGCAGATAAGCGTATTCCTGCAACGCCATCTCAACAAAAAGCAATTCTTGCTGCCATGTATGGTTATATTGTTGGAGGTTCAACTAGTGGTCTAGATGCGAAATTTGATGATGCAGTTGTTAAAGCTGTTTCTCAATTAAGAAATTCAGGTGGTAATGCTGTTGTGTTAACGGGTCTTCAAGATGAAGATGCGCATACTCTCGCAATGGCAATAAATGAAAAGCTTGGTAGTATTGTTATGGATGTTAAGAATCCTAAAATGATACGTCAAGGTAATGCAAAAGCTGTAAAACAGCTTGTAGTGGATATGAATTCTGGTGCTGTTGGCGGCTTGCTTATTGCTGGTGTAAATCCTGCATATAGCTTGCCAAATGCAAAAGAATTTATAGAAGGATTAAAAAAGGTTGATGTCGCAGTGTCGTTCTCTTCAAAAGAAGATGAAACAGCAAAACTTTGTGACTATGTTGCTGCTACACCTCACTATTTAGAGAGTTGGGGAGATGTGCAAATGACTAAAACTCATTTTAGTTTAATGCAACCTACTATTAAACCTTTGTATGATACACGTCAATTTCAAGAGACGTTAATGCAATGGTCTGGTAACACTACTAAATACTATAAATACATTAAAGATACTTGGAGTTCTGTTCTAGGTACTACATCTTGGAGCGACGCATTACACGATGGTGTTTTTGTTTCTTCGACAGTAATATCGGCAGATGATTCAGCTGTTGCTTCTCAAGAAGAAACAGAATCAGTTCAGTCAACTTCGGCTTCAACAGCAGCAAGACGTTTAGCGCAGTCTGCTACTAATTCAGGAAGTGGATTAGAGTTAACACTTTATACTTCAACTGCATTAGGAGATGGTCAACAGGCAAACAATCCTTGGTTGCAAGAATTCCCTGATCCAATAACTAGAGCATCTTGGGATAACTATTTGTTAGTTTCTAAAGCAGATGCAGATAGATTAGAGCTTAAAAATACTCACGTTGCAAATGGAGCGCTTAACGGAAGTTATGTAACGATAAAGGCAGATGGTGTAGAGCTAAATAATGTACCTGTAATTATCCAACCTGGACAAGCAATAGGTTCTGCGGCATTAGCTTTAGGTTATGGTAAGAAGGAAAGTATTCAGAAAGAAATGCAAACAGGTATTAATGCATACCCTTTATATAAGGATTTTAATACCGTACAAAATATAAGTATATCTAAAGAAAGCGGTATGCACGAGTTTGCTTGTGTGCAGCTTCAAAATACCTTAATGGGTCGTGGTGATATTTTAAAAGAAACCACGTTAGAGATATTTAACACAAAAGATAAGCACGTTTGGAATAAAATGCCAGAAGTGTCTAAAGATCATATTGAGTATGATGTAACTTCTCCAGAAGTTGATCTTTGGGATGAATTTGATCGTTCAGTAGGACATCACTTCAATCTTTCTATAGATCTTAACTCCTGTACTGGTTGTGGGGCTTGTGTAATAGCTTGTCATTCAGAAAACAATGTTCCTGTAGTAGGTAAAGAAGAGGTTCGTAAGAGTCGTGATATGCACTGGTTGCGTATAGATCGTTACTATTCTTCTGACATGACTGAGGAAAAAGCTGAAGAAGAAGGATATAGTGGTGTTGGATTATTTGGTGACGGTGTTACAGATATGTTTACTGAAATGGAAGATCCATCTGCAGTAAGTCCTCAGGTAGTTTTTCAGCCTGTAATGTGTCAACATTGTAATCACGCACCTTGTGAAACTGTTTGTCCTGTTGCGGCTACATCTCACGGTCGTCAAGGTCAAAACCATATGGCTTATAACCGTTGTGTAGGTACGAGATACTGTGCTAACAACTGTCCTTATAAAGTAAGACGCTTTAACTGGTTCTTGTATAATAAAAATGATGAGTTTGATTATCATATGAATAATGACTTAGGTCGTATGGTATTAAATCCTGATGTGGTTGTACGTTCTCGTGGTGTTATGGAAAAATGTTCTATGTGTATTCAAATGACACAAAAAACTATTTTAGATGCTAAACGTGATGGAAGAGCTATTAAGGATGGCGAATTTAAAACAGCTTGTTCTGCAGCTTGTGAAAGTGGCGCATTAGTCTTTGGCGATATTAATGACAAGGGTAGTGAGATTAACGAGTTGAAAGAAGATGATCGTATGTATCATTTATTAGAAAGTGTTGGTACAAAACCTAATGTGATGTATCAAACCTTGGTAAGAAATACCAAAGAAGCTTAAACCAATTACAAAATTAACTTAGATAAGTATTATGCATTACGAAGCACCTATACGACAACCTCTTGTTACTGGCGATAAGTCCTATCACGATGTGACTGTGGATGTAGCGGCGCCAGTTGAAGGCAAAGCCAATAAATCTTGGTGGATTGTTTTCTCTATCGCGCTTGTAGCATTTCTTTGGGGAATTGGCTGTATAATTTACACGGTGTCAACTGGTATCGGAACATGGGGATTAAACAAGACCGTAGGTTGGGCTTGGGATATCACAAACTTTGTTTGGTGGGTTGGTATTGGTCACGCAGGAACTCTAATTTCTGCAGTATTATTATTATTCCGTCAAAAATGGCGTATGGCCATTAACCGTTCTGCAGAGGCAATGACAATTTTCTCTGTTGTACAAGCAGGTTTGTTTCCAATTATACACATGGGTAGACCATGGTTAGCATACTGGGTATTACCTATTCCAAACCAATTTGGTTCATTATGGGTAAACTTTAACTCACCTTTACTTTGGGATGTATTTGCAATCTCTACTTATTTATCTGTATCACTTGTTTTCTGGTGGACAGGTTTATTACCAGATTTTGCAATGATACGTGATAGAGCTGTAAAGCCTTTTCAGAAAAGAATTTATTCTATTCTTTCATTCGGATGGAGTGGTCGTGCAAAAGATTGGCAGCGTTTTGAAGAAGTATCTTTGGTTCTTGCAGGTCTTGCAACACCTCTTGTGCTTTCGGTTCACACAATTGTATCTTTTGACTTTGCTACATCTGTAATTCCAGGATGGCATACTACTATCTTCCCACCTTATTTTGTGGCAGGTGCTGTATTCTCTGGATTCGCAATGGTGAATACGTTACTTATTATAATGCGTAAAGTATCTAATCTAGAAGATTATATTACTGTACAACATATTGAGCTTATGAACATTGTAATTATGATTACAGGTTCTATAGTAGGTGTGGCGTATATAACAGAGTTGTTTATTGCATGGTATTCTGGAGTTGAGTATGAGCAGTATGCTTTCTTAAACAGAGCAACTGGACCTTATTGGTGGGCATATTGGAGTATGATGACGTGTAATGTTTTCTCTCCACAGTTTATGTGGTTTAAAAAACTACGTACAAGTATTATGTTCTCTTTCATAATTTCAATTGTTGTAAACATTGGTATGTGGTTTGAGCGCTTTGTAATTATTGTAACATCACTACATAGAGATTACCTTCCATCTTCTTGGACAATGTTCTCTCCTACGTTTGTAGATATTGGAATATTTATAGGAACAATAGGTTTCTTCTTTGTATTATTCTTACTATACTCTAGAACTTTCCCAGTTATAGCTCAGGCAGAAGTTAAAACGATTTTAAAATCGTCTGGAGAAAACTACAAGAAAATAAGAGCAGATAAAGGAGATGATGCTAAATTGTATACACCTGTCGTAAGAGAGCCAATGGTAAACTCAACATCTGGGTTTAATGAGCACACAGATATAAGCACTGAATCTCATAATGAAACAGTAAATGCAGACGCACTTGTTGATACTGAAGCTCAAAAAGATAAAATAGATAATCTACTTGATAAAATTGGTTCATTTGATCCTGCTACTCAAAAAGCAGATGATTTGAAGAAGATTAGTGGTGTTGGTCCAGTTATGGAGCAGAAACTTCACCAGTTAGGTATCTATACATTTGACCAGGTAAGCCGTATGACAAAAACTGAGTACGATTTATTAGATAGTATTATTGATTCTTTCCCAGGTCGCGCAGAACGTGATGATTGGGCAGGTCAGGCAAACACCTTAAAAAACAAATAGTAATGTCTTCAAAAGTAATACACGCAATTTACACAGACGACGACATCTTAATGCAAGCTGTCAAGCAAACTCGTGAGGCTAAGTATCATATAGAAGAGGTTTATACACCTTTTCCAGTACACGGTCTAGACAAAGCTATGGGTCTTGAGCCTACTCGTATTGCCATTGCTTCTTTTATGTATGGTCTAGTTGGTCTTACGGTAGCAGTGCTAATGATGAATTTTATAATGATTGAAGATTGGCCTCAAAATATTGGTGGTAAACCTAGCTTTAGCTATATTGAGAATATGCCATCTTTTGTGCCTATTATGTTTGAACTTACTGTATTTTTTGCAGCTCACCTTATGGTTATAACTTTTTATATGAGAAGTAAACTATGGCCATTTAAACAAGCTGAAAATCCAGATGTAAGAACAACAGACGACCATTTTTTAATGGCTATAGATGTAGCTAACCATAATGTAGAAGATATGACTAAGTTCTTCTATGATACTGGAGCTCTAGAAATTTCAATTGTTTCAAATGATGAACACTAAACAAATGAAGAGTATATTCAATATAGTTTTGATTTTAGGAATTTCAATATCATTAACTTCTTGTTTTGATAAAGAAAAACCAAACTATCAATACATGGATAATATGTATGAGCCAGTAGGTTATGAAGCTTATGGTGCATATAATGTTTTTGAGAACGAACAAGAGGCAAAGCTTCCAGCAGAAGGAACTGTACCAAGAGGTTGGGCTCCTTATGATTATGAAGATTCTGCAGAAGGAAAAGCTAATGCTAAGGCTAATTTAAAAAACCCTATTGCTTATTCAGATGATAATTTATCTTCTGGTAAACAACTTTACACAATTTACTGTGCTATTTGCCACGGTGATAAAGGTGATGGTAAAGGTACTTTAGCAAAACGTGAAAAAATATTAGGTATTCCGTCATATAATGATCAAGGCCGTGCAATTACAGAAGGTGATGTGTATCACGTGATGTACTATGGTCTTAATACAATGGGATCTTATGCTGCTCAAACTAGTGAGGAAGAGCGTTGGCAAATTGCTCATCATGTAATGAAGCTTAAAGATGCATTAGATGGAAAACCAGAAAGACAGACTGTAAATGATGATTCTCAAGTAGAAAATACAGCTACTAATGAAACATCAATGACAACAGAGGTTTCTGTAATGGAAACAGAAAACGAATTAAACGAGGAACAAGAATAGCATAACTGCATTTACAGATATAGTATGTACACCTTATCAAGCAAACTTAAGTTAATTGCAATAATCTTTATGATTGTTGGTGCCATTGGTCTCATTTATGGCTTTATAGCCGCTCCTTCTACTTTAGAAGAAGTTGAAGAAATGATGGCAGCCGAAGCACACCATGGTGGTGGTCACGGTGAAGAAGCTTCTCATGAAACTACAACTCATGACATAGAAACTACACAAAATACTTCGGAGCAAACCCATAACGAAACCGCGACAGGAGACAATCATGAAGCAGATTCACATGAAGTTTCTCACGCTGAGCATGTATTTCATCAATTACAAAATAAGCCTTGGGCTGCCGTATATGTTGCAGCATTCTTTTTCTTTATGATTCCTTTAGGTGTTTTAGCATTTTATGCTATTCAATTTGCTGCGCAAGCAGGTTGGTCACCAGTATTATTTAGAGTAATGGAAGGTATTACTGCCTATTTATTACCAGGTAGTTTAATAATGTTTGCATTGTTACTATTATCAGGTTTCCATTTAAATCATTTATTTGTTTGGATGGATCCAGAAGTTGTTGCACATGATGAATTAATTCAAGGTAAAGCTGGGTTTTTAAATGTTCCTTTTTTCTTAATTCGCGCAGCAATCTATATTATTGGTTGGAACGTATTTAGAAACTTATTACGTAAGTACTCTCTTAAACAAGATGAATCTGATAACAATTCTTATTATAAGAAGAGTTTCCGTTTAGCGGCAGGCTTCTTGGTATTCTTTATAGTAACTGAATCTATGATGTCTTGGGATTGGATAATGAGTTTTGATCCACACTGGTTCTCTACATTATTTGGATGGTATGTATTTGCAAGTATGTTTGTTTCTGGTATTACAGTAATTGCACTTGTTACAATTTACCTTAAGTCTAGAGGTTATTTAGAATATGTAAATAATAGCCATATACACGATTTAGCTAAATTCATGTTTGGTATAAGTGTATTCTGGACTTACTTATGGTTCTCTCAATTTATGCTTATCTGGTACTCTAACATTCCTGAAGAAGTAACTTACTTTATTACTAGAATAGATGATTATAACCTACCATTCTTTGGTATGTTAGTATTAAACTTCATCTTTCCAATATTGGTATTAATGAACAGTGATTATAAGCGTGTTAATTGGTTTGTAGTTATGGCAGGTGTAGCAATCCTTGTTGGGCACTACATAGATATCTTTAATATGGTAATGCCTGCAACTGTAGGAGGATCTTGGTTTATTGGTATCCCAGAAATTAGTGCAGTGCTATTCTTTGGAGGTCTTTTTGTATTAGTTGTATTTACAGCACTTACAAAAGTACCGTTAGTACCAAAACGTAATCCATATTTAAAAGAAAGTAAACACTTTCATTATTAATAATCAGAACGATATTTAAAGAATCATATATAAAATGACTGTATTTTTAACCATAATCGTATTAGCGCTTTTAGCAGTTACTGGTTGGCAAATGTCCAAGATATTTCAACTGTCTCAAGGTAACCAAAATGTTGGAAACGATTCAGAAGTTGCTAATGATAAGGATAATAGAATAAATGGGTATTTGAGTATCATGTTTTTGATATTCTTATATGTAATTAGTATTTATTGTTTCTGGAATTATAGTGAATTCTATTTGCCTGAAGCTTCTTCTGCACACGGTGCAGATTACGATACTTTAATGTTTATTACTATAGCACTTATTATGTTTGTGCAAGTAATCACACAATTCTTACTATTTTATTTTTCTAATAAATATGCTGGTAAGAAAGGGCAAAGAGCTCTTTTTTATGCAGATAATGACAAGTTAGAATTTATCTGGACTATTATTCCTGTTGTAGTATTAGCAGGTCTTATCCTTTATGGTTTGTTTACTTGGAGTGACATCATGAATGTAGAAGAGACTGAAGATACTATGGTGGTTGAACTTTATGCTTATCAATTTGCTTGGAGAGCTCGTTATTCTGGAGATGATAATACTTTAGGTAAAGCTAATGTAAGATATATTGAAGGCATCAATGCATTAGGTGTAGATCCTAGTGACAACTATGGTAAGGATGATGTTATTACTACAGAATTACACTTACCTGTAAATAAACCAGTTTTATTTAAGTTCAGGTCTCAAGACGTATTACACTCAGCGTATATGCCTTTCTTTAGAGCACAGATGAATGTTGTGCCAGGAATGATTACTCAGTTTGGATTTACACCAACTGTAACGTCTGAAGATATTCAGGAAAGCGAATTTATGATTAAAAAGGTTCGTAAGATTAATGAAATAAGAAGAGAGAATAGTAAAGACCTAGTTGCAAAAGGTGAAGAACCTTTAGATAGCTATGAATTTGAATACTATCTTTTATGTAATAAGATTTGCGGAAAATCTCATTACAACATGCAGATGAAAATTGTTGTTGAGTCTGAAGAAGATTTCAACGCTTGGATGGCAGAACAAAAAACACTTAGCGAAGAACTTTCAGCTCAAGCTAGTAACTAATATATTACAATAAACAAGATTAAGATATGTCAGCAGTAGCAGTAGCACACGATGATCACTCACATGACGATCACGGGCATCATCACAAAGAAACATTTATAACCAAGTACATCTTTAGTCAAGATCATAAGATGATTGCTAAGCAATATCTTATTACAGGTCTTATTATGGGTGCTATAGGAATAGGTATGTCAATCCTATTCCGTTTACAGTTAGCTTGGCCAGAAGAATCATTCTGGGTTTTCGAATTCTTTTTAGGAAAATGGGCAGAAGGTGGTGTTATGGATCCTGGTGTTTATTTAGCATTAGTAACTATTCACGGTACCATAATGGTATTCTTTGTATTAACTGCTGGTTTAAGTGGTACATTCTCAAACCTATTAATTCCACTTCAAATTGGAGCACGAGACATGGCTTCAGGATTCCTTAATATGGTTTCTTATTGGTTATTCTTTATTTCAAGTGTAATCATGTTATGTTCTCTTTTTGTTGAATCTGGACCTGCATCTGCTGGTTGGACAATTTATCCTCCATTAAGTGCATTACCTCAGGCAATTCCAGGTTCTGGTACAGGTATGACATTATGGTTAAGCTCTATGGCGGTATTTATTGCGTCGTCTTTATTAGGTTCTCTAAATTATATTGTAACTGTAATAAACTTACGTACTAAAGGTATGTCTATGACACGCCTTCCTTTAACTATATGGGCATTTTTTGTAACAGCAATTATTGGTGTAGTTTCTTTCCCAGTATTACTTTCTGCTGCATTAATGTTAATTATGGATAGAAGCTTTGGGACATCTTTCTTCTTAAGTGATATTTATATTGCAGGTGAAGTTTTACAACACCAAGGAGGATCTCCAGTTTTATTTGAACACTTATTTTGGTTCTTAGGTCACCCAGAAGTATATATAGTTCTACTTCCTGCTTTAGGAATCACTTCAGAAATTATTGCAACAAATTCTCGTAAACCTATTTTTGGTTATAGAGCTATGGTTGCTTCTATATTAGCAATTGCTTTCTTGTCTACAATTGTATGGGGTCACCATATGTTTATTTCAGGAATGAATCCGTTCTTAGGTTCTGTATTTACATTTACTACATTATTAATTGCAATACCATCTGCAGTAAAATCTTTCAACTATATTACAACTCTTTGGAAAGGTAACTTACAGATGAATCCTGGTATGTTATTCTCAATAGGTTTAGTATCTACTTTCATTTCAGGTGGTTTAACAGGTATCATCTTAGGAGACAGTACTCTAGATATTAACGTTCACGATACTTATTTTGTAGTAGCTCACTTTCACTTAGTAATGGGTATTTCTGCTTTGTATGGTTTATTTGCTGGTGTTTACCATTGGTTCCCAAAAATGTTCCAAGGTCGTATGATGAACAAGAATCTTGGTTACGTTCACTTTTGGGTAACAGCTATAGGAGCTTATGGAATTTTCTTCCCTATGCACTTCATAGGTATGGCAGGTTTACCAAGACGTTACTATACTAACACAGCATTCCCTTATTTTGATGATTTAACAGATGTAAATGTTGCTATTACTATTTTTGCAATTATTACTGCTTCAGTACAGTTAGTATTCATTTACAACTTTGTACACTCAATTTTCTACGGAAAAGTTGGTTCTCAAAACCCTTGGAAATCTAATACTCTTGAGTGGACAGCAGATCAGAAACATGTTCACGGAAACTGGTCTGGTCAAATACCACACGTTTACCGTTGGCCTTATGACTACTCTAAGTTAAATGAAGATGAAACAGACTATGTTATTCCAGGTCAAGATTGGGTAGGACAACATATTCCTATGCAAGAAAACGAAGAGGAAATGAATCATTAATTAGTTTTCTAATTACTCATAAAAAAAGCCTATCAATTAATTGATAGGCTTTTTTAATTTAAGTGTATGTAATTATGCTTTCCCTCTTGCAGGATAATCTTTATCCTTAATAAATTGAAATGCTTTAATTAAATCTTCAACTTTAGGTCTTGCAAACGGCATAGTTTGTATAGATGAAAAGTATAAAGAATGATCATTTTTAATTAAAAACAATCCAGGTTCAGAAAATAATTCTGGTTCACTATCTGATATTGCTTTTGAAAAATAAAGTCCCCAAGTTTTAGCATCTTCTTCACTAAGACCATATGCAATTGGTAAATTACCAGTGTCCCATTTTTCTTGAGAAAGCTTCGCTCTCTTTTCAGTATCCATAGAGATTGCTACTACATTTACGCCTTCATTTTTAAAATCTTCTAACTTAGACGATAATTCCTCAAGTTGTTTTTTACATACAGGACAATGTAAGCCTCTATAAAATACTAAAAGTGTAAAATGCTCTGGATTCTGGCTGTATAACTCCCATTCTGTATCATTTACTAATGGTAATGACAGGTTAGGTGCTTTTTCTGTTGGTTTCATAATTTAATTTTTATTTAAATATATAAGTCTATAATTAAATTAGGTCTTAAAGCATTTGTAAAGCTTACATAATATATAGTTAATGCTATTTATCATAAACATATAATCACTTAAAAACGATTTGTATCTTTGTGTAATGAATGAAAATTTAGATCCTTCAGGTGAATCTTTCAGTAAAGAAGAATTTGATATAGAGCGTGCATTACGACCGCTAAGCTTTTCAGATTTTGCTGGACAAGATCAAGTATTAGAAAACTTGAAGATATTTGTTGAAGCAGCAAATCAAAGAAATGAGGCTTTAGACCATACATTGTTCCATGGTCCTCCAGGTTTAGGTAAAACAACATTGGCTCATATTCTTGCAAACGAATTAAATGTAGGGATAAAGGTTACTTCTGGACCAGTATTAGATAAGCCTGGAGACTTAGCAGGTTTGTTAACTAACCTTGAACCTAGGGATGTTTTATTTATAGATGAAATACATAGACTAAGTCCTGTTATCGAAGAATACCTTTATTCTGCGATGGAAGACTATAAAATTGATATTATGATTGAAACCGGTCCAAATGCAAGATCGGTTCAAATAAATCTAAACCCATTTACGCTAATAGGCGCAACAACCCGCTCAGGTTTATTAACAGCACCAATGCGTGCTAGGTTTGGAATATCTAGTAGACTTCAATATTATTCAACAGAATTATTAAGTACAATTGTAGAGCGTAGTTCTAGTATTTTAAATGTACCAATAGATCTTGAAGCTGCTATAGAAATTGCAGGACGAAGTAGAGGAACGCCACGTATAGCAAACGCCCTTTTGAGACGTGTGAGAGATTTTGCACAAATAAAAGGTAATGGTAGGATAGATATGTCTATCTCTAAATTTGGTCTTAAAGCATTAAATGTTGATGCTAATGGTTTAGATGAAATGGATAATAGAATCTTAAGTACAATTATCGAGAAATTTAAAGGTGGTCCTGTAGGTATTACGACATTAGCCACAGCAGTTTCTGAAAGTGCAGAAACTATAGAAGAGGTGTACGAGCCATTTCTTATACAACAAGGCTTTATAATGAGAACACCTAGAGGTAGAGAAGTTACAGAAGCCGCTTATAAGCATTTAGGGAAAATAAAGGGAAGTGTGCAAGGAGGTTTATTTTAATGCAATTAAAGCAACTAATTGATAGTATTCCCAAAGGCTTTTCCAAAACCGTTTACAAGTCACAAACCTATAGCTTAATTAAAACCACATATAATACTGGTGATAGTATTAAAATATTTGCTGAAGAATTAGGCGGTACAGATGTAATAAGTGCAAACATTTATTCTTTAAACTCTAACTATATACTCAAGCCTTGTGAAATGCCTAAACAGAAGGTATTGAATTTTCTAAACCATAAACAAGATTTTTAATTTTGAATACTAAAGCTCAATATTCTGCATTTATAAAAAATGAAGCCAAGAGATTAGGGTTTATGTCTTGTGGAATTTCTAAAGCAGAATTTCTCGAAGCAGAAGCGCCAAGATTAGAAGAGTGGCTGTCTAAAAATAGACATGGTGAGATGCAGTATATGGAGAATTATTTTGATAAACGCCTTGACCCTACTAAACTAGTTGAAGGCTCAAAAAGCGTTGTGTCTCTACTATTAAATTATTATCCTTCAGAAACTCAAACAAAAGAATCTTATAAGATCTCAAAATATGCTTACGGTACAGACTATCATTTTGTCATAAAAGATAAACTAAAAACATTATTACATAGCATTCAGGAAGAAATAGGAGATGTTCACGGTCGTGCTTTTGTAGATTCTGCTCCAGTTCTTGATAAAGCTTGGGCTGCAAAAAGCGGCTTGGGCTGGATTGGTAAGCATAGTAACTTATTATCTAAACAGGCAGGATCTTTTTACTTTATAGCTGAGTTAATTATAGATTTAGAGCTAGATTATGATACGCCAGTTACAGACCATTGTGGTACGTGTACGGCTTGTATAGATGCTTGTCCAACACAGGCAATTATAGAACCTTATAAAGTAGATGGCAGCAAATGTATTTCATATTTAACTATTGAGCTTAAGAACGAAATACCTAATGGGTTTTCAAACCAAATGGACGATTGGATGTTTGGTTGCGATGTATGTCAAGATGTATGCCCTTGGAATAGGTTTAGCAAACCCCATAATGAACCATTATTTAATCCACATCCAGAGTTGCTCACTAAATCTAAGAGTGAGTGGCAAGAATTAACAAAAGAAGTGTTTGCAGAGATTTTCAAGAAATCTGCAGTAAAACGAACTAAGTTTACAGGGCTAAAACGGAATATTAATTTTTTAAATTCGGAAGATTAACGTGTAGAACTTGTAGTTTCTCTAATAATCAAATCTGTATCTAATACTACAGTTTTAGGAACTAAAGGGTTATTTTTCTTAGACGCCTTTATTTCTTTGTAAAGAAGTTTAAAGGATTGTTTCCCCATATCGAAACCTGGTTGATTAATTGTAGTAAGTTTTGGAGAGATTACAGAAGACATAAACCAGTTACTAAATCCTACAATTGCAATATCTTCAGGAACTTTTATACCTCGGTTATTAAGCTCAGCTATGGCTCCTACAGCAACTAAATCTGTATTAATAAATATGCCATCTACATGCTCGTGTTCCGAAAGCATTTTTGAAATATTAGTTTTACCATTTTCAAAACTCATATCATCACTAATATAAACTAGTGATGAGTCATACTTTAGGTTATTATCTAATAATGTCTTTTTATAACCTAAAAACCTGTCTATAGAGTTTTGTGGTAATAATGGTCCTCTAAAGTGAGCAATATGTTTACAGCCAATATCTATTAAATGTTGAGTAGCAATTGCTGCAGCTTGTCGATCATTAATAATCACTTTAGAGCAATTCACTAATTTGGCAATCTTATCAAACATAACCAACGGAACATTTTGGTTAAGTATTTCATTTAAGTGAGAATAATCTGTCGACTCATTCGCTAGAGAAATAAGTATCCCATCTACGCGTTTTGCAAGCAATAAATCTATTTGTTTTTTTTCTAATTCATAAGACTCGTTGGATTGTAGTATGATTACCAAATAGCCTTTTTTTTCAGCCTGATTAATAATACCATTTATAACGCTTGAAAAAAAGTGATGTACAATTTCAGGGATAATTAGGCCAATAGTCTTAGACTCCTTTGTTCTAAGGTTTACAGCAAATGAATTTGGTTTATAGTTTAATAAACTAGCAGTCTCTTTTACAAGTCGTTTAGTTTTTTTACTTACGTCCGGATAATCCTTTAATGCTTTAGAAACTGTTGTTATTGAAATGTTTAGTTTTTCAGCAATATCTTTTAAAGTAACAGGCATCTTTTAAATTCAATTATAGTACCAATATACTCCACTAATTATACATTGCAAAGAAAACGAAAACGTTTTCGAAGAATCGAAAACGTTTTCGGTGTTAAAATTTTAACTATTAACTTTCTTCAATTTATATATTCATAAAATAATAACGCTTAAAATGAATTATTAATAAATCCAACCACGATGAATTTAAGATTTAAAAATTTAGTTTTTCTTTTGCTTTTATGTTTGGGAGCAAATGAAATAGTTGCACAGTCGACTATAAAAGGAAAGGTAAAAGACGAAAATGGTATGCCATTACCTGGCGTAAACCTAGTTTTAAAAGATACTACAAGTGGAGCTGTATCAGATTTTGATGGAAACTATGAAATTGTAAACATTGCAGATGGAACCTATACTCTTAACGTTTCATTTTTAGGGTATAGTAAAATCACCAAATTTATTACAGTAACAGGAGAAGATATTATTCAGAATTTTATAATGTCTGAAGATAGTGAGTCTTTAGACCAAATTATTATTACTGGTGTTACTAATCCAAAATCAAAAATTGAATCTAGTATATCGATCACATCATTAGGATTAAAAACTATTGAAAACTCTGCACCTAGAACAACTGCTGAAATTTTTAGAACTGTACCTGGTATAAGATCAGAATCTTCTGGTGGTGAAGGAAACTCAAACATAGCTGTTAGAGGTGTACCAATTTCATCTGGAGGTTCTAAATACGTGCAATTACAAGAAGACGGTTTACCAGTATTATTATTTGGAGACATGTCTTTTGCAACTGCAGATATTTTCACACGTTTTGATGCAAATGTAAAACGTATAGAAGCTATACGTGGTGGTTCGGCATCTACATTGTCTTCTAATTCTCCTGGTGCAATAATAAATTTTATTAGCAAAACAGGTAAGGTAGAAGGAGGCTCATTAAGTACAAATTTTGGATTAGATTATAATTCATTTAGAACAGATTTTGATTATGGAACACCTATAGGTGAAGATTTATATTTTCACATGGGTGGTTTTTATAGAGTAGGTGAAGGAATAAGGGATGCAGGATATACAGCAAATAACGGAGGGCAATTCAAATTTAATATTACTAAAGAATTTGAGACGGGTTTTGTTAGGTTGTCTGCTAAATATTTAAATGACAGAGCTATAGGTTACCTGCCTATGCCAATACAAGTTACAGGTTCTAATGATAATCCAACTTTTAATAATGCGCCTGGTTTTGATGCTACACAAGGTACATTACATACCCCGTTTTTATCTCAAAATATAGGCTTAGGAGCAAATGGTGAATTACGTAGGTCTAAAGTTGCAGATGGTATGCATCCTGTATCAACATCAATAGGACTTTTGGCAGATTTTGAATTAGTTGACGGATGGAAAATAAAAAATAATGGTAGGTTTTCTGTTAATAATGGATCATTTGTATCTCCTTTTCCTGCATCTGTAGGAACAGCTGAAAATGTGTTGGCTGGTGATTTTGCTACAGATAATGGATGGAATTCTTTTACATATGCAAATGATGGTAGCGCTGTAAGTGATACTCAATTAGTAACACCAGTAGTTTTGTTTGATACCAAACTAAATAACTTTAATAATTTCATGAATGATTTAAGACTCTCAAAATCTTTTGACAAGTTAGATGTAACTTTAGGCTTCTTTAAATCATATCAAAATGTATCTATGTCTTGGTTATGGAATTCTTACTTGCTCGAGGCATCTAGTGATAATGCAAGATTAATAAATATAGCAGACGCATCTGGTGCTAGCTTAAGTGATAACGGCTTATTTGCCTATGGAGCGGCATTATTTGGCAATTGTTGTCAACGTAATTACGATACAAACTATAATATTTCAGCCCCTTATGCTCAAATTTCTTACGAAGCATCAGAAAAATTAAATTTTGATGGTAGTGTGAGGTTAGATTTAGGTAAGGTAGATGGTACATTCTCTGGTCCTGTTGGTTCTGCATTCGATGTAAATAGAGATGGTGTAATCTCTGCACCAGAGCAAAATGTTCAATCTATAAATAATGCTAACCCTACTGTTGTAGATTATGATTATAATTATGTGTCTTATTCATTTGGTGTAAACTATAAATTAAAAGATAATCAAGCTGTTTTTGCTAGATACAGCAAAGGAGCCTCGGCTAAAGCAGACCGTATTTTATTTGCCTCAGACGCTAATGGAGATCCTTTAAATTATTTAGATGGAGATGATGTAAACGCATTAGACTTCTTGAGTCAAGCAGAATTAGGATATAAACAAGGTTTTAAAAACGGAACTTTATACGCTACAGCATTTTACTCTAAAACTACAGAGGAAGGTGGATTTGAAGCTAGTACACAAGAAATAATTGAAAACGATTATAAGTCTTTTGGTCTTGAAGTTGAAGGGTCTTATAGAGTAAATAATTTTGATTTTCGTGCAGGTGTGACATATACAAAAGCAGAAATAGACTCTGGAGATAACGAAGGAAATACACCAAGAAGGCAACCAGACTTTATATATAATTTATTGCCATCTTATAATTTTGGAGCAAACAAACAAAATACAATTGGTTTAAGCTTTATTGGGCAGTCAGAAGCTTATGCGCAAGACTCTAATGCGTTAGTTTTACCAGCATTTGTAATAGTTAATAGTTTTGTAAGGTTTGGAATTACAGAAGGCTTATCAGCTAATATATCTGCAAATAATATTTTTGACACATTAGGAATAACAGAGTCTGAGGAAGGTGCAATTACAGAGGGTCAAGTTAATTATATACGTGCAAGACCAGTGCCAGGAAGATCTATCTCATTAGGACTTAGCTATAATTTCTAACATTAAGTTTCAAGTGTTTTTTAGGGAAGAGTCAATGGTTAATTCCACACATTGGCTCTTCTAATAAAATTTAAATTAAATGAAATTTTTCGTATCTATAATTTGTGTTTTATTATTTACATCTCTTACATTTTCTCAAAGCAATCCTTTAGTAATTAAAGAAAAGACACCATTAATTATTTATGGGAGTAACACCTGTCATTACTGTATAGATACAAAACTATTTTTAAAAGAAAAAAATATCGAGTTTATATTCTATGACATAGACCTTAGTGTAAGTAAGTTAAATGAAATGCTCAAAAAATTAAGTACTAATGGTGTTGATATTTCAAATGTGAAATTACCTGTTATAGATAAATCTGGGAAATTATTTATGAATGATAGTAAGTTTCAAGATTTCCTAAAAATGCTTGTTCAATAAACCTCAATTATGCTTTTAAAAAAAACCAAAGTTAAGTTTTTGGCAAATCTGGAATATGAATTTTGGGTTCTTTGGGATTCAATTTAGTTTCGGGTTACAGCAAAGTAACATGAGTGCCATTTATAAATATTTAGGTGCAAATGAAGCAGATATACCAATGCTTTGGTTGGCAGGACCAGTTACAGGACTTATTGTTCAGCCTATAATTGGAGCGTTAAGTGACGGCACTTGGTCTCCAAAATTTGGCCGAAGAAAACCATTCTTTTTAATTGGAGCTGTGTTAGCAAGTATAGCTTTGTTAATCATGCCATATTCAACAACCATCTGGATGGCAGCAAGCTTATTATGGATTTTAGATGCAGGTAATAATATCGCAATGGAACCATATAGGGCATTTGTGTCTGATAAATTAAATAAAAAACAGCATTCATTAGGATTCTTAATGCAAAGTTTTTTTACAGGATTAGGGACAACTCTTGCAAACTTCACGCCAGCTATCTTAATATCTCTTGGGTTTTTCTTAGCATCAGATAGAATGGCTAACGGTATACCGGTCTCTACATATTGGGCATTTTTCATAGGATCATTTGCTTCTATTGCAACAATATTGTATTCAGTTTTAACTACTAAAGAGTTTCCACCTACACAAGAGGAATTAAACGCATTAAAATTAGATAAAGAACGAGGAAATATCCTTACAAGAGTTTGGATTGATATTGTTGATGCATTTAAAAACATGCCTCTTACAATGAAACAATTAATACCAGTTAAGTTTTTTACTTGGTACGCTATGTTTTGCTATTGGCAGTATCTTACCTCTTCTTTATCATTATCTCTTTTTGGTACATTAGATGAGACTTCAGAAGGGTTTAGTCAAGCACAAGTGTTAACGGGACAAGTAAATGGAACTTATAACATAATATGTTTTGTAGTTGCTTTTGCGTTAGTGCCATTAGCTTATAAAATTGGAGCTAAAGGCGTTCACTTTGTAAGTCTTTTACTAGGTGGTATTGGGTTGTTAAGTATACCTTTTTTAGGTGTAGACAACATATTATTTAGCGTAACTAATCCATTTGGAAGTGGTCAAATAGAAATAGCTTCAATATACCTATTTACAATAGGTTTAGGGGTTGCTTGGGCATCTATGTTAGCTATGCCTTATCAGTTATTAGCGGGATCAATACCTAAAGAAAAGACAGGTGTCTATATGGGCATATTTAATATGTTTATAGTTATTCCTATGATTATCCAAATAGTTACCATGCAATATTTTGTATATGATTTATTAGGTCAAAACCCAATTAATGTATTGAATTTAGCAGGTGTGTTTTTAGTGTTAGCAGCAATTTTCACCTTATTTATAAAAGTTGGTCCTAAAAATTTAATTGTTAAATAGTCATGACAAACAATCCTTATAATAAAGCTAAAGAACTTTTGGTTGAGGCAAGTTCAGATTTTGGATTTTTGGCAAGTGCCAACAACATATCTAATTATAAAAGAGTTTGGGCTAGAGATGGAGTAATTTGTGGGTTGGCGGCCTTATTAGATGGAGATAATATATTAGTTTCTACATTTAAAAAGACACTAATTACTTTAGCAGATCATCAACACAATTTAGGACATATTCCTTCCAATGTTTATTATGGTAAAAGTGGTGTAGAGCTTAGTTTTGGAGGTTTAGCAGGTCGTGTAGATACTATTTCTTGGTTTATAATTGGAGTTGCTAACTATGTTCATTTCACGGGAGATACAGAGTTTCTAGATGAAATGATTCCAAAGATAAATAAGGGCTTATGGCTTTTAAATGCTTGGGAATTTAATAACAACCATCTTATATATGTGCCGAGATCTGGTAATTGGGCAGATGAGTACATCACAGAAGGACATACATTTTATGATCAGGTATTAAGGTTATGGGCTTTACGTACAATAAATCACTTAACACCAAAAATAGAATATCAAGAAAAAATTAATATTGTCACAAAAAAGCTTGTGATAAATTATAAAAGTGGAACTCATAATAATGTGTTTCATCCTAAAGCTTATTCTAAAATGCCTGAATCAAAATTTTGGCAGGCATCAATTACACCATCAGGTTATCAAAATATGTTTGATGCTTTCGGAAATAGCTTAGCTATATTTTTAGAACTAGGAGAAACTTCGTTTAGAAACAAAGTAATTCAATATTCTGAAGTTTTAAGAAAAAAACTACCATTAGGTTTACTTCCTGCATTTTGGGATCCTATTAAAAAAGGAGATAAGCAATGGGATTTACTGGAAAACAATTGTAAGTATGAATTTAGGAACTATCCATACACGTTCCATAATGGTGGAACATGGCAAATGGTTAATAGTTTTTACGGAGTATCGATTGTTGAAAATAATTCTATTAACGCACAACAAGTATTGTCTAATATAGAAGCATTAAACGAGGTTGAAGATTATGCTTTCTATGAAAATTTTAATACTAAAACTAAGGAACCAAACGGTGTTCCAAAATGTACTTGGAGTGCTTCTGGACAAATTATTTTATCTCAATACCTTAAAGGAAAAAAGCTTCTTAAATAATGGAAAATAAAAAAATTGATATTTTATGTATTGGTGAAGCCTTGGTAGATTTTATAGGACATCAACCAGATGTGAGTCTTTCTTTAACTAAAGATTATCATAGATATATTGGAGGTTCACCAACAAATGTCGCTATGAATATGGCAAGATTAGGGCTAAACGCAACATTAATTGCAACGATAGGTAAGGATGGTTTAGGAGATTATATTTTAGAACGATTAAATGAAGTTCAGGTAAATACTGCTCTAATTAGAAAAGATGAGAGTAAGCCAACAAGCTCCATATTTATTTCTAGAACTTCTGGTACACCAGAGTTTATACCTTACTTATCTGCAGATTCAGAAATTATTGATGCTCAGATTCCAGATCATATTCTTGAACAAGCAAAGTTATTTCATACAACTAGTTTTTCACTAAGTAGAAACCCTGCACAAAAGACAATTCTTAATGCGGCAAAAAAAGCATTAAGATTTAATTGTAAGCTTAGTATAGATGTAAATTATTCAGAAAAAATCTGGCCAGATCGTAGTGAAGCTATAAAAGTGTTGGGAAAATATTTTTCAAAAAATCCTTTAGTCAAAATTAGCCAAGATGATATTTCTAGACTTTTTGGAGTTACAATAACAATTGAAGAAGCATTGCAAAAAATACACGATTATGGTGTCGATCTTATCTGCCTGACATTAGGAAAGGACGGAGTAATTGTCTCACAAAATGGACAACCGTCTATTATTAAGCCTGCAAAAGAAATCAAGGAGGTTAAAGATGCTACTGGTGCTGGAGATGCCTTTTGGTCTGGCTTTTTATTTTCTTATATAAAGAATTTTTCACTATCAAAAAGTTTAGATGTAGCACAAAGTTTATCTGCGTTAAAACTTCAGCATGTAGGAAGACTGCCAAATAACATTAATATTCTTTCAAGCTTATTACATTAAGACTAAACTTTAATTTATTCTTATACATAAATAACAAAACTTTAAATATAGTTGATGTAAAAAACTCGTAATTTTCAAGAAAAAGAAAGATATGAGTATTTGGGATAAATTTAAAGAGAAGACTTCAGAAGACTTTATTGATGATGTTGTTACAGAAGATAAAATGAAAGAAGATGTTTCTGAGGTTAGTGCAGAAGATGTTGAAGTTGTTATAGATAAAGAAGAAGCCATTAATAAGAAACTGTCTGGTAGTGCTTCTTTAAAAAAATATGTGGAGCTTGGTAGGTTAATGTTGGCTCTTATAAAAGATTCTTCAAGTGGCAAGTATAAACAAGTGCCTTGGTATACAATTGCAACTATAGCATTCTCCTTGCTATACGTATTAAACCCTATGGATATTGTGCCAGACTTTATTCCTGGATTAGGGTATTTAGATGACATTACAGTACTTTCAATTGGTTTAGGTTGGATAGAAAGTGACTTGCATAGATACTTAGATTGGAAACTTGAGAGCACCTCATAAATAACCAAACATATTTCAAGCTTTAATTTTCTTCGTCAATTAAGGTTGTTACATTTGTAATAGAGTATAAATACTTATTTTATTCAACACCAATAGCCCATGTCTAAAGAAAGCAAACGAAGAGAAGCCTTAGTATATCACGCCAAACCAACACCTGGTAAGATAAAGGTTGTCCCTACAAAAAAATATTCATCTCAACGAGACCTTGCCTTGGCATATTCGCCTGGAGTTGCAGAGCCTTGTTTAGAGATAGAAAAAGATAAGGAAAACGTATACAGATATACCACCAAAGGTAATCTTGTAGCTGTAATTTCTAATGGTACAGCAGTACTTGGTTTAGGTGATATAGGTCCAGAAGCTTCTAAACCAGTAATGGAAGGTAAAGGGCTATTGTTTAAAATTTTTGCAGACATAGATGTTTTTGACATAGAGGTAGACACTAAAGATGTCGATGCTTTTGTTGAAACAGTAAAGAATATAGCGCCAACATTTGGTGGTATTAATCTAGAAGACATAAAAGCACCAGAGGCTTTTGAGATAGAACGAAGACTTAAGGAAGAGCTGGATATTCCTGTGATGCATGACGATCAACACGGTACAGCAATTATATCTGCAGCAGCTCTAATTAATGCACTAGAGTTAGCAGACAAGAAGATTGAAGATGTAAAGTTTGTGGTATCAGGTGCTGGATCAGCTGCAATTGCATGCCTTAATTTATACTTGTTATTAGGGGCAAAACCAGAAAACATGTCTGTATTTGACTCTAATGGATTACTCCACTCTGAAAGAGGCGATATAACAATACAGCAAGAAAAATTCTGTTCTAAAAAAATGTACGGTTCTTTAGCCGAAGCATTTGTTAATGCAGATGTCTTTTTGGGGCTTTCAGTAGGAAATATAGTATCTCCAGAGATGATAAAATCTATGGCTAATGATCCTATTGTATTTGCTATGGCTAATCCAAATCCAGAAATAGATTATGATCTGGCTATAAGTGCACGCAAAGATATCATTATGGCTACAGGACGTAGTGATCATCCTAATCAGGTTAATAATGTATTAGGCTTCCCATTTATATTTCGTGGCGCTTTAGATGTTAGGGCTACTAAAATTAATGAGGAAATGAAAATGGCAGCGGTAAAGTCTTTGGCTAAATTAGCTAAGGAGCCAGTTCCGGAGCAAGTTAATATAGCCTACGGAGAAACGCGTCTAAACTTTGGGAGAGATTATATAATACCAAAACCATTTGACCCAAGACTTATTGCACAAGTTCCGCCAGCAGTAGCAAAAGCAGCTATTAAAAGTGGAGTAGCCAGAAAAGAAATTTTAGATTGGCAGAAATATGAAGACGAACTTTATGATCGTATGGGTAACGATAATAAGGTTACAAGGTTGCTTCATAACCGTGCTAAAATGAATCCTAAACGCATTGTTTTTGCAGAAGCAGATCATCTAGATGTACTTAAGGCTGCACAGATTGTTCATGATGAAGGAATGGGTATTCCTATTCTTCTGGGACGCCGAGAAGTTATTAAGGAATTAATGATCGAGTTAGATTTTGATTCTGAAGAGGTTACCATTATAGACCCAAAGTCAGATGAAGAGAAAGGTCACCTAGAAAATTATGCCAACCAATTCTGGAAGGCTAGACAAAGAAAAGGGGTTACACTCTACGACGCTCAAAAGCTATTGAGAGAACGAAATTATTTTGCTGCCATGATGGTTCAGTTAGGAGATGCAGATGCTATGCTTTCTGGATACTCTAGAGCGTATCCTACTGTGGTGAAGCCAATTTTAGAAATAATTGGTAAGCTTAAAGGAGTAACCAAAGTTGCCACGTGTAACTTAATGAACACCTCTAAAGGCCCAATTTTTATTAGTGACACATCAATAAATATAGATCCTACAGCTAAAGATTTAGCTAAAATAGCTCAAATGACAAACCATACTGTAAAAATGTTTGGGATGGAAGCTATTATAGCAATGGTTTCATATGCCAATTTTGGCTCTTCAAAAGATGCACACGCTACCAAAGTTAGAGAAGCTGTTGATTTGCTTCATAAAGTAGCTCCCGATGTAATTGTAGATGGAGAATTGCAAGTAGATTTTGCTCTTAATAGAAAAATGAGAGAGGAAAAGTTTCCATTCTCTAAATTATCCAATAGGAAAGTAAACACATTAATTTATCCAACGCTGGACTCAGCAAACGGAACCTATAAGTTAATAAAGGAGCTTACTGGTGAAGATTCAATAGGCCCAATTATGATGGGGTTAGAAAAACCTGCACACGTTATTCAACTTGGAGCAAGTGTAGAGGAAATGGTAAATATGGCTGCTGTTGCAATTGTTGATGCTCAGGATAAGCAAAAACGCCAACAAATGAAATTAGAAATCCAATAATTAGCTGAGACATTACGTTTTGCGATCTTAATAAATTTGCTACATTTGGCAGTCTAAGTCTTCAGTTCAAATGATAACCCAACTAGCTGGTCAATTAATAGAGAAAAACCCTACAAACATTATTGTAGATTGTGGTGGCGTCGGCTATTTTGTAAATATTTCATTGCACACTTTTGGCCTTATTAAAAATGAAGAATGCGTAAAGATTTTTACTCACCTACAAGTAAGAGAAGATGCGCATACATTATTTGGCTTTGCAGAAAAAGCAGAGCGAGAAGTTTTTAGATTATTAATAGGTGTTTCGGGTATTGGTGCAAGTACTGCAAGAACAATGTTGTCATCACTAACTCCGCAACAAGTTACAGAAGCAATATCTCAAGGAGATGTTGCAACTATACAATCTGTTAAAGGAATAGGGTTAAAGACTGCGCAACGTGTTATTATAGATCTTAAGGATAAGATACTTAATGTTGTAGGCTTAGATGAAGTTTTGCCATCCCAAGGCAATACTCAAAAAGAAGAAGCGTTATCTGCTTTAGAAACCTTAGGATATACGAGGAAACAAAGCGACAAAGTCGTGGCAGGAATACTCAAAACAGATCCAGAAGCTTCCGTTGAAACTATCATCAAACTAGCACTTAAAAAACTTTAGGCGAATTGGCGAACTTCTATTTTAAAATTCCGGCTTTAAAAACAGCAATCCTTTTATTTGCTTTATTAGGTGCTTACTCTGTAACTGCACAAGAAGAAACAGAACAAGACTCCACTAGTACGGGATACTCCTTAGGAAAAATAGAACTTTCAGACCCCAATAGTATCTTAAACAAATACACTTACGATGTAGATTTAGATCGTTATGTGTACACTCAAAAACTTGGAGAGTTTAATATCTCTTATCCCTTAATCTTAACGCCAGATGAGTATCAACGTTTAATATTTCAAGAAGAAATGCGAAAGTATTTCAATGAAAAATCTGATGCTTTAAGTGGAAAGAAAGAAGGAACGGAAGAAGAACAAAAAAACTTACTGCCTAACTTTTATGTAAACAATAACTTTTTTGAAAGTGTTTTTGGAGGCAGAGAAATAGAGGTTATCCCAACAGGTACGGTCGAGGTAGATTTGGGTGTGCTTTATACAAAACAAGACAATCCGTCTTTTTCACCAAGAAACAGGAGTAACCTAACATTCGATTTTGACCAACGTATAAGTCTTAGTTTGCTTGGTAAAGTAGGAAAGAGGCTTCAGGTAACAGCAAATTATGATACAGAAGCTAGTTTCGATTTTCAAAATCAAATTAAGTTAGAGTATACTCCAACAGAAGATGATATTGTAAGAAAAATTGAGATCGGTAATGTGAGTTTGCCGTTAAACAGTTCTCTTATACAAGGTGCACAAAGTTTATTTGGAGCAAAGGTTGAAATGCAATTTGGTAAGACGACTATTACTGGTGTTTACTCTGAGCAGAATTCTGAACGTAACACAGTAAATGTTGAAGGTGGTGATGCCGTACAGGATTTCGAAAAGTTTATCTTAGATTATGATGAGAACAAACACTTTTTCCTTTCCCATTACTTTAGGGATACATATGATAGATCTTTAGCAAACTATCCATTTATAAACTCAAACGTTCAGATTACAAGAATACAAGTTTGGGTAACTAACAGGACAAACAACACGCAATCTTTAGTAGATGCAAGGAACATTGTTGCAATACAGGATATTGGTGAGTCAGATCAAAATAATATTGGGTTAGATAACCAGCCAGCAGGTTTCGTTAATGAAGCGCCAGGCTCTTTTCCCGATAATGAAAATAACGACTTTAACCCTTTTGGTATTGGTAATCCTCAACAACAATCTATCTTAAACAATCAAATTAGAGATGTAGCTACTATAGGTCAAGGTTTTGGCACCCAAGTTACAGAAGGAAGAGATTACGGCGTTTTAGAAAATGCAAGACAATTACAGAATAACGAGTATACTATAAATACTCAATTAGGTTATATATCTCTTAACCAAAGATTGAGTAATGATGAAATTTTAGGTGTTGCTTTTCAATATACAGTTGGCGGCCAGGTATTTCAAGTTGGTGAATTTGCAAATGATGGTGTAGAGGCAACTGCATCTAACCCAGATACAGATTTAGATGGTATTTTAGATAGTGTAGATGCAGATGTTGATGGTGATGGGACTAATGATAATGGCCAAGATACAGATGGCGATGGTATTAATGACGCAAGTGATGTAGACCAAACCAATGGTCAAGATGCTAATAATGATGGTATAGATGATGCTGCTTTACCACCAAACATGTCTGCCATAGTTAACCAGACGCTTGTTGTAAAAATGCTTAAAAGTCCTATAACTAATGTTAACGAACCTATTTGGGACTTAATGATGAAAAACATTTACAGCTTAGATGCGTTTGATGTTTCTGCTGAAGATTTTAGATTCAATATATTATATACAGATCCACAACCATTAAACTATATACAATCTGTAGGTGCAGATCCGCTTCCAGATGATGTTGAACAAACAACATTATTACGCGTTTTAAACCTTGATAAACTTAATGCCTACAATGATCCTGTTTTGGAAGGTGATGGCTTTTTTGATTATGTGCCAGGGTTAACAATAGATCCACAAAATGGTAGAATCATATTTACAAGTACAGAACCGTTTGGAGAATACTTGTTTAACAAGCTAAGATTAAATCCTTCAGAAGATTATGATGATGAAATGGATGGCTCTGATAATGAGTTGCTAACTTATAACTCTAACCAAAGAGAATACGTATTTAAGAAACTTTATACCACAACTAAAATACAAGCAGAACAAGAATCTGCAGAAAAAAATAAATTCCAACTTAAAGGACGCTACAAATCTAGTGGAGTAGACGGTATTCCAATTGGTGGTTTTAATATACCACAAGGTTCTGTAACAGTAACTGCTGGTGGTCGTGTACTTCAAGAAGGAGTAGATTATGTAGTGAATTACCAATTTGGTCGCGTTCAAATACTAGATGAATCTTTACTAGCATCAGATGTGCCTATTCAGATTTCAACAGAAAGTAATGCATTATTCGGACAACAAACTAAACGTTTTACTGGATTAAATGTTGAACACCGTTTTAATGAAAACTTCTTAATTGGTGGTACATACCTTAATTTAAATGAGAGACCAATAACGCAAAAAGCCAACTATGGTTATGAACCTATAAATAATTCAATTTATGGTTTCAATATTAATTACTCTACAGAAGTACCTTGGTTAACACGCTTTGCAAACCATTTACCTAATATTGATACAGAGGTAGAGTCTAACTTTTCAATACGTGGAGAGTTCGCTTATTTACAACCAGGCTCACCAAGTGGAGACAATTTTAGAGGAGAAACGGTAACCTATGTAGACGATTTTGAAGCGTCACAAACCTCTATTTCAATATTAACTCCATTATCTTGGGAATTGTCAAGTGTTCCTACAGGACCAAATGGTTTTGATGGTGGTTTCGGAAATGGAGATTTACGTGTAAATGATCGTCGCGCAAGAATAAACTGGTATACAGTAGATCCTATCTTTTATAGTAACCAGCGTCCAGATGGTGTGTCAGATGCAGATCTTTCAGATTATAAAACCCGTCGTGTTTTTATTGATGAAATCTTTCCGGAAACAACTATTGTTCAAGGGCAACCTCAAGTGTTGTTTCCTATGGATATTGCATTTTATCCAGAAGAGCGTGGTCAATACAACTATGCAACCGGAGCCAATGGTACAAACACATTACCAAACCCAGAACAAAATTTTGGAGGAATTACACGCCAAATTACAAACACAAACTTTGAACAATCTAATGTAGAGTATATAGAATTTTGGTTACTAGATCCATTTATTTACGATGAAAACGCAGGAAGTACTGGTGGTACAATATCATTTAACTTAGGTAGTATTTCTGAAGATGTACTTAAGGATGGAAGAAAACAATATGAGAATGGTTTGCCAGAAGATGGCGGTACAGCACAAACCCAATCTACAGCTTTTGGAAAAGTACCACAAAACCAATCTTTAGTATATGCTTTTGATACAGAAGGACAAGCACGTGTTAATCAAGATGTAGGTTTTGATGGTTTAGATGATGCGGAAGAAGCTTCAAGATTTGGAGATTTTGCAGGTCTTGCAGATCCTTCAAACGATAATTACAATTATTTTTTGAATGCTCAAGGTAGTATTACTGAGCGTTACAGACAATATAATGGTACACAAGGAAACTCTCCAACAGATGTGTCTCAGGATAATAGAGGAAACACAACGTTCCCAACAGTTGAAGATGTGAATCGAGACAACACGATGAACACTATAGACAGCTACTTGCAGTTAAATGTCCCAATTGCACCAAACCAGATGTCTCCAGATACAAATGAGTTTGTGACAGACGTTAGGGAATTAGATGTAAATACAGTTGATGGAGGTACGTTACCAACACGTTGGGTGCAGTTTAGAGTGCCATTGCAATTTCCGCAAGATTCAAACGATCCTTTAAGAGAGGTTGTTGGTGGTATTGGAGACTTAAGATCTGTACGTTTCATGAGAATGTTCTTACAGGACTTTCAAGAAAACATTCATTTAAGATTTGCAACATTAGATTTAGTTAGAGGAGATTACAGAAGGTATAATGTAGCAATACAACCAGATGGTAATAACCCTACAACAGATGATGCCTTATTTGAAGTTACCTCAGTTTCAGAAGAAATGACTTCTAATTATGAGCCGCCACCAGGTGTAATTAGAGAAGAGTTTGTAAACAATAACCAGTCGGTTTTAGAAGATGAGCAATCTTTAGCATTAACTGTTTCAGGATTAAAACCTAATGATTCTAGAGCTGTTTATAAAAACTTCCAGGTAGATATGAGGCAGTATGAAAAACTTCAAATGTTTCTTCATGCAGAGTCTTTACCAAACGAAACACCATTGGAGGATGATGAAATGGTAGCTTTCATTAGAATGGGATTAGATTTTACAGACAACTTCTATCAAGTTGAGATTCCATTAAAAGTAACAACACCAAATGCTACAAATGCTGCAGAAATTTGGCCGTCAGAAAATGAACTTCAATTACCATTAGATTTATTACAAACTGTAAAGGCTACTGTTTTAGGTAGTGATCAATTTGCCCAGACAGATTTAAATTTCTTTAATGAAAATGGAGAAGTATCTTTAGATAATGTTTCTGGTGAGCTAAGAGTAGGTATCAAAGGTAACCCGAGTTTTGGTAACGTTAGGGTTATTATGTTAGGTGTAAAAAATACAAATGACAATAATTTAGACGAAACTTCTGGCCAAGTATGGTTTAATGAATTAAGGTTATCTGGTCTTAAAAATGAAGGAGGTTGGGCTGCTGTAGTAAATATGGATGCCAACGTAGCAGACTTCATGAATGTTTCTGCCACAGGTAGACGAAGCACTGTAGGGTTTGGTAGTATAGAGCAAGGCCCTAACCAACGTAGTCGTGAAGACGTACAAAGTTATGATGTTACAACCAATGTAAGTGTAGGGCAATTGTTACCTAAAAATTGGGGAGTTCAAATACCATTTAATTACACCAGAGGAGAAGAGTTAATTACACCTCAATACGATCCAGAATTTTTAGACCTAGAGTTAGATGATAGGATAGATGCTGCTCAAGATTCTCAAACAGCAGATGCAATTAAAGAGCGTGCAGAAGATTATACCAGAAGACAAAGTGTAAGTATAATTGGGTTAAGAAAAAACAGAGTAGTCTCTACAGAACCAGGTGCAGAGCCAAAAACACCTATGCCTTATGATATTGAAAATTTTACCCTTTCTGGCACATACAATCAAACAGATCATAGGGATTTTGAGATAGAAGAGTCTATAGATCAAAATGTAAGGGTAGGCGCCACTTATGAGTATGCTGTTCCAGAAGTTACAATAGAGCCATTTAAGAAAATTGCTGTTTTAGATAGCAGTGCTTACTTTAAGCCAATTAAAGATTTTAACTTTAATCCTTTACCTACAAGTATTTCTTTAGGATCTAATATACAACGACAATATAACAGACAGCGTTTCAGGTCGTTTTTGGGAGAAGGAAATATTATTCCGCAATTATACCAACGTAATTATTTGTACGATTGGCAATTTGCACTTAATTGGAAACTCTCTAAGTCTTTAAACTTTAATTATACTACAGGAAATAATTTTGTTGTTAGAAATTATGTGAATGATGATCTCACACAAGATCAAACTATAGGACTATGGGATGGTTTCTTTGAAACAGGAACTCCTAACATACATACTCAAAATCTTCAGCTTAATTATGAGTTGCCTCTAAATAAGATACCATTGCTGGAGTTTGTGAAGTCTACGTATAGTTATGAAAGTTCTTACCAATGGCAACGTGGTTCAGAAATTTTTAACAACCTACAAGATCAAGGAATTCCAAGATTAGGAAATACTGTTCAAAACTCTATGAAGCACGAGTTAAACTCGACTTTAGATCTACAAAGACTTTATAATTATGTAGGTCTTAAAAAGAAACAGAAAAAAACTAATGCAAGACGAACATCTACCAATAGGAGAGATTTACGACAAGGCCAAACAAGCACACCTAGATTAGCTGCTCAAGGCAACCAAGATAATACGCCTTCTAATAAACTAAGTGGCGCAGATAAAGCTATTAATACAGGAATAGGTCTGCTTACAGCTGTTAAGAAATTGCAGGTGTCTTATATCGAGCGTCAAGGTACATTCTTGCCTGGATATACTCCAACAGTAGGATTTATAGGTTCTGTAAGACCAACTGTAGGGTTTACATTAGGTAGCCAAAGAGATGTGCGCGAAGAAGCAGCAAGACGTGGTTGGCTTACATTATACGACCAGTTTAATCAGCAATATCAAGAAGTTGAAAATAGAGAGCTAAATATTCAGGCTACAGTAGATTTATTGCCAGATCTAAAAATAGACTTAAACGCTGCCAGAAATTATTCTGAAACTTTTCAAGAAAACTATAGGGTTACTGGAAGTGGCATTGGAGATTATCAATACAATTCCCTTACGCCAAATACCTTCGGAAACTTTAGTATATCAACAGTATTAATTGCCACAGCATTTTCACAAAGTGACCAAGATTCATCTGAAGCATTTGATACTTTTAGAGAAAACCGATTAGTTGTAGCAAGACGATTAGCAGCACAAAATGGTCAAGACCCTACAGATGTAGATGAGAATGGTTTCCCAAGTGGTTATGGTAGAGGTAATCAAGCTGTTCTACTACCAGCATTCTTGTCGGCTTATTCTGGTAAAGATGTAAATAGTGTAAGTTTAGGTGCATTTAGAGATACGCCACTTCCAAACTGGACAATTAAGTATACTGGCCTTATGCGATTAAAATGGTTTAAGGATAACTTTAAACGTTTTTCATTAAATCACGCGTACAATTCTGTTTATACTTTGAGTCAATTCCAGACTAATATAGATTTTGATACAAATAATCCATTTGGAGATAATAATCGTGACCAAGCCGGAAACTTTAAGAACAGGACATTATTTTCTAATGTGAATATTACAGAAGCATTTAGTCCACTTGTCAAGATAGATATGGAAACAAATAACTCTATCAAGATTTTAGCAGAAATTAGAAAAGATAGAGCACTATCATTAAGTTTTGATAACAATCTTCTTACAGAAATTAGCGGAAACGAATATATTGTAGGACTAGGTTACAGAATTAAAGATTTAAAAATAGCTACTAGAGTTGCCGGTAAACGCCGTATACTAAGTAGTGACCTTAACTTTAAGGCAGATATTTCATACAGACGTAATAAGACTATTATACGATACTTAGATTTAGATAATAGCCAAACAACAGCTGGTCAAAACATCTGGACTATTAATTTTACAACAGACTATGCGCTTACTAAGAATTTAACAGCATTGTTCTATTACGATCATAGTTTTTCTACCTATGAAATTTCTACTGCATTTCCGCAGACAACAATTAGAGGTGGTATAACTTTGCGTTACAATTTTGGAAACTAAAAAATATAACTAACACTATAACTAATAACATGAATATCCCACAAGAATTAAAATATACTAAAGATCACGAATGGATTAAGATTGAAGGTGATGTAGCAACTGTAGGTATTACTGATTTTGCTCAAGGCGAATTAGGAGATATCGTATATGTTGAAGTAGAAACTGTAGATGAAACTCTAGATAGAGAAGAAGTATTTGGTACGGTTGAAGCTGTGAAGACTGTTTCAGATCTTTTCTTACCGCTTACTGGTGAGATTATAGAGTTTAATGAAACGTTAGAAGACGAGCCAGAATTAGTAAACTCAGACCCATACGGAAAAGGCTGGATGGTTAAAATTAAATTTTCTGAAGCTTCAGAAGTAGAAGACTTGTTAGATGCTGAAGCCTATAAAGAATTGGTTGGTTAAAAACGCCGTTCTATTAAGTATTGTTTTTACAATACTTGTAGCAATAGCTAGTTTAGTAAAACCTACTAGTTTTCCTAAAACTGGTGTGAGTTTTTCAGATAAGATAGCTCACACAGCCATATATTTTATTTTAACAATACTTTGGCTCTTCAGTATGATGAGGCAAAAAGTATCTCAATACCCATTTTCTAAAATAGGAATAGCAATTCTACTTCTTGTGATAGGTTATGGCATATTTATTGAGTTTTTACAAGATACACTAACAGATTATAGGTCTTTTGATTATTATGATATGTTGGCAAATACATTAGGTGCTTGTCTAGGTTTCTTAATTTTTAGAGGTTTTCAACAACAAATTGTGAACTTAAAAAGTGTTGAGAATTCCATGTTAGACAAAAATTAATTACATTAGCAATCCTTAAACACGAACGCATTATGGAACCAAAGAAAAATCCAAAAGCAGACCTTAGAAAGAACAGCGTGCTGTACTTTCAAATTGGTCTAATTTTAATTTTATTCCTCACATGGCAAGCCATTGAGATGAAAACTTATCCAGACGAAATTGATATAGGACAAGTTCAAGTAGATGATTTACTTGATGAAGATGTGCCTATTACAGAAATACAGAACACACCACCGCCACCGCCGCCACCGCCGCCACCAGCACCTGAAGTAATCGAGGTTGTTGAAGATGAGGCAGAGGTAGAGGAAACTATTATCGAGTCTACAGAAACAAACCAAGAGGAAATTGTTGAGGTAGAAGAGGTAGAAGAGGCAGTTGAAGAAGAAATTGCAGATGTACCATTTGCAGTTATCGAAAATGTGCCAATTTTCCCTGGATGCGAAGGTGAAACTAATAATGCAGCTCGTAAGAAATGTATGAGTGAAAAAGTTGACAAGTTTGTTAAACGTAAGTTTGATCAAGAACTTGGAGGCGAGCTTGGATTAAGTGGTATACAACGTATTTATGTAGCTTTTAAAATTGATAAAAGCGGTAATATAACAAACGTACGTGCAAGAGCACCACACCCAAGATTAGCTAAAGAAGCAGAAAACGTTGTAAAAGCGTTACCAAAGATGACGCCAGGTAAGCAACGTGGTAAAGCAGTAGGTGTATTATATTCATTACCAATTGTTTTCCAGGTTTTAGATTAATTCTAAATATACCCTAAATATCAAAATCCCGCCTTGTTTTCAAGAGCGGGATTTCTTTTTGGTATGCTTGTTGATTCGGTTTTTATTGTAACATTAAAACCATTTATTATGAACAACAAGCACGATGCTAATGTACGAAAAAGTACATTGGTAAACTTTCAGTTAGGCTTAATTGTAGCCTTAGTAACCACCGTTTTGGTGATGGAGATTAAATCTGCGGTACCAGTTGTAAAGCCCGATGATGTGGCTGTGGACAACTCAGAAGTAGAAACTTATTTTAATCCAGAATTTGTCATTGTTAAAGACAAAGTAGAGAAAAAACAGCCTCTTAAAAAAGTTCAGAAGATTATAGACGTTATTGATGTTATCGATGACGATACTCCAACAGAGCTCTTTGAGGATACAGAACTTACCACAGAACCAGATATCACAGAAATTGAACCTGGAGATTTGGTTGAAAAAACAGAAGACCCAGAAATTGCTCCAGTACCATTTGTTAAAGTGGAGTTTGTACCTATTTTTCCTGGTTGTGAAGGTTTAACTACCAATGCAGAACGTAGAGCATGTATGTCTAGTAAGATAAATACAATTGTACAACGTAAATTTGATGGTGATCTAGCTTCAGATCTTGGCTTAAGTGGACAGCAAAGAATTTATGTGAGATTTAAAATAGACAAAACTGGTAATGTTGTAGATATTCAAGGTCGCTCTACGCATCCTAAGTTAACTAAAGAAGGAGAACGTATGGCTGGCTTAATACCTAAGATGAAACCAGGACAGCAAAGTAACAAGCCGGTAGAAGTAATTTTTGATCTTCCAATTGTATTTAATGTAAAAGACTAGCCATCAACTGTCTTTATTTAAAAGCCTTTTCGACTACTAATTCGAAGAGGCTTTTTTTTATAGGTCGCCTAAATGCGGTATCTTCATCACCTGAAAAACCTGAAGTTTTTTTAAGCGCTATGAAGACCTTTTACACCTTATTTTTATTGCTTCCTTTTTTAGTCTGTGCTCAAACAGCAACAACTTCTTCAGAACGCTATCCTGTTTTTAATGAATGTGAATCTGTTGCACTTTCTAATCTTGAGAATTGTTTTGATGCTACTTTAAAATCATTTATCTATTCCAATTTTCAAATACCTGATGGTATTGAAACTAAAGATTTAAAAACAGATGTAACAGTGATTTTTGAAGTGGATACAGAAGGAATCTTTAATGTAATATATACAGAAGCAGTGTATGAAGAGTTACAAGAGGCAACCTTAGCTGTTTTTGAGAAATTACCAAAAATACAACCTGCAAGTTATAATAGTAGAGCTATAGATATGCAATTTCGTATGCCTATAAAACTACCATTGTCAAGAATGTTAAACCCGACAATTAACGAAATAGATGATCCTGTAAAAGCGATTACAACTGTGTCACCAAACACTATTAAAAATGAGTATGATGATGTAGAGGTGCGTCCGTTTAAAAATAGACAAGCATCCAGCCAAATAAACATTCCTTTATCACATGAAGTTTATTCTCGTTTTGACGATGATATGAACCAGGTTGGAACCAATAATCATACAGCTTCTAAGCCTTTATTGTATAAAGAAGTACAACGCTATTATGATTTTGAGAAAGAAAATAAGAAATTACATTATGATAAATCTTCTTGGTTTGGCAGGAAATTTTTTAATGAACATTTAATTAGGCTTCAAGGAAAAGATTATTGGTTTACGTTAGATGTTGCTGCAGATTTACAGTTGGGAAGAGATTTAGATAGAGATTTAACTACTTATAACAATACAAGAGCTGCAGTTTTTCAAGGAGGTCTAGGAAAGAACTTAAATTTCCACACTGTATTATATGAAAGTCAAGGCCGCTTTGCTGGATATTATAATGATTTTGCAAGGAGTTTAAAGCCAGATGGAGGTAATCCAGCTATCATACCAGGAAGAGGTATTGCAAAAGAGTTTGGAGAAGACGCATTTGACTATCCTATTGCTACAGGATACTTGTCGTATTCACCGTCAAAATTTTTTAATGTGCAGTTTGGGCACGGCAAAAATTTTATAGGTGATGGTTATAGGTCATTATTGTTAAGTGATAATGCAAGCCCTTATCCCTACTTTAAATTAAATACTACATTTTGGAAATTAAAGTATACAAATACTTGGATGTCTCTGCGCGATGTGAGGCCTGCTGTAACTGCAGATGGTTCTTTCAGAACAAAGTATATGGCTAACCATTACTTAAGTATAAATGTGACTAAACGCTTAAATATCGGCTTGTTTGAAAATGTAATTTGGGAAAATGATAATGACAGAGGTTTTGATCTTAATTACTTAAATCCAGTTATATTTTATCGAGCAATTGAGTTTTCAACTGGTTCTCGTGGTGGTAATGCAATAATTGGTTTAACAGGAAAATACAAATGGAGTGACAGCTTTAATACTTATGCGCAATTATTAATAGATGAGTTTTCTAGCGGAGATATTACAGGTGGTGAGGGCAGTTATAAAAATAAAATAGGTTACCAATTAGGTATAAAATATTTTAATGCATTCAATGTCCCAAATTTAATTGTTCAAGCAGAATATAATCAAGTAAGACCTTATACGTATTCTCACAATAGCATTACTCTTAATTATGGGTACAACAACCAAAGCCAGGCACATTTATGGGGTGCAAATTTTAGAGAATATATAGGAATTTTACGCTATAAGCATAAGCGCTATTATGGTCTAGGTAAACTTATTTATGGTGAACGAGGTTTTGATTTTAAGGATGGTGTTGTTTATGGTGGTAATATCTTTACAAGTGAAGATGATAGGCCTGCAGATAATGGAAATAATTTGTTGCAAGGTAATAAGGCAACTAGCTTTTATGGCGAGTTAGAATTAGGCTACATTATAAATCCTGCCACTAATTTTAAAGTATACGCTACTGCAATTTATAGAGATTTCTCTGTAGATGAAGATGTGAGCGATGTTATACAAACACAAAATACTGTATGGTTAAACTTTGGTGTTAGGACAGACTTGTTTAATTGGTATTACGATTATTAATTAACTAGTTTTTTTCAGAAGTTAAACTAAGGTAAATGGTTCTTCTCCATTTTTCTGGCGATATAAAAGCACCTTCTGTGTAAAATTTCCCATCAAGATCTTCAGTTAAAGCTCTGTTTTGTGAAACATCTTCCTGAGTAGCGCCACGGTTAATTTCATTTTCAATGCGGGATATACAAGTGTTGTACATAGCTAATGTTTTTTCTAAATCTGTTTTTGTAGCGCGTTTTCCATGTCCTGGAATAATTTGCGTTTCTGCATTAATAAGCATCAACATGTGTTCTATCGCCTTTTTGGCACCGATAACACTTCCGCCAGAATCTAAATCTATATAAGGATATCGGCTATTAAAGAATACATCTCCGGTGTGTAATACATTTTCTTCAACAAAATAAATAATTGCATCGCCATCTGTATGTGCTGTTTCAGGATGAAATATTAAAACTTGTGTAGTGTCGAAATATAAATTTAACTCGGTTGAAAAGGTTAGAATTGGTAAGGCTTTTTTAGATGATTTAGTCTTGTCTTCGATACTTTTTAACAAACGGACTCTTGCATTTTTGTGAGCAAAAACAGAAGCGCCTTTATTTACTATATTTTCATTGCCGCCAGTGTGATCGCCGTGATGATGTGTGTTAAGGAGTGTTTTAATTGGTTTGGGGCTAATGGTTTTTATTTCCGCAAGAATTTGGGGAGTTAATTTGCCAAATTGAGAATCAATCATCAATAAAGCATCTGTATCTTCAAACAATCCTATGTTACCACCTTGTCCGGTAATCATATAAACATGATTAGATAGTTTTTCTGAATTTATAGATACCTTTTGAGAATGCAAAAATAAAGGTGAGCTTAGAAAAATTAATGCCAGTGTGTGGGTTAAAGCTTTCATAATTACAATTGTTTGTGAGGTAGGTCGTAAAAAGATTAAGATACTTAATAATTTAAAACTTGCTCTAATAGATTTTTAATATTGAAATACAATACTTTATATTATAAATTTTATAGGCTGTTCATCGTGGCAAAACATCTATAATGCAGTATCTTTGCACCCCAATTGAAAAACTTATTTCTTGGCTGAAACAGCGCTACATAATACGACAACTTCTTGGAGTTCTGACTTTAAGGAAATCACTAAAATGAGATTAGCTATTAGCGTGGTCTTTTCTTCTGTTGCTGGTTATTTTTTAGGCGCCACCGTTTTAGACTTTGTAGATGTTCTGCTTCTTGCAATTGGTGGCTACTTAATGGTTGGAGCATCAAATGCCTATAATCAAGTTATAGAAAAAGATCTTGACGCGTTAATGGATCGCACTAAAAATAGACCATTGCCAGCAAAGCGAATGAGCGTGCAAATGGCTTTGTTTATAGCTACGGCTTTTGCTATAAGCGGTGTTGCGGTGTTATATTATATAAATCCTAAAACTGCAATGTTTGGTGCATTGTCTATCTTATTATATGTATTGGTATACACACCTCTAAAAACAAAAACACCTTTAGCCGTATTTGTAGGAGCTTTTCCAGGAGCAATACCATTTATGCTGGGTTGGGTTGCCGCTACAAACGAATTTGGAATAGAACCAGGTACATTATTCATGATACAGTTTTTTTGGCAATTCCCACATTTTTGGGCTATTGGTTGGTGGTTGTTTGATGATTACAAAAAAGGAGGTTTTGCTATGTTGCCAACTGGCAAGCGTGACACAAAAACAGCCATACAAGTTATCTTATATACATTCTGGACAGTTTTAATATCATTAGTTCCTGCATTTGGTATGACAGGACGTCTTTATCTTACACCAATAGCAGCTGTTATAATTGGATTGTTAGGAGTGTTTATGATGTATTATGCAATCATGTTATATAAGAAACGAACACCAAAATCTGCAAAGCAATTAATGTTTGCAAGTGTAAGCTATATTACACTGCTTCAAATAATATATGTCTTAGATAAATTTATAAGGTAATGGATTTAACACAAGGAACAGAACAAGAAAAAACAGCACGGTCTAAAAAGATGATGCTTTGGTTTGGCATCATATCTATGGTAATGATGTTTGCGGGATTAACTAGTGCTTATGTAGTAAGTAGTGAGCGTCAAGATTGGTTAAATGATTTCACGCTGCCAGCTTCTTTTATATGGAGTACACTAGCTATTGTAACAAGTAGCATTACTTTATTTATCGCAAAAAAACAACTAAGAGCAAACAACCGCAAAGGAGCAACTTATTCATTATTAGCTACATTGGTGTTGGGAGTAATTTTTGTAGGGCTGCAGTTACAAGGATTTGAAGATATTATTAATTTAGGATTTTATTTTACAGGAAGCGAAAGTTCAATAACAACCTCTTTCATTTATGTACTTGTGTTAGCGCACTTAGCACATATTGCGGCAGGACTAATTGTGCTTTTAGTCTTAATTTATAATCATTTTAAACAACGCTATACAGCAGAGCAAATGCTAGGCTTCGAACTTGGTGCTACATTTTGGCACTTCGTTGATGTTCTGTGGCTTTACCTCTTTGTATTCTTATATTTTTTCTAAGAAAAAGTATGATAATCTTCGTTGAATCAACTCAATGAAAGCGATAAATTAAAAAAATGCCTTGAAAATGCGGTGCAAGCTATTTCGAGAGTACAATAAAAAAGTTATTTTTGCACAACATTAAACCAATTCACGTTTATGGAAGCTACTGCAGTAAGTACTGGCACCGAAGGAAAAACTTGGGGTGGCGGTAATCAACCACTAAAAGCAAGCTATGGCAAGCTAATGATGTGGTTTTTCATCGTTTCTGATGCATTGACATTCTCAGGATTCTTAGCATCATACGGATTTTCCCGTTTTAAATTTATCGATTCTTGGCCAATCGCCGATGAAGTGTTTAATCACTTCCCATTTTTACACGGTGTAGATGCACCTATGTATTATGTGGCATTAATGACCTTTATTCTTATTGGCTCATCTGTTACAATGGTATTAGCGGTTGATGCTGGTCATCACATGAAACAAAAGAAAGTTATTCTTTACATGTTCCTAACTATTATTGGAGGTGCTATTTTCGTAGGATCTCAAGCTTGGGAGTGGAAAAACTTTATTAATGGTGAATATGGAGCCGTTGAAACTCATGGAGGACAAATACTACAGTTTGTAGACAATACAGGTCATCGTGTTGCTTTAGAAAACATTGCTGTTGCAGTTCCTGGAGAAAGAGAACAACACCAAAAGAAAAATGGTGTTTGGTATAATGGTGAAAAAGAATTGCCTACTTACTCAATGAACGAAATCATTAAAGGTTTTGAAGCTAAGCCAGAAATTTTGGTGCGCACACAGATCTTAGATGAAAATGGTCAAAAGACAATTCTTTCTAGAGAAGAGTCTTTGGCAAAGTTAAAAGCCGAAGGAAGAAACATAGTAGAAGGTGCTAACCTTAAACATAACGAATATGGTACGCCATTATTTGCAGATTTCTTTTTCTTCATTACAGGATTTCACGGGTTTCACGTATTTTCTGGTGTAATTATAAACATCATTATTTTCTTTAATGTAATCATTGGTACTTATGAAAGAAGAGGTAGCTATGAAATGGTTGAGAAAGTAGGATTATATTGGCACTTTGTAGATTTAGTTTGGGTATTTGTATTCACATTCTTCTACTTAGTATAACACAAAATATTAAACACAATGGCACACGATACAGCACACGGTAAGGATCCAATTAAACGCATTTGGTTTGTATTTGCATTACTTTCTATAGTAACTATAGTTGAGGTTATCCTTGGTATTATAAAACCAGCATTTTTAATAGAGAATACGTTTATTAAAATGAAATTGTTAAACTGGATATTTATCATCCTAACAATTTATAAAGCATATTACATTACTTGGGCATTCATGCACATGGAAGGAGAAACTAAAGGTCTTAGGAGATCTGTAGTTTGGACAGCTATATTTCTTGTATGTTACCTAGTTACAATTCTTCTTGTTGAAGGAGATTATATTTATGAAGTATACAGAACAGGACATCAAGCTTGGGATTTCTAATATTAAATCCTAAATTATAATATACTAAATGCCCAACAGGAATGTTGGGCATTTCTTTTTTAACAAATGTCTTTAGCTTTTATCTCTATTTGATTAAAATAATGTGACCTCTGTATTGTATTTTTGTGCAAACTAAAATATGCAATTGGAAACTATTAAAGACAACAGGAATAGCCCAGTAAAATATGCTGTACTTATAGCATTGTTTGTATTGCCATTGGTAATCTATCTACTTTCAGCATCTGGTGAGGAGTTGTTCAATTTGTTGCCGCAGCTTACTAAAGATGTTTCAAATTTAGAAGAGTTTGAAGATCTTGAAGGAAATAATGTTTCCTTAGATAATAAGATAACCATTCTTGGCTTTTTTGGAGATACACCAGAATCAAAGAAGGGAAATGCCTTAAACCTTAATGAAAAAATATACAAGCGTAATTATAAATTTGATGACTTTCAATTTGTCATATTAATTTCTGAAGAAGGAAAAGATCAAGCTATCGAATTACGTAATAAAATTGAAGCTTATACCTCTACAGAAAAGTGGATTTTTGCCGTAGGTAGTAAAGATGCGATAAGTAACGTTTTTAATAGTTTAAAAACAGATATGTCATTATCGCCTAATTACTCAACACCATATGTATTTATAATAGACAAAGAACAAATTTTAAGAGGTCGTGAAAACGATGAGGATAATGGTTTAATGTATGGTTATAATTCTGCAGATATAGCTGAAATAAGTAATAAGATGGTAGCAGACGTAAAAGTTATATTAGCAGAATATAGAAGAGCTCTTAAGAAATATAATTCAGATAGAAAGTAAGACTTATTATGAAGAGAAAATACAGTTATATAGGTTTAGGGATCATTATACTAATTTTTGGTATAATAGTAATTCCTAAAATAATTGAGACACTTTCAGAAGGAACAGTTGTAAAAGAGAACAGAACAGAGTCTGTTAAAAACAGTGATCTCGCTTTTGTAACTAGAGATGGTGAGAAGAGAAAAGTACCGCCTTTCAAATTTATAAATCAAGATGGTGATACAATTACTAATCAAGATTATATTGGAAAAGTATATGTTGCAGAGTTTTTCTTTACTTCTTGTCCTACTATTTGCCCAATTATGAACAGTAACCTTGTGGCAGTAGATCAAGAAATTGGAGATGAAAATTTTGGTATTGCTTCTTTTAGCATAGATCCAAGAAAAGATACGCCAGAGGTTTTAAAAGATTATGAAAAACAATATGGTATAACCAATCCAAATTGGAATTTAATGACTGGAGATAGAGATGCTATTTATGATTTGGCAAGAACAGGATTTACAATCTATGCAGAAGAAAACCCAGAAGTTCCTGGAGGATTTGAGCATAGTGGTTATTTTGCATTGGTAGATCAAGAAGGGTATTTAAGATCTCGTAAAGATGAGTTTGGAAACGTTATTATATTTTACAGAGGTTCGGTGCCACAAGGAATAGACCCAACTCAAGCAGATGAAGAACCACAGATTGATATTTTAATTGAAGATATAAAAATTTTATTAGACCATGGCAACAAGAACTAAAACAGACAAAATAGTTATTCCTGTTATAGTAGCACTTTCATTGGTAGTACCATTAGTTGTGTTATTACTTATGAATTTAAATGTGCGTTACAATCTTTTAGGTTTAGAAGTAGGAACATTTCCGTTTTTTCACGCAGTTATAAATGCTTGTACGGCATTATTATTACTAGCTGGATATTTCTTAATAAAAATAGGAGATATGAAATGGCACCGAAATGTCATGATTACAGCATTTGCTTTGTCTTGTGTGTTTTTGGTAAGTTATGTGATTTCTAAAATAAGTAACGATCCTGTGCCTTATGGTGGAGAAGGAATTTTAAGACCAATATATTTCTTTATCCTAATTTCTCATATTGTATTATCGGGTATTATTGTGCCTTTAGTGTTATTTACAATGTATAGAGGTTTAAATAAACAATATATTAAGCATAAAAAAGTTGCACGCTGGACCTTTCCAATTTGGTTTTATGTTTCTGTAACTGGTGTTCTTGTATATATATTTATGTTGCCTTATTATTAAACGTTTCAAAATGAAATCCTATAATTATAAACTTTTAGCCGTTATTGCTTTTTGTCTGTTACTACCAATAGTGGCAGATGCTCAGTGTGCTATGTGCCGCGCTGTATTAGAAAGCGAAGGTGATGGTGGTATGGCAAAAGGTATAAATAATGGTATCGTTTATTTAATGATTTTTCCATATCTACTTGTAGGCGGTATAGCTTTTGCTATTTATAAATATAAAAAGCGAAATAAAGCTTAATTCATTTTAACATTTCTATAACACTTTCGCTGTAACAATTCCTAAAGCAATTAGTCTTATTTATAAACTGACTAGCTGCATTATGATTGAAATTACTAACCTTCACAAGTCCTACAAAACTGGAGCAAACTCTTTGCATGTTCTTAAAGGAATTAACTTTTCTGTAAAAGAAGGTGAGCTTGTATCTATAATGGGATCTTCTGGTTCAGGAAAATCTACATTACTTAATATTTTAGGAATGCTAGATGAAGCAGATGAGGGCTCTTATATGCTAGACAATGTTCCTATTAAGAACTTAAACGAGAAGATAGCAGCTAAATACCGTAATAAATTTTTAGGGTTCATATTTCAATCCTTTAATCTAATTGGATACAAGACAGCACTTGATAATGTAGCAATGCCATTGTACTATCAAGGTATGAAGCGTAATGAGCGTATAGATAGATCTATGGCTTATCTTGAAAAAGTGGGTCTAGCAGATTGGGCTACACACTTGCCAAATCAATTATCTGGTGGTCAAAAACAACGTGTTGCCATTGCTAGAGCATTAGCAAGTGATCCTAAAGTGTTGTTGGCAGATGAGCCTACAGGAGCTTTAGATACTAAAACATCTTACGAAGTCATGGATCTTATTCAAGGTATTAATGACGAAGGAAAAACAATTCTTGTTGTTACGCATGAAGATGATATTGCCCACATGACTAAACGAATAGTAAATTTAAAAGATGGCCTTATTATAGATGATAGTAAGGTAAACCAAGTAAAAGCTATTCAGCATGTTTAATATTGAACGTTGGCAAGAAATATTTCAAACAATAGCAAAAAATAAACTCCGTACGTTTTTAACAGGAGTATCTGTAGCGTCTGGTATTTTCATCTTAGTTATTCTTCTAGGTTTTGGCCAAGGCATGGAAAATGGAATTTCTAAAGAGTTTCAAAATGATGCTTCTAATAGAATAAGTGTTTGGTCTGGAGTTACTACTGTGGAGCATAAAGGACTAAATCCTGGTCGCTTCATACAGATGAAGAATAAAGATTTTGAATTCATCACCAAGAAGTATTCAGATAAAATTGAAAACAAATCATCGCTTTATAGAATTTGGAATGGTCTCGCAACTCATGGCAAAGAAAGTGGTAGTTACCGCGTTGAAGGTGTACATCCAGATTACCAATTCTTAGAAAATGAAACTTTAACAGCGGGAAGATATCTTAACCAAAATGATATAGATCATAACGAAAAAGTTGTGGTGCTAGGTCATAAAGTTAAACGCGATCTTTTTAAAGAAGAAGATGCAATTGGAAAACAATTACAAGTTTCAGGTGTAAACTTTAAAGTTGTAGGTGTGTATACAGATCCTGGCGGAGAACGTGAAGAAGCTCGTATCTTTTTACCAATTACGACTTCTCAAAAAGTTTTTAATGGAGGAAACATTATAAGAAACATGGCATTTACGCTTCAGCCAAAAGAAAATTTTGAGGAAGCGCTAATTGAAAGTGAGCAATTTTCAGCAGAAATTCAAGACTACTTAAAACAAGTACATACCATTGCTCCAAATGATATGAGTGCCATAAATGTGAATAATACATTAGAGCAAACAAAACGCTTTTACGATTTAATTTGGATGATACGCACCTTCTTTTGGGGTGTGGGCATATGTACCATTATTGCAGGAGTTGTAGGTGTAAGTAATATCATGCTCATAATTGTAAAAGAGCGCACTAGAGAGATAGGTGTAAGAAAAGCACTTGGCGCACAACCGTGGTCTATTATAGGAATGATTCTTCATGAATCTATTTTTGTAACCGCAATTGCCGGTTTTACAGGCTTGGTGTTTAGTATGGCACTTTTAGAAATTATAGGGCCAAACATCGAGATGGATTATATTTTAAATCCTTCTGTAAATTTTAATGTGGCAATTACAACCGTATTTATTTTAATAATTGCAGGCGCAATTGCAGGCTTTTTTCCTGCGTGGAGAGCAGCTAGTATTAAACCTATTGAAGCCTTAAGAGACGAATAATATGTTTAGCAAAGACCGTTGGGATGAAATTATAGAAGCCTTAAGCAGTAATTGGTTTAGAACCATACTTACAGCCTTTGGAGTACTTTGGGGTATTTTTATATTGGTTGTATTGCTGGCAGCAGGTAAAGGTCTGGAAAATGGAGTAAAATCAGATTTTGGAGGCATTGCTACTAACACCATGTTTATGTGGACCCAAGGTATTAGCAAACCTTATAAAGGTTTACCTAAAGGCAGACAGTTTAATTATAAAACAGACGATGTTCAAGCAATTAGAGATAATGTACCTAACCTAAGATTTATTTCTCCTAGAAATCAATTAGGAGGTTTTGGGGGTACAAACAATGTGGTAAGAGGATTAAAAACAGGAGCCTTTAATGTGTATGGAGATTATCCAGAAATCATTCAACAGGAGCCAATGGATATTACCAGTGGTCGTTTTATAAACTATGGAGATATAGAGGAAAAGCGTAAAGTAGCTATAATTGGCGAAGGCGTAAAAACAGCAATGTATGGGTTTGCGGAAGATCCCTTAGGAACATACATAAAGATTAATGGTGTAAACTTTATGGTTATAGGTACCTATAAAAAGAAAGGCGGAAATGGTGATGCAGAAGAAGAACAGAAACAAATTTATGTGCCGTTTACTACGTTTTCTCAAGCATTTAATAGAGGAAACAATGTAGGTTGGATGGCCATAACTGCAGAAGATGGCTCATCTATCACAGAAATAAAACCTCAAATATTCGAGCTTTTAAAAGAACGACATACTATACATCCAGAAGATGACAGAGCTATAGGAAACTTTGATCTTTATGAGCAGTTTAGTAAAGTTAATGGGTTGTTTATAGCCTTGCGCTTTGTCGCTTATTTTGTGGGAATACTAGTATTATTATCAGGTATTATAGGTATAAGTAACATTATGCTAATTGTAGTAAAAGAACGCACAAAAGAGATTGGTGTAAGAAGAGCTTTGGGAGCTACACCTTGGAATATAAGAGGTCAAATACTTATGGAGTCTATTGTGCTAACTATAATTTCAGGAATGTTGGGAATTGCTTTTGCAACATTAGTAATTTATGGTGCTAACCAAATGTTGGAGGCAAATGGACCTGTAGACATGTTTGCAAATCCGTCTGTAAACCTAACAGTAGTATTAATAGCATTAACCATACTTGTAGTTTCTGGACTATTAGCAGGACTCATACCAGCTCAAAACGCCATTAAAATTAAACCAGTAGACGCATTGCGTACAGAATAAAACTAACAATTAATAATCAATCAATTCCAATGAAAAAATCTGTAACCATTATCATCCTAATAGTTATTGCATTAGGTTTCAGCATTTCTTTGTATTACCTCTATAGCAAAAATCAAGAGGACCCTATTATTTATACAACAGAAACGCCAACTACAGAAACTATAGTTAAGCAAACAGTGGCTACGGGTAGCATTGTGCCAAAAGAAGAAATATTAATAAAGCCTAATATTTCTGGAATTATAGATGAAGTAGCTATTGAAGCTGGAGATATTGTTAAGCAAGGAGATCTTATTGCTAAGCTTAAAATTGTGCCTAATGTAAATAATTTAGCAAGTAGTAAAAATCAAATTTCTACAGCTAAAATTGCATTAGACAATCAGAAAAAAATCTACGACCGTCAAAAAGCGTTGTTTGATAAAGGTGTAATTTCTGCAAATGAATTTGACCAGGCAAACACAAGTTACCTTCAGGCTAAGCAAACTTATGATGCAGCCAACCAAACTTATCAGATAGTTAAAACAGGTTCTGCAAGAGGATTAGGTGTCTCTGCAAATACAGAAATTAGAGCTACCGTTGCAGGAATGGTATTAGATGTGCCTGTTAAAACAGGAAATCAGGTTATTGAGAGTAACAACTTTAATGATGGGACAACAATTGCAACATTGGCAAATGTTAATAATATGATTTTTGAAGGAAAGGTAGATGAAAGCGAAGTTGGAAAAGTATCTGAAGGCTTACCGTTAGAAATAACAGTTGGTGCTATTGAAAATAAAACCTTCGATGCAGTTTTAGACTACATAGCTCCTAAAGGTGTAAGTGAAAATGGTGCTATTCAATTTGAGATAAAAGGAACGCTACAAAAGCAAGATTCAACTTTTATACGTGCAGGATTAAGTGCCAATGCCTCAATTATTTTGGCAAAAGCAGAAAACGTCCTTGCTATAAAAGAAGCCTTAGTTCAATATGACCCTAAGACACAGTTACCGTTTGTAGAAATTGAAACTGGAGAACAGTCTTTTGAGCGTAGAGATGTAAAATTAGGAATATCCGACGGTATAAATGTTGAAGTATTAGAAGGATTATCAAAAGACGACAAGATTAAAGTTTGGAACCAAGTGAAGCCAGTACAAGGTTTTAGCGGAAGAGGATAATTTTTTTATTCAATCTGTAACTATTTATTAAAACATAGACTTATTAATTAAGATCACCATTATGAAAGGATTCTTTAGTATAGTATGTATCGTTTTGTTTGCCGTTTCTGGACAAGCACAAGATAAAACATGGACATTGGCAGAATGTATTAATTACGCTCTGGAAAACAACATATCCATTAAACAAAGTGAATTAAACTTAGAGGCTGCAGAAATAGATAAGAGCGACGCTATCGGTAATTTTTTACCATCAATTAATACAAGTGCTTCACTATCTAAAAATACAGGTTCAAGTATTAACCCAGTTACTAACACATTTGAAAATACCTCATTTACATCTGCTACAGGTGGCATAAACGCAGGATTAACATTGTTCGATGGGTTAAGAAATTTTAGACAGCTACAACGATCTAAGCTAAACAGACTAGCTAGTCAATACTCATTAGACAAAATGAAGGATGATATTTCTTTATTTGTGGCTAATGCTTACTTGCAAGTATTGTTTAATAAAGAAACTGTAAATGTGCTTAGATCTCAAAATGAAATTACCATTCAGCAGTTGGAGCGTACACAAGAATTGGTTGATGCTGGATCTTTACCAGCAGGAGACCTCTTAGAAATTAGAGCTACAAATGCAGATGAGAAACAACGCTTAATAGTTGCTAAGAATAATGTAAGAATTGCATTAGTAAGCTTAGCACAAACACTTTTAATTAAAGATTACGATAATTTTCAAATTGCAGATGATGACTATAATATTATAGATGATGGTTTATTAAGTAAGCCAGTTTCAGTTATCATAGCACAAGCAGAAGAAGAGCGTAATGAAGTTAAGCTTGCAGAGCAAAATAAAGCTATAGCAGAGAAAGATGTAGAGATTGCAAAAGGAGCATACCTTCCTACACTAAGTGCATTCTTTCAATATAACACGCGTTGGGCAGATAATGATTTCTTTAACCGAGACTTTAGAACTCAACTTTATGAAAATGATGGTTTAGGTTATGGGTTGCAATTAAGCTTACCTATATTAAATGGTTTTGCTACAAAAAACTCTGTTAAGAGAAGTAAGATAAATGTACTTAGAGCAGAATATAACTTAGAGCAAGCAAAACTAGACTTAGAGTCTAACGTGTATCAAGCCTATGTAGATGCAGAAGGAGCTAAAGAAGCATATGAAGCTGCCTTGGTAGCATTAGAAAGTCAATCACAAGCCAATACATATGCACAAGAGCGTTTTGATGTTGGCCTAACAAATGCTTTCGATTTTAGCCAAAGTAAAATACGTTTGCAAAACGCAGAGATTGAAGCAAAACGTACTAAGTACGATTATATTTTTAAACTTAAAGTCTTGGAACTCTACTTTGGGGTACCTGCTTCAGAATTAAAATTCTAGTATTATGAAAAAAAAGACACTCTACTTATTATTAGGTGGTTTAGCACTAATGGCAATCCTAGTAGTAGGTTCAAAATCTGGCTGGTTTGGTAAGAAAGGCGATTTTGAGACTGTTGAAGTAGCAACTATTGAAACTATAAACATTACTGAAACAGTTTCTGCTACTGGAAAAATACAACCAGAAGTAGAAGTTAATCTTTCTTCTGAAGTTTCTGGAGAAATTATCGAACTACCAGTAAAAGAAGGCCAATCTGTTGAAAAAGGAGATTTGCTGGTTAAAATAAATCCAGACTTAATTCAATCTGCATTAAATCAATCTCAAGCAGCTTTATCTAATACAAGAGCTGGCTTAGAGCAAGCAAATGCAAGTTTAAAGGAAGCAGAGTCAAATTATAACAGAAACAAGACTTTGTTCGACAAAGGTATAATCTCTAAAGCAGAATGGGATCGTGTAGTATCTGCATATGAAGGTGCTTAAGCAGCAAAACAATCTGCATATTATTCTGTACAAAGTGCCTCTGCAAATGTTTCTCAAGCTAGAGACAACTTAAACAGAACTACAATTTATGCACCAAGAAGTGGTACAATCTCAAAACTAAGTGTCGAGTTAGGTGAGCGTGTGGTTGGTACACAACAAATGGCTGGTACAGAAATTATGCGTGTAGCAAACCTTGCAAATATGGAGGTTGAGGTAGATGTAAATGAAAATGATATTGTAAAAGTTAATGTAGGAGACTCAACAATTGTTGAGGTAGATGCATACCTTAAAAAAGAATTTAAAGGTATTGTTACAGAGATTGCAAACTCTGCAGATAACGCATTAACTGCAGATCAGGTAACAAACTTTAAGGTTAAGGTGCGCATTTTAGAAGAGTCTTATAAAGATTTAATTGAAGATAAGCCAGAAGGATTTTCACCGTTTAGACCTGGTATGACAGCTACGGTTGATATTATTACAAAAAAACGAGAAGATATTATAGGTGTACCAATTAGTGCTATTGTTATTAAGACAGATACCTCTTCAGGCAAAAAGAGCAGAAAAGAAAAAATGGAGATTAAGTCTTCTGAAGAGCAACGTTTTGAGTGTGTGTTTATAGCTAAAGATGGTAAAGCAAAACTTAGGGTTGTAAAAACAGGTATACAAGACGACACAAATATTGAAATCTTATCTGGCCTATCTGCTGGAGAAGAAGTTATAGTTGGCCCGTACACAACTGTTACTAAAAATTTAGATAATGGTGAGGCTATAGAGCGCCAATCTCCTAATCAAGAAAAAGACGAGTAATTGTGGCATTAATTCTTAGTATAGAAACCTCTACAACAAACTGTTCTGTAGCTTTAGGAAAAGATGGTGTTCTTGTTTCCTTAAAGGAAGATTATAATGATCAATACTCTCATGCAGAACGATTGCATGTGTTTATAATGGAAATTCTTGAGGAAAATAAAAAGAAACTTTCAGAGCTAGATGCTATTGCTATAAGTAAAGGACCAGGTTCTTATACTGGATTAAGAATAGGTGTAAGTACAACTAAAGGACTATGTTTTTCTTTAGACAAACCCCTAATCTCAATAGGTACTTTAAATTCTTTAGCGCATCAAATAAATAGTGACGGCCTCATTGTACCAATGCTTGATGCTAGGAGAATGGAGGTTTTTAGTTCAATATATAACTCAGATTTTAAATTACAGCGAGAAATTGAAGCTCAGATACTAGATGAGACTTCTTTTGTTGAAGAGCTAAATCTTGGGAAAGTAACATTTGTAGGTAATGGTGCTCCTAAATTTAAAGAGGTTTGTAAACATCCTAATGCAATATTTGTAAATAAATTGCCTTCTGCAAGAGAAATGGTACCATTGGCTGAAGCAAAATATAAAAGCGACACCTTTGAGGATGTCGCTTATTTTGAGCCTTTTTATTTAAAGGATTTTGTAGCTGGAAAGAAAAAAGCAAACTAGCTTTTTACGTCTTCCGCATACATGTGTACGTCTCTTTGTGGATAAGGAATAGATATGCCTGCTGCTTCTAATCGAGCTTTTCCTTCCTCTAAGATATGCCATCTTAACGCCCAGAAATCATCATTTAAAGCCCAATATCTTAAAGATAAATTTACAGAGCTATCTGCTAATTCTGCAAGGACAATCATTGGTGCAGGTTCTGCCATTACAGTTTCTTGCTCTAACGTAAGTTTAAGTAAAATGTCTTTTGCAAGCTTTACATCATCATCATAAGAAATACCAAAAACAAGGTTTTCTCTACGTTTTCCTTCTTCTGTATAATTTATAATGTTGTCGTTTGAAAGTTTTCCATTAGGAATAATAGCTAATTGATTTCCGAACGTAAGCAATTTTGTATTAAAGATAGAAATCTCTTTTACCGTACCTTCTATACCTTGGCCCTTAATAAAATCGCCAACTTTAAAAGGTTTTAATAGTAAAATAAGAACACCACCAGCAAAATTTGCTAAAGAACCTTGTAATGCCAAACCTATAGCTAAACCTGCAGCACCAATAATAGCTACAAAAGAAGAGGTTTGTACACCAAGTTGAGAAACAACAGTTACAAATAATAAGACTTTAAGCGCCCAATTGGTTAAGCTTAATAAAAAGTTCTCCAAAGTAGGATCGTAATCTTTTTTCAAGAAGAATTTTCTTAACCATCCGGTAGTAATTTTTATAATCCACCAACCAACTATAAAAATTACAATTGCCAATAAGATATTTGGTAAGTAGCCTAAAACCTTATCAAAATATTTTGATATAATTTCATCGTAGTTTTTAATATTTTCTAAATCCATAGGTATGTACTAATTTTTTTGCAAAGGACTAATTTTTACAGCGTATAACCATATAACTAGCGTTAAGGTTTATTTAAAACCCTACTCAAGACATTGCTTTACAGCACTAGAAACTTTATCTGTAGGTACATTACATGTATTGTCTTTACAAACGTATATTAGTGTTTGCTCATCTACATATCTATTTTTAAATATCAAAAGATCATTATTTTCCTTTTCTGTAGCTGCTGTTATACTGTTTGGGATATAATTTAAATTTAAGTCTTTAACGTAGTTGCTTGCATTTTTACCCGTAATGACAATCTCATGGTAAGGGAAGCTAAAATTCATTATGACGTCTAACCAATTAGAATAGCCACTTGCATAAGTCTTAGCATCTTGTAATACTGTTTTTAATTGTTGTTCTGCTATTTCTTTGTAAGATTTTATGCCTAATAAATGAGATAGTTTAAAAAGGTTTTTAGCCATTGTAGAGTTAGATGCCGGAATAACATTGTCTTGCTGCTCTATAGGTCTTGTTACTAGTGCGTCATCTAAATTAGAATTGAAGTAAAATATATGCTGTTCCTCATCATAAAAGTGTTTGAGAGCATATGTAGTTAATTCTTCAGCTTTTGAAAGCCACTTACTATTAAAAGTAACTTCAAATAAAGATATAAAAGCCTCAATTGTAAATGCATAATCTTCGAGATAGCCATTTATCTTGGCTTCATTTTTATTATAGCTATGAGTTAAGCTACCATCTTTCTGAAGCATTTTATCCAGTATAAAATTTGAAGCTTTAAGGGCTATTTCTAAATAATCATTTATTTGAAATGCTTTATAAGCATCTATGTAGCCATTTATCATCAAAGCATTCCAGGATGTTAAAGATTTGTCGTCTAAACGTGGTTGTGCTCTTTTTTGACGGTTATTGTTTAAAAGAGCTTTCCAGGAAGTTAATTTTTTATCTAGAGTAGATATTGGAATAGAAAAATCATTAGCTATCTCGCTATTAGATTTGGTTCTTATTAGTACATAATTATTGTGTTCCCAATGTCCATATTCATTAATGTTATAATAGGCTTCAAACAACGGATAATCTTCATTTAATAACGATTTTAATTCAGCTTTAGTCCAAACATAAAAAGCGCCTTCCTCTAACTTGCCTTCAGTATTAAGACTATCCGCATCTAGAGAAGAGTAAAACGAACCGTTGTCTCTTGTTAGTTCTGTTTCAATAAAATTAAGGGTGTTTGTTACTACAGTTTTATACCAAGGATCTTTTGTGAGCGTATAAGCTTTTGAATATAAACTAACCAGCTGCGCATTGTCATAAAGCATTTTTTCAAAATGTGGCACGTGCCATTTAGAGTCTACAGCGTATCTTGAAAAACCACCACCAATATGATCATACACACCACCATAAGATATCTTGTTTAATGTAAGTATTACATAATCTAACAAAGATTTGTCTTTAGTTTGATGAGCATACCTAAGTAAAAATTGGTAATTGTTTGGCATCATAAACTTTGGAGAACGCTGTGTGCCACCATAAGTATAATCAAACTGGTTAGACCAAGTTTGTAGAGAGTCTTTTAAAAATGCTTTCGATATATCTGTGTTTGAGTCAGTTTTAGTAACTAAAGAAACCTGTGCCATACCTTTAGATAGCTTTTCTGCATATGTAATCATATGTTCTGAGTTGCTCCTATATAGATCTGCTAGTTGATGTAAACTTCCTTTCCATTGTTTTTTTGGCAAATATGTTGCACCCCAAATTGGTCTGCCATCTGGCAAGGCTACAATATTTAGTGGCCAACCACCTTGTCCTGTCATAAGTTGGAGTGCCTTCATGTAAACTTGATCCACATCTGGACGTTCTTCTCTATCTACCTTAATGTTTATGAAGTTAGCATTCATTACTTCTGCAATAGATATATCTTCAAAACTTTCGTGTTCCATAACATGGCACCAATGGCAAGCAGCATAGCCAATACTTATTAAAATAAGTTTGTTGTCTTCCTTTGCTTTATTTAAAACTTTAGAAGACCAACCTACCCAGTTTACAGGATTATTAGCGTGTTGCAGTAAATAAGGGCTAGTTTCCTTAGAGAGTAAATTATTTGTATTAATTTTTGAAGACATAATGCTGTAAATTGAAAAGCAACTTAGGTTTGTTGAACAAAAAAACGCCCCTAAGGATAGTTAGGAACGTTAGTTTAAGTGTTTAATGTTTGTTAATCTACCTCGAAGGTAATTTTTGCATTTACTCTAAACTCTGTAATTTCATCGCCTTTAACAACTGCATTTTGCTCGTTAATATAGACAGATCTTATGTTTTTTACAGACTTCCCTGCGTGCTTAACTGCTTTTCTAGCAGCGTCTTCCCAGCTTTTATCAGAATTTGCTAAGACTTCAATAACTTTTAAAACAGACATAATTTTTGTGTTTAAGATTTATATTGGTTTCATAGGTAAGATACAAAAAATCATATGCTTAGAAGAAAAGTGTATCTGCTTAATGTTTTATTAACTTAGTAAGCTGTTAAAAGTTATAAAAATGTATGACTTTTGCCGAATTATTGAATATACACTATGGACAATATTTATATTATCATGCTTGTGGCATTATTTGCCTTGGCTATCACAGATTTAGTAGTAGGTGTTAGTAATGATGCTGTTAACTTTCTAAACTCTGCAATTGGCTCTAAGGCAATTTCAATGCGTACTATCATGATTGTTGCTAGTATAGGTGTGGCAGTTGGTGCCATATTTTCTAGTGGTTTAATGGAAGTTGCTAGAAAAGGAATTTTCTTGCCTGGCATGTTTTATTTTGATGAGATCATGGTCATATTTACAGCCGTCATGCTCACAGATGTGCTCCTCTTAGACTTTTTTAACTCCTTAGGATTGCCAACATCTACTACAGTTTCTATTGTTTTTGAATTGTTAGGAGCTGCTGTGGCAATGGGTTTTATAAAAATATACCAGTCAGATGATAGTTTTGCACTGATATACCAATACATAAATACAGAAAAAGCTACAGAAATAATTGTAGGAATATTGCTCTCTGTCGTCATTGCTTTCTCAATAGGTGCGCTTGTGCAATATTTGTCTAGAGTTGTATTTACATTTAAATATGAAAAGAAGATAAAGCTTTTCGGAGCTTTATTTGGTGGAGTTTCTATGACTGCTATTACATACTTTATTCTTATTAAAGGAATGAAGACAATTAGCTTTATTTCTGATGATATTAAAACTTACATAAATGAAAATACGCTAATCATAATCGGGATTAGTTTTGTTATTTGGGCCTTAATTTCACAAGTATTAATGAAAGTATTTAAGATAGATATTCTTAAGGCTATTATTGTTGTAGGTACTTTCGCTTTGGCATTGGCTTTTGCAGGTAATGATCTTGTAAACTTTATTGGTGTGCCAATTGCAGCTTGGCAATCTTATGATATTTATATAAGTTCTGGTGTTCCAGCTAATGAACTTATAATGTCTGGTTTAGCAGGTTCTGTTGAAACTCCAGAATTTCTTTTGATACTTGCAGGAGCAATCATGGTTATTACCTTATGGTTTTCTAGTAAAGCACGTTCTGTTGTTGATACTGGAGTAAATTTATCTAGACAAGGTGAAGGTGTCGAGAAGTTTTCACCTAACTTTTTGTCAAGAACTATTGTAAGATATTCTGTATTATTAGGAGCAGCTTTAGAAACAGTAATTCCTAAAAAAGTACAGGAAACTATAGATTCTAAATTTGAAAAAGTAGAAATACCTAAATCTAAAAAGTTAGAAGCACCAGCTTTTGATATGGTGAGAGCTTCTATAAATCTAGTAGTTGCAAGTATTCTAATTTCTATAGGAACAAATTTAAAATTACCACTATCTACAACCTACGTAACCTTTATGGTAGCAATGGGTACATCTTTGGCAGATAGAGCTTGGGATAGAGAAAGCGCTGTTTATAGGGTTGCAGGTGTTGTAAATGTTGTTGGCGGTTGGTTTGTAACTGCTATTGTTGCATTTATTGCAGCAGCTGTTTTTTCAAGCATACTTTATTTTGGAGGTTTAGTAGCATTAGTCTTATTAATTATTTTGGCAGTAGCTCTTATAGTAAGAAGTGCAATGGCTCACAAGAAAAAAGTAAGAGAAGAAAAGGCTGTTAAGCATTATAATTTAAGTGATATCATTACTATTAATGAAATTACTAATGATACTTCAAATAATATTTCTAGTGTTTTAAGTGGTATTAATAAAAGTTACTCAGGCGTTGTAACTAATTTAGGATATCATGACCTTAGTAAACTTAAAAAAGAAAACAAGAGAGTTGGTAAATTAGTAAAAGAGGTAGATGAGCTAAAAGGCAATATATTTTACTTTATAAAATCTTTAGATGATAATAATATAGGAGCAAGTCAATTCTATATTCATATTGCAGATCATTTACATGATATGGTTCATTCAACTAAAACCATTACTAATAATAGTTACAATCACGTAAATAATAATCATAAGAATCTTAAGTTTAATCAGATAAGAGAACTCAAGGGTATTGATAAGAAGATGCAGGTTCTTTTTGATGATATTACAAATACATTTGACTCTCACTCTTTTGAACGTATAAATGTTATTATAGATGACAAACAAGAGTTGTTAAACCATGTTTCAGATTTAATACAGAAACAAATTACTCGCATACGTACTTCAGAGACAAGTCCTAAGAATACAAAACTATACTTTGGTATTCTTTTAGAAACTAAAGACCTTATAGTGTCTACTATGAATCTATTACAATTATTTCAAGAGTTTTATAATGATGCTAGGCGTACATTATAATCTTAAATAAGAACCCAAAAAAAGCCTCTTGAAATTTCAAGAGGCTTTTTTTTTGTTACTATCTATATTATTAGTTATCCATTAATTGCAACAACATGCTCTACTTTACCATTAAGCATATCTCTAAGCATAGTTTCGATTCCGTTTTTTAATGTCATTGTAGAAGAAGGGCAACCAGAACAAGCACCCTGTAAAATCACTTTTACAGATTTTGTTTCTTCATCATAGGAGTCAAACATAATGTTTCCACCGTCGCTTGCTACTGCAGGTTTTATGTATTCATCTAAAATTTCGACAATAGCTTTAGAGGTATCATCTAAATGAGATAAATCCAGTTGAGGTTTTTCTGTTGTTCCACCATTTGTTTGTGGAGCTAATTTGTTTGCTCTATGCTCTGTAACAACTGGCTTTCCAGACATTATATGTTGCGAGATAAAATCTCTAAGCTCTGTTGTAATATCGCCCCATTCTGCCATATCATACTTTTGTATAGAAACATAATTTTCATCAATAAATATTTCTTTTACAAATGGGAAATTAAAAAGAGCTTGTGCTAACGGAGCATTAGCGGTATCATCTATACTTTTAAACTCTTCAGATTGAACCACCAATTTTTTGTTAGCAACAAATTTTAAAACAGATGGGTTAGGAGTGCTTTCCGCATAAATGGTTACTGGAACACTTTTTTTCTGAGGTGTTTTATCTATAATAACATCTTCGCCACTGTTAAGGTACTCTAGTATTTGAGATTTCACTTCATCTTGCACATCACTCCATTCGGCAATATCATACTTCTGTATTGCTATAAAATTTTGAGCTATATATACCGTTTTTACAAACGGTAAATAAAATAGTTTTTGGGCAAGCGGAGAAGGCTTCGCTTCATCTATATTATGAAATTCAAAACTATCATGTCTTGATAAAAACTTATTAGTTTCAAACTTAAGTATTGATGGATTTGAGGTTGATTGTATATCAATTGAAAACGACATAGTTATTTTTTTTGCAAAATTACGGATTAAAATAAGCAAATCTGTAATGTGGTTCTTTTTTTACATTCAGTTATACTAACCTTTATCAGTGTATTACATTAAAATTATTGGTAACTTTAGTTAATATTATGATCAATCTATATATTTACCCGAATTACCCATTATATCTATAGCTTTATGAAGCAAGTTTTACTCTTTCTATTTTTATTATTTTTAGGTTTCACATCAAGTGTTCAATCCCAGTTTATAACAGTGGACGATAGTATGTCCGTTCAAGAATTGGTTGAAGATGTACTTATATCTGGATCTTGTGCAAATGTTTCAAACTTTAATTCAGGAACAGGTACAGTCTTTAACGGTATAGGGTATTTTGATGGCAACGGATCAGATTTTCCTTTTGCTGAAGGAATAGTTCTAAGTACAGGATCTGCAACAGCAGCCGTTGGTCCTAATGATACAGGTGGTTTTGGTAGTCAAAATACAGATGCTCCTGCAGATCCAGATTTAGATCTTGCAGTCCCAACAACAGATGCTAGGCAAGATAGAACATTCATTTCTTTTGATTTTGTCCCTTTTGTAAACGAGATATCATTCAACTTCGTGTTTGCATCAGAAGAATACGACGGAGGTTTTCAATGTACATATACAGATGCATTTGCATTCTTGTTAACAGATTCTGAAGGTAATGTACAGAATTTGGCAGTATTGCCAGGAGTGGCGCCTCCTAATAACATAGTATCTGTAACAAATGTTCATCCAGATGTCCCTGGAAGTTGTGGGCCACAAAACGAAGAGTTTTTTGGACAATATAATACTGGTGCAGCTGCCGCAACATCTCCTACTGAGTTTATAGGGCAAACAACTGTAATTAGTGCTATGGGAAATGTAAATCCTGGTGAAACTTATAGAATGAAGTTAGTAATCGCAGATGATAGAGATGGTGTTTATGATTCAGCAGTTTTTTTAGAAGGTGGAAGCTTTAATTTAGGAGCCAACTTGGGAGATGATATTACAATTGAAGCAGGTACGGCATCCTGTAATGATCAAACAGTAACACTTGATGTTTCTGAAAGCTCTGCTAATGCAATAAGTTTTGCTTGGTATCAAGATGGAGTTTTAATTCCAGATGAAACAGACCCTGTTTTAGTTGTTACTGAAGAAGGTGTATATACAGTCGAAGTAGAGTATAATGTTAATTGTGTTGCTACAGACGATGTTTTAATTGAATTCGCTCCACAACCAGTAGCTAACGCACCTCAAGATATACAACTTTGTGATGATGGAGTAACACCTGTGGTATTCAATCTTACTGAAAATGATGATGATGTTTTAGGAGGTCAAGATGCTACCATGTTTAATATTTCATATCATGAGACGATGGAAAATGCAGAAATGGATATGGCGCCAATACCAAATCCAGATATGTATCCACCAACAGGGAATCCACAAACTATTTTTGTGAGAATTGAAGATGCAGCAACAGAAAGCTGTTTTGATACAGCTCAATTTGAAATTCAATCATTCTTTGTATCAATAGGAGAGTTAGATGATTTAATAGAATGTGATACTGATAATAATGGTACTGTTATTTTTGACTTGTCAGTTAATGATGATAATGCTTTAGATGGTCAAGACCCTAATGAATTTACAGTTTCATATCATAATACTCAAGCAGATGCAGATACAGGAGATAACCCTATAGGTCCAAATTATAATAGCACTGTCTCCACCGAAACTATATTTGTAAGAGTAGAAAATAATACTAATCAGACCTGTTACGAATCTGGAAGTTTTCAAATTCAATTTTTTCAACAGCCAATAATTGCATCACAACCTCAAGACTTAGAACTATGTGATGATGGTACTGGTAATGGTGATTTTAATCTTGAAAGTAATACACCTATTGTTTTAGGGAGTCAAGATCCTAACCAATTTACGGTAACATATCATGAAACGCAGGTAGATGCAGATATGGGAGAGAACCCTATAACAGATTCAAATACCTATTCAAATACAGAAAATCCACAAACAATCTTCGTAAGGATAGAAAATATCGATAACACAGACTGTTATGAAACATCAACATTTATACTTTCGTTTTTTCAAGTTACTATTGGTGTTTTAGAAGATTTATTTGCGTGTGATCAAGGAAGTGGAGGTACAGCACTTTTTAATCTTACAGAGAATGATGATAATGCTTTAGATAATCAAAATAGTTTAGATTATTCAATAACCTATCACGATACACAAGCAGGCGCGGATACAAATGATACCAGTATACCAGACCCGACCATGTATACTAATACTATCAATCCTCAAACCATATATGTTCGTATTGAAAGTGATGGAAGTACAGATTGTTATGAAACAGGAACATTCCAAATTGAAGCTACCCCAAGCGCACCTATCCAGGATCCAGAGCCTTTGGAGGTGTGTGACACGGACAACGACGGTTTCTCCGAGTTCGACCTTGACAGCACGAGCAATGGCATAGCCCTCGGCAACCCTGACCTTGTTGTGACGTTCCACCCAACCCAGAGCGACGCCATCAATGGTGTCAATGACCTTTCGAGTCCCTACGGCAATGTGATGGAGGACACCCAGACGGTTTATGTTCGCGTGGAGGACGACATCAATGGCTGCGTTCTTTTCACCGAGCTTGAGCTGATCGTTTATGACAGTCCTCTTCTCGAGACACCAGACCCGCTGGTGCTTTGTGATCTAGGCAGTGACGGCGAGGAAGTCTTCGACCTGACGCAGGCAGAGATGCAGATCCTTGACGGTCTTGACCCTGCACTCTACGACATCACCTACCACGAGACACTTATGCAGGCGATGGACAATATGGGAGCCATCGGCAACCCGACGGCATATACGAATCAGGGCAACCCTCAGACGATCTACGTCCGGGTGACGGACCCATCGAACATGGCCGACTGCAACAACATCGTAGAGCTTGAGCTCAGGGTACGTGACCTTCCGGCTGCGAACCAGCCTGAAGAGCTTGAGGTGTGTGATGACGAGACCGGCGTGGACACCGAGGATGAGGTCGCGACGTTCGACCTGACGACGATGGACACGGTGATCAACGGCGACGCCAATGTTGATATCTTCTACTACGAGACCACGGCGGACATCCCTGGTAACCCTATTGCAGACCCTGAGAGCTATGTTAACATAGCAAACCCTCAGACCCTGGAGGTGAGGGTCGAGGACGAGTTCGGATGTGAGAACTTCACGACATTGACCCTTGTGGTGAACCCGAATCCGAGCATTGCCGATATGATCTTCGAGTATGAGCTCTGCGACATCGACAATGACGGCGTGAGGAGTTCGACCTTGAGAGCCAGACGATGATGATACTGAACAACGAGCCTGATGTGAGCATCACCTACCACGAGACGATGGCCGAGGCGGAGATGGGCACCGATGCGATCGATACGACGCAGCCCTACCAGAACACGGAGGCCAACGTCGATGATATCTACATACGAGCGGAGAATGACATCACTGGCTGTACGACCATCCGCCAGCTTGACCTGATCGTGACGGCCTCACCTGAGATCGAGAGCCTGGATGACCTATTCCAGTGTGACGACGACGGGGACGGCGAGGCGATCTTCGACCTTACCCAGAACACCCCTAATGCGTTGGGCACGACCCAGCCGGATGTGACGGTGAGCTACCATGAGAGCGAGACAGAGGCTGAGGACGGCACGATGCCGATCTCGATGCCACAGATGTACGAGAACCAGACCAACCCTCAGACCATCTGGATACGCCTTGAGGGCGATGATACCCAGTGTGTGACGGTAGGCAGCTTCGAGATCACGGTTGAGGCCCTTCCCGTGGTGAATGCCCCTACGGCACTCAGGATCTGTAATGACGACTATGACGACCCTGCGATCACGACCTTCGACCTTACGGTGAAGGACGAGGAGATCACCGGTCAAAGCCCGGTACTGTCGAACATAGAGGTATACTACTACGAGAGTCAGGCAGACCTGGACAATGACAATCCTATAGCGGATCCTGCGATGTATGAGAATACGCAGAACAACCAGACGATCTTCGTTGAGGTTGTGGACACGGCCACGATGGGGCAATGCTCCGATACCACGACGATGACCCTTACGGTATTGCCGTTACCATCACCTAGCAGTACCAACGAGAACGGAGAGCTTGACCAGGAATCCTGTGATGACAGCGACGGAATTATCGACACCATGGCTGACTTCGACCTTACGGCAAGTGGGGATGTGATAGCGATGGGAGAGAACGTCGATTTGACATACCACTTGAGTGAGCAGGATGCCCTTGACAACATCAACGCCATCCCTGCAGCAGAGGAGACGGCATACAATACAGTGACTCGCACGATATGGGTACGCGTGGAGAACGGTAACCAGAACAATACCTGCTCTGTTCTTGTAAGCTTCGAGGTGGTGGTCAACGCCAATCCAGTACTCACGGACACGTCCTACACGGCAGCACTCTGCGAGCCTGAGGATACCACGCCGGGCATTACGGCCTTCGATGCACAGGAGGTGACCAACAACCTTGTTCCAGACCTGTTGGCAACACCTATAGCAGACTTCACGGTGACCTATCACTTCACGCAGGCAGAGGCAGACATGGGTGTCAATGCGATCCCTGACGGCTTCCTGTTCAGCGAGGCGGTGAACAATCCTGTATATATCAGGGTGGTTGACAACACGACGATGACACAGTGCTACAACAGCGACAACCTCGCGGAGCTGACCATAACGGTGGACACGCAGCCGGAGTTCGTGATGGGAGATGTGGATGATATCTTCCTGTGTGCAGACAGCGCCATGGACCAGGACACCTCCACGATGTTCGACCTCACGGTTAGGGACGGGCAGATAGACGGATCGATGAATCCTGACACCGAGGTTGTGTACTATGCGAGCCAGGCGGACTATGATGCAGGTATCGAGATAGATGCTGCGGATGCCGTGATGTATACCAATACGGTAAATCCCCAGACGATCATCGCCGAGCTCTTCAATCCGGTGACGGGCTGCCGCAGTGACGGTACGGTGGAGTTCGACCTTGTGGTACAGTCACTTCCGGTACTTCCGGCTGCGCTTCAGATGCCTCAGGGCGATATCGTGTGTACGGACGCTCAGGGGAATGTGCTCTCTCCGTTTGATATCGGTTATGACCTTGGTGCGACAGACGGACTTGAGTATACCTATGACTGGACGCCTGACAATATTGATGCAGATGGCGACGGCAACGAGGATGCGATCTATACGGTGACCAGCCTTACACAGGCCACCACCTACAGTGTGGTGATCACCAGGGTTAATGACCCGGTCTCGGGAATGCCTAGCTGTGAGAACGGTCTTGATGAGAACGGCAATCCTTATACGGTGACCTTCACGCCAAGCTCTGCGCCGTTCGCGGCCAATGCCAGTGTGACGGAGACCTCGTTCAACGAGGAGGCGGAGTATACGGTGACGGTGACACCATTGGGTCAGGACGGGCAACCATTACCATTGGAGGATTACCTCTACAGGATAGATGACGGTCCGCTGCAGACCTCCAACGTGTTCACTGGTGTGGGTCCTGGTAGCCATATAGGCTATGCTGTGGATGTGGAAGGCTGCGGCGAGGTCGGTGACCCATTCGGGATCATAGACTACCCGAGGTTCTTCACCCCTAATGGAGATGGCTACAACGACACTTGGAATATCATAGGGATAGATGGGCAACCTGCGGCTAAAATTTATATCTTTGACCGCTATGGGAAGCTGCTCAAGCAGTTGAGTCCAACGGGCAACGGATGGGACGGGACCTTCAACGGTCGTGTGCTTCCTAGCGACGACTACTGGTTCAGCGTCGAGTTCGTGGAACCGGCTGACGGATCCATACAGGAGTTCAGAGCTAACTTTACATTGAAACGGTAATAATATAAGTATATAGATACAAAAAAAGGCTTCAATAATTTGAAGCCTTTTTTTTTGAGAAAAGATTGTTTTATAAGCCAAAACTTAGTGTTGCTGTAAAACTTGAATTCGTAGTGTTTATATTAGCCCTATTTGTTAAACCAATACTATAAAGTTGAGGAGATCTGTCTTGCTCATATATATCATAGGCTAAACCTAACTTTATATTTCCAAAATCATAACCAAAACCTGCTGAATACCCTTTTAGGTCACCTATTGTAGTTTCATCTTTATATGGACTTTCTTGGTAGCGAAAACCACCTCTCAAACTCCATTCTCTTATTCTATATTCTCCTCCAATATTTATGGAAGTTGCTCCTTGAAGTGTGTTTTTTATATTGTTGTTTAAATCTGCAAATGTATTGCTGCTATTAAACTGTGAGTCAAATTCAGTGTTAGAATAGTCTTTGTATGAGTAGTCTAAACTAATTAATCCTTGTTTGCCAAATAATATAGCGCCACTTAGAGTATATTTTCCTGGAGTTTTAAAATTATATTCAGGATAAATATTTATAACATTTGGATTTACAACAGCAGAACCTTCATCGTTACTAAAAGTATCTAAATATTGAGTTGTTTCTTCAGAAATGTTATACCAAGTCGGTGTTTCAAGACTTAAACCTAATCGAAACATAGGTGAAACTTTATAAATTCCTCCTACTTGGGCTGAAAAGCCATTCCCAAATGTTCTCAAGTTATTTTCAAAGAAAATTTCATTAATACCACTGCCGGAATTATTGTTAGTTTCAAATAATACTGTTTGTCTTTCATAATCTATAAAATGTGTATTTAAATTTACACCTAGGTATAAGTCATCATTTATCTGTGCACCACCATTTATAGAGAATTTTCCATTTAAACCATTTGATCGGTAAGCGTAATCTTGTAAGAAATTGCCGTTTGTTAAATTAGATATATAGGTGGTATTATCTGGATCGTCCATCTCGGGATCAATAATAAAACCTTGAAATCCTAAAAAGGCTTGTTGTGCAGCATAGCCTTGTGTTTCGCCTAAAAATGAATATAAGCTAGATATGCTTTCGCCATCTTGTAATTGCAAGAGATCTAAAGGAATCCCTTGAGCATTTTCAAGAAAAAATTGATCAATAGAATTTTGAGTTTCTCCAAAGGCAAAATACTCATCATCTAGATTTTGAGTTAAATTATAATTTAACCCTAAAGTGAATTTTTTAAAGGCTGCATTTTCATCTCTGTTATTAAATACAAATACACCGCCAAGTTGATTTAATTTTCCAGATGTATCATCATTTATTGCTAAGCCATCTCCATAAAAACTATCATTAGATATAGTATAACCACTAATAGAAAGAGAAGCTGTACTATTAAGAAATACTGCAGAACTTGCTGGATTATTCCCTATCGCAGATAAGTCTCCACCTAAAGCTCCAAAGGCTCCACTCATTGCTCTGTATCTTGCAGTTCCTGTAACATTTTCAGAGCTAAATAATACTGCGTCTGAGACGTCTTGAGCTTTCATAGAAATGGCGGTAATACATACCGCCATTGTAATAAATATCTTTTTCATAATAAATAAGTTTTTTAAATTTTATCTTCCACCACCTCTTCTTGAGCTTCCGCCAGAAGAACGTCTTACTCCAGATGAGCTACTACTTGAAGAACGTCTAATAGTTGAGCCAGACCCTGAGCTTCTTGTACTACCAGATGATCTTCTAATGGTTGAAGATGATCTTGTTGTTGATCTACTAGAAGGAGTAACTCTACGTTGTGGTGAAGTAGATCTAGTTCTTACATTGTTGCTAGAACTTGAACGCCTAACCCTTGTTGAGTTACTTCTAACTCTTGTGTTGGAAGAACTTCTGTTAGCATTAACATTGTTAGTTCTGCTTATTCTGTTAGAATTGCTTCTTGTGTAATTTCCGTTTTGATTAGTTCTGTTCACATAATTTGTGTATGCAGACCTTCTGCCATTAGAATAGGCGATTCCGTTGGTAGTATAATAATTATTTCCATAATAGTAAGGATAATTATTAAACCCATAATAAGGACTGTAAAACCCTGCATAATAAGGGCTAAATCCACCGTAGAAATATGGGTTGCCAAAGAAACCGTAACCAAAGCCTCTTCCGTAAAAACCTCCGTATCCATAAAAACCACCATATGCGTATGGGTTATAGAACCCAGAGTTATAGTAATTTATTGATACTGTAGAAGCGTTGTCTCCCCAAGAACCGTAACCACCATTATATGTGGTGTCGTCGTAAATTTCATCTCCTTCATAATTTGAATTAGAAGAATAGGATTCAATATCTGTGAAAATTGCATTCTCTTCAGGAACACTTTCATATTGATAAGATTTTTCAGCAAATAGGTTAGCATAGTAGTTGTCAGAACCTTGAGGAACTTCCTCATAATATTCTTCACCAGTACTTGTGCCATAAATTCCGTCGTTATTGCTACCAACGTATTCATAAGAACCACAAGAAACAAGTGTTATTGTCGCAACTAGCATAACTGCTAATTTATGTGTATATAATAAAGATGTAATAACTCGCATAACTTGATGGTATTAATTGTTGAACGTTATAAAAATAGTTAGTTTTGCGCTAAGCTATTTTTAACTAGTTAGTCACAAGATTTGTGCCAAAATTACAAAATGGGAAAGAACTTAACGCCTAGAAATGAGGATTATTCCAAATGGTATAACGAGTTAGTTGTACAGGCAGACTTGGCTGAAAACTCGGCTGTAAGAGGTTGTATGGTAATAAAACCATACGGTTATGCTATATGGGAAAAAATGCAGGCTCAATTAGATAAACGTTTTAAGGAAACGGGTCATCAAAATGCGTATTTCCCTCTATTTGTACCTAAAAGTTTATTTGAGGCAGAAGAGAAGAATGCAGAAGGTTTTGCAAAAGAGTGTGCTGTTGTTACCCACTACAGGCTAAAAACTGATGAGAATAACCCTGGAAAACTAATAGTAGATCCTGAAGCTAAGCTAGAAGAAGAGTTGGTTGTAAGACCAACTTCAGAAGCAATTATCTGGAACACTTATAAGGGTTGGATCCAGTCCTATAGAGATCTTCCTTTATTAATTAATCAATGGGCAAATGTTGTTAGATGGGAAATGAGAACCCGTTTGTTTTTAAGGACAGCAGAATTTTTATGGCAAGAAGGTCATACGGCACACGCTACAAGAGAAGAGGCTCTTGCTGAAACAGAGCAAATGAATAATATTTATGCTGAATTTGTAGAAAATTTTATGGCTATACCAGTTATAAAGGGAGCAAAGACAGAAAGTGAAAGATTTGCGGGTGCAGTTGAAACCTATTGTATTGAAGCTTTAATGCAAGATGGAAAAGCTTTACAGGCTGGAACGTCACATTTTTTAGGGCAAAATTTTGCTGAAGCTTTTGATGTTAAATTTACCTCGAAAGAAGGGAAGCAAGAATACGTTTGGGCTTCATCGTGGGGAGTTTCAACACGACTTATGGGGGCATTAATAATGACTCACTCAGATGATAAAGGGTTAGTATTACCTCCTAATTTAGCGCCAATTCAAGTTGTAATTGTGCCTATTTATAGAAATGATGAGCAGTTTAATGCTATTTCAGAAGAAGCTAAATTGTTAACTGAAGAATTAAGAGCTGTAGGTATTTCTGTGAAATTTGATGGTAGGGACACACATAAGCCGGGTTGGAAATTTGCTCAATACGAATTACAAGGAGTACCTTTAAGAATTGCAATAGGACCTAAGGATCTAGAAAATGGTACTGTCGAGCTTGCTCGAAGAGATACTTTAACGAAGGAGTTTGTAAAAAGAGAGGATGTAGTTGCTAAGGCAAAAGGGCTAATGACAGAAATTCAAGATACTCTGTTGAAAAAAGCACTAGATTTTAGGAATGATCATATTACCGAAGTTGATGATTTTAAAGAATTTAAAAAAGTATTAAAAAACAAAGGTGGCTTTATAAGTGCACATTGGGATGGTACAACAGAAACAGAAGATAGAATTAAAGAATACACAAAAGCAACAATACGTTGTATACCATTTAATGGTAAAAAAGAAGAAGGAATATGCGTGCTAACCGGCAAGCCATCTTCTCAACGTGTATTATTTGCAAAAGCATATTAAAAAAATTAAATCAATGTTTGTGACTTTAAAAAATAGTTGTATTTTTGCATCCGCTAATTAGCAAAACTGGTCCGTTCGTCTAGGGGTTAGGACGCATGGTTTTCATCCATGTAACAGGGGTTCGATTCCCCTACGGACTACTAAAGTTTTAAGAGTGTATAATAATTCTTATATTCTTAAGACAATTAAATAATAATTACGGTCCGTTCGTCTAGGGGTTAGGACGCATGGTTTTCATCCATGTAACAGGGGTTCGATTCCCCTACGGACTACTATAAGTTAACAAACAGAAATTATGGCAAATCATAAGTCAGCGTTAAAAAGAATTCGTAACAGTGAGACTAAACGTCTTAGAAACCGTTACCAACACAAAACAACGCGTAATGCTATCAAGAAGTTGAAAGAGGCAGATAAGGAAGAAGCAACAAAATTACTTCCTTCTGTAAACTCTATGATTGATAAGTTGGCTAAAAATAATGTTATTCATAGTAACAAAGCTGGTCACTTAAAATCTCAGTTAGCAAAGCACGTAGCGGCTTTATAATACAAAGCTAACTCTTAACAATATTAAACTTCTCGATAACATCGAGAAGTTTTTTTGTGTTATAAATTCAAATAAAAAAGCGCCTTCTATTTAAAGAAGGCGCTTTAGTTGTTTGTTATATTTAGCTTTTAGCCATTCATTGAAATTAAGAACTCTTCATTGTTCTTAGTTTGCTTAAATCTATCGTTTATAAATTCCATAGCTTCAACAGGGTTCATATCTGCTAAGTATTTTCGCATAATCCACATGCGTTGTATGGTCTTTTCATCTAAAAGTAGGTCGTCACGACGAGTACTAGAAGAAGTAAGATCAATAGCAGGGAAAATTCTTCTATTAGCGATCTTTCTATCTAATTGAAGTTCCATGTTTCCTGTTCCTTTAAACTCTTCAAATATTACTTCGTCCATTTTAGAGCCTGTATCTGTAAGTGCCGTGGCGATAATAGATAAAGATCCGCCTCCTTCAATATTTCTTGCAGCACCAAAGAAACGTTTCGGTTTGTGTAGTGCATTAGCATCTACACCACCACTTAGTACTTTACCACTAGCAGGTTGTACTGTATTGTATGCTCTCGCTAAACGTGTAATTGAATCTAATAATATAACCACATCGTGGCCACATTCTACCAAGCGCTTAGCTTTTTCTAATACAATGTTTGCAACTCTTACGTGTTCATGTGCTTCTTTATCAAAAGTAGAGGCTACTACCTCTCCTTTTACATTGCGCTGCATGTCTGTAACCTCTTCAGGTCTTTCATCTATTAATAGGATGATCTGATAAACTTCTGGGTGATTTGCTGCTATTGCATTTGCAACATCTTTTAAAAGCATTGTTTTACCAGTTTTAGGCTGGGAAACAATCATACCACGTTGTCCTTTACCAATAGGTGAGAATAAATCTATTATTCGGGTTGAAATTGTGCTCTGGCGTTCTGCAAGGTTAAATTTTTCTTGCGGAAATAATGGAGTTAAGTGTTCAAAAGAAACTCGATCTCTTACTACGCTAGGCTTTAAACCATTAATTTTATTAATTTTAATTAATGGAAAGTATTTCTCGCCCTCTTTTGGAGGTCTAACTTGTCCATGTACAGTATCTCCAGTTTTTAAACCAAAAAGTCTAACTTGAGATTGAGATACATATATATCATCTGGTGACGAAAGATAGTTATAGTCTGAAGATCTTAAGAAGCCATAGCCATCTTGCATCATGTCTAAAACACCTTCACTCTCTATAATCGCATCAAACTCATAGTCTGGTTCTTTATAGCGGTTTCTGGTGTCTCTGTTGCCTTTATTATTTTGCTTACTGTTGCGATTGTCATTCTTAGAGTTATTTCTATTATCACTTTTAGGATGACGGTTATCATTAGAAGACTTAGTATCGTTATTTGAGCGAGAATCTGTCTTACTACTGTTAGAGTTTTGCTGTGCCTTAGGATTTGGTCTCTTGTTTGCAGGAGCTGGTTTAGTCTCTTTAGATTCTTTTGCTATAGGCTTTTGTTTTTTGTCTTCTTGACTAGACGTTGCCCCTTTTGCAGGCTTGGGCCTAGGGTTTTTTTGATTAGCTCTTGGTGCCCTAGCTGGTTTAGTTTTTTGCTCTGCTTTAGTAGAAGAGTCCTTTGTAGTAGCTTGCTTTGGTTTAGAGTCCGATGATTTCTTTGTGGTCTCAGAATTTGTCTTTTGAGAATCACTTTGCTTATCGTCACTTAAAACCTCTTTTACTTTGTGAGGGTTTGCTGCTTGGTAATCTAAGATTTGATATACTAAGTCTAATTTTTTTAAGCTTCTGTATTTAGGAACTTCAAGTGTTTTAGCCATTTCCTGTAATTCAGGTAATTTCTTGGCTTTTAATGCGTTAATGTCTAACATGTAATGTTTTAGAATTAATGGGGTGAAAATTGTCCAGAAGAAGGACGTTGTTTATGAAAGTGTTAAGTAACCTATATTGAAATGGTTACGAATGGTTAATGCAATTATACAACATTATTTATAAATTTTCTCCCAATTTTGTTAAATAAGCCTTATTTTTGACGCCAATAATTTGTTAAATGATACAACGAATACAGTCTGTTTATTTACTTTTAGTCATCATAATTAGTGGTGCATTACCTTTCTTTGTAACACTTTGGAAAGATGCAGAAGGTGCTGCAGTTGTAGCTTTAGATGAACCATTTGTATTTGGAATGTATATAGGATCATCTGCTTTAGCAATTATTGCTTTATTAGCATTTAAAAATAGAAAGCTTCAATTTGTATTGGGGCGTTTAAATATAATATTAAACTTTATTTTACTAGGATTATTTGTGTATTGGTCACTAAGGGTGCCTGGAGAGATGAATATCTCTGAGAAAGGCATTGGGATGCTCTTACCGATTATTTCTATCGTTTTTTTAGTGTTGGCGAATAAGGCCATAATGAGGGACGAGAATCTCGTAAAATCTGTTGATCGATTACGATAAACCTTACATCTTAGTATCTATTAGTGCGTAAGCCCGAAGTGAAGACTTCGGGCTTTTACGTTTTTTATATTTATCCCAAAAAAACACCTAAGTTTTAACCTTAGGTGTTAGTAATCAATTAAGAGTTGCTGGTTGAGAATTATCGTTTTAAAATGATAAAATCTGATCGTCTGTTTACATCGTGTTCTTCATCGCTACATTTTACGCCATCTTTACATTCGTTTAAAAGGCGTTGCTCACCATAACCTTGTGCACTTACAATACGTTCTTCTGCTATGCCTTGAGAGTATATGTATTGTTGTGTAGCTTTTGCTCTTCGGTCTGATAAGCTATAGTTGTATTTCTTAGAACCTCTCGAGTCTGTATGAGACTCAATATTAATAACCATATCTGGATAAAAGTTCATAAGCTTAACGGCTTTATCTAAGACAGCTGCAGCTTTTGGTGTGATATCAGCTTTATCAAAATCAAAGTAAATAGTTTCTAAATCTATTTTTTCTTGTTTTGTAGTTTCATCTACTACTATCATATCTTTAGCTCGCTCAAGTTCAAAATCTATAGATTCATTTTCCTCACCATCTACATCACCTGTTTCTCCAATTTTCTCTTGTTCAAAATAATCTTCCTTTTCTGCAAGTATGGTAACTTTGGTAAGGCAAGGTAATTTTATTTCATAATTACCATCTGCATCAGTCTTTAATATAGAAATAGTTTCATTTAAGCTGTCTTTAATTGTAACAGTTACCTCTGCAAGATTTTCTTTAGTTCTTAAGTCTTTTATGTTACCAAACAAGATTTGATCACAAGGAATTGGTTCTTTAGTGAAATAATAAATATCATCATCACCCACACCTTGTGTTCTGTTAGATGCAAGGTAACCAGTCATTCCATCTGTATTAAACACCATAGAAAAATCATCATAAGATGTGTTTACAGTTTTTCCTAAATTTTGAAGATTAGTAAAATCTTCAGTATCTCTATTAAATTCAATTTGAAAAACATCCAATCCTCCAAAACCTACATGGCCATTAGAAGCAAAGTATAATACACCGTCTTTCATATGTGGAAAGAAATCATTTCCTGAAGTATTAATTTCAGGGCCTGCATTTTTAGGTGTGGTTAGTTTACCACTTGGAGTGATTTTACAGTAATAAATGTCTGAACCGCCATAGCCTTGTTCCATATCTGATGCGAAGAAGAAATACTTGCCGTCATCACTAATAGATGGATGCCCTACTGAATACGAATCACTATTAAAGTTTAGTTCTTCCCTGTTTTTTATGACTCCATTTTTTAGTTCGCCACTATAAAGTTTAAAGTTATTTTCTCTCTCACTATCTAGTATTAATTTATTTTTATTGATGTTACTTGAAGCAAAGAAAACAATATTGGTGTCTGGCATAATAGCTAGCGTTGCATCATGATAGTCACTTTTGCTTGATTTTGAGAATGGTTTAGCATCTATCAAATCTCCATCTTCACCTTTAGAAGCTATATAAAGACTTAAATATGGTTGTTCATTCCAAGAATATAATTCTTTAGAGTTTCCGGTACGTGATGAAGAAAAGACAATACTATCTCCAAATATTACGGGAGCAAAGTCTGAATATTTTGAATTGGCAGATATATTCATCAACCTATATTCAGAATCTTCTTCAGAATTTAATAACTCTAAAAAAGCTTCATATTGTTTTTTGTAAGTATTTAAAGCTTCATCATCATTAGATTCTTTTAGGGCTTTGAGCGCTACTTTATGTGCAAACTCATAATCTTCCTCGCTTCTTAATGTCCTCACGTATCTAGAAATGTAAGGCTCTTTAATATCTGGCTTTCTATTAAAAGCTCTTTGATAGTATTGCTTTGCTTTTGAAGTGTTGTAAATGAAATAATTTGCATCTCCAGCATTTAAAAGTGTTTGTATCTCTACTTCACCTTCATATTCGGCTAGAAACTCTTTATAAGCCTCTGCAGCCTTTGTGTACGCCTGAGTCTTAAATAACTTGTCTGCATTCTTTAAACTAGATTGAGACATGCTGGGTAGCGAGAGAAACAAACCTATAAGTAATGTAATATATATTTTCATGTTGTCAGGGTTTTAAAAGAAACGAGGAGATTCGATTATTTCTATTTTTGGAGGTGCAGTATATCTTAATATAAGTTCGTGTGTACCATCATTATAGTTTGATAATTCTGTTGTAGATGCGTCATAAGAGTATCCCGCAAAAAATCCTTTTAAAACTTCAAAACCAACAACGCCACTAAATGAATCTTCAAACCTGTACGAAGCTCCTAATGTAAGCCTGTCATACAATAAGAAATTTGCAGAAACATCTACCACTAAAGGTGTGCCGTCTAAATATTTAGCTAAAAATGCTGGTTTAAACTTTAAATCTTGGCTAAAGTCGAATACATAACCACCAATAAGAAAATATTGTATTTCTTCCTCAGCAACTGCTTCGTCGTTATCGTCATAAAAGTCATCAGACAAGAAATCTGGAATAGACAAGCCTAAATACCAGTTGTTAGAGTGTAGGTATAAACCACCTCCAAGATTCACACTTGCACGGTTGTCTATATTGTTATTTAATTGATCATTTGGGTTTACAAAATCACCTTCTGTAAAATCGACATTAAAAATCCTGACACCTGTTTTTAAACCAAAAGCTAATTTTGCTGTAGGATTAACTTGTACGGTATATGAGAAATTAGCATCTGCAAAAAATTGCTTGGCAGGTCCTAGTTTATCATTTGTAAGGTTGAGGCCTACACCCACTTTTTCATTTCTTAAAGGTGAATGTATTCCTAAATTTTGAGTAACTGGAGCACCATCTATTCCACGCCATTGATCTCTATAGGTTCCTACAATATCTAATGTTTGTAAAGAACCTGCATAGGCTGGATTAATACTCATTGTGTTATACATATATTGTGTAAACTGAGGTGTTTGTTGAGCAGATGTTGTGTTGGTAAAACCAAACAAGATTGCGAGCAAAACAATACAGCCCACAGAAGCTTTTGTATTAAAAGACTTGAATTGACTACGATTTTTCATAGAATTGGAGTTGATTATTAACGATTAAGAGGTGTTTTATTACTTGATTAGGTAAACCCATCCAGACATACGGTTATCTTCCTGGTCATTCATTTTTATAACGTAATAATAGGTTCCTGCTGGGAGTAATTCGCCATTACTAGATACACTACTTACATTTGCTGTGCCGTCCCAATCATTTCTGTAACCTACTTTTTTGTAAACTAAACTTCCGTATCTATTAAATATCTGGATTTCATTATTTGGAAATCTTTCAATACAAGAGATTGTAAAGTTTTCATTCATACCATCTCCATTTGGAGAAAACTGGCTATAAACAAATAAACATAATGGATCTACACTGGCTTCTGCAGAGTTGTTTGATGGGTTAGTGTCTTCTGGTGTAGAAGATTCAATAGTTGCAATATTTAAATAATCTCCGTCACCTAAAACTTCTGCTGTAATTGTAAGGCTTGCAGTTTGGTTTGTCATAAGAGTAGGTATAAACCATTCTCCAATTGCAGATGTGTAAGTTCCTACTGTTGCATTAGAAGATATAAGCTCATAACCAGAAGGAAGTACCTCATCAATTGTAATATCAAAGAAATCATTTGGTCCAGAATGAGTAACGTTTATTACAAACGTAACTTCACTACCAATAGTTGGAGAAGTTTCATCTACAGTTTTTGTAATTGCTAAATCTCCACATACAGAAACTATCTCGTTAATTGTAACTGGTCCTCCAGAACTACAAGCATTTGCAGCATCATAAGACACACTTACAGTAGTGTTATCTTGAGTGTCCCAAAGTATTTCGATAGTATTATCGTCTATACCACCGCCGGCAACAACCATTCCTCCAGTAAAGTCCCACATATAATTTGTGTTACCTGGCTCAGTTGTATAGGTAATTACAGTATTAAGGCAAACGTCTCCTGAAGCACTGGATGTAATTGTAGCAGAATCTGAACTAAAGATTGATACATTAACTTCTAATCTTGTAGAGCTTTCACAACCATCTACTGTTTGGCTAGCATAGTAAGTAAAACCATCTGTAAGCGCATCTGTTAAATTATAAGCTGTTCCGCCTGTTGGCATATCATACCAAGTAATGTTAGTTTCGTTTATTTCTATATCTGCTATAGTAGGATTGTTAACTTCACAAAACTCTTGGTTGGCATTAACTGTAGTTGGTGGCGGTGTATTAGTTATATTAGTAGTTACCGCTAATCGTGTTACACTTTCGCAGCCATTTAAAGTTTGCGATGCATAATAAATTTGCCCATCAACTAAGGCATCTGAGTCATTTAATGGCGTAGTGCCTGCAGCCGAGTTGTACCAAGTAATATTTAATTCGTTTACTTGTATGTCTCCAACTGTAGGGTTGTTTGCTGCACAGAATGTTTGAGTATCATTAGCAGTAGTTGGTGGTGGTGTGTTAAATATTGTAACACCAATAGCTAATCTGGTGTTGCTTTCACAACCATTAATGTTTTGAGCACCATAATAAGTTTGACCAGATATAAGAGGCTCACTAGGACTTAAAATAGTTCCTCCTGAAGACATATCATACCAAATAACATCACTTTCATTTACTTGTAAATCTGCAATAGTTGGGTTGTCTTGTATACAAAACTCTTGCATATTATTTAAAGTAGTTGGTGGAGCTGTGTTTCGAATAATAACTGTTACTGCTAATCGAGACACACTTTCACAGCCGTTTAAAGTTTGTGAACCATAGTAAACCTGACCATTAATTAATGATGCTGTATTACTAAACGCTGTTCCGTTTGTTGGAGCATCATACCATATAACGTTACTTTCATTTACTTGTAAATCTGCAACTGTTGGGTTATTTGAAATACAAAATTCTTGTGTACTGTTAGTAGTAGTTGGTGGTGGTGTATTAAATATTGAAACACTTACTGCAAGACGATCTTCACTTTCACAACCATTTTGTGTTTGTGTGGCATAATAAATAGTGTTATCATCAAGAGTATCTGTACTATTAAATACTGTGCCACCAGTTGGCATATCATACCATATTACAGCTGTACCTATTACTTGTAAGTCTGCAATTGTCGGATTGTCTTGTATACAAAAGTCTTGTGTAGAGTCTACCGTTGTAGGAGCTTGTGTATCATTAATAGTAACAGTAACGGCAAGCCTTGTTACGCTCTCGCAGTCATTTTCTATTATTGAGCCATAATATGTTTGACCATTAATTAAGCTAGCAGTATTACTAAATGCATTTCCGCCTGTCGCCATATCATACCAAGTCACATTAGGTTCATTAACCTGTATATCTCCAACCGTTGGACTGTCTTGAGTACAGAAATCCTGTGTACTATCTGTTGTAGTTGGTGGTGGTGTGCTGTAAATAGTTGCAGTAACTTCTAGACGTGTTGCGCTTTCACAATTATTACTTAGTTGTGATGCAAAATATGTTTGTCCATCAACCAATGCATCTGTAGCATTATAGGCTGTTCCGCCTGTAGCCATATCATACCAAGTAATATTTGGCTCGTTTACTTGTAGGTCTGCAATCGTTGGATTGTCTTGACTGCAAAACTCTTGAATTGCTTCATTAGTTGTAGGTGTTTGAGTTTCAAAGATTGAAACTGAAACTTCTAACCTTGAAGCACTTTCGCAATTATCTGCTACTATTGAAGCGTAATAAGATTGGCCATCTACTAAACCGTCTGTAGGATCGTATGCTGTTCCTCCAGTTGCCATGTCAAACCAAGTTACATTAGATTCATTCACATGTAAATCTGCAATTGTGGCATTATCTTGAATACAGAACTCTTGATCGGTACTATCTGTAGTTGGCGTAGGAGTTTCGATAACTTCAACTTGTACAGCTAACCTAGATGTGCTATCGCAATTATTTATAGTTTGTGAAGCATAGTAAGTTACACCATCAACTAAAGGCTCGTCTACAGGCAATGCTGTACCTCCAGTTTCCATATCATACCAAACGATTCCAGGCTCGTTAACATCTATGTCTGATACCGTTGGGTTATCTTGAATACAGAACTCTTGAGCAATATCATCTGTAGTTGGTGGTGGCGTAGTATTTATTGTAGCCACAACTTCTAACCTTGTCGCACTTTCGCAATTATCTGCTAAGATAGAGGCGAAATAAGATTGCCCATTAACCAACTCGTCTGTTGGATCATAAGCTGTACCACCAGTAGCCATATCGTACCAAGTTACGTCTGCTTCGTTAACCATAAGGTCTGCTATAGTAGGAACATCTTGAGAACAGAATTCTTGTTCAGTGTTATCTGTGGTAGGAGTAGGAGTTTCAAAAATTGTAACAACTACTGCTAATCTTGATGCACTCTCGCAATTATTTAAAGTTTGAGATGCGTAATACGTTTGTCCATTAGTCAATGCATCTGTTGAATCATACGCTGTTCCTCCAGTTGCCATGTCATACCAAATAACGCCAGTTTCATTAACCTGAATATCTGCAATAGTAGGGTTGTCCTGAATACAGAATTCTTGATTAGGTTCTGTAGTTGTTGGTGGTGGCGTGTTAGCTATTGTTACAATAACTTCTAATCGTGTAGTACTGTCACAACCATCAACAGTTAATGCTCCAAAATAAGACTGTCCATCTATTAAAGCATCTGTAGGATTAAATGCCGTGCCTCCAGTTGCCATATCATACCAAGTTACACCAGTCTCATTAACCTGTAAATCTGCTACAGTAGGGTTGTCTTGAATACAAAATTCCTGATTAGATTCTGTAGTTGTTGGTGTAGCAGTATCGTTTACTGTAACAGTAACATCTGCTCTTAGAGTACTTTCACAACCATCAATTGTTTGAGAAGCATAGTAAACTTCACCATCTATTAATGGGTCTGTTGTGCTGTATGCTGTTCCGCCAACAGGAGCATCATACCAAATTATGTTTTGACCAGAATTTACTTCTAGATCTGCAACGGTAGGATCATCTAACAAACAGAAGGTTTGCTCTGCATCTGCATCTGGTATAGAAGTATCTATAATAGATACACCATATAAATCTAGGCTTTGAGCTACAGTAACTACTTCTAAGCTAGTAAGGCTTACGGTAACTGTATCAAAGGTTAAGTTTGGAGCAAATGTAACATCAACAATTTCACCATCACTTAAAAGACCTAAAAGGTCTACATCTAAACCGCTTGAAAGAGTTGTAGAGAATACTTCTGTGCCATCATCTAATGCGCTAATAACAACATTGTTTACAAGGCCTACAGTTAAAAGAGAAGGATCTGTTTTTAACCTTACTGAGATTTCACTTTGTGGTGAATAATCTTTAGAAAAATATATGTTTTGTTGAATACCTGCACCTACAGATACCACACCTAAGCTTAACTGAGAAAAATTACTGTCATTTTCATCTATAGCAAACTGAGGATTAGTAACACCAGAGTTTTGTAGTTCTAATAAGTCTAAGCCAATGCCACTATCATCAAAATCTGTAAGTAAGTTATTTGTAGCACAAGGTGTAGTAGAAGAATAATAGAATGCATGATGAACATTCATTGTATTTGTTTCACCTAATAATAGTGCATTTGTAACGTCCTCTATATAAACCCTATCATAATCTGAATCTGGTGTAATAGCAATGTAGAAAAAGCCGAACTCATCTACAACGACTCTAAACCTATCTGTTGATAAGTCTGAAGAGCTTTCAGAAAGTACAGTTGTGGTATTATTTCTGGCTTCAACATTAAAGAAATGATCACCTAGAGCAATAGTTCCTACAATATCTGCAAGCAAATCTCCCAAACTACCACCAAGTAAGGAGTTTAATACATCGTCATCAAAATCTATTCTTATATATGAGGTTGTATTAGCCGGAACAACTTCTGGATACTGTAACTCAATGTCACCAGTATAACTTCCAATGCCTACAGCTATACCACCAAAAGATTCAAGTACGGCGAAGTTGCCATTGTCTCCTACGGCACTTCCAGAATTTGTTGCATTATTTTCATTACTAACTGTGTCTGCAAAAACCCTATTGTCAACTTCGCCAGGCAACAATTCACCTGCGATTGATATACCATAAATATTTATAGATTGAGTAGCACCAACTGGTTGTAATGAAGACAGGCTTATTGATACAGCATCAAAATTAATATTTGGAGCAAAAGGTACCGTTACAATTTCACCATTTTCAAAAAGTCCAAGTAAATCTATATTTAATACATCTCCTAATGTCGTGGAGAACACTTCTGCGCCATCATTTAATGCTGTTATTACAACATTGTTTTGAATGCCAACTGCTACCAGTGCAGGTTCAGATTTAAGTGTTATTGAAAACTCATCTGTATTTGAATATTCTCTTGCAAAATATATGTTTTGTTGTATACCAGCACCTAAAGACACTGTACCTAAGCTGATTTCAGAAAAACTGCTATTATTATTATCTATAGCAAATTGAGGGTTTACCACACCAGAATCTGCTAGATCGGCAACATCTAATCCTAAACCGCTTTCATCAAAATCTGAATAAAGTGGTGTTACGTTATTGCCAAGTTCATTATAGAAAAATGCGTGGTGCACATTCATACTATTTTCTTGTCCTAGTAATAAGGTACTTGTTGCATCTTCAATATAAACTCTGTTGTAATCTGCATCTGGAGTAATAGCAATGTAAAAATATCCATTTCGGTCTACAACCACTCTAAATCTATCTGTCGCACCTGTAGCGGAGCTTGCACTAAGTACTGTGGTGGCATTGTCTCGTGCTTCAACATTAAAGAAATGATCACCTAAAGCAATAGTCCCTACAGTGTCTGCAAGTAAATCTCCCAACGCTCCGCCTAATAATACATTTAGGAGGTCATTATCAAAATCTATTCTTACAAATGTTGTTGTATTAGCGGGAATGGTGCTTGAAAATTCTAATTCAATTTCACCTGTATATGCACCGCCACCAGCTAGTAGGCCGCCACTTGAATTTAATGTTGCAAAAGAGCCGTTTTCGGCTATGGCGTAATTAGAGTTTAATACATTATTTTGTGAAACAACAGCGTCTGCATAAACTTGTGTTTGTGCATTTAAGTTTTGAAACATATTTAGAAACATAAATATGAATGCGAAACTTAGTAGTGCTGAAAATTTTTTACATGAATAGAGTAGAGGTGTTTTCATAGCAGAAGAGGGATTTATTTGTGTTTAAACAATACTAAATATAAGTACCAATTATAACGTAAAGTTAATTGGATAATAAATCACAATATGTTAAGCTATTCTTTATTTAAGTGAATATTTATCTTAAATAAAACCAAATTTTAATAAAATTCGTAACTCAATAAGCTCATATGTCCCAAATAAAGATTAAGTGACAAACGGTGTGATGAATATGTTAATGAAGTCTTAAAAAGTAATTTAGATGATTTCTCCATTTATTTTCATTGCGTTTGACTAAAAATTATTAGTAAGAAAAAGATTACAAACGCCAAATTAATTTTAATTTTAAATTTAGAGTAAACAATGATAAAGCCTTGATAAATATTTGTTTAAATAAAAAAAAAGACCTTATAAAAATAAGGTCTTAGTTGTCTCTTTATGATTGTATGTTAATGTTAATTTTTCAGAACAATTAATTTTAACATTTGTTTAATTTTTATAGTGTTCTAAATTCTAACTTTAGAGTTGTTCACATAGAAAATTGCATTTACGAGAAGAAGTTTACCGTTTTCCCAAAAGCTTCTAAACATAGGATTGTCTACCATATATATTATACTTCCCTTACCTAATCTTTCTTCTCCAAAGACCATAGTGTTATCTTGGTTTTTTAAAGCATTTTTTCCTGCAAATCCTGAAATGTTTTGAGCAGTACCATTTATGTAACCTACATTATAACCACTATCAAGAAATTGGTAAGCATCTGCGCTTAGCTTTAAACTATTGTATGTGTTTTTGTATCCAAAAGCTAGTGGATGACTAGTGTCTAAAGTTGTTTTAAAAATACTGCCAATAATAAAGTCATTAGTGCTTTGGCGTTCTCTCATATTATAAGGTAATAGCTCATTATTAGTGTCTTCTTGTTCTTGAGTTTTTTGTTTCAAACTAAAACTGTCATTATCACTAAATATTTGTAAAGCGTTTGCAAGTGCAATTATTTTTCCGCCATTTTTCACAAATTCTTTTAATGTATCTAATTTAGATTCATCGAAATAACTTCCGTAATATCCATCTGGGATTATAAGTACATCATAATCTCCTAAATGTATTCCAGAAAAGTTATTTGTGTTAATGCTGGTTATGGGATAGTGTAATTGAGTTTCAAAAAAGTGCCAAAGTTCACCATAACTTAGTGACGAGGTATAATCTCCAGTTAGTACTGCAATCTTCTGTTTGTTTATTCTTTTAATATGTGGAGAGCCAAAATCTGGACCATTATTAGCAAAACTGCTAGTTACAGGATTAAGTTGTCTTTGCTGTGTGTTTGCAATTGTTGTAACTAAAGTGTCAAAATTTTCTAAGGATGTATTATCGCTTCGTGTTATAATTAAACTGCCCTTTTCAAAATCTGTATTAGCATTAGTAAAAGCTTTTTCTGAAAACCTCACATTTATTCCTGCCTTAAGTAATTCAGATAAAAAACGGGCATCTTTCATGCTGTCCCATTTAGTAATATATCCTGCAGATGTAGTCATAGGACTATTACTTATATCAGAACGTTGTCGAGATGTATTTCCTGAAACAGATTTTGTGGTAACAACAGCATCTAAACCATAAGCGTAAGGTATACTCCAAGCTGTAATATCGTAAGTAAGAGAGTCTGCTATTTTGGTTTGTGGTTCAAATAGCGTTGTAGCCATTTTACCTTTTGGTTGATTGGCGCTTATAATTAATGAACTGGTTGTCATCTTCATACTTCCATTTTTCTGAGTATTGTAGTTATAACCAGAAACATATCCAGAATTACCAAAATTGTACACTATCTCATGTTTGTCTAACAAGTTAGTAACAGCATCAATTTTATCCTGAGAACCATTTAAAACATAAGATGCATTGTTAGTTGCATTGTTAAAGAATGCATTAAACTCGGCATTTAATTCAGCGGCGTTATTAGAAGCTACTTCAATTGTAGATAAACCAGTTGTGGTATGGTGTGCAACTCTATCTTTTAGTGTTAAAACATTGCCTTCATCTGTATTAATACCAAGACCAGCACGACCGTGACCAGCTTGCTCATAAGTCATACCTATAGCGCCCATAAATGTTGGGTAGGTGTCACCATAACTTGGGTACAATAAATCAAAACGTTCTTTTGTGAAAAATAACCACCCATTTTCATCAAAATATTTTGCGTGATTTTTACCTATTTTGGTCTGAAAATCTCTTTGAAAATCTGTGATCTCTTCATGAAAAGGCTCTGCAGCTGGTGCAAAATAATATGGGTCGTTAATGCCTTGCTCATGAAAATCTACATGTACGTGAGGTAGCCATTGGTTATAAACTTTTAAACGTTCTTGTGTTTCAATTTGAGTAGCCCAAGCCCAATCTCTATTCAAATCGAATAAATAATGATTAGGTCTTCCTCCAGGCCAAGGTTCATGATGTTCTGTAGCATCTTGCGCAATGTTGTAAGGTGTTGCTTTTACCTGGTTGTACCAATTGGCATAACGGTCTCTACCATCAGGATTTACACAAGGATCTATAATAACAATTGTATTTTCAAGCCAATCTTGTTTTTCAGTAATAAGTTTGTAGAGTGTGGCCATTGCAGCTTCTGTAGACGATGCTTCATTACCGTGTACATTATAACTTAACCAAACAATAGCTTTGTCTGTAGTGCTGTCTCCAGAAAGTATACCTGTGTTTTTTAAATGGTTTGTCCTAATAGCTTCAATATTGCTAAGGTTGTTTTCTGATGTCACAATTGCATAGGTTAAAGGTCTGCGCTCATTGGTTTTTCCATAGGTAGAGAAGGAAACCATTGGGGAAAACTGAGCGACATGTTCAAAATAGTTAACCACGTCTGCGTGCCGTGTAAACTGTTGTCCAATTTCATAGCCTAAAAAAGCTTCGGGCGATTTTAATTGCGCCGAAATAGTGATTGAACATAAAAAAGCGAAAAGAAGTGTAAGTTGTTTCATTATATAAGAACAAATATTAAAAGTTTAAAGATACACAGCTTAGCATTATCTAGGCTGTTTCCTTCTAAAAATCGCTAACTTTACACAGAATAAATTCCTTATATGCCTATTGATTGTATACCATTTGAAGATACTGGCTATTTTTCAAATCTCGTTTGTGACTACTTGAAACAAGAGGAAAAACTAGCTTCGTTTTATAGAAGTTTTCCTAGTGATGCTGCATTCTTAACTCATGCAAAAGAACGTAACAAACAATTTCCCAAGACACATAGGCGTATTTTGGTAGAAGTACTTAAGGAACAATACCAAAATATTGAAACATCTTCTGAAACACAACAAGCCATACAATTGTTGGCCGAAGATACTACTGTAACCATAACAACTGGTCATCAACTCAACTTGTTTTCTGGGCCTTTGTATTTTTTATATAAGATTATATCTACTATAAACCTTTCTGAAAAGCTTTCAGAAAATTATAAGGATATAAATGTTGTTCCTGTATTTTGGATGGCAACAGAAGATCATGATTTTGAAGAAATTAATCATTTTACATTACATGGTAAAAAGTTTAAGTGGAGTCCAGAACGTTATTCAGATAATGCAAATGGAGCTGTCGGAAGATTTACTACTGAAGGCTTAGAAGATGTTTTAAAACTTCTTAAAGCAGAATTAGGTGTAGGTCATCAAGCAGAATATCTTGTAAAATTATTTGAAGACACCTACTTAAACCACAATACACTAGCTGAAGCTACGAGGTACTTAACTAACGAGCTGTTTGCTAAGTACGGGTTGGTAATTTTAGATGCAGATCATCCTAAGTTAAAGCAACTATTTGTGCCTACAGTTTTAGATGAATTACAGCATCAAACATCTTATAAAGCTGTAACTAACACATCTAAGCACTTAGAAAGTGCAAACTATCCAGTTCAGGTCTCTGCTAGAGAAATAAATTTATTTTATTTAACCGAAACTTCTAGAGAGCGTATCGTAAATGTAGATGGTACGTTTGGTGTTGTTGATAGTGATAAGATTTGGAATACAGATCAAGAACTTTTTGAAGAAGTATCGGCGCATCCAGAAAGATTTAGCCCAAATGTTATAATGCGACCGCTATATCAAGAAACTATTTTGCCAAATATTTGTTATATAGGTGGTGGCGGAGAGTTAGCTTATTGGTTTGAGCTTAAAACCTATTTTGATAAAGTTGAAGTTCCTTTTCCTGTTTTGCTATTAAGAAATTCTGTATTGCTGCGTACAGATAAACAATACGGGAAACAGCAAAAACTTAGAGTGAGTAATGAAGAGCTGTTCTTAAAACAGCATGAACTTATAAATAGAAAAGTAAGGCAGATTTCTAATATAAATATAGATTTCTCTACGCAGAAAGCACACCTTAAAGACCAGTTTGAAGCTATGTATGCTTTAGCTGAAAAAACTGATGCTACATTTTTAGGAGCTGTAAAAGCACAAGAAGTAAAACAATTAAAAGGCTTAGATCATTTAGAGCAGCGACTGTTAAAAGCTCAGCGTTTAAAGTTAAAAGATGAGGTGAGTAGGTTGGTAGCACTTCAAAATGAGCTCTTCCCTTTAAAAAGCCTTCAAGAACGCACAATAAATTTCTCAGAGTTTTACTTAGAGTATGGAGACCAATTAATTAATGAATTAAAAGAAAATTTAGATCCTCTTAGTCATGAGTTTTCAATCTTGACGCTTTAAGTCTACCTTATATAAATACGTTTGCTCTGGTGTTTCGTAGGCAGTATAAAATTCATTTAACGTTACAAGCCAATCTGGCCAACTTTGAGTGAGCTTTGTAAACTCTAACGTTGTGTTTTCTGAAAGACAGGTAGTGTCTAATTTATCTTTAAAGGCAAATGTCACTAAATTAATATTATTAGGATTAATGTCTTTCAAGGTAATGTCACAAGGAGTTATTATTGTCTTGGTAGTCAAATTTTCAATTTTATAAAAATTTAGAGGCACTCCAAAAGGAGCGTAAGGTGCAGCAAATTGTGTTTGGTGCAGCGTTATAGCATCACCTTTAAAATTATCATAAATATACTTTCCTGTGTGAATAGATCTTGCTCCTGCAGTTTTGCTAACCAACGCAACTAAACCAATACTGTTAGCTAAGGTTATACATATTATGGAAATAATAGCCAGTGTAGGTATTGCAAATTTATTTGGAAATATACCTCTAGTCGATTTAAAGACATATTGTATAAATAAGAATACAACAGGAGTCACTATAAATGCTAATGGAAACAAAAATCTAACTTCTTTATGTGGTATAAGACAATGCACCACAAACATTGGAAGAAAAATAAATAGAAAAATAGATTTTCTTCGTTCTAGAAGCAAGTATAAAAAAGATAAGCCTATTAAAATACCAATAGGTAAGAAGGTGTATTTAATAATTGCATACGGATACCAAAGAAATGGCTTGGTGCCAAATGTAGAAGCACCATCTTCAATAATATTAAAGTTGAAATAATTCCAGGCGGTTATAATCCATTTATCATAAAACCAAGTGTCTATCAAGATTCCAATTAGAGCTATTATTAAAATAGCAGAAGACATTTGTAAAAACCCTTTTAAGTTTAAACGCTTATTGTAAAGTAGCCAAGCTATTAGCCCAATACTTATAAATGCAGATTGGTACCTAAATAAAAAGGCAATTCCTAAAAGCAAACCGATAGCAAATATTTGTCGAGGATTAGGTAATTTAGAGTTGATTAGCGTTGTAGTTGCAAAAATTATGAAGATGGCAGACCAAGCTTCAGAAGAAAACCGTGTAAATACCAGCGGCATAAACCAGATAAAATATGAGCTTATGATATAAACGTTCCTTAAACTCTCTTCAATTAAAAATAAGGTGGCATTAATAAAAAGCCTAATTGCCAAGAGTCCAATTATTGCAGTAAGTAATCGTAGTAAAAACGCTTTAATATATGGGTTACTTGTAAATACTTCCTGAAATTCTAAAATGAGATATGCAATTGTAGGCTGTAAGGTAGGTCTTATGCCTTCGCGATATTCAAAAGAGAGATCGTTAGGGGTATTGGCGCCTGTTTTTATTCCAGCAAATTCAATAATTTGAAAATGTTCATCTGCATGATAATAGCCGCTTGCAAACCAGGCAACTGCTGCATAGAATATAAGGGCAAAAACAATACAAATCTTATGAAATGAAGTAGGTTTCAGGGTAATTTAGATCTTAATTAAGTTAATTTAGGGGAATTCAAATGTAAGAATTTATATTACAAATAAATCTAGTTATGTAAGCGCTAATCTGCATTTCCTAAACTTAAAGTTTCACAGTGTAGGTTTTAAAAATTATCACTTCAAAAATTGTTTATTAAAATTTGAAAAAGAATCAATAGTAACTCAAAAAATCTGTTTAGAAAATCTTTTCTGAAAAATTTAATTTGGGTTACTTTTGCCTATGCAAAACAACGTACTTATCCTCGATTTCGGATCGCAATACACGCAGTTAATTGCTCGTCGTGTTAGAGAATTAAACATTTATTGCGAAATTCATCCATTCCATAAAGTTCCAGAAGATTTATCAACCTTTAAAGCTGTCATTTTATCGGGTAGCCCTTTTTCTGTAAGAGGTGAAGATGCTCCGCAACCAGACCTATCTAATATAAAAGGGAAACTTCCATTATTAGGTGTTTGTTATGGTGCGCAGTACTTAGCTCACTTTTTTGGAGGCAAGGTAGAAGCGTCTAATGTTAGAGAATACGGTCGTGCTAATCTGTCTGTAATAAAAGATAAAGAAGCTCTTTTTGCAAGTATTACAGAAAACTCTCAAGTATGGATGAGTCATAGTGATACTATTAAAGAATTACCAGATAACGCTGTGAGGCTAGCAAGTACAGCAGATGTGCTAAATGCAGCTTACAGAATAGATGGAGAAGAAACATACTGTATACAATTTCACCCAGAAGTTTACCACTCTACAGATGGTAAGCAGCTTTTAGAAAACTTCTTAGTTCATATAGCTGGCGTTGAGCAATCTTGGACACCAGGCGCTTTTGTAGATTTAACAGTTAATGAGTTAAAAGAAAAAATAGGGGAAGATAAAGTTGTTCTTGGTTTAAGCGGTGGCGTAGACTCAACGGTAGCAGCAGTGTTATTGCATAAAGCTATTGGGAAAAACCTGTATTGTATTTTTGTAAACAATGGGTTGCTACGCAAAAACGAATTTGTTGATGTATTAGATCAATATAAAGATATGGGTCTAAATGTTAAAGGCGTTGATGCTTCGGCACGTTTCTTGAAAGCCTTAGAAGGAAAAAGCGATCCAGAAGAAAAACGTAAAGAAATAGGTCGCGTGTTCATTGAAGTATTTGATGATGAAGCTCACGATATTGAAGATGTGAAGTTTTTAGCTCAAGGGACCATTTATCCAGATGTTATAGAAAGTATTTCTGTAAACGGACCTTCTGCAACAATAAAATCTCACCATAATGTTGGAGGTTTGCCAGATTTCATGAAACTTAAAATTGTGGAACCATTACGTATGCTTTTTAAAGATGAAGTAAGACGTGTTGGTAAAGAAATGGGTATTTCTCCTAAATTATTAGGAAGACATCCTTTTCCTGGACCTGGTTTAGCAATTAGAATCTTGGGAGACATTACTGCAGAAAAAGTACGTATCTTACAAGAAGTAGATGCCATCTTTATAAACGGACTTAGAGAATGGGAGCTATACGATAAAGTATGGCAAGCAGGTGCAATATTATTACCTGTACAATCTGTAGGTGTTATGGGAGATGAGCGTACTTATGAGCAAGTTGTTGCTCTAAGAGCTGTAGAGTCTACAGATGGAATGACAGCAGATTGGTGCAATTTACCTTATGAGTTTCTGCAAAAGACATCAAATACGATAATAAATCGTGTAAAAGGCGTTAATAGAGTAGTGTATGACATTAGTTCTAAGCCGCCAGCCACAATTGAGTGGGAATAAAATTATAATATGAAAACAATCCTAGCCAGTCTAATCTTCTTTTTAGCATTCAATTTACAAACGAATGCACAAGAATTTTTGACATATACAGTTAATCAAGACGATACTGCCACTAGTTTGGCTAAGCGTTTTAATACTACAATTCAAGAAATATATAGGTTTAATCCAGATGCTAAAAATGGATTGAGAAAAGGTGCTGTTTTAGTGATCCCTAAAAGCACTTCTGCTCAAAACAATACGGCAAACTCGCAAGACCGCACGCCAAAAACCTTTAAAACACATAAAGTAAAGCGTAAGGAAACCTTATACAGTTTATCTAAAGAGTATAATGTTACTGTAGATGAGATTAAGAGGTACAATAAATGGTTGTATGCCGAGCAATTAAAACGAAAGGACAAAATAAGAATACCTGTGTATCCAAATGTTGTTATTTCAGATACTCAAACTGTTGATGATCCTAGGTTTATAATTAAAGAAGAACCTGTTGTTAAAATTGTAAGAACACCTTCTGGGAAAACAACCCACACCGTTCAAGCTAAAGAAGGGAAATACGGGATCTCTAGAAAATATGGGATGACCATAGCCGAGTTAGAAGCTATGAATCCTGATATGGAAGAACCTATACAACCAGGACAAGTATTAAATGTAAAAGGCGAAGCTTCTACCGAAAGCACTGTAATTACAGATGAACGATTTACATTTTATGAAGTTAAACCGAAAGAGAACTTCTTTAGGTTAGAGCAGCGTTTCAATATTTCTGAAGACTCATTAATTGCACTAAATCCTAAATTAGAAGAAGGACTAAAAGTAGGAATGATTATAAAAATTCCTAAGAAGAATACTAGTATTGCATTTGGTAATGATGAGCTTGTTAACCTAGAAGCGTCTATTAGAAACTACGATGCTAAAACTGTAGCATTATTATTACCATTTAATAGTCATAAGATTACAAACGATTCGCTTTCAAATACAGAAGAGCGCATTAAGAGAGATCGTGTTATGCGTATTTCATTAGATTTTTATAGTGGTGCCTTGGTTGCATTGGAAGAAGGAAAACAAAAAGGGTTGAGTACGACCCTAAGAGTTTTTGATACAGAACAAAGCACATCTAAAGTAAGAGCTATTATAAATGATAATAACTTTAATGATGTAGATGTAGTTGTAGGACCGCTTTTAAATAGTACGGTTGAGGAAGCTTCTGCATTACTTAACAGAAAAGACATTCCGGTAATTTCACCATTGTCGAGTAGAAAAGCTAACGGAAGAGAAAACCTTATACAGTCTCGCCCTACAGATGATATGTTACACGAGGTTATGCTTAGTTATCTTGAAGCTATGCATACAGACCAAAACATAGTTATTTTGGCAGATGATAATGCATCATCTATTAAATCTCTTATAACATCTAAATTTCCAACTGCTTCAACTTTAAAAAAGCAAGAAGACAATTTTGTGTATCAAAATGATGTAAGCAAGCAATTGGTAAGTGGAAAAGACAATTGGTTTATTGTAGCTACAGAAGATGTAGCATTATTAAGTAATCTTTTATCGTATTTAAACGCTTACCGTTCTAAACATAACATACAACTATTTGCTTTGGAGAAAACATCTGCGTTTGATAGTGAAGATGTTTCAAACGATCATTTAAGTAATCTTAAATTTACTTTTCCTTCAGTAGATAAAGAATTTGATTATGAGAATAAAGCCAAATTCATAATAGATTATAATGCTAAATACGGTATTGCTCCTAATAAATATGCAGTGCGTGGTTATGATATTATGTATGATACGTTGTTGAGGTTGGCAAATTCAGACACTTACATGGAATCGTTAGAAAATAATATAGCTACAGAGTACATTGAAAACAAATTTAGTTATGTTGAAAACGGTATAAGTGGCTATATGAATAACGGGATCTATATTATGCAATATGGAGAAAACCTTACCCTAAAACCTGTAGAATAATGACTAGTAAGATAACCTATAATGGTAACTTAAGAACTACTTGTGAGCATATTAAAAGCGGTAACACGTTTATAACAGATGCACCTACAGATAATAATGGTAAAGGTGAAGCGTTTTCTCCAACCGATACTGTAGTTACAGCACTTGCGAGTTGTATGCTTACCGTTATGGGAATTAAAGCAGATCAACTTAATGTAGATATGATTAATGCTACTGCAGAAGTTGTGAAAATTATGGCTAGTAATCCTAGAAGGATTTCTAAGATAGATATGGTTATTAAACTGCCTAAATCTTACGACGAAAAAACTAAAAGCATTTTAGAGCATACAGCAAATACGTGCCCAGTGCACTTTAGTTTACATCCAGATATTGAAAAAAACATATCATTTGTATATGGGTAATTTTAAAACTTTAGCGGTCTTTTTACTTTTGGGTATGGTGTCACTTGGGTATACCCAACAAAAAATATCCTATGATGATCATCCGGTATTAACTTGGAGTGATTTTAAAGGCGCTCCAGTTTACGACTCAGAATTTCATGCTAATACAAATTCTGGCTTTTCATATACGTGGTCTTATAAAACTACAAATGGCGAAGTAGATTTACAATACGAAGTATATAGTACATTTTATCCTAATGGATCTTGGGTGCATCCAGATCATAAGACAGATAAGCTTTTAAAGCACGAGCAAGCACATTTTGATATAAGCGAAATTCACGCCCGTAAGCTAAGAAAAGCTATGCAGGCTTATAAGCCAGGTAGAAATATTAGAAAAGATTTACAAAAGCTTTATAATGATATAGAGCTTGAGCGTGTTAAGATGCAAGGTGAATTTGATTTAGAAAGCGCCCATAGCATGAATTCTCAAGCTGAAATGAAATGGCAAGCACATATTGCAAAAGAGCTGGATAAATTAAAAGAGTACGCTAAAAAGTAGGTAACATTTCTTTAGCTATTTTAAATTCTGAAACCATGTCTTCAACAATTTTCCCTGCAGGTTTTATATCGTGAATTAGCCCTGAAATTTGTCCAATTTCTAGTTCGCCATCATCTAGATCACCTTCAAACATTCCTTTTTTAGCTCTAGCTCTGCCTAATAATTCAATTAAATCTTCTTTAGAAGGGTTTTTGCTATAAAGCTCTATAACTTGGTTGAAGAATTTATTTTTCAGCATTCTTACAGGTGCAAGTTCCTTAAGCGTTAATTGTGTGTCGCCTTCTTTTGCTTTTAGAACTAAATCTTTAAAGTTTTGGTGGGAAGATGCTTCGGGTGTAGCTACAAATCGACTTCCAACTTGTACACCATCTGCTCCTAATATCATAACTGAGAGCATACTTTTTCCGTTTGCAATACCACCAGCAGCAATTAATGGGATGTCTAATTGTTCTTTTACCATTGGTATTAATGCTAAAGTAGTTGTCTCTTCTCTACCATTATGTCCGCCTGCTTCAAAACCTTCTGCTACTACGGCATTTACGCCAGCTTCTTGAGCTTTTAAAGCAAACTTTACGCTACTAACCACGTGAACAACAGTGATACCGTGAGACTGCAAATGAGAAGTCCATGTTTTTGGATTTCCAGCAGATGAAAAAACAATCTTTACACCTTCATCTATAATAATTTGAACAATTTCCTCCATATTAGGATAAAGTAGAGGAATGTTAACTCCAAAAGGCTTGTCTGTTGCTTTCTTACATTTTTGAATGTGCTCTCTTAATACTTCTGGATACATAGAGCCTGAGCCAATAAGGCCAAGTCCACCCGCATTACTAACAGCACTTGCTAGTTTCCAGCCGCTTGCCCATATCATGCCACCTTGAATAATAGGGTATTTTATATTGAAAAGCTCTGTGATTCTGTTAGTTGTCATAAATATATTTTAAGATATTACACCGCTACCAATAAGTTCTTCGTCTTGATACCAAGCTACAAATTGTCCTTCTGCAATGGCAGATTGAGGGTTGTCGAAAATTACATATAAGCCGTGTTCGGTTTGGTGTAATGTTGCTTTTTCTAAAGTTTGACGATACCTGATACGTGCCATAACATTCATAGTGTCACCTGTATCAAGTTTTAAATCTTCACGAATCCAATGTATTTCATGAGGGCTAACAAAAAGGCCTCGCCTATATAAACCTGGATGCTGTTTTCCTTGGCCTGTGTATATAATGTTTTCTTCTACATCTGTATCAATTACAAATAATGGTTCTGGAGTACCGCCTACACCTAAACCTTTACGTTGTCCTTTTGTAAAATAATGTGCACCTTGGTGTTTGCCAACTACTTTACCATCTTCAAAATTATATGTAAACTTTTTAGACAGGTAAGCCAACTCTTCTTCAGTTGTATTAAAGTCTTCTTTAGTGTCTTTTGCGTATTGGTCTAAAGTTGAGTCAATCTCTACGATATCTCCTTCCTTAGGTTTTAATTGTTGTTGCAAGAAATCTGGAAGCCTTACTTTTCCTATAAAACAAAGACCTTGAGAGTCTTTTTTGTCTGCGGTAACTAAATCTTGCTCAGCTGCAATTTTTCTTACTTCACTCTTTTGCAACTCACCAATTGGAAATAATGTTTTAGATAATTGCTCTTGAGAAAGTTGACATAAAAAGTAAGATTGGTCTTTATTATTATCTTTTCCAGACAATAATTGGTAAATGGTTTCACCATCCTTTTCTATACTGCTTTTTCTGCAATAATGTCCTGTGGCTACATAGTCTGCTCCTAAAGACATTGCAATCTTCATAAAGACATCAAACTTAATTTCACGATTACAAAGCACATCTGGATTTGGGGTGCGTCCGTTTTTGTATTCATTAAACATATAGTCAACTATACGTTCTTTGTACTCTTCGCTTAAATCTACAGTTTGAAATGGTATACCTAATTTTTCGGCTACAAGCATAGCATCATTACTGTCATCCAGCCAAGGGCACTCATCACTTATGGTTACAGTATCATCATGCCAGTTTTTCATAAACAAGCCAATAACCTCATAACCTTGTTCTTTAAGTAAATATGCAGAAACACTACTGTCTACACCACCACTAAGTCCTACTACTACACTTTTCATATTAAGTTGTAATAATTTAGAGCAATTTGCAAAGCGCAAATGACTTTCTAAATTTAGTTTGCAAAATTACAAAATAGAGTCGAAAATTGCGTTCTAACCTTTCTTTCTAGAGGTGTTAATAGGAAAGAAAATTTCTTCAGTTAAATTTCCTTGGTCATAATATTGCCAGTAACCGTCTTTTCTACCATTTTTATATTGACCTTTTTTTGTTACTTCACCTTTACCGTTATAAAATAGTGCCGCGCCGTGTAGCTCATTATTTTTGTAATTAAGGTGTTGTAGCAAAACACCGTTAAGTGAGTAAAGTTTGTAGTCTCCTTCTTTATTACCGTTAATATAATTGTATTCCTCTGTAATATTTCCGTTATCGAAATATGCAGTTTTTTTTCCGTGAAGCTTATCGTCTTTATAATGTTCTATCATCATAATAGCGTCTGTGTTATTGTGATAATACTCCCATTTACCAGTCCTTAGCCTATCTTTTAATTGCCCTTTACTTATAAGTTTTCCCTTTTTTGTAAAATAAGATACCAAGACAAGGTCTGTATCTTTTGAATATGTTTTGATAGCAGAAGGCTGTTTGCCATATTTTGGCTTGTAAAACATAAACTCACCAACTTCTTTTCCGTGCTCAAAAGTACCTTGATATCTTAATTGGTCATATCCTTCGTACGTTTTTTTCCATAACCCATGACGTTTTCCATTACTGTCAAATTGGTTTATAGCATTTTGAGAAAAAAGTGATATGCTAGATAGAACCGTAATTAAGACTAACAATTTTTTCATGGTAATTTATGTTTGTTTTGATAACGTTTAGAGTGTTTCAAATAATATGCCGCTAACAAAGTTTAGTTTTAGCACACAAAATTAATCTAATACACTTTTATTGTCTTCTGCAAAGGCTTTAAAATCTTTCATATATTTTAAAGATTGTTTTTTAAATGCGCCTGGCATAAGAAACCCCATAATTTTCATCATTAAGTTGTTAAAACGGAACTCAGATTCAGATGTCCACTTAGTATGCCCGTTAGAAGTAATTTCAAAACGATTTGTTTGAATATTATAAACGCCTTTGGTGTCATAAGATGTAATGAGCAAATCAGGAAGATCGTTTTTAATAATAGTTTCAATCATTGTAAGTTCCCGTTTTCCCATTTTATAGTCTAGTTGCATTTTGGCGCCTTCTGCACCAAAATCACCACTAAGCTGTTTGTAGTGTATAAGTCCTCTTTGCCAATGCTTCATGTTCTCAGCATTATCAAATATGGAGATGGTTTTTTCTCGTGGCAATTCTATAATTATTTGAGAGCTATATTTCATGTAGTTTTTAGTTTATTGTGCACTAATATAATGTAGAATAATGATTAGAGCAACCATATACGTTATGGAGTGTAATTTCGTTATAACAAAAGAGTTGAAAACCGCTTGAGTTTATTATTTTTGCGGACATTGCTTAAATTAAACACGCATTTATGAAATTATATCGGTTCTTATTTGTGTTTTGCTTACTTATTGCGGGCAACACAATTGCGCAAGAATTAGATAAACAGATAATAATGACTTTAGATGGTGAGCCAGTTTACGCATCTGATTTTGTTAGGGTTTATCAAAAAAATTTAGATTTAGTTCAAGATGAGTCTCAAAAGGATGTCGATGAATATTTAAAGCTTTTTATAGATTATAGGTTAAAACTACGTGAAGCCTATGAGCAAGGATTAGATACTACACTTAAGTTTCAACGAGAGTTTAAAACATACAGAAACCAGTTTGCACGTAACTTCTTAACAGATAATAATGTTTCAGAAGCATTAGTTCAAGAAGCTTATGATCGTACTGTAAATGAAGTTAACGCCAGTCATATATTAATAAGAGTAAATCAAAATGCTACGCCAGAAGATACATTAAAAGCATATTCTAAGATTAAAGATATTAGAGAGAAAGCTGTAAATGGTAGGTCTTTTGAAACTTTAGCAAAAACTTATTCTGAAGATCCTTCTGCTAAGAAAAATGGAGGTGAACTAGGATGGTTTACTGCTCTTAAGATGGTTTACGCCTTTGAAGAGCAAGCGTATACAGTTCCAGTTGGAGATGTGTCTGAACCTTTTAGAACAAGATTTGGCTATCATATCTTAAAAGTTAATGATAGAAGAGCATCTGCTGGTGAAGTTGAAGTTGCCCATATAATGGTATCGCCAAAACCTAAAGACACCGTTTTTAATCCAAAAGACAGGATTGAAGAATTGTATTTAAAAGTAAAGCAAGGAGAAGACTTTGGTGTGCTTGCTAAACAATTTAGTGATGATAGGAATTCAGCTAGGCGAGAAGGAAAATTAGATAGATTTGGTAGTGGAAAGCTAAATTCTGAAGTTTTTGAGAAAAAAGCATTTTCATTAACAAAAGCAGGACAAGTTACAGAGCCGTTCGAAACTCAATACGGCTGGCATATTATAAAACTTATTGATAGGTTTCCTATTCCTAGTTTTAACGAGATGCGTGGAGAATTAGAGAAAAAAGTAACAAAAGACTCTAGAGCAAACTTAATTAGTGATGCTTTGGTTGCTGGCTTAAAGGATCATTATTCTATTGGTGATTTTTCTGAAGCTAAATCTTTCTTTAGCGCTTATGTCACTAAAGACGTAAAAGATGGAAATTGGGCTATTTCAGATAACAGCACATTAGATCAACCATTATTTAAATTAAGAGATTCTGTATTTAAGTATAGAGATTTCGCAAAATTCATTTATAATAAACAGGTAAATAAAGGCTTAAGTGGCGATAAAAATACTGCTATAAACAATTGGTTAAAAGAATATGTAGATGGTAAGGTGTTGGCCTATCACCGTGATCATTTGGAACAGGAAGATAAAGAGTTCTCTAATATTGTTTCAGAATATAGAGATGGTCTTTTGTTGTTCGATCTTATGGAAATGAACATTTGGAATAAAGCAAAAAAAGACACTTTAGGATTAAAAACTTATTACGAGACTAACAAACAAAATTACCTTTGGGATAAACGCGTAAACGTTACTATGGCTAAGGTTAATAATAAAACAGACGCCAAAAAAGTTAGAAATTTAATGAAGAAAGGTGTTTCTGAAGTTGATGTTAAATCACAAATTAATAGTGATGAATCTATGACCACCTTATTTTCTAATGGTACGTTTAATGTAGAAGATGAGGTATTGCCTAAAAAATTAAAAATTAAGCAAGGTATTTCTAAAGTGTATGAAGAAGACAATTATTACACTGTAGTAAACATTAAAGATGTGTTACCTGCTGGTCCTAAAACTTTTAAAGAAGCTAAAGGAACTATTGTAAGTGACTATCAAGATTATTTAGAGAAAAACTGGATTGCGGCATTAAGAACAAAATATTCTGTAAATATTAATGATGATACAGTAAACCTTATAAAAACAAAGCTTGAAGACTAAATTAAATTACATACTAGCTATTTTTTGCGGTGTATTTTTACTGCAAAGTTGTGATTATTTTAATTTTGACTTTGGCCCTGAAGATGAGCGTGAAGTCGTGGCGCGTGTAAACAAAAGCTTTTTGTATAGAGAAGACATTTCTAATCTAACAACCGCAACAACATCTAAAGAAGATAGCACTGTAATTGTAAATAATTATATAGACCGTTGGGCAACTCAGCAGCTTTTAATAGACAGAGCAAAACTTAATTTGAATTTAGAGCGCCAGAAAAAATTTGATAAGTTGGTAGATGATTATAAGAATCAACTTTACACCAAGGCTTATACAGATGCAATGGTGGTAAAGAAAATAGATTCTGTTATTACAGAAAATCAAGTTAAAGAATATTTTGAGGCTAATAGTACAGCTTTTAGTCTAAATGAAACATTATATAAACTAAGATATGTAAGGCTGCCAGATGGTTCATCATCTATAAATCAAGTAAAGCGAGAAATAGCAAGATTTAATAGTGAAGACAAACAATCTTTAATGAATAGTGTTGTGGAGTATCCTCAATACAACCTTAATGATTCAATTTGGAGAGAATCCAGACAACTTTTAGAGGATTTGCCAGTGTTAAAAGAAGCGCAACCATGGCAATTAAACACTGCAGATAGATATGTGCAACTTAAAGATTCTCTTGGCGTCTATTTAATATATATTAAGGATATTAAAGAACGTGGAGAACAAGCACCACTATCTTATATAAAACCAACGGTTGAGCAGATTATACTTAACAAGAGGAAACAAGAATTGATAAAAAACTTAAGAACAGATATAACGAAGGATGCAATTAAAAATAATGAATTTGAGATTTTCAACTAAATATTTAACTGTGGCAGCACTAATAGGCGCTACAGTATCACTAACTGCTCAGGAAACAACATCAGATAGTACAGCGGTACAGACTAAGCAAGTTATAGTTACAGAATCTAGCACAGCTGTTACAGAAACAGCCGCAGTTCAAGACACTGTAAAAAAGCCCTTCAAGAAATTTAAGGTAGATGGCGTAGCTGCAGTAGTTGGAGAGTACGTAGTTTTAGATAGTGATATAGATAAGGCATATATAGAGCTAAAAAGTCAAGGTATTTCTGTTCAGGATATAACACGCTGCAATTTAACAGGGAAACTTCTGGAAGATAAGCTTTATGCACACCACGCCGTAATAGATAGTATTATGGTAAATGATGCTGAGGTAAATGCTTACGTAGATCAGCAAATAGATTATATGAAACGTCAATTAGGAACAATGGAAAAGGTTCTTAATTTTTATCAAAAAGATAATGAAGGCGAATTTAGAGCAGAGCTTTTTGAGATTAATAAGCAAAATAAGTTAGCTGGAGAAATGCAACGCTCAATTGTAGATGGTATTGAGATTACACCTGAAGAAGTAAGAGAATACTTTAACGGTATCCCTAAAGAAGACAGGCCCTTGTTTGGAGACGAAATTGAAATCGCTCAAATTATAATTCAGCCAGAAATACCACAAGCAGAACGCCAACGCGTTATAGATCGTCTAAATGAAATGCGTAGAGATGTATTAGATAATGGAGCAAGTTTTGCTACCAAAGCGGTATTGTATTCACAAGATACAGGATCTAGAGCTAATGGTGGTCAATACTCTTTAACACGTAAAGACCCATTTGTAAAAGAATTTAAAGATGCTGCTTTTAGTTTACAAGAAGGTGAAATTAGTGAGCCTTTCGAAACAGAATTTGGATTTCATATCCTTATGGTCGATAAGATAAGAGGACAAACTGTAGATGTAAGACAAGTACTTTTAGTACCAGATACAACACCAGAAAGTGTAAACGCTGCCAGAAAACAAATAGACAGTTTAAAAACTGAAATTAATAAAGGAACTATTACTTTTGAAGATGCTGCAGTTCAATTCTCAACAGAAGAAGAGACAAAGCAAGATGGCGGACAGTTAATTAATCCTGCAACTGGAGATACAAGATTTGAACTTACAAAGATTGATCCTACAATTTACAACCAAGTGGTTAATCTTGATGAAAATGAAATTTCTCCTATTTTAACTGAAGAAGATAGAGTAGGCCGTAAGAAATTTAAGATAATGACAGTTACAGATAGGTATGAAGAGCACATTGCAGATTATGCGCAAGATTACTTGAAAATTAAAGAACTAGCACTTAAGGAAAAACAATTAAAGGCCATTGAAGCTTGGCAAGAAGAAAAAATTGACGATACTTACATTAAAATAAATGGCGATTACAGAAATTGTGATTTTGCTAGTGACTGGTTAAAACAAAATTAAAATATGTCAGACGTTTCAGCTGTTAAACACCTCGTTGAAAAACATACCCAACTAAAAAAAGAAATAGCAAAAGTTATTGTTGGTCAAGAACAAGTCATCGAGGAAATATTAATTTCTATATTTTCTGGAGGGCACGCGCTTCTTGTTGGTGTTCCAGGTTTAGCTAAAACGTTAATGGTAAATACCATTTCTCAAGCCCTTGGTTTAGATTTTAAGCGTATTCAGTTTACGCCAGACCTTATGCCAAGTGATATTTTAGGATCTGAAATTTTAGATAAAAACAGAGAATTTAAGTTTTTAAAAGGACCAGTATTCTCTAATATCATACTTGCAGATGAAATTAACAGAACGCCTCCTAAAACACAAGCAGCACTTTTGGAAGCAATGCAAGAGCGTTCTGTAACAGTTGCAGGAACCAATTACCCTTTAAGCTTGCCTTATTTTGTATTGGCAACTCAAAACCCGATTGAGCAAGAAGGTACTTACCCTTTACCAGAAGCACAGTTAGACCGTTTCATGTTCTCTATAAATTTAGATTACCCAAGTTTTCAGGAAGAGGTAGATGTTGTAAAGGCAACTACTGGAGACCATAAAGCAACAGTTAACCCTTTATTTACGGCACAAGAAATTATAGATTTTCAACAACTTATAAGGCGCATACCTGTAGCTGATAATGTTATAGAGTATGCAGTTAAAATTGTTGGAAAAACACGTCCTAAATCTTCAGAAGCCTCTAATCTTGTACAAGAGTTTGTAGATTGGGGTGCAGGACCAAGAGCTTCCCAAAACTTAATTTTAGCTGCAAAGACACACGCAGCCACTAGAGGGAAATATTCTCCAGATATTGAAGACGTACAAGCAGTTGCAACAGGTATTCTTAGGCATAGAATGATAAGAAACTACAAAGCAGAAGCAGAAGGCATATCTATAGAGCAGATTATAAAAGACTTATTTTAGGAAACTAACTGTTTGTTATTCTTTATCTATACTTTAATGATATATAAAGAATTAGGGTAAAATTCTGAAGACCTTAATAATATGTCAAATATTCAATACATCCTTAAGTTAGGTTATAATAAATCTGTAATTTCATAATAAGTCTTTATGAAAATTAGATAAATTGCAATACTGGCATTAAACTTTTAAATGTCTTTGTATTTCCGTATTTTCGCAAGACTTCAAAAAATAAACACACTCACACTATGGCATTCGATATTGACATGATAAAAAAGGTCTATGACCAAATGACGGAACGTGTAGATAAAGCACGTGAGGTTGTTGGTAAGCCCTTAACACTTTCAGAAAAAATACTTTACAGTCACCTTTGGGACGGTAATGCAACTCAAGCATTTACTAGATCTAAAGATTATGTAGACTTTGCACCAGACCGTATAGCTTGTCAAGATGCTACAGCGCAAATGGCGCTTTTGCAATTCATGCAAGCTGGAAAACCTAATGTGGCAGTGCCTACTACAGTACATTGTGATCACCTTATACAGGCAAAGCAAGGAGCTAAAGCAGATTTAAAACGAGCTAACGAAACAAGTAATGAGGTTTTTGATTTTCTTGAATCTGTATCTAAAAAATATGGTATTGGCTTCTGGAAACCAGGTGCAGGTATTATTCACCAAGTAGTATTAGAAAATTATGCATTTCCTGGAGGAATGATGATTGGTACAGACTCTCACACAGTTAACGCTGGTGGTTTAGGAATGGTAGCTATTGGTGTTGGTGGTGCAGATGCTGTCGATGTTATGGCTGGTATGCCTTGGGAACTTAAGTTTCCAAAACTTATAGGTGTAAAGCTAACCGGGAAACTTAATGGTTGGACAGCTGCTAAAGATGTTATCTTAAAGGTTGCTGGTATTCTTACCGTAAAAGGAGGAACAGGCGCAATTATTGAATACTTTGGGCCAGGCGCAAAATCTATGAGCTGTACTGGTAAAGGAACTATTTGTAATATGGGTGCAGAAGTTGGTGCAACAACATCAACATTTGGTTATGACGAATCTATGGAGCGTTTCCTTAGAGCGACAGACAGAAGTGATGTGGCAGATGCTGCTAACGCTGTTAAAGATTACCTTACTGCAGATCCTGAAGTTTATGAAACTCCAGAAGATTATTTTGATGAGGTAATCGAAATAAATCTTGACGAGTTACGTCCTCACCTAAACGGACCTTTTACTCCAGATTTAGCGACACCTGTTTCAGAAATGAAAGACAAGGCTAAAAAGAACGACTGGCCAATTAAAGTAGATTGGGGTCTTATAGGATCTTGTACAAACTCATCTTATGAAGATTTAACTAGAGCTGCATCTATAGCTAAACAAGCTGTAGATAAGAAGATAGTAGCAAAGTCTGACTTTGGTATTAATCCAGGTTCAGAGCAAATACGTTACACAGCAGAGCGTGATGGTATTCTTAAGATATTTGAAGACCTTAATGCAACAATCTTTACAAATGCCTGTGGACCTTGTATTGGGCAATGGGATCGTAGTGATTTAAAAGGCGATGAAAAGAATACTATAGTGCACTCTTTTAATAGAAACTTCTCTAAAAGAGCAGATGGTAACCCTAATACACATGCCTTTGTAGGATCTCCAGAAATGGTGGCTGCAATTGCAATCTCAGGACGTTTAGATTTTGATCCACTTAACGATACGCTTCTAAATGAAGATGGTGAAGAGGTAAAATTAGATGTACCTAGCGGTATAGAACTGCCTCCAAAAGGTTTTGATGTAGAAGATGCAGGTTATGTAGAGCCAGTTTCAGATGGTAGCGATGTAGATGTAAAAGTTGCTGAAGATAGTGAGCGTTTACAACTATTAACACCTTTTGAGCCTTGGGATGGTAAAAACTTAACAGACGCTAAATTGCTAATTAAAGCATTTGGAAAATGTACTACAGACCATATTAGTATGGCTGGTCCTTGGTTACGTTATAGAGGTCACTTAGATAATATTTCTAATAACTGCCTTATCGGAGCTGTAAATGCTTACAACAAGCAAACAAACTTTGTGAAAGACCAATTAACCGGAGAGTATGATGCCGTGCCTAAAGTACAGCGTCATTACAAGGAAAAGGGTATACCAACAGTTGTTGTAGGAGATCATAACTATGGTGAAGGTTCTTCTAGAGAGCACGCTGCAATGGAGCCAAGACACCTTGGTGTGAAAGTAGTATTGGTAAAATCTTTTGCAAGAATTCATGAAACAAACCTTAAGAAACAAGGTATGTTAGGAATCACTTTTGCAAATGAAGCTGACTATGATTTAATACAAGAAGATGATACGTTCAACTTTATAGATTTAGAAGATTTTGCACCAGATAAGCAATTAACTATCGAGATAGTTCACGAAGATGGTAGCAAGGATACAATTAAAGCAAATCACACTTACAACCTTCCACAAATTGAATGGTATAAAGAAGGATCTGCATTAAATCTTATAAAAAAACAGAACAGGTCTTAAGCCCTTTGGTTTAATATATTTTATAAAAGGCTGAACGTTAATCGTTCAGCCTTTTATGTTTTTGCCTCGAAATGTTAAAATTTAACAAAAAATATATCTTAAATTATTCTTAAACTATCATACGCTATAACTCCTTTTGTCATCAATGTGCTAAATATTAACGATTAAATGTTTATTAATAATTTATTGCACTAAAAATTGGTTTAAATAGTTTATATAGGTCATCTCATTATGTTAATGTGCAATCATAAACTACTGCTTATCCCTAAATTTGTTATTCACTAACTTAATGCTCTCATGATGATGACATCAATAGGTCAAAGAATAAAATCATTACGTAAGGAAAAAAAATACTCACAACAATTTATTGCAGAAAAACTTAACATTTCACAAAGTGCTTACTCTTTAATTGAAAGTGCACACAATAATGTTATGATAGGTCATGTGCTTACACTTTCAAAGTTATATGATGTTAGTACAGATTTTATACTCAAAGGAGAAACTAACCTTATTCATATGAATATTGAAAATGGTTTTATTCCTTTTATAAATGTTGAGGCTGTTGCAGGTAATTTAAATGAACTGCAAGGAGCACATTCACAAAGTGAATATGACAGATATAGAATCCCAGGATTTAAATCTTCATCTAATCACCTATTATTTGAAGTAGAAGGTGATAGTATGACACCAACATTTTACCCAAATGATATCTTAATTTGTGAAGCTCAACATTCTATTTCAGATGTTGCAGATAATTCATTAGTTGTAATAGGGACAGAAAAAGGTCTCCTTACTAAGCGCGTAAAGAAAGAATACGGCTATTGCTACTTAGAAAGTGATAATAAACACTATAGCCCGATAAAAATAGAGAACGAAGAAATTAAAGCAATTCTTTCAATAAAAGGTAAGGTTACAAGCAAAGTTAATACTAACACAAAAGTAGAAACAGATAAGTTTGAACATATGGAATCTAACCTTAAGCAGTTAGAATATCAAATTGAAAGACTTTCCCAGCAAATAAAGTAGATTGAAAACAATATTTAAATTCTTAAAAAAGCAATGGCAAAATGTGTTGTTGCTTTTTTTTATTGTGTTACTCTTAATACCGCAAACCAGATTTAAGATTCAGGTGTTTGCACAACAGTTATTAGCTTTTTCACCAAGTATTGAAGAGACTTCGAAAGAAGTTAATTTATCTAATTGGGAGATAGTTGATGCCAATGGTATGGTGTTAAGGGTAGAGCATATAAACAAACCTTTAGTGGTTAATTTCTGGGCTACTTGGTGTCCGCCTTGTGTGGCAGAAATGCCAAGTTTTCAAAATGTTTATAATGACTACAAGGACGATGTGGTATTTGTGTTTTTATCTAATGAGGATGTCAAAACTACCAAAGCCTTTGCAGAAAAACACAACTATACATTGCCATTTTATACAAGTACAAATAGCTTGCCTGAAGCTTTTAACAGTGATCAACTACCAACCACTTATGTGTTAGATGCTAAAGACAACCTAATTATAAACCATACAGGTAGTGCTAATTGGAATAGTAAAAAGTTTAGAAGTACTTTAGATGAGCTTCTATCTAAACCTGAATAGTGTTTTAAAAAATGCTTTAACAAACTTAAATGATCTTAAGCTCCACACTATTTTTAAATCTTCATTAAAGGAAGTTTCTTCATCTAAAAACTTTAATGCTATTGCCATTTCATTCTTGCTGTAAAAATCTTGAAAGAGTTTAGGGCCGTAACTGTTATCATCTTTTAAGACTTTAAGGAAAATAACATCAAACAACTCAAATTTGTTGTTGTATAACCCATTAGTGGGATGACTGCCAGTTTTAATGTTCTCAATAATTCTCTTCGATTTCTTTTCAGACATTTTAAATGAATAACCACTTGAGCCTTTAACCCAACCACCAGCAGTTCCAATTTTGGTAATGGCATCTGTATGGTGTTTTTTAAACTTGTAATCTGTCATAGGAATAATACCTTTTTCAGATTCAATTATAGTATATTCTGTAATAGATAAGGTATTAGAAATATAGGTTTTTAAGTGCGAATCATAAATATGGTCTTCAACTAAACTTGGTGAGAAGAACGTGTATTCAATAAGAGCTTTAGTAGGCGTAATAGGCAAAACATACATAAAACTAGTGGTGTTCTTGTAGGTTAACCTATAATCCATCATTGTTAAGACTTCAGGATTAAATGTCGGTTTTTTTGTACTTATAGTACATCCCTTAAAGTGTTGTAAAAGAGTAGTAGCAGTTTTGTCTTTTTCGAAATCTTCAGTAACCCTACTATCAAAGACGTGCTTGGCTTGAAACGAATTAGTATTGCAGGTTACAGTGACTATGTTGTCTTCATTAACATATTGTACGTCATCTTTAAAAAACTGAATAGTATTGGAAGCTTCAATCTCACTTAAAACAAAATTGTAAAAATCCAACGATTTTACCATCTTGTACGTATAAGGCAGTAAGGGCACATTTATTTTTTTAGATGTACCATAAACTAATGCGCTAGTCCAAGATTTTGTTAGAATAGAATCCCAATTTCCCTTACCTTTTTCCCAAAAGCAATACGTTTTGTCGTTTTTAGATTTAGAAGATTTATCAATTATAGCTATTGAAAAATCTTTAAAAAAAGGATCATTAAGAAACGAATGAGCTAAATGAAGACCAGATAAACCTGCACCAATAATGATGAAATCAAAAGACTTGGTGCTCATACAATTTACTTATGATCTATTAAAATACTTAAGTGGTGGAAATAACATACCAAAACATTCACCCTTTTCTTTCCCTAAGTGTTTGTGATGTATTTTGTGGGCGCGTCTTATACCTTTTGCATACCAGTTATTGGCATTTCTAAAAAGTTTAAATCTCTGATGTATAAAGATGTCATGAACCATAAAATAAGCCACACCATATGCAAATATACCAAGACCTATGGGAAGACCTATCCAAACGTTATAAAAGCTCCAAGATACAAAACAACCAATACTTACTAGTGCGTAAAAAATAAAGAAGAAATCGTTTCGCTCCCACCAACTGTTATGATCTTTATGATGGTGATCTTTATGTAGTTTCCATAAAAATCCGTGCATTACATATTTATGGGTAAACCAGGCCATAAATTCCATTATGCAGAAAGTGAGTAGAAATACTAAAATCCAAATAAGGATATCCATATCTATAATAAATTTAATCTGCAGGTTACGTAAGATTTTGCCATTAATCCTGCTTTTTCATAATTAGGTACTCGTATGCGTTTATTGCGGATCTCTAGAGATGGTGTTTTCTTTAATTTGTGCAGTAACCTCAAATAATACACATAAGCTGTATAAACGCCTAATTTTGCTTCTACAGGTAACCTTTGTATGCCATTCAGACCAGCTTTAAAATCTAATTCAATTTCTTCAATAATCCTTTTCTTACTATTCTCGTCTAATTTTTGAAGGTTTGTATTGGGAAAATAACTTCTATTTAAATCTTCTAGATCTGCTTTAAGATCTCTCAGGAAATTTACTTTTTGAAAAGCAGAGCCTAATTTCATGGCGTCTTCCTTAAGGTCATCAAATTTTTGTTGATCTCCTTTTACAAATACTTTTAAGCACATTAAGCCTACAACATCTGCACTGCCGTAAATATAATCTTCATATTCTTCTTTTGTAAGGTACTTAGATTTATAAAGGTCTAACCTCATGCTTCTTAAAAAAGACATGTAGAATTCTTCTTCTATATTAAATTTATGAACTGTTTCCTGAAACGAATTTAATATAGGGTTTAAGCTAATTTTATCTCTTACAGCTTTTTTTAAATCTTCCTCAAAATCGTTTAATAAAGTTTCTTTATCATAATTGTGAAAAGAGTCTACAATCTCATCAGCAAATCTTACAAAGCCGTATACATTATAAACATCTTGTCTTATAGACGGTGCTAATAATTTTGAAGCTAATGAAAATGAAGTGCTATAAGAGTTTGTAACTGCTTTGCTACAATCTCTAGAAACGGTGTCAAAAATAGATTTCATTTAATTCTTGTTGTGTTTTTGTATAAGGCCAGCAACTAATTTTCCAGAAATTAGGGATGGTGGCACACCTGGTCCAGGAACAGATAACTGTCCTGTAAAATACAGATTTTTTACAGTCTTACTTTTTAATTTAGGTCTTAAAAATGCGGTTTGAAATAATGTATTTGCCAAACCATATGCGTTGCCTTTATAAGAGTTATAATCTTCAATAAAATTATTGAGACAATAGGTCTCTTTAAATATAACGTTTTTTTGAACTGTTTGGTTGGTTAAATTTTCAAAACGAGTCATTATTTTTTTAAAATAAGTTTCTCTAATAGCTTCAGTGTCTTCAATTCCAGGCGCTAATGGAATTAAAAAAATTCCGGCTTCCTTACCTTTAGGAGCTACACTTGAGTCTGTTTTGGAAGGAAAACTTGCATAAAATAAAGGATTTTCCGGCCATTGAGGATCATCATAAATAGCTTTTGAGTGCTCCTCGAAATCTACATCAAAAAATAAAGTGTGATGCTCTACATTTATTATAGGGGTATCAAAACCGATATAAAATAGTAATGCTGAAGGCGCAAAGGTTTTTTTGCTCCAATATGTTTCAGAATATTGTCTTAGTTTTAAAGGTAGTAAAGTTTCTGTATGATGATAATCTGCACCACTTAAAACAATATCTGCAGTAATTGTGTCGCCATTTACAACAAGTCCTGTTGCCGAGTTATTTTGAACTAAGATTTCCTCTACGTTTGCATTAGTGTTAATATTAACTCCTAGAGACTCTGCTAAAGTTTTCATGCCTAAGACAACTTGATACATACCACCTTTGGGATGCCAAGTACCTAAACCAAAGTCTGCATAATTCATAAAGCTATAAAATGCAGGAGTATTGCTTGGTTTAGCTCCTAAAAAAAGCACAGGAAACTCAAGTATTTGGATTAATTTTTCATTATTGAATTGTTTTCTAACATCTTTAGAAATAGTGCTAAAAAAAGCGCCTATTTTTTTAATGGTTTCAGGTGTTATTAATTCTAGAGGAGAAACACCTGGCCTGTAAACTAAATCTTTTATGGCAATATCATAATTTGATTTAGCTTTGGTTATAAATTTTTCTAATTGTTTTGAGCTGCCTTTTTCTTCAGCCTCAAATGCAGCGTATATTTTAGTTAATGTGTCTTCTATTAAAATAGACTCAGTTTCAGAGAAAACGACTTTATATGCAGGTGAAAGCTTTTCTAAGGTATAATAGTCTGATGGTTTTTTATCGAAATCGTTAAAAAATCGCTCAAACACATCTGGCATCCAATACCAAGTTGGGCCTATATCAAAAGTAAAACCGTCTTTTTTATACTGTCGTGCTCGGCCTCCAACGGTGTCATTTTTTTCGTAAATGGTAACTTGGTGACCTTCTTTTGCTAAGTATGAAGCACTTGCTAATGCAGAAAAACCACTGCCTATAATTGCTATTCTTTTCTTCAAATTAATATTGTAATTGTAAAATGGCTTGTGAAACAGTATCGAAAAACTTTATGTTATTTTTAAATCCAGACTTATCTATACCTTGGTGCTTTCTGCCCATAACCCAAAGCTCTTTGATGCTCTCTTTACAAATAACTTCCTCAAATTCTTTAATGTATGAAGGAATGTCTTCAGGTTGTACTGTAAAATATGTTGCGAAAATTATAGTTTCATGTAGGTTTAGTATGTTTTCAAGATCACATACAGGCAAGCTGCTTCCTAGATTAATAACTCTATAGTTTTCTAACAAAACTTCGTAATGAAAATAATTTAAGCCTAAATCATGAATTTCATTAGGCGGTAAGTATAAAACAAATAATTTGCTGTCATCATAATTATTTGGATTCTGGGCTTTCTCTATCTCAATACTTAATTTTTGTTTTATAAGATTGGTTATAAAATGCTCATGACAAGGATTAATGGTTTTTGTTTGCCATAAAAGACCTATCTCTTCAAGCAAAGGAATAAAGACGTCTTTAAATATGTCACGAAATCCTTTTTCTGAAAGCAATTTTTGATAAGTGCTTTCAAATAGGATTTCGTCAAAATTTATCATTGAAATTTTAAACTTTGCTATTGCTCTATTTTCATCACTTTTACTTGCTGAAATTCTATTCACGAGTTTGATGACATCTTCGTCACTCATTTTAGAAATCCTAGAGATTTTATAACCGTTATCATTCAGGAAAGATATATTTAATAATTTCTGAAGATTGGTGATATCGTACAGTCTAATATTAGTATCTGTACGGTCTGGTTCTAATGCGCCGTATCTTTTTTCCCATATTCGAATAGTATGAGCTTTAATACCGCTTAGATTTTCAAGATCCTTTATGCTGAATTTTTGTTTAACCATTGTATTTAATCGATTAAACAAAACTAAATAAAAAGAATGCAATATCACTAAATAGGACGTTAAAATCTCATTTATTTGATAATAAAAATAATTTTGAAAATTGTGGAGTTGAAAAAAACCTTGTAGAAAACAAGGTTTAAGTGCCCAGAATGAGAGTCGAACTCACACGCCCTAACGGACACATGGCCCTCAACCATGCCTGTCTACCAATTCCAGCATCTGGGCAAAAGAAGTGATCTGGCTGGGGCTCGAACCCAGGACCCTCTCCTTAAAAGGGAGATGCTCTACCAACTGAGCTACCAGATCTAATAAAAAAAAGGCTTTCGCCTTTTTAAATAAAGAAGTGATCTGGCTGGGGCTCGAACCCAGGACCCTCTCCTTAAAAGGGAGATGCTCTACCAACTGAGCTACCAGATCATGCATATTTAGATTTCTCTAATGCGGGTGCAAATATACTATCATTAATTTATATGACAAAGGTAAAATGTTATATTTTTACTAACTTATAAATTTAAATTAGTTTTAATGGTTTTTTTAATGGGGTATATGGGAAGTGGAAAATCTACCTTAGCTAAGGCTATATCTAATGTTACGGATATTCCTTTTTATGATTTAGATGACCTTATAGTAAAAGATACAGATATTAGCATTTCAGATTTTTTTAAAAAACATGGTGAAATAGCCTTTCGAAAAAAAGAAACAGAAGTGTTAAAAGCTTTGATAGAAAGTAATGAAAGGTGTGTTGTTGCTTTAGGTGGTGGTACTCCTTGTTATGCAAATAATTTAAGTTTAATTAAAGACTCCAATTCGGTAACGTCAGTATATCTAAAACTTTCATTAGATGCTTTGGTTAATAGGTTATGGGGTAATAAAATTAATAGGCCTTTAATAAGCCACATAGAAAGTAAGCAAGAATTGAATGATTTTGTGAGAAAGCATCTCTTTGAGCGTAGTTTTTATTATAATCAAGCAGATGTGATCCTTGGCTGTGATGCTAAAACTGAGAGTGAGTTAACTAAAGAAATTTCTACAGAATTATTCTAAGGTTACTTTCATTTTAGGTGAAAATGTTACGACAACATTTTCATTTATTGATGTTGATAGTGAAATACCTTTATAGTCTGCCTTTACAGGATATTTTTTATGATTTCTATCTACAAGAACAGCGGTTTTAAATTGTTGTAATGGAACCTTTAAAAAATGACTTACTGCATAAATTAAAGTAGAGCCAGAGTTTAAAACATCGTCAACGAGAATCACAGATTTATTTTTATACACATCTTCACTTACGTCAACCTTTACTGTGCCAATTGGGTTTTTCTTGTCAATGTCTAGTTTGCAAAGTGTAACAGTAAGGTTAGATACTTTTTCAACAGCCTCTTTAAGCTTTATAGCAAGCTTGTGTCCATTTGGATAAATCCCAGAAATAATAACAGAAGACTCATTAATGTTGGCTTCGTAAATCTGAAATGCCATCCTTCTAATTTTATGTTCAATGTCTTCTGCAGATAAAATTTCAGCTGTTGTCATGAGTTACTTTTTTTCAAAGATAAAAAAGAGTTCACTTCCTTGTCTTGGTTTTATTGAATTATAGCAATTTTCTAGCTTCTTAATTTTAAATAAGTTTTTAAATAGATTTTTGTATTCTTTTTTATTACCGCCAAATGGAGGTCCCGTTTTATCAAATTCTTTATTGAAAAACAAGCCTACTAAACATCCATTGCTATTTAAAAGCTTAGATGTATGATGAGCATAATGTAGTCTTTGTTCTGGGTGTAAAGCGCAGAAGAATGTTTGCTCTAATATTAAATCAAATTTTTGAGTTAAGTTAAAGAAGTCTAGATGTAAAATATGAGATTTAGGAAAATCTGGTACGCGCTTAGAGAATTCTAATAAAGGATGTTCCGCTAAATCAACTATAAAGACATTTTCAAAACCTTGATTGTGTAGGTACTCAGCCTCGTAAGCATTTCCGCAACCAGGAATTAAAATAAAAAGTGTTTTATTAGAAAGTGTGTCTATGTAGTGTTTTAAAGGAGGTGACACTGTGTTAAGATCCCATCCAGTGTTGTTATTGGCATATCGTTGTTCCCAAAAGTTAGATGTCATCTGTATCGTCTATAAAACCCTCAATATCTCTACGGTCTTTTTTAGTAGGTCTTCCTGTACCTTTTTCGCGCTGTTGAGATTTTGTATAACTCAATAGGTCTAATTTCTCTAAGTTTTCTGCAGGTGTAATATCTACAAGATATAATCCAACTAATTTAGCACCAACTCTAGATTTAGGGGTGTCAAGTACTCTAATTTTATAATTAATCTGATTTTTTCTCACTTCAATTTCATCTAAGGGATGAACTTCTCTTGAGGGCTTGAGATTTTGGCCGTCTATCTTTACGCGACCAAGATTACACGCTTTAGTGGCAAGACTTCTAGTCTTAAAATATCTTACACACCATAAATATTTTTCTACTCGCATATTAATTAAGGGGATTAGCCGTTACAGTATAGCAAAAATACAAGAATATTGTATCTTGCGCATAAAATTAAGCAATGATGAAAATGAATAAAATTTTACTTCCAGCTATATTGGTTTTAGCTGTACTTGTATCTTGTAATGATGATGATACAGAGGATTTTGTACCTGTGCCGGATAGAGATAGGGCTGAGGTTGATGCAGAAGATCAATTAGAATTACAAACCTATCTTGAAACCCATTTTTACAATTATGAAGAGTTTGAAAACCCTTCGGAAGATTTTGATTATGTGGTAAGGTTTGATACAATTGCAGGAGAGAATATAGATAAAATCGCACTTATTGACAGGCCAGAACTTTATACTAAAACTGTTGAGGAGGCAGATATAGATTATAACTTATATGTTCTTAAAGTAAGAGAAGGTGTTGGTCGTGCGCCAACAGCAGCAGACTCAACATATGTTACTTATAGAGGTGAGTTGCTTACAAATGATCTTTTTGATAGTTCTGTGCAACCTATTTGGTTTGATCTTCCTGGAGGATTAACAGCGAGTGGTTTAATACCTGGATTTACTGCTGGTATAACAGAGTTTAAAGATGCAAGTGGATTTGTAGAAAACACAGATGGAACCATAACTTTTAATGATGATTATGGTATTGGAGCGGTATTCTTTCCTTCTGGGATAGGTTACTTTAGTGGTAGTGTGGGGATTATTCCTACATATTCTCCATTAATTTTCAGTTTTAAATTATTTGTATCTAATCAAGCAGATCATGATAATGATGGTATTCCGTCATTCTTAGAAGATGCAACTGGAGAAAATAGTGAATTTGAAAGTGGAGAAGATACAGATTCAGATGGCGGCCCTAATTATTTAGATGCAGATGATGATAATGATGGAGTTCTTACAAGAGATGAAATTATTTCTGAAGATTTAAATAATGATGGTGTTATTACTATAGATGAAATTATTTTTACAGATAGCAATAATGATGGTATTGCAGATTATTTACAGGCAGATGTAGATGGTAGTCCGGAAGAAGAGGAAGAATAAAAAGAAAACATTCTAATAAAGAAAAAGCGTAAACAAATGTTTACGCTTTTTTTATTCTTAAAAAAGTTAAGTCTATTTTCTAGAGATAACTTGCTTTGCTTTAGCTATAATAGCATCTGCATTAAGACCGTATTTGTCCATTAATTGTGCAGGTGTTCCACTTTCTCCAAATGTATCTTCTGTAGCTACAAATTCTTGTGGAGTTGGTAAATTAAGGGAAAGAGTTCTTGCAACACTTTCTCCTAAGCCGCCAAGATAGTTATGCTCTTCAGCAGTAACAATACATCCCGTTTTTTTAACAGAGTTAATTATGGCTTCTTCGTCTAAAGGCTTTATTGTATGAATGTTAATTACTTCAGCAGAAATACCATCTTTCTCTAATGCTTCGCAAGCTAATAGAGCTTCCCAAACCAAATGTCCAGTAGCAACAATAGTAACATCTGTACCTTCATTTAATAGAACAGCTTTTCCTATTTCGAAAGTTCCGTTTTCAGGCGTGAAATTAGAAACCTTAGGACGCCCAAATCTTAAATAAACAGGACCTTCGTGTTTTGCTATTGCAAGTGTTGCTGCTTTAGTCTGGTTGTAGTCACAAGTGTTTATGACAGTCATGCCTGGCAACATCTTCATTAATCCGATATCTTCTAAAATTTGATGGGTAGCACCATCTTCACCAAGAGTGACACCTGCGTGAGATGCGCAGATTTTTACATTTTTATCTGAGTAAGCTACACTTTGTCTTATCTGATCGTAAACACGACCAGTTGAAAAGTTAGCAAATGTTCCTGTAAATGGTATTTTTCCTCCAATAGTCATTCCTGCAGCAATACCTATCATATTAGCTTCTGCAATACCTATTTGAAAAAATCGATCTGGGTGGTTTTCTTTAAACTCATCCATTTTTAATGATCCTGTTAAGTCTGCACAAAGTGCCACTACATTTTCATTGGTTTTTCCTAATTCTGTTAAACCAGCTCCAAATCCTGAGCGTGTGTCTTTATTTCCTGTATTAGTGTATGTTTTCATTGTAATGTAGTAATAGCGTTAGTAGTCTCCTAAAGTTTCTGGATTTTGCTTTAAAGCAGTTTCTAGTTGCTCGTCATTAGGTGCTTTTCCGTGCCAAGCGTGAGTGTGCATCATAAAATCTACACCGTTACCCATAACAGTATGCATAAGAATAAGTACAGGCTTACCGTTTCCGGTTTTGCTTTTAGCTAACTTTAGGCCATCTATAACTTCCTTTATATTATTTCCATCTTTAATTTCTAAGACATCCCATCCAAAAGCTACAAACTTCTCTTTAAGATTTCCTAATGGTAATACTTTATCTGTCGAGCCATCAATTTGTTGCCCATTTAAATCTATAGTAGCAATTAAGTTGTCTATACCATTACCTGCAGCATACATAAATGCTTCCCAGTTTTGTCCTTCTTGCAATTCGCCATCGCCTAAAAGTGCATATACTAACTTATCGTCTCCATTTAATTTTTTAGAACTTGCAGCACCAATTGCAACAGACAGGCCTTGCCCTAAAGAGCCAGATGCCATACGTATGCCTGGTAAACCTTCGTGGGTAGTTGGGTGTCCTTGTAATCTAGAATTAATAAGTCTAAATGTATTAAGTTCTTCAACAGGGAAGTAGCCACTTCTAGCCAAAACACTATAAAAAACAGGTGATATATGCCCGTTAGATAAAAAGAATACATCTTCATCTTTACCGTTCATGTTAAAATCACTGTTATGTGTCATTACCTCTTGGTAAAGAGCTGTAAAAAATTCTGCACAACCTAATGAGCCTCCAGGATGTCCTGAATTTACGCGGTGTACTTGTCTCAAAATGTCTCGTCTCACTTGAGTTACGAAATCCTCTAATGCTTTAATGTCTGCCATATTTGGAATAGGTTGATTTTCTGCAAAAATACGCATTGTTATAAGGGTTAAAAAATTAAAAGAATGCAGTTATTAACGATTTTAAGGAAGTAGTAAACAACTCGTATTAATTTTTGAAGCAAATTCGATAATCTATTTCAGTTGGTTATCTTTGCCCTTCTATTTTAGCCTATGACATTCGATCTTCTTTCAACAGATAAAAACTCTCAAGCACGAGCAGGAACAATTACTACAGACCACGGTAAAATTGAAACTCCAATTTTTATGCCTGTTGGTACAGTTGGTACTGTAAAAGGTGTGCATCAAAGAGAATTAAAACAAGATATTAATCCCGATATAATTTTAGGGAATACGTACCATTTGTATTTAAGACCTCAAACAGAGATTTTAGAGAAAGCTGGTGGGTTGCATAAATTTATGAACTGGGATCGTAATATCTTAACAGATAGTGGTGGTTATCAAGTTTACTCATTATCGTCTAATAGAAAAATAAAAGAGGAAGGCGTTAAGTTTAAATCCCATATAGATGGTAGTATGCATACGTTTACTCCAGAAAATGTGATGGAAATTCAGCGTACAATAGGTGCAGATATAATTATGGCTTTTGATGAGTGTACGCCTTATCCGTGCGACTATCAATATGCAAGACGATCTATGCATATGACGCATAGGTGGTTAGAGCGTTGTGTGGCGCATTTAAAAAAGCTACCTTTTAAATACGGTTATGAGCAAACCTTCTTTCCTATTGTACAAGGTAGTACCTACAAAGATTTAAGACAGCAATCTGCAGATTATATAGCAAGTGTTGGAGCAGACGGAAATGCAATTGGAGGTCTTTCAGTTGGAGAGCCTGCCGAAGAGATGTATGCTATGACAGATGTTGTTACAGCAATATTGCCTAAAGAAAAGCCACGTTACTTAATGGGTGTTGGTACTCCTATTAATATACTTGAAAATATTGCGCTTGGTATAGATATGTTCGACTGTGTAATGCCTACAAGAAATGCACGAAATGGAATGTTGTTTACCGCACACGGTACAATTAACATCAAGAATGCCAAGTGGAAAGATGATTTTTCTCCTATTGATGAAATGGACATTACTTGGGTAGATACAGAGTATTCTAAAGCATATTTAAGACATCTTTTTTCTGTAAATGAATTTTTAGGCAAGCAAATTGCTACAATTCATAACTTAGGCTTTTATTTGTGGTTAACTAGAGAAGCGCGTAAGCAAATATTAGCAGGTACTTTTAGAGTATGGAAAGATAAGATGGTTAAACAAATGGACAAACGCCTTTAATGAAAATATTAGATTGGTACATATTAAAACGATACTTGGGAACTTTTGTAACCTTGTTGTTGTTGTTTATACCAATTGGTATTACAGTTAATTTAGCTGAAAAAATTGATAAGATTTTAGCTAATGATGTACCTTTTATTGAAGTTGCGGAGTATTACTTAAACTTCACCATTTACTTTGCTAATTTATTATTTCCGCTGTTTTTATTTCTCTCGGTAATTTGGTTTACTTCAAAACTAGCAAACAATACAGAGATTATAGCATTTTTAAGTTCTGGAGTTTCTTTTTATAGGTTTTTAAGACCATACCTAATAGGTGCTACCATAGTGTGTTTATTAGCGTTAATAATGGGTATGTATTTAGCGCCATCTGCTAGTAAGGGTTTTAATGAGTTTAAATACACTTACCTTAAAAGTGGAGGAGACAACCAACAAGAAACCAAAAATGTGTACAGGCAAATAAATGAAGACGAGGTTATTTATGCTACAAACTTTAATCCTTCAAGGCAATCTGCTCTAAATTTCACACTTGAGCATTTTAAGGATAATGTGTTAGAATATAAGATTAGTGCCTCTAGGTTACAGTATAATAAGGAAGACACAACGTATACCTTAACTAACTTTAATAAACGTTTGGTTGGAGCTAGAGGAGATTCTTTAATTCATTACAGAAAGTTAGATACAATCTTGCCATTTGAGTTTGATGAACTTACGCCTAATTCCTACGTGGCAGAAACACTTAATTTTAATGAACTTAATAAGTTTATTGAAGATGAAAAACGACGTGGATCAGGGAATTTAAATAGATATTTAGTGGTTGCTTATAAAAGATGGAGCACACCAGTTTCGGCTTATATACTTACTATTATAGCTGTTGCGGTTTCTGCAATGAAACGCCGTGGCGGTATGGGTATTAACCTAGCAATAGGTATTGCGGTGGCATTTAGTTTTGTCTTTCTAGATAAGGTTTTAGGTACTATCGCAGAACAAAGTGATTTCTCACCTCTTGTTGCGGTCTGGTTTCCAAATGTGTCCTTTGGGATATTAGCAATCTATCTACTTTACAATGCCAAACGCTAAGCTACAAAGCTACTTACATTTTCATGTTATTGTTTTTATATGGGGTTTTACCGCAGTTTTGGGAGCACTCATATCTATCGACGCTTTACCGTTAGTGTTTTATAGAATGTGGTTAGCAAGTGGTTTTATTTTTTTGTGGATTCTTTATAAAAAGAAACCTTTAAAAATGACAGCAAAACAACTATTAATTTTGGCATCTGCAGGAATTGTAATTGCCTTGCATTGGCTAACTTTTTTTGAAGCTATAAAAGTTTCAAATGTCTCTATCACGCTAGCGCTTATTGCTACTGGCGCATTCTTTACTTCAATTATGGAACCTATTTTCTATAAGCGAAAAGTAATTTGGTACGAAGTTTTTTTTGGTGTCTTGGTTATTGCAGGTCTTTACATAATATTTAATGTAGAAACAGATTATGTTTTAGGTATTATTTTAGCATTAATATCTGCATTCTTATCTGCAGTTTTTTCCTTGATAAACGGCAAATTAGCGCAAAAAGGAGATGCTTCAGTTATTTCATTTTATGAGTTGCTAATTGGCGTAATCGCTATTACAATCTATTTAGGTTTTGATACTTTTATAGGAGAAGCATCAGCAGGATTTACTTCAGAATTTTTTCAACTTAGCAATCAAGATTGGTTATTGTTATTGGTGTTGGCATCGGTTTGTACAGCGTATGCATTTATAGCATCTGTTGCTGTTATGAAGTACCTGAGTCCATATACAATTATGCTAACTATAAACTTAGAGCCTGTTTACGGTATAATATTAGCATTTTTCATCTTTGGAAGTAAAGAAGAAATGAATCCAGAATTTTATTACGGTGCTTTAATAATTTTATCTACTGTAGTGTTAAATGGAATTCTGAAAAATAAAGACGGTATTGGCAGATTTGCTAAGCGAAGAAAAATGAGATAAGTTTTAAGTGTAATCTTAAAACTAGATTATTCACTTCCCAAAAAATGTTTGCTATATTTGTAAGCTAAAATAACAACACCTTTTATGGAATATTTAGAGTTTGAGTTGCCTATCAAAGAACTTGAAGAGCAATATGAAAAAGCAAAAAATATTGGATCAGAGAGCGAAGTAGATGTTACGGCAACCTGCAAGCAAATTGAGAAAAAACTAAATGAAACCAAAAAAGACATATATAAGAACCTTACCGCTTGGCAACGTGTTCAAATGTCTCGTCACCCTTCACGCCCCTATACATTAGACTATATTAAAGCTATTTGTGGTGATACATTTTTAGAGCTTCATGGCGATAGAAATGTAAAAGATGATAAAGCTATGATTGGTGGTCTTGGAAAAATAGGAGACCAGAGTTACATGTTTGTAGGTCAACAAAAAGGCTTTAACACCAAAACCAGACAATATAGAAATTTTGGTATGGCTAATCCAGAAGGCTACCGTAAAGCACTTCGCCTTATGAAATCTGCCGAGAAATTTGGTGTGCCAGTAGTATGTTTTGTTGATACGCCAGGTGCTTATCCAGGTTTAGAAGCAGAAGAACGTGGTCAAGGTGAAGCTATTGCAAGAAATATTTTGGAAATGACACGCCTTAAAGTGCCAATTATTGTAGTAATAATAGGTGAAGGTGCTAGTGGTGGTGCTTTAGGTATAGGTGTAGGAGATAAAGTATTAATGTTAGAGAATACTTGGTATTCTGTAATATCTCCAGAGTCTTGCTCTTCTATATTATGGAGAAGTTGGGAGCATAAAGAAGAAGCTGCAGAGGCTTTAAAGCTTACAGCTAAAGACATGAAAAAGATGAAGTTAGTCGATGAAATTGTGAAAGAACCATTAGGTGGCGCACATAGAGATAGAGACAAAACGTTCTCAACGGTAAAAGAGAAAATAGCAAGCTCTTATGCAGAGTTTAAAGACTTATCACCAAAAGATTTAGTGGAACAAAGAATGAATAAATATTCAGAAATGGGAGTCTTTAAAGGCTAATCCCCATTAAACCACTTGCTCACAAAAACCTGAAGTTGATGCTTTGGGTTTTTTTGTGCTTATTAACAGGAGAATATAGTTATCCACAACTTGTACACATGGTAATTGTTAATATATCAAGACGGTATTTAACACGCATCATGAGTCTAAATTTTTTACATTCGCTTTATGGAGAACGTCAATCAGCAAACATCTAAAAATTACAACAGAGGACAGGTTATATCCTTGGAAAAAGGAAAATTGCCACCTCAGGCAACTGATTTAGAGGAGGTTGTGTTAGGTGCGATGATGATAGATAAAAAAGGGGTCGACGAAATTATAGATATTCTTAACCCAGATGTATTCTATAAGCAGTCTCACCAATATATTTTTGAAGCAATTTTTAAATTGTTTGAAAATAGTGAGCCTGTCGACTTATTAACCGTTTCTCAGCAACTTAAGAAAGATCAGAAACTTGAGGCTGCTGGTGGCGATTTTTACCTAGTTCAACTTACTCAAAAGGTATCTTCTTCTGCACATATCGAGTTTCATGCGCGTATTATCTTGCAGAAATATATTCAGCGTAGCTTAATTAAAATTTCAAACGAAATAATTGAGCAATCCTATGATGAAACTACAGACGTTTTTGATTTGTTAGATACGGCAGAATCTAAACTCTATGAAGTTACACAAGGAAATATTAAGAGATCTTCAGAAACAGCAAGAGAGCTTGTAATACAAGCAAAGAAAAAGATTGAAGATATTTCGAACAAAGAAGGTCTTAGTGGTGTGTCTTCAGGTTTTGAGCGTGTAGATAAGTTAACTTCTGGATGGCAACCAAGTGATTTAATAATTATGGCTGGTCGTCCTGGTATGGGTAAAACAGCGCTCACATTGTCTATGGCAAGAAATGTAGCTGTAGATCAAAATATACCAGTAGCATTCTTTTCTTTGGAGATGTCTTCTGTACAGTTAATTACACGTCTTATTTCTTCTGAAACAGGATTGTCTTCGGAAAAACTAAGAACTGGTAATTTAGAAAAGCACGAATGGGAGCAACTTAACGTTAAGGTAAAAGGTTTAGAGAAAGCACCATTGTTTATTGATGATACACCTTCTCTCTCAATTTTCGATTTAAGAGCAAAGGCTAGGCGTTTGGCATCGCAACACGGTATTAAACTTATAATGATAGATTATTTGCAGTTAATGACAGCTGGTGGTAGCCAAAAGGGAGGAAACAGGGAACAAGAAATTTCTACTATTTCTAGAAACCTAAAAGCTTTAGCTAAAGAATTAAGTGTGCCAGTAATAGCATTATCTCAATTATCTCGTGCTGTAGAAACGCGTGGTGGTAGCAAGCGTCCATTATTAAGTGACCTTCGTGAATCTGGAGCAATCGAGCAGGATGCAGATATTGTATCCTTTATATACAGGCCAGAATACTATAAGATTGAAGAATGGGATGATGAAGAACGCACGCCAACCGAAGGTCAAGCCGAATTTATTATTGCTAAACACCGTAACGGTGGTTTAGATAATATACGTCTTAAATTCGAAGGACATTTGGGTCGTTTTGCAAACCTTGAAACATTTGATTCTCCATTTGAGTTCCAATCTGCATTGAACAAGGATGATGATAATCCTTTTAGTACAGATATGCCATCTACATCACCAGAGCAAGCCTTTGGAAGTAATATGAATGACGATGAGAATGATGTTCCATTTTAAACTCCTTTTTCTTAAAACCTAACCATTTATTTGGAATAAAATTTGAGTATCTTTTCATACTATGAAAAAGATTATCTTACTACTGCTACTTTTAATCTCTGCTGAAGGATTTTCTTCCTATATCATCATTCCTATGGATGAAGATACGCAGCAAGATCATTTAAAAGCCTACGGTCTTACGTATTGGATGCTTCAGAAGCAACAAAAAGTAAAATGGTTACTAAACTATCGTGGCGGTTCTTTCCTTATGGCAGATTCTCAAGAGTTACGTAATGAATGTAAGATAAGAGGTATTTCTTTTGAAACATTAAGCGATTCAAAAACAGAGGAAATACTAACAATGATTAGCTCTCCTTCTCAAAATATGGAAGCTGTAGTTTTAGAAAAAGCACCAAAAATTGCCGTGTATTCTCCAAAAGGAAATTTGCCTTGGGATGATGCTGTTACAATGGTGCTAACATATGCTGAAATTCCTTACGAGGTAGTTTATGACAAAGAGGTTTTAAGCGATCAGCTTATATTATATGATTGGTTGCACTTGCACCACGAAGACTTTACGGGACAATACGGTAAATTTTATAGAGCATATAGAGCTGCGCCTTGGTATATCGAAGAAAAACAAAAAGCCGAAGCTTTGGCGCAAGAACTTGGTTATAGTAAGGTGTCTGAGGAGAAAAGAGCTGTTGCTTTAAAAATTCGTGATTATGTAGTAGGTGGCGGCTTTATGTTTGCAATGTGCAGTGCTACAGATAGTTTTGATATTGCCTTAGCTGCTGAAGATGTAGATATTTGCGAGCCTATGTTTGATGGTGATGCAAGCGAAGCTGGTTACCAAAATAAAATAGATTATTCTAAAACATTTGCTTTTACAGATTTTACTCTTGAGCGAAGCCCAATGGTTTATGAGTTCTCTTCTATTGATACTACACCTAAAAGAAAAATTCCGCGTACTACAGATTATTTTACTTTAATGAATTATTCTGCAAAGTGGGATCCTATACCAACTATGCTTACCCAAAACCACACCAGTTTGGTAAAAGGCTTTATGGGACAAACTACGGCTTATGACTCTAAAGAAATTAAGAGTAATGTCTTGGTAATGGGAGAAAACAAAACAAATAATGAAGCGCGCTATATTCACGGTATTAAGGGCAAGGGATTTTTTACGTTTTATGGAGGTCACGACCCCGAAGATTATCAGCATAGAGTAGGAGACCCAAAGACAGAGTTAGAGTTGCATCCAACTTCACCTGGTTACCGCTTAATTTTAAACAATGTATTATTTCCTGCTGCTCGAAAGAAAAAGCAGAAAACTTAATTTAAAATACGGTAAGCTAAGCCTATTCTTCCAGTAAGTACATCCTTAACTTCTCTGGTGTTAGGGTTTAAAAGTAAGTCCTGCTCATTATACAGTTCGTATTTCTGATAATTTAAAAAGCCAGCGCGACCGTAAACCACCAAACCTTTAGTTAGATAATACTCTATAAATACTTCAGATGTAAACTCTGTAAGCTCAATATAGTGTAATGAAGTATTGTTAAGCTCTGTTCTATATTGTTCTGTGACATAGTTTAAACGTAATCCAGCATACCAAGAAGATTCTTTTACAGTGTATTTTAGATAAGCATATTGTGGTAATAAAACATTTAGTTGCCAACGGTTAGTTCCAAACCTATAATTTAACCCTATAAATGGAAATGCTAAGACGCCTTTTGGTTGTTTTCTTGCATATGCTCCAAACCTGTATGACAAACGTTCAGAAGACTTATAAGTTGCCAATGCGCCTCCACCAAATTGGTAATGCTCATTATCTATAGAGTTAAAGTTAGAAGCAAGTCTAGCTAGAGCAAATCCTTGTATTTTCCAAGAGTCATTAAAATTGTGACTAATTCCAGTGATGAGTTCTGGTTTGTATAGGCTTAGTGGGTTTGGTCCTGTAATGATTCTTTGCTGATAACTGGGTCTAAAAAACACAGTTGTAGTTTTATTAGAATTTGTATTAAAACCCAATAATAAGCCAGCATTAAATACGGTAGTGTTGTAATTGGTGTTCTCTTTTGTATTGCCGTTAAATTGTTGAAATTCAAAGGTTGCTATTTCTGTATATTGTGCGGAAATTGAAACTGAAAATACTAGGAGGCAGGCAAGACAAATAAACTTCATAAGGTAATATTATAATGTTATGAAGTTAAGCTTTTATTTTAATAACAACACCTTATGTATAAAACAACAAAAAACCCTTCAGTAAAACTGAAGGGTTTTTCTAAGAGAGAATGTTGTTATAATTTATTTTACTTTGTTGACAACTGCTGTGAAAGCCTCTGGATGGTTCATTGCTAAGTCTGCTAATACCTTACGATTAAGTTCGATATTGTTTTTCTTAACTGCACCCATAAACTGAGAATAAGACATACCATTTAAACGTGCACCTGCGTTAATACGCATAATCCATAATGAACGGAAGTTTCTTTTCTTAGTCTTGCGGTCTCTGTACGAATATTGCATCGCTTTGTCTACCGCATTTTTTGCTACTGTCCAAACGTTTTTACGACGTCCAAAGTAACCTTTTGCTTGCTTCATCACCTTTTTTCTTCTGGCTCTTGAAGCTACTGAATTTACTGATCTTGGCATAATTTTAATTGTTTTTGTAGTAGGCGCCCTAACTTAATTTAGGATCTTTTGTTGGCCCAACTCCATGGTTTATAATTTATTTAACCTTAGTTATAATGTCTCTAAATATTACTTTAGGTTCATCATAATCTTTACATTAGGCTCATCTGCTTTGTGTACCAAAGTAGAGTGCGTTAATGCAAGCTTTTGTTTTTTAGTCTTCTTTGTTAAGATGTGACTTTTAAACGCGTGCTTTCTTTTAATCTTACCAGACGCTGTTAGTTTAAAACGTTTCTTAGCACTGGATTTTGTTTTCTGTTTAGGCATAATTCCTAAGTTTTACTCTCTCTTTATTGTATCTGTTTTAGTGCTTTACTAAAATCAGTAATATTATTTTGTCTTCTTAGGAGCAATGAACATTGTCATTCGCTTTCCTTCTAGTTTTGGCATTTGCTCAACCTTTCCTACATCTTCTAGGTCTTGTGCTAAACGCAATAAAAGAATTTCTCCTTGATCTTTAAATACTATAGATCGGCCTTTAAAGAAAACATAAGCTTTCAATTTAGCGCCTTCTTTTAAGAACTTCTCACCGTGGTTTTTCTTAAACTCGTAGTCATGATCATCTGTATTGGGACCAAAACGAATTTCTTTTACAACCACTTTACTCGCTTTTGCCTTAATGGCTTTTTCGCGTTTCTTTTGTTCGTATAAAAATTTCTTATAATCCATAACCTTTGCAACTGGTGGCTCAGCGTTAGGGGAAATTTCTACAAGATCTAATCCTTGCTCTTCAGCAATTTTTATAGCATCTCTTGTTGGGTATATACCCATTTCTACATTGTCACCTACAAGGCGCAATTCTTTAGCTCTAATTTTGTTGTTAATCTTATGAGGGTCCTCTTTTATTTCTCTTAGAGGTCTTCTCGATCTTTTTCTACGTATTGCTATGGCTTACTTATTTTAAAACTGAAATAAATCAGTTGTTGTTAAACTTCAAATGTTTTGAGGGTTTTAGAAATCTCTTCGTTTACAAGTTTTGAAAACTCTTCAACTGTCATTGTTCCTAAATCCTCTCCACCGTGTTTACGTACAGAAACCGTACCATCATTTTCTTCTTGCTCTCCAACTATCAACATATATGGTATTTTGTTGACTTCTGCTTCACGAATCTTCTTACCCATTGTTTCACTTCTATGATCCGTAAGGGCGCGAATTTCGTGATTTTCAAGCAAATTTAAAACTTTTTTGCTGTAATTCTCATATTTCTCGCTGAGTGATAGGATAATAGCTTGTTCTGGCATTAACCATAATGGGAAGTTTCCGGCAGTATGTTCTAGTAATATTGCCACAAAACGCTCCATGCTTCCAAATGGAGCTCTGTGAATCATAACTGGTCTATGCAACTCATTGTCACTGCCTTTATATGTCAGGTCAAAACGTTCTGGCAGATTGTAGTCTACCTGAATTGTGCCAAGTTGCCAGCTTCTGCCAAGTGCATCTTTAACCATAAAGTCTAATTTAGGGCCATAAAATGCGGCTTCGCCAGTTTCTACTATGTAATTTAGACCTTTATCTTTAACAGCACTTAAAATTGCATTTTCTGCTTTTTCCCAATTTTCTTCTTTACCAATATACTTGTCAGGATTTTCAGGATCTCTTAATGATACTTGTGTTGTGAAGTTTTCAAAGCCTAAACTAGAGAAAACATACATTGTAAGGTCTATTACCTTTTTAAACTCTTCATCTAATTGATCTGGCGTACAAAAGATATGGGCATCATCTTGGGTAAAGCCTCTTACACGAGACAAGCCGTGAAGCTCACCACTTTGCTCGTAACGGTAAACTGTCCCAAATTCTGCATAACGCTTAGGTAAATCTCTGTAAGACCAAGGACTGTTATTGTATATTTCGCAGTGGTGCGGGCAGTTCATAGGTTTTAATAAAAACTCTTCGCCTTCTGCTGGTGTTGAGATTGGCTGAAAACTGTCTTCGCCATATTTGGCATAGTGCCCAGATGTTACATATAATTCTTTTTGCCCAATATGTGGTGTTACAACCATTTCATATCCAGCCTTTTTCTGTGCTTTTTTTAAGAAATTTTCAAGACGTTCTCTTAATGCTGCACCTTTAGGTAGCCATAGCGGCAAACCTTGACCAACTTTTTGTGAAAAAGTAAACAAGCTAAGTTCTTTTCCTAACTTTCTGTGGTCGCGTCTTTTAGCTTCTTCTAAAAGCTCTAAGTATTCCTTTAATTCTTTCTGCTTTGGAAAAGAAACTCCATAAACTCGTGTAAGTTGAGGGTTTTTCTCATCGCCACGCCAATATGCACCTGCAATATTTAATAGCTTAACAGCTTTAATAATGCCAGTGTTAGGTATGTGGCCACCACGGCATAAATCTGTAAAGTTACTATGGTCACAAAAAGTAATGTCACCATCTGTTAAGTTCTCAATTAATTCAACCTTAAAAGGGTTGTTTTCGTTCTTGTAAAACTCTAGAGCTTCGGCTTTAGTTACAGAGCGTAATTGAAACTCGTGTTTGCCACGTGCTATCTCTAGCATTTTATCTTCAATCTTCTTAAAGTCGTTTTCAGAAATCTTCTGATCACCAAAATCTATATCGTAATAAAAACCATTGTCAATAGCAGGTCCTATGGTTAATTTTATACCAGGATAAAGCTGTTGTAAAGCATCTGCCATAACGTGAGATGTAGAGTGCCAAAATGCTTTTTTACCTTCTTCGTCACGAAATGTAAATAAGATTAGGCTACCATCTTCATGAAGAGGTGTTGTGGTTTCTACCTTTGTACCGTTAAAGCTTGCAGAAATAACGTTTCTGGCAAGGCCTTCGCTTATACTTTTGGCGACATCCATTGCTGTAGCGCCAGCTTCAAATTCTTTTACACTGCCATCTGGCAAAGTGATATTGATCATAGTGATAAAATTAAGGTTGCAAAGATAATGGGATTGCAATAGTTACGCAATAATCCTATATGGAATATCATAGGAGTATTAGGTTAATTGTAGATTAAGAAAATTAAGTTGTTTTTTTCTCTCTTTTGTCTGGCATTGGTCCTCTTAAATGTATAACTAGTCCATTAAGGAAATTTCTTAAAAATTGATCACCACACTCTACATATTTAGGATGGTCTTCTTTTCTAAAAATTGCCCCTAACTCGCTTTTTGTAACCTTAAAATCTACCAACGCACATATCTGTACAATATCGTCATCCCTTAGTTTTAATGCAACTCGTAATTTTTTAAAAATGTCATTATTAGTTAAAGCCATAAAATAATCTTTGTTTATAATTGGCAAGATATTGCTTTTCTAAAGAACCTAAATGTTAAGTATCTATTTTTAAAAGGCAGTGTAATATATTTATGTTTTTCCTATTGTAATCTCGTATCTTTGCACACTTAAAATTTTAAGCTATGGTTTATAGATTTAGAGTTGTACTCGATACTGTTGAAGATGTTTTTAGAGATATAGAAATTTTAAAAACAAATTCATTAGAAGATTTACACAATGTTATTACCCAATCTTTTGGGTTTGATGGTACAGAGATGGCTTCTTTTTACGTTAGTGATGATGAGTGGAGCCAAGGAGAAGAGATTGTGCTTTTTGATATGAGTGAAGGTGTTAGTAAAGTGAGGATGATGAATGAAACAGCTATTGAAGATGTTTTTTCTCAGAGCAACACTAAGATGATTTATGTGTATGACTTTTTAAGTATGTGGACATTCTATGTAGAGCTAGCAGATATTTCTGAACAGGCAGAAGGTGTAGATTACCCTAACCTTATGTATGTTCATGGGCAATTGCCAGATAGTCCTCCAGATAGAGAGTTTGAGGCAGAAGATTTAGGCGGTGATGAATACGAGAACGAATTTCAGGACGACTTAGATATAGACGATTATGACAATCTGGATTTTGATGAAAACTGGAACTAATACTTGTCTTGTAAAATTTATTAATTTAAAATAATACTAGTTAATGATTAACTTATATAACGCTCAAATAGAAAACTTAAGTATTCATAGAATAGGTAACAAAAGCCGTAATGAATCTTATTTTATGTCACAAAGTCCTTATGTGTTGAGTGATGAGTTAACGCCACTTATAAAAGAATTTTTTTTAAAGTCTTTTAGAGAAAAAGAAGAGACGTATTACAATTTTACGCACGAGGCAGATTTAGAGTTTCACGAACTATTTAATGTAGCCTCTAAAATTTTTGAGCAACCAGAAGTGGCTCATGAGCAGTCTAAAAAAATTGCTTCATTATTATATGAAACATCTAGTCATCCGCATATTAAAAGTGGAGAGCTGTATGTAGTGTACTTTGAAAATGTACAGCTAGATAATGAGAAAATGAGCGCAATAGGGATCTTTAAAAGTGAATTAAAAAGTGATTTTCTTCAGTTTAAAGAAAAACAAGATAACCTTGACCTTATCCTTGAGCAAGGTGTTAACTTGAATAAATTAGATAAAGGTGCTCTAATTTTTAATAAAAATAAAGAAGAAGGTTATAAGATCTTGTCTGTTGACTCAAATCGCTACGATACCAAATATTGGTTAGAGCAGTTTTTAGGCGTAGATGTTTTTGCCGATGATAATTTCTTCACTAAAAACTACTTAAAATTTTGCCAGAATTTTGCTAAAGATGTTGTAAATCCTGCTGAAGATAAAAAGGAGGAAGTGATGTTTATGAATCGTGCAGTTAATCATTTTGCTAAGAATGATAAGTTTGAAGAAACATCGTTCTTAAACGAAGTTATTGATAACCCAGATCTTATTCCAGAATTCAAGCATTACAAGGTAGAGAAAGCCCCTAAGTATAAAATTGAAGACTTAACAGAGTTTCCAATTTCAAATACAGCAGTAAGTGCTTCAAGAAAATCTATAAAGAATACAATTAACCTAGATACTAACATTCAAATTAAAATGGATTTTATTAATCCAGAAAGTGCTGAAAAGTTTGTTGAAAAAGGTTGGGATGAAGAAAAACAGATGTACTATTACTTAGTTTACTTTAATAAAGAAGAAAAGAATTAATTAAGGTACAGGATCATATCCAGAGCCACCAAATGGGTTACAGCTAAAAATACGCTTTATACCAAGCCAACTGCCTTTAATAGCGCCGTGTTTTTGTAGCGCTTCAACAGTATATTGTGAACACGTTGGTTCGTATCTACAAGTTTTAGGGGTTAGCGGCGAAATATATCGCTGGTAACCCCTAATTAATATGATGAAAAAGCGTCTTAACATATAATATTATAAATTAAAGACAGTACCATCTTTACCATCTTTAAGTTCAATATCTAGTTTTGCCAACTCGTCTCTAATTTTATCGCTTGTAGCAAAGTCTTTGTTAGCTCTTGCTTCTGCTCTAAGTTGTATAAGAAGTTCTAGAGTGCCACTTAATTTATCTGAGCTAGAATCTGTAGCAGTATTACTATTTGCATTTTCTAATCCTAAAACATCAAATACAAACGCATTAAGTGTTTCCTTTAAAATACTTAGGTTTTCTTTTGTAATGGTGTCTTTGTTATCGTTAACTGTGTTTATAAGTTTAACGGCATCAAATAACTTAGCTATTAATACTGGACTATTGAAGTCATCATTCATAGCGGTATAGCAGCTGTTCTTCCAGGTTTCAACATCTATAGAAGATGTGTTGCTGGTAGGAAGGCTGTCTAACATATTTATAGCGGTCATTAGTTTAAAGTAACCTTTTTCAGATGCTAATAATGCTTCATCACTAAAATCAAGAATACTTCTGTAATTAGCTTGTAGCATAGAAAACCTAACAACACTTGGTAAATATGCTTTGCTTAAAATATCATTATCACCAGTAAACATTTCATTAGGTAAAATGTAGTTTCCGGTACTTTTAGCCATTTTCTTACCGTTTAGGGTTAGCATATTGGCGTGCATCCAATAGTTTACAGGATCTTTACCCGAAGCTGCTTTGCCTTGTGCTATTTCACATTCATGATGAGGAAACTTTAAATCCATACCACCACCATGAATATCAAACTGTTCTCCTAAGTATTTTGTGCTCATTACAGTACACTCAAGATGCCAGCCAGGAAAGCCATCACTCCAAGGCGAAGGCCATCTCATTATGTGTTGTGGTTCAGCTTTTTTCCAAAGCGCAAAATCTTGAGGGTTTTTCTTGTCGCTTTGTGCGGCAAGTTCTCTTGTGTTTGCGATCATGTCTTCTAACTTACGGCCACTTAAAATGCCATAGTTATTAGATGAATTATATTTTAAAACATCAAAATATACAGAGCCGTTAGCTTCATAAGCAAAGCCTTTGTCTATAATGTCTTTAATAATTTCAATTTGTTCAACAATATGTCCTGTAGCGGTAGGCTCTATACTTGGCGGAAGATTATTGAATTTTCCTAAGGTGTTATGAAAATCTACAGTGTAGCGTTGTACTACTTCCATAGGTTCAATTTGTTCTAGGCGAGCTTTTTTAGCAATACGATCTTCACCTACTTCTGCATCATTCTCTAAATGGCCTGCATCTGTAATATTACGAACATAGCGCACTTTGTATCCAAGATGTTTTAGGTAACGAAACACCAAGTCGAAAGAAATAAATGTCCTACAATTTCCTAAATGAACATTGCTATAAACCGTAGGGCCGCATACATACATTCCTACATGATGTTCATCTATTGGCTTAAAAATTTCTTTTTGTCCAGAAAGTGAGTTGTAAATCTGAAGATTCTTGGCCTGCTCTAAGATCATAATTGCAGCGCTTTTTTTTTATTTAAAATTCGGTATCAAGTTTTATGTAATCTAAAAACTCGCGTTTTGTCTCTTTGTCTTTAAATTGTCCGCCAAACTCGCTAGTAACAGTACTGCTATCTATATCACGAATTCCTCTACTGTTTACGCAAAGGTGTTTGGCATCTATAACACAGGCAACGTCTTCTGTGCCTAATACTTTTTGAAGTTCTTCAACAATTTGTAAAGTTAATCGCTCTTGCACTTGTGGTCGCTTTGCGTAGTAATCTACAATTCTGTTCATTTTAGAGAGGCCTACTACATTTCCTTTTGAGATGTAAGCTACGTGTGCTTTTCCTACAATAGGAAGTAAATGGTGTTCGCAGGTAGAGTAAACAGTAATGTTTTTTTCAACTAGCATTTCACCGTATTGGTACTTGTTTTCAAAAGTAGATGCTTTTGGCTTTCTGTCTGGATGTAGACCGCCAAAAATTTCTTTAACAAACATTTTAGCAACGCGTAAAGGTGTGCCCTTAAGACTGTCGTCTGTAAGATCCATACCAAGAGTTTCTAAAATACGCTTTACATCATCTTGTATTAAAGTGATTTTTTCTTGGTCATCAAGATCAAAAGCGTTGTCTCTTAATGGGGTCTCTCTACTTGCTCCTGCGTGATTGTCACCACGTTCTTCTACATTTTCTAATAAATCGTCTAGCTTCATAAATTTACAACCAACTTTATATAAATATTAAGGGTGCAAAGATACTGATTAATTACATGAAATCACTAGAGATAATTAATTGACCATTTTCTATCTTATTTAACACAATTTTTACAGAATTTTAGTACTTTTCCGCACTTAACGGATAAATAAGACTTATGAAGAATATTACTCCTAAGTATTGGGTGTTAATTTGTTTTGTGTTAATAAACTTAGGTGTTAGTGCGCAAATTAACAATATATATAAGATACCATCAGACTCTCAGGTGGTTACTTTAGTAGAGGAAGTTTATAGTGAAAATTCTGAAAAAGAAATATTTAACAGAAAAGCACGTTATAATTTTATTAAGAATCTGCTTCAAAAAAGAATTGTTGTCACTTCAGACAAAGACATTTTAAATAAAATAGAAGATGAGGTTTATCTTTCTGAAGTGCCGGTGTTTAATACATTCAATGCATCGTTAAAGAAACCGTTAAGCTTTAATCTAACTAATTTTAATCCATTAATATATAATATTAATTGGTATGATGTAAAGCCACATTATTATAAAATAGATAATCAAAATTTATTACTTATTGTATTTCCCCAAGAAGTAAACAACACTACTGAAAGATAGACTATGAAGAAATTACTACCCTTACTATTTTTATGTTTCACATTTATATGTAATGCACAGGATGTAAATATGCAAAACGGTTCATCTTCACAATGTACTGGTATGTTTTATGATTCTGGTGGGCCAAGTGGAGCACCTCAATCTAATGAAAATTTAATATATACATTTTGTCCAGATTTTGCAGAAGGTGCTATTCAATTTGATTTTACATTTTTTCAAACTCAACAGAATGTTGATATAATGACAATATATGATGGAGATGATACAACAGCTCCTGTAATTGGAATGTATTCAGGGAATATAATGGATCCTTTCACTGTTGTAGCATCTTCTTTAAACCCTACAGGTTGTTTAACGGTTGAGTATATATCAAACCCAACTGGAAATGCACCTGGATGGGAAGCAGAAGTGTCTTGTTATGTACCTTGTCAAATTATAACACCACAGATAGACTCTGTTACACCATCAGTATTTGTCAATGATATATATCGAACTTGTTTAGGAGATGAATTAACACTTACTGGAAGCGGAACTTTTTCAGAAGGGTATGATGAAAATCCTGTGTTTAACTGGGCATTTGGTGATGGTACTACCGCTGTGGGAGAAACAGTAACTCATACCTATGCAGCAAGTGGAGGTTATGAAGTAATACTGTCTATTACAGACCAATATAACTGTACGAGTGTAATGCCTGCTACACAAGTTATTCAAGTAGCTACAGAACCAGATTTTACAGGTACTTCTGCTGCGGATTCTGAAATTTGTATAGGTGAAACTACTGATATTACAGGAAATGTAAGCCCTGTTGATTTTACAGTGGAATGCACACCACCGGTTGCGGGTACTACATTTTTACCAGATGGAGATGGAGTTTCCTATGAAACTTGTATAACAGTAGATTGTTTTAACGATGGGCAAACACTAGATGATATTAGTAATTTTCTTCAGGTTTGTATAAACATGGAGCATTCCTATATAGGAGATTTAGATATAGAGCTAACCAGTCCAAGTGGTGAGTCAATTTTTATAAGACAACAAGCTGGAGGCGGCACTTTTTTAGGGTGTCCTATAGATGATACTACTTCTGGTCCAGGTACTGGTAGACAATATTGTTTTGACCCTAATGCAACAGTAGATTTAACAGGAGCACCTACAGACGGTGGTTGTCCAAGTGGAACTAGTATTACGCCAGGAACTTATATGACAGATGAACCATTCACTGATTTGTTAGGCTCTACTCTTAATGGTGACTGGTGTTTAACTATCACAGATAATATAACTCTTGATGACGGTTACATTTTTGAATGGTTTTTAGATTTTGATTCAAGTATTGTTCCACCAGACCAATCTTTTACACCAGTAATAACCAATGAAGAATGGCAAGCAGATCCAACAATTGTAGCAACAAATGGTAATGTTATTACAGTTGAGCCAGATACAGTAGGGCAAAATTGTTATACTTACATAGCTGAAGATGATTATGGTTGTACGTATACAGAGACAGTATGTATAGATGTATTACCTACTCCTGTAGCTAATATGCCACAAGACATTGTTTTATGTAATGAAATATCACCTATAGTAGTTGATTTAACAGAGAATGATGATGATGTGCTAGGAACCCAAACTGCTGCAGATTATACAATTACATATCATGAATCTCAAGCAGATGCAGATATGGGTATGCCGTTAATTGCAGATCCGACAATGTTCACGCCATCATCAAACCCACAAACTATTTTTGTAAGGATAGAAGATGCAACATCGGGAAATTGTTATGATACTGCTTCGTTTACAATTTCATCATTTACTGCAGAAGTTGGCCTTTTAGATGATCTAACGCAATGTGATAATGGAACTCCAGATACATCTTTATTTGATTTAACAGAGAACGAATTAAATGCATTAAATGGGCAAGATCCTAATGATTTTACAGTAACATATCATACTACTCAAGCTAATGCAGATGCAGGAACGCCTAGTATTCTTACGCCTAATGCATATTTGAATACTGCAAACCCAGAATTAATTTATGTACGTGTCGAAAATAATTTAAATGTTGATTGTTACGATACAGGTAGGTTTTCTTTAATTGTAAATGTTCAACCTATTGCAAATGAGCCACAAGATATTGAGCTATGCTCTACAGGTGGAGGAATAACTTTTGACCTTACAGAGAATGATGATGATGTTCTTGGAGCTCAAACAGCTTCAGATGTTACTATAACATATCACGAATCTCAAGCAGATGCAGATTTAGGAACGCCGATAATTCCTAATGCAACTAGTTACACAGCAGGATCTAACCCTCAAACAATTTTTGTAAGAATAGAAGATGCAAATTCTGGAGAATGTTTCGATACTAATAGTTTTGTAATTTCAAGCTTTGAAGTATCTATAGGAGAGTTGGAAGATTTTGCTCAATGTGAGTCAGATGGGCCAGGCACTTCAACTTTCGATTTAACTCAAAATGATGATGAAGCTTTAAATGGTCAAGATCCTAATAATTACACAGTAACATACCATTCTAGTCAGGCAGACGCAGATAATGATGTTGCTATTGCGGGAGACCCTACAGCCTATCAAAATACTTCTAACCCTCAAACAATTTTTGTGAGAGTAGAAGAAAACTCATCTGTAGATTGTTTTGTTACTGATACTTTTACCTTAACAGTAAATGATACTCCAATTGCTAATATGCCTCCAAACCTTGAACAATGTTCAACAGGAGGTCCATCTCAATTATTTGATTTAACTCAGGTTGAAGGTGATGTATTAGGAGGTCAAGATGCAACTCAGTTTTCAATCACATATCATAATTCTCAAGCAGATGCAGATGCTAATATTCCAATAGTAGAAGATCCTACGGCATACCCTAATATGTCTAATCCTGAGACCATTTTTGTGCGTATTGAAAACAATATAGACTCTAGTTGTTATGACACCACTAGCTTTCAGCTTATTGTAAATGATAGACCTTCAGTTGCTGCAGCTCCTCAAGATTTAGAAGAGTGTGAAGATGCAATGGGTAACGCATTTTTTAATTTAGAGACAAATACACCTATAGTTTTGGGAGCGCAAGACCCTAATAGTTATGATGTAACATATTATGAAAGTCAATTAGATGCAGACACGCCTAATGCACCAATTGGAAATACTACTAATTATACTGCATTATCCAATCCGCAGATAATTTATATAAGAATTCAAAATACAGCCTCTCCAGAATGTTATGAAACAGTAAGTTTTCAAATCGAATCTTTCTCTGTTGCTATTGGGGAGCCAGATGATCTTTTTGCATGTGATGAGGGGACAGGTGGTTTTGCAGAATTTAATTTAACTAATAATGACAACAGTGTTTTAGCTGGGCAAGATCCGTTTTTATACACAGTTACCTATCACGATACACAAGCAGGCGCGGATACAAATGATACCAGTATACCAGACCCGACAGCATACACTAATACTACAAACCCTCAAACTGTGTTTGTAAGAGTAGAAAATGATGAAAATACAACATGTTATTTAACGGCATCTTTTCAACTAGAGACTACCCCAAGCGCACCTATCCAGGATCCAGAGCCTTTGGAGGTGTGTGACACGGACAACGACGGTTTCTCCGAGTTCGACCTTGACAGCACGAGCAATGGCATAGCCCTCGGCAACCCTGACCTTGTTGTGACGTTCCACCCAACCCAGAGCGACGCCATCAATGGTGTCAATGACCTTTCGAGTCCCTACGGCAATGTGATGGAGGACACCCAGACGGTTTATGTTCGCGTGGAGGACGACATCAATGGCTGCGTTCTTTTCACCGAGCTTGAGCTGATCGTTTATGACAGTCCTCTTCTCGAGACACCAGACCCGCTGGTGCTTTGTGATCTAGGCAGTGACGGCGAGGAAGTCTTCGACCTGACGCAGGCAGAGATGCAGATCCTTGACGGTCTTGACCCTGCACTCTACGACATCACCTACCACGAGACACTTATGCAGGCGATGGACAATATGGGAGCCATCGGCAACCCGACGGCATATACGAATCAGGGCAACCCTCAGACGATCTACGTCCGGGTGACGGACCCATCGAACATGGCCGACTGCAACAACATCGTAGAGCTTGAGCTCAGGGTACGTGACCTTCCGGCTGCGAACCAGCCTGAAGAGCTTGAGGTGTGTGATGACGAGACCGGCGTGGACACCGAGGATGAGGTCGCGACGTTCGACCTGACGACGATGGACACGGTGATCAACGGCGACGCCAATGTTGATATCTTCTACTACGAGACCACGGCGGACATCCCTGGTAACCCTATTGCAGACCCTGAGAGCTATGTTAACATAGCAAACCCTCAGACCCTGGAGGTGAGGGTCGAGGACGAGTTCGGATGTGAGAACTTCACGACATTGACCCTTGTGGTGAACCCGAATCCGAGCATTGCCGATATGATCTTCGAGTATGAGCTCTGCGACATCGACAATGACGGCGTGGAGGAGTTCGACCTTGAGAGCCAGACGATGATGATACTGAACAACGAGCCTGATGTGAGCATCACCTACCACGAGACGATGGCCGAGGCGGAGATGGGCACCGATGCGATCGATACGACGCAGCCCTACCAGAACACGGAGGCCAACGTCGATGATATCTACATACGAGCGGAGAATGACATCACTGGCTGTACGACCATCCGCCAGCTTGACCTGATCGTGACGGCCTCACCTGAGATCGAGAGCCTGGATGACCTATTCCAGTGTGACGACGACGGGGACGGCGAGGCGATCTTCGACCTTACCCAGAACACCCCTAATGCGTTGGGCACGACCCAGCCGGATGTGACGGTGAGCTACCATGAGAGCGAGACAGAGGCTGAGGACGGCACGATGCCGATCTCGATGCCACAGATGTACGAGAACCAGACCAACCCTCAGACCATCTGGATACGCCTTGAGGGCGATGATACCCAGTGTGTGACGGTAGGCAGCTTCGAGATCACGGTTGAGGCCCTTCCCGTGGTGAATGCCCCTACGGCACTCAGGATCTGTAATGACGACTATGACGACCCTGCGATCACGACCTTCGACCTTACGGTGAAGGACGAGGAGATCACCGGTCAAAGCCCGGTACTGTCGAACATAGAGGTATACTACTACGAGAGTCAGGCAGACCTGGACAATGACAATCCTATAGCGGATCCTGCGATGTATGAGAATACGCAGAACAACCAGACGATCTTCGTTGAGGTTGTGGACACGGCCACGATGGGGCAATGCTCCGATACCACGACGATGACCCTTACGGTATTGCCGTTACCATCACCTAGCAGTACCAACGAGAACGGAGAGCTTGACCAGGAATCCTGTGATGACAGCGACGGAATTATCGACACCATGGCTGACTTCGACCTTACGGCAAGTGGGGATGTGATAGCGATGGGAGAGAACGTCGATTTGACATACCACTTGAGTGAGCAGGATGCCCTTGACAACATCAACGCCATCCCTGCAGCAGAGGAGACGGCATACAATACAGTGACTCGCACGATATGGGTACGCGTGGAGAACGGTAACCAGAACAATACCTGCTCTGTTCTTGTAAGCTTCGAGGTGGTGGTCAACGCCAATCCAGTACTCACGGACACGTCCTACACGGCAGCACTCTGCGAGCCTGAGGATACCACGCCGGGCATTACGGCCTTCGATGCACAGGAGGTGACCAACAACCTTGTTCCAGACCTGTTGGCAACACCTATAGCAGACTTCACGGTGACCTATCACTTCACGCAGGCAGAGGCAGACATGGGTGTCAATGCGATCCCTGACGGCTTCCTGTTCAGCGAGGCGGTGAACAATCCTGTATATATCAGGGTGGTTGACAACACGACGATGACACAGTGCTACAACAGCGACAACCTCGCGGAGCTGACCATAACGGTGGACACGCAGCCGGAGTTCGTGATGGGAGATGTGGATGATATCTTCCTGTGTGCAGACAGCGCCATGGACCAGGACACCTCCACGATGTTCGACCTCACGGTTAGGGACGGGCAGATAGACGGATCGATGAATCCTGACACCGAGGTTGTGTACTATGCGAGCCAGGCGGACTATGATGCAGGTATCGAGATAGATGCTGCGGATGCCGTGATGTATACCAATACGGTAAATCCCCAGACGATCATCGCCGAGCTCTTCAATCCGGTGACGGGCTGCCGCAGTGACGGTACGGTGGAGTTCGACCTTGTGGTACAGTCACTTCCGGTACTTCCGGCTGCGCTTCAGATGCCTCAGGGCGATATCGTGTGTACGGACGCTCAGGGGAATGTGCTCTCTCCGTTTGATATCGGTTATGACCTTGGTGCGACAGACGGACTTGAGTATACCTATGACTGGACGCCTGACAATATTGATGCAGATGGCGACGGCAACGAGGATGCGATCTATACGGTGACCAGCCTTACACAGGCCACCACCTACAGTGTGGTGATCACCAGGGTTAATGACCCGGTCTCGGGAATGCCTAGCTGTGAGAACGGTCTTGATGAGAACGGCAATCCTTATACGGTGACCTTCACGCCAAGCTCTGCGCCGTTCGCGGCCAATGCCAGTGTGACGGAGACCTCGTTCAACGAGGAGGCGGAGTATACGGTGACGGTGACACCATTGGGTCAGGACGGGCAACCATTACCATTGGAGGATTACCTCTACAGGATAGATGACGGTCCGCTGCAGACCTCCAACGTGTTCACTGGTGTGGGTCCTGGTAGCCATATAGGCTATGCTGTGGATGTGGAAGGCTGCGGCGAGGTCGGTGACCCATTCGGGATCATAGACTACCCGAGGTTCTTCACCCCTAATGGAGATGGCTACAACGACACTTGGAATATCATAGGGATAGATGGGCAACCTGCGGCTAAAATTTATATCTTTGACCGCTATGGGAAGCTGCTCAAGCAGTTGAGTCCAACGGGCAACGGATGGGACGGGACCTTCAACGGTCGTGTGCTTCCTAGCGACGATTACTGGTTCAGCGTCGAGTTCGTGGAGCCGGCTGACGGATCCATACAGGAGTTCAGAGCTAACTTTACATTGAAACGATAATTTTTTATATGACAACTCAAATTAAAAGTGCATTAGCTTTACTAATGCTAATATCAGGTTCATTTTTTGTGAACGCACAAGAAGGAATTCCTGTTTATTCAGATTATTTAACTGATAATTTATATTTGTTGCATCCGTCTATGGCTGGTGCTTCAAATGCAAGTAAAGTTAGATTGACAGCTAGACAACAATGGTTTGATGTTGAAGATGCTCCGAGTTTACAAACACTATCTTTAAATGGTCGAATCACAGATAAAATTGGTGTCGGTGGTATTTTATTTAACGACAGTAATGGTAACTTTTCTCAAACTGGTGCTTACGCAACATTTGCATATCATTTATTATTATCTAGGAATGAAATTGATTTAAATCAATTATCTTTTGGATTAAGTATAGGTGCTATTCAAGGTCGTTTGGATGAAAGTACTTTTACAATGTTTGACCCTATTGTTACCGGAATAGAACAAACTGATACTTATTTTAATTTAGACTTTGGTGTTTCATATTACTTTTTAGACTTTTTCTCTCATTTAACAGTTAAGAATGCCTTACCTGCAAATAGAGATATATTTACAGAAGATTTAGAATCTAACAACCAAAGACGTTATTTACTTTCTGCAGGGTATACAATTAGTCCTTATGGAAGTGATTGGAGTTATGAGCCATCAATTATGTTTCAATCAACAGATGAAACACAAGAGCGTAGTATAGATTTAAATATGAAAGTTTATAAAGCTATGGACTTTGGTAGACTTTGGGGAGGCTTATCTTACAGAAGGAGTTTTGAGGGCGCTGAGTTTACACAGGATGGTGTAGAGGTAAGTAACCAAAAGCTTCAGTTAATTACCCCATTTGTTGGTGTAGACTATAACAATTTTATGTTTGCTTACACGTATAGTTATCAAGCAAATTCTGTAGTGTTAAGTAACTCAGGATTTCATCAGTTAACAATAGGATTTAAATTTAATGAAAGAAGAGATCGTTACGATTGTAACTGTCCTGCAATTAATTACTAAATCATTCCTAAATTAATTATTTCTTGCTTCGTGAGGTGTCTAAACATACCACGAGGCAAGTCTTTTTTAGTTAGAGTTCCAAATACTACTCTATCAAGGTATTTGATCTCGTAATTAAGACTTTTAAATAGTCTTTGTACAATATGAGACTTAGTACTTTTAATTTCTATTCCAACTTCTCTTTTAGATTTATTTTCTACGTAACTAATGTCAACCACTTTAATTTCTCCATCTTCTAAAGTGATACCTTGACGTATTTTTTCTAAATCTACTTGACTTAATTCTTTATTCAACTGTACATGGTAAATTTGCCTAATACCATGTCTTGGATTTGCTAAACTTTTAGAAAGTGTACCGTCATTTGTTAACACAACTAATCCCATTGCGCTTCTTTCAAGTTTACCAATAGGACTTAATCTCGCTTTTGTTGCGCGACCTACTATATCTAAAACAGTCATTCCGCTTTCATTTAAACTGCCAGATACAAAAACATCTTTAGGTTTATTAAGTAAGTAGTATTCTTTTTTATCTGGAGTTATGCTTCTACCGTCAAATTTAACTTCATCACTAAGCTTTACTTTATAACCCATTTCGGTTATAGTTTTTCCATTTACTGTAACATTACCTGCAGTTATGTAGATGTCTGCATCTCTTCTTGAGCAAATTCCTGCATTAGCAATATATTTATTTAGCCTAATGCCACCATCAACGGTTTCAACTTTTGGCTTATTTTTCTTGTTAGAAGCGTTATCGTTTCGACGTCCATCTCTACTCATAATTCTAATATTTTTTTGCAAAGATACAGCTATTCATTTTGTAATATCTTCAAGCACGTTAAATTTACATAGAAGCTATATATATTCATAAATCTAATCTGCCATAGCGCTTTATTTTTAAATGTCTAACCCGTACATTTGCACTTTAGAATAATTCTAATTAAGAGATTACAAATTATGAAGATTGATAAAGCATCTGTATTGAAAACCTTGGAAACAATTTCTGTTTCTGGAGAAGGTAAAAATATGGTAGAGAGTGGTGCGGTTACTAACGTTGTGACTTTTGCTGATGAAGTGATAGTAGATTTAACATTAACTACACCTGCATTGCATATTAAAAAGCGCGCAGAATCTGATATTATTTCTGCAATACATAGCGGTTTAGATGAAAATGCCAAGGTAAAGGTTAATATAAAAATAGAGGCACCTCAAAAAACAAATGAAATAAAAGGAAAGGCAATTCCTGGCATTAAAAATATAATAGCTGTTGCATCTGGTAAAGGAGGTGTAGGAAAATCTACAGTGACCTCTAATCTTGCTGTTTCATTATCTAAAATGGGCTTTAAGGTTGGTTTGTTAGATGCAGATATTTATGGCCCTTCTGCACCAATTATGTTTGATGTTGAGGCAGAAAGACCTTTGTCTGTTACTGTTGATGGTAAATCTAAAATGAAGCCAGTAGAGAATTACGGTGTAAAAATACTTTCGATAGGCTTTTTTACTAAACCAAATCAAGCAGTAGTTTGGCGTGGACCTATGGCAGCTAAAGCTTTAAATCAAATGATATTTGATGCTGCTTGGGGTGAATTAGATTTTCTTTTAATAGATCTTCCTCCTGGAACTGGTGATATACATTTGAGTATCATGCAATCTTTACCAATAACTGGAGCGGTTGTAGTTAGTACTCCACAAAATGTTGCATTAGCAGATGCTAAGAAAGGTGTTGCTATGTTTCAACAAGAAAGCATTAATGTACCTGTATTAGGGATATTGGAAAATATGGCCTACTTCACACCAGAAGAATTACCGGACAATAAATATTATATTTTTGGTAAAGATGGTGCTAAAAATTTAGCAGATGATTTAGGTGTTCCGTTTTTAGGCCAATTACCTTTAGTACAAAGTATTAGAGAATCTGGCGATATAGGAAGGCCAGCTGCATTACAAACAGGAACTATTTTAGAATCAGCATTTATAGATATCACCAAAAATACAGTTCAAGAAACTGTGAACAGAAATAAAGATTTGCCTCCAACTGAAGCTATTAAAATTACAACAATGGCCGGCTGTAGTGCTGTAAAGAATTAACTTATGGAAGGACAAGAATTATATAATAGTGTGCAAGCTGCATTAGAAGAAATACGCCCATTTTTACAAAATGATGGCGGTGATATTTCTTTAGTTAGTATTGAAGATGATAAAACAGTCTTTGTAAAGCTTATGGGTAATTGTGTTGGTTGTAGTGTTAACCAAATGACACTTAAGAGTGGTGTTGAGATGACAATTAAAAAGCATGCACCACAAATTGAAAAGGTGATTAACACCGCTCAATAACCTTACATCTATTTCTTTAATTGCTAGCTTTTATTAAAGTTGGCATAATTTTTCATTTTTAAATTTTATGATTTCAACAGATATATTAATAATTGGAGCTGGACCTACAGGTTTATTTACAGTTTTTGAAGCGGGACTTCTTAAATTAAAATGTCACTTAATTGATGCATTACCACAACCTGGAGGGCAATGTTCTGAAATTTATCCTAAAAAACCCATTTATGATATTCCTGCTTTCCCTGAAGTATTAGCTGGTGACTTGGTAAATAATCTTATGAAGCAAATAGAGCCTTTTCAACCTGGTTTTACTCTAGGAGAACGCGCTCAAACAATAGATAAACAGGAAGATGGGACATTTATAGTTACTACCAATAAAGGAACTAAACATCACGCACCTGTAGTTGCTATAGCAGGTGGATTAGGAAGTTTTGAACCTAGAAAACCACCTATTTCAAACATTAAAGATTTTGAAGATCGTGGTGTGTCTTATATAATAAGAGATCCAGAAGTATATAGAGATAAAAAAGTAATAATTGCTGGCGGTGGAGACTCTGCTTTAGATTGGAGTATCTTTTTAGCAGATGTAGCTTCTGAGGTTACATTGGTGCACAGACGAAGTGAATTTAGAGGTGCGTTAGATTCTGTTGAGAAAGTTTCTGAGCTATCTAAGCTAGGAAAAATTAAATTAGTAACCAATGCAGAGGTTGTTGGAATTAACGGCTCAGAAAAGCTAGAATCCGTAGTTATACAGCATAAAGATAAAGCTGCGCAGGATACCTTGCTAGAAGTAGATGATTTTATCCCTTTATTTGGGTTGTCTCCAAAATTAGGACCAATTGCTGATTGGGGATTAGAGATAGAAAAAAATGCCATTAAAGTTGATAACACTTTAGATTATCAAACAAATATTCCTGGTATCTACGCTATTGGAGATGTTAATACTTATCCAGGTAAGCTCAAATTGATATTATGTGGATTTCATGAGGCTACTTTAATGTGTCAAAGTGCTTTTCAAAGAATAAATCCAGATAAACGCTATGTAATGAAGTATACTACTGTTGGTGGTGTTCACGGATTTGATGGTTCTGTTAAAACAGCCAAAAAAGAAGTAGTACAAAAAATAGGGTAATTAATAATGTCTCTCTAAACTTATATCTGAAGGTATTGGTAGGTCTTTTAAGATATGATCTACCAAATGCTTCGAGATAGTTGGAGATGTTATAACACCTCTGCTTCCTAAACCATTACAAAGGTATACATTCTCATGTTCTTTTAAACTGCCTATATAAGGTCTTCTGTCCTTTGTTGTTGGTCTTATACCTGCTACTTGATCTATAATTTGATATTCTGTTGTTAAGATAGCATCAAGTTGCTTCTTTAATTCAATCTTTTTAGTTTCTGTAGGATTTGTAGTTGTGTCTAATCTATCATAACTAGCACCAACTTTGTAGGTGTTGTCTCCTAACGGTATTATAAATATGCCAGATTTTACAGCTGCTTCTAAGTTTAATTGAGGTGCTTTTATTATTAAATATTCTCCCTTATTTCCTCGTATATCTAATGTATTGAAATATGGGTTGTTTTTAACACCAATACCTTCGCAAAAAATTATTCCTCTTGCTATTAGATTATTGTAAATTATACTGTCTTTATTAACTTGTAATAAATCGTAATTAAAATTCTCTTCAATAAAATTAGTATTGCTACTAAGTTTTGATTTGAAGGCATTAATTAATTTTTCGGTGTTTATAGTACCGGTTTGTTTTACTTCACCAAAACCATAATTGCCATTTACGTTTTTATTTAATGTGGTCTTTAGGTCTGAATTTAAATACTCATTTAATAATGGTTTATCTGAAGCTTCAAACCAATTATTTTGTTCTTCAATAGAAGAGAAACGTCTGTATACTGGTAACGGATTAATTATTTTAATTTTTAATTCGTCTTCTATTGACTTGTAAAACTGAAGCGCGTAGGGTAGTTGTTCATTTGCATTCCAGGCTAACGTAAAACGTTTAAGAATAACAGGGTTATACATACCTCCAGCAACTTTAGAAGCGTTTTGAGAAGGCTTGTCTATAACAACAACCTTTTTGTTATGAGACTGTAATTGTCTCGTTACAGCTAAGCCACTTAATCCAAAACCTACAATAATATAATCTGTTTCCTGCATATTTTAAAAATATAAAAACGCCTTTCAAAAAGAAAGGCGTTTTTTAGAATGTTTATACGAGATTAGGAATTAGTAATTCCACATATCTTGTTCAAAGTTTCTTATCTGTTCTTTAATTCTATCAGATTCTAACAGTTGCATTAATGCATTGTTATTTATGTAGTCTTCAACAGTACGATCACCATACTCATTGTCCTCCTTGTAAATAACACCGTTAAAACGTCTTGAATTTAATAAATGATCAAACGTGATTGGTTGTGATGAGTTTTGCCTGTTAAACGCTTTAGCGTTATGTAAAACTTCTCTTACACCAGGAAACCATACCCAAAATAATTCAACTACTTGAGTGTCTTCCTCATCTATAAAGTTTACATCTGGAGCACAAGGTGCTATACCTAGTAAACGATACTTTAATTCACCTTGACGCTTGTCAAAATACCAAAGACCTTTAACATGATATTCAGATATATCTCCAGCGTTAATATCGCGTCTTGTTATATACTGAGCATCTATTTCTTCACCTGCATTATATTGCTCGATACCATAATCTGTAGTATCAACTTTAGATAAAGCAGCAGAAATATCTTTTAAAGTTCTTTTTTCTGTAAAATAAGAATCTGTATAGATGGTTTCAATATTTCCATTTTTAATATTAGAAAGAAGTACATCGTATAAAGATCTTCTGTCTTTTCCAATATTATTAGTATCTATAGGATAGTATAATGGAAAGTTTACACGTTCATCCAAATCTACTATTTCCCAAGTCGTTTTAGACCAAAGTACATCTCTATCATCAACGTACCCATACTCTAATGGATCATCGTTATCATATTTAATTTGTTCTTCGGTTTTAACGCCAATTTCATCTGGAGTTTTTGCGTTAAGCAAGTTTGCTTGAGAGAACCCTAAAGAGGTTATCAAAAGTCCAGATAGTGTAAGTAATAATCGATTTGAAGTCATAGCCATCATCAATCTTAGTTTGTTAATTCAATAATTACAGGAGATACTTTTTTCAACTTGTAACCAGAGTTTCCAGAGATACCTGCTTCGATATCAAAAATCTGAACTGTTTCTCCACGTTTTGCTCTTCTTAGAGTAGATTTAGCTCTAGAGTCTAAACGGCTACCATTAACTCTTACAGTTGGTTGACCTGGTACTCTAAATTTAAATCCAGTTACATTTAATTTTAATTGGAAGTCAAAATCTGGTAAATCTGCTCCGATAGTAGAAATCTCTAATCCGTTACGTTGCATTTTAATAGATCCTTCTTCACCACGAACAGTTCCTACTGGTCTTGGAATATCTTTAATTCTAAACGTTTTGCTGTCTGATACGGTCTCACCACCTGGTAACTTTCCGCTTACGTTAATTTTAACTTCACGTTGCTTTAATGTGGTAACATTCATATTGTATTTACCAGCGCCTCCTGCAGGAGAAAGTCCTGGAGCGTTAGCACTAACAGAGCCAACACCTGGAATAGAAATTGTCATAGGGTTTTGTACACCTCTATAAACTACATTCATTTTATCTGCAGAAATTACAGCAGCATTTGGTTTTGGGATAACAGCATAAGAACTTGTAATAGGAATAGATACTAAAGAGTCTCCTTCTTTAAACTGAAGCTCACCTTTAATCTCTTGCTCTCCTACATTTCCTGCTGGAAAATCTAATACAACTTGACCGCCAACTGTCTTTTCTAAATCTTTTCCGTTAACAGTTACTTTGTCAAAGTTTAAAGAGTTATCAAAACGTCCTAATACAACTTTACCTTTAAAGTTTTCACCATTAAAGAATGCAGTTTTTTCTGGTACAACTATAGCTTGATAGTTTGTCATAGAAACATCAGACTTTAATTGTCCTGCTAATAAGTCTGAAAGAATTTCACTTTCAACTGTCTTAGCGTCTGCTTGTATTTGCGTAAGTTTAGTAATAGATGCAACTAGAGGAAATCCTACGTAGTTATAGCTTAACCAATCTTTCTCTACACCATCACGATCTTTTTCTGGTGCTGTTGAGAAGTCTTTTTCAACTTCTGCTCTAACCTTTGGTAAGTCTGCTCCAATAACTGAAACAACACCATTTCGGTAAGTATCCATCTTGTCAATAAATTCTTGACCTTCTGGTGTAACTTTTCCTCCTTTGTACCATAGTTCATCTAAATCATTAGATTTATCCATAGTCTCGTAGTCTGTAGGATCATCCATTTCTGCTGTTAATTTGTTTTTAACACCATCAATATATCCTACCAACTCTTCTGTTAAAGCGTTTATTTGATCTGCCTGCTCCTTTAAAGGTGCATATTTAGCTGGTTGTTCACTTGCTTTTTCTGCAAGTCCAGCCATAGCAAGTTGGTTACGTTGTGTAGTATCTGCGTTAGCTTCAACCAATTTTTCATTCATTAATCCAAAAGCGGTAAGTACCTCTTTAGACATGTTAAGTGCAAGCATTGCAATGAAAACCAAGTACATTAGGTTAATCATCTTCTGCCTTGGAGTTTGTTTTCCTGATGCCATATTTTAATTTTTTAAATAGTAGTTATCTGTTATAGTTAAAAATTAAAATTAGGCTCTGTTGTTACCCATAGCATTTAACATATTGCCGTAAACGCCGTTTAATGAAGATAAGTTTTGAGTTAACGATTCCATTTGTGCTTTAAGCGCAACAGCATTTTCTGCAGCAGCAGTATTTGCTTCACTTTGTTTAGCAGCAGACTCTACTTGTACTTTGTAAAGGTTGTTTAATGTTTCCATTTGTGCAGCAGCAAGAGTTAACTCTTCACTATATTTCTTTTGAGAAGAAATAGCATCAACAGTAGGAGACATATTTTTAGCAGCTCCTTCAAAATTCTTGATACTATCACCAAGGCTGCTCATTAAGTTTGCATCTATCTTAGCTTCTTTAAGCATTGCATCTAATTTCTTAGATAAAACACCTTCTGCATCTGTTGGAGCTACAGCTTTCTTACCGCTAGCTGCTCCACCAGCTAATTCAGGATATACTAAAGACCAGTCAAGTTCTGAGTCTACAGGCTCAAAAGCAGAAACAGTAAATACAAGTGCTTCTGTTATCAAACCTATAATTAGCATTTCGTTACCAAAAGGCCAGTGCATAATTTTAAATAGTGCTCCTAAGATTACAACGGCCGCACCTAGACCGTATACCATGTTCATTAATTTTTTTCCTGACTTTGACTGTGCCATAATTTAAGTAGTTTTAAGTTCTCTAAGTTAATAGAGGTTAGTTTTAGTTAAGGGTTTATTTAAGTAGTTGTTTTTGATCTTTTATTGAGGAGGACGATTTAAGTCTAAATCATTTCCTAAGTAATCTTGTACTGTTCTGAAGCCAATATAACTTCTAGCAGAATCTGCGTACTCATAATCTCTTGAACTTACCTGTAGGAAGTAAGAAACATCTTTCCAAGAACCACCACGTACAACTTTACGCTTGTTGCTAACATCGTTAACATTTGGGTTCATAGATGAAGAGTACTCGTAAGAAGAAGGGTCATAAGAAGAATCTACCCATTCTGATACGTTACCTGCCATGTTGTATAGGTTAAAATCATTTGGTTCAAAAGATTTTGCCTCTACAGTGTATAAAGCTTGATCTGCAGCATAATCACCACGTAGTGGTTTGAAATTAGCCATAAAACAACCTCTATCATTTTTTGTGTAAGGGCCACCCCAAGGATATGAAGCAGACTCTATACCACCACGAGCAGCATATTCCCATTCTGCTTCTGTAGGAAGCCTATATGTATTTACAAAATGTTGTCCTTTTTCTTTTCTGTATGAATTGTGTTCTAATGTTCTCCAAGCACAAAATGCTTTAGCTTGTTGCCAAGAAACACCAACTACAGGATAATCATCATAAGCAGCATGCCAGAAATAATCATTGTGCATTGGCTCATTATAAGAGTAACTAAAATCTTTGATCCAAACCGTAGTATCTGGATAAATCTTTACATTTTCTCTTTTAATAAAGTCACTTCTTTTTCCTTTTTTAGCTCTTGCTGCAGCTTGAATGTCCATCCAAGTGTATTGAAACTCAAATTTGCTAACGTCCATAGTTCGTTGGCCGTTGTAAGATTCTTCTTGAGGCAAATACATTGTATCCATCACCTCAACATAGTATTCATCTGGATACTCTTCAGTTTCCCAAATAAGGTCTATTTCTCTATTAATTTTACGACCTTCATAACCTGTTTCTCCTAACCCTGCATAGTTATCTAACATGTATTGTTCATAAGGGGTAAGGTTATCAGGATCTTGGTCAAGAAATGCATATTCTCCAATGCCACCAGTTCCTGGTGTTTCACCTAGCTCATCTGCTAATATTGCAAGTCTCATTCTTACAACAGAATCTCTAACCCACTCTACAAATTGTCTGTATTCTGAGTTAGTGATTTCAGTTTCATCCATATAAAATGAACGTACTGTAACAGTTTTAGTAGGTGCGTTTTTAAGGGCTGCAATATCATCATCAGATTTACCCATGATAAATGATCCTCCAGATACAGTTGTCATTCCATAAGGCTTTTCAGGATGCCATCGTTTTCCTTTGGCGCCTACAAGCTGTCCACGATCTCCGTTTCCGCAACTTGCAAGGAATGCGACACAAGCAAAAAGCATTAAAACTTTCTTCATAACTACGTTTAGGTTAAGTTGTTGTTAAATCAAGGCCGTAAACCTATCTAATTAATTTCAAAAAACCAATTAAATAAGTTAAAAAAACCTTAATCTGATATTTAGTTTATTATACGTTTAATCTACAATTCATTCTTTTGACGAGCTTTCCACCATCTTTGTGGAATATTTTGGTTGCACGCCTCTAAATAATCTTGCTGATTGCAAGGTAATAACGTGCTTCTATTCAATTTAGTATCAATGTCTGAAAAAAATGGAATTTCAATCCACCATCTTTCAGACAACGGACTTTTATAAAAAACCAAGATCTCCTCGTCAATAGGAACTTGATATTTTATAAACTCTTTTTTCGCTGAAATAGTATGTTCATTTCTTCTAAATGTTACACCTTCAATAAAATACCATAGCATTTGTGCTACCAGCATTGCTGAAGTTTCATTTTGTGTCTTGCCCTGTAACTCACAAATACTAAACGAGCTAACTTTATCGCTTAAGCCAGCATATCTTGTAATACTGCAAATTTCCCTTCCATCAAATCCATTTGGGTATTTGTGTGAATGGCTTCCTAAACTCGAAGCATTTAATGAAGAAATATCAACCGAAACAATATTGGCATCTCTCATAACAGGTTCAACTGTTTTTATGTCGTGAGTTGCTTCGCCAAGACGTATTGCGTCAAAATAAAGGCGTTCTATTAAATCTATTTCTTCTTGAGCGTTATAATAGGTTTGGTAACCTATGTTTGAGTAATTAAAGAGATTGTAAGGCTTGTCTATAACTATCTTACTCATGAAAGAGCGATTGTCCATAGACTCGTCTGCGTTTCCTAAATCAAAGTGAGCGTCTACATTAACTAGGTTAACCATATACTCCTCATTGTCATATGCACGGTATTGAGCATATACCAAATCTTGGCCGCCACCCAAAATTATTGGGATAATGTTTTGCTTTAAAAGTGTTTTTGTGATAGCAGTTACTGCTGCATAAGTATCTTCTACAGAGTGTCCTTTTTCTAAATCTCCTAAATCTGCAATATTTAGATGCCAATTTCCAGGAAATAGCTCATAGAAGGATGTTCTAATTTCATCAAAATCAAATTCTTGTCCTAAATAGTCTTGAGTTTTTCTGCTATCTAAAACTCCAAAAATTGCAATGTTTACGTTTGCAAGAGAAGGTAGTCCTTCTTGTTGACTATGGATTTTTATAGCGTTACCAATTGTATGTTCATGCAACAACGTTTTGTGAGCAAGTACATTTTTACTTACAGGTTTTAGAACCTCAAGACTCATAAAATATTCGATTTTTAGAAAACTCTAAATGTACAAAGTTTTAACAGAAATCTAGAGATTTCATAAAATTGAACTTTGTCATTTATTAACTACTTTTTCTTAGTTGTTGTCTTCTTTTTTGTAGCTGTTTTCTTCTTAGCTGTAGTTTTCTTTTTAGTAGCTTTTTTCTTAGGCTTCTTTTTTTCAATATATTCTTGGGCCTTCTCTAAGGTAAGCTTTTGAGCATCGACAGTTTTAGGAATTTCAACCTTTATTTTTCCTTGTATAATATTATGTCTTCCCCAACGCGCTTTTTCAACGCGTATGCCTTCATCTTCCCAGTTGTGAACAACCTTATCTATTTCTTTCTGTTTTTTAATTTCAATAAGCTCTACTATGTCATCATTAGTTAGATTGTCAAAGTCATATTTCTTATTTACATTAATAAACATACCATTCCACTTAATGTACGGGCCAAAACGACCAACACCTTTTTGAACTGGCAAATCTTCATAATGATAAATTGGCGCGTCTGCTTTTTCTTTTGCTTTAATGAGTTCTAAAGCACGATCCATAGAGACATCTAGTGGGTCTTCTCCTTTGTCTAAAGAAACAAATGTTTTTCCGTATCTAACATAAGGACCAAAGCGCCCATTGTTTACTTCAACTTTTTCGCCGTTATATTCGCCAATTTCTTTTGGAAGCTGAAATAAATCCATAGCTTCTTCATACGTGATACTTTGTAAGGATTGATTTGGTCCTAAACTTGCAAATAATGGTTTTTCTTCATCTTCTACAGAGCCAATTTGAACCATTGGTCCAAACTTACCTAAGCGTACACTTACAGGCTTTCCTGTTTTAGGGTCTTTCCCAAGTATGCGTTCTCCTACCTCTCGTTCTGCATTTTCTGCAACATCTTTTACTTTAGGATGAAAGTCTTTGTAAAAGTCTTTCATCATATCTTTCCATTTTTCATTACCATCTGCAATATCATCAAAGTCTTCTTCAACTTTTGCAGTGAAGTTGTAATCAAGAATAGAGGAGAAGTGTTGTACAAGGAAATCATTTACAACCATACCTACATCTGTAGGTACAAGTTTTCCTTTGTCGCTTCCTACAGTTTCAGTCATAGTTTTTTCTGAAACCTTATTATTTTTAAGTTGTAGTTTGGCATAATCTCTTTCTACGCCATCTACAGTTCCTTTTTCTATATACTTCCTGTTTTGTATTGTGGTAATTGTTGGTGCGTATGTAGATGGTCTACCTATACCAAGCTCTTCTAACTTTTTAACCAATGCAGCTTCTGTGTATCTTGCTGGAGGTCTTGTAAAGCGCTCTGTTGCTGTAATGTATGAATTTACTAGAGTATCGTTAACTTTCATATTTGGCAATAAACCACTTTGCTCTTGGTCTTCATCATCTGAGCCTTCTAGATATACTTTTAAGAAACCTTCAAATTTTATCATTTCACCGTTAGCAGTAAACTGCTTGTCGTGAGTGTTTGCTTCTACCTTTACGTTTGTACGTTCTAACTGCGCATCGCTCATTTGGGATGCAATTGCGCGTTTCCAGATAAGTTCGTAAAGCCTTACTTGATCACTGTCTCCAGAAATAGTGTGCTTAGAAAAATCTGTTGGTCTAATAGCTTCGTGTGCTTCTTGTGCACCTTTGCTTTTGCCTTTATAATTTCTAGATTTATGAAAGTTGTCTCCGTAAGCTTTCTTTATTTCTTTCTCTGCACCTTTCTTTGCTTGGTCACTAAGGTTTACACTATCTGTTCTCATATATGTAATCATACCAGCTTCATATAAGCGTTGTGCCATTGTCATGGTTTTACTTACAGAATAGTATAATTTACGTGATGCTTCTTGTTGTAAGGTAGATGTTGTAAATGGTGGTGCAGGTGATTTCTTAGCAGGTTTTTTAGTAAGATCTCCTACTTTAAAATCTGCATTTAAATTGTCTTTTAAAAATGCTTCTGCATCTTCTTTAGTGTCAAAATTCTTTGGAAGTTTTGCTTTAAAAGAAGCGCCGTCTTCTGTTTTAAATTCAGCATCTACTCTGTAAGAGCCAACAGGAGAAAAATCTAATATTTCACGTTCTCTCTCAACAATTAATCGAACAGATACAGACTGTACTCTACCTGCAGAAAGGCCTCCTTTTACTTTTCTCCATAAAATTGGAGAAATCTCATAACCTACAAGTCTATCTAAAATACGTCTTGCCTGCTGTGCATTAACTAAATTATAGTTAATACCTCTTGGGTTTTTTATTGCACGCTCGATTGCAGTTTTAGTAATTTCAGAAAATACAATACGCTTAGTGCTTTCACTTTTAAGGTCTAATTCTTCAAAAAGGTGCCACGCAATAGCTTCTCCTTCGCGATCCTCATCACTTGCTAGCCATACAGTTTCAGCATCTTTAGCAAGTTTTTTTAGTTTTCTAACTACATCTTTCTTGTCTTTAGATACTACATATTTTGGAGAAAAATCACCTTCTACATCTACACCTAATTCTTTTGAGGGAAGATCTGCAATGTGTCCGTAACTAGACTCTACTTTATAATCTTTACCTAAATATTTTTCAATTGTCTTGGCTTTTGCCGGAGACTCCACAATCACTAAATTCTTTGCCATATTTCCTATATAAGAGAGTGCAAAAGTAGGGTAAAAAAAAATTAACCGTGAAAAATATCTTTCCAACGGTTAATTTATAGTCTTATTTATAATGTTTTAGATGCTGTTTGTTTCGAAAATTTCAGGTTGATTATCAAACCCTATAACGTCCTTATATATATGGTAAAGTGGTAAGTAGCCAAAAGATGCAGTGAAAAAGACGCCTACAAAACAAAGTAACATACCCACAAATTGGGCTAAAATTCCTGCAACAAGAATTAACCCAAAGGTAATAAGCCATTTTTTGTTACCTAACTTAAAACTTAGCTTAATAACTTCTGATATGCTTAATTCTGGATGAAATGCAAAAAATAAAACAAAAAATTGAAGAGGTACAATAGCGTAGATTAAAGGTAAATAGCATAATAATGCAGATACCAGTGCTATACCTATTAATGCTAAACTAAGGATTAAAGATTTCTTTAAATATGGTTGTTTAAAGTACATGAAGAAATTTACATCTTCATTAGTTTCCTTGTGGTCTATTTTTTTAATCATTTTAAAAAAAGCAGCTTGTAACGCAAAACTTAAAGCAGAGATTATTACAATAACCACAATTAATGTGATCGCCATTATAAAAATGGGTAAAGCTGCAAGGTCACCTTGTTCAAAAGCACTTGGGTCTGCTATGCCATATACAATCATTGGAATGTATATTAACATTATTAAAGGTAACGTGATAGCAATACTTATTAGCGTTAGAATAAGCCCTTGTACCCAAGTTTCCTTAAATAAATCTAAACTGCGTTGAAAGATGCTGCCAAAATCTAATTCTTTGGCTGTATCTATTCGTCTTTGTAATTCTTGAAACATAACAATTGGTTTTAGTTAGCTTCTCAAAGGTAGCAGAATTAAAAAGATTTAAAATATTTATAAACTTAATTTATAGTAAGTTAAACTCACTTAGCAATGTTAGGCCGTCTTCGGTATATAAATATTGAAAAATTGAAGTTTCGCTTACCATAATCAACTTATCGTCTTGTGGAATAACATCTAATGCAGTAGCATTTTCGAAAAGCTGAATTTGTTCTAAAACTGGTGTCTGGCTAGCGTTAAAAACACGTAAGCCTACACCTTGGTCACAAACAAAAACCAAATCATCTTTTACACCCAATCCATAAGGTTGGTCTAAGCTGTATTGTTCTAGTATAAAAGGGTTTTGTTTATCTTCAACGTTTATAACTTCTAGGATACTTAGATCTTGTCCGCAAAGATTACCACCACGAATTGTAACATAAGCAAAGTTACCTTGTACAACTACAGGATCGCAACCTACAATATGAGATATTTCTGATTGGTATGTAGGGCTAGAAGGTGTGTCTAAAGAATAAATGAACATACCTGCTGTACTACCTATGTAAAGATAGTCTTCATAACTAAAAATAGTTTCAATTTGCCAGCCTACGTGTTCTTCGCCTAAATCTTGTGGGTTGTCAAGATTTGTGATGTCAAAAACATTTAAGCTAAAATTGTCTACGGCATACAGAAAATCTCCTGTAATATTAAATCTAGCTAAAGATCCGCCTTGTCCAGTATTCCCAGAACCAGCATCATTTGACGCTTCAACTACGGCTGTATCATAAAATACTTCTCTTCTAGTTTCTATGGTAAAGCCAACAATTACATCTTCATCTGCATTAAAAGTAGAATAATCTATAAAGTCTGCACCTTCTGGAGTTAGCTCATTATAGGTTGGAAACACATTTTCTAATCTGGCTACAGTTGTAATATTAGTGATGTTCGAAATGTTGAATGCCACTAAATCTATTCCGCTATCTGCATATAGAATATCATCTTTTACAGCAATATCTTGATTTGCAGGAATTTTTAGATAGCTAAGTTTTACTGGGTTTTCAGGGTTAGAGTTGTCAATAATATGTATGCCTTGAAAAAAATCATTTACAAATATATAATCTTCATAGGTGTAAATTTTTCCTGGTTGCTGTATTGGTTGAGGATCTTCAATACTTACAGATGCTCTAAAATCTGTTAAAGATTGTGTTACAGGAATAGCAACTTGATAATCAATAAAATCACCATTATCATCTTGGACACAGCTAACTATTAGCAGTGAAATAACAAAAAGGCTAATGCGGTAAAAGGCTTTCATAGTGAGTTGTTTAGTATACATTAAAGATGCAAAATTTCATAAAACGTTGCGTAGAAAACTATAAATAATAGCTGACACTTTGTCACTCGACAATGAAGCCCTATCTTTGCATTCAATTTCTTCGGAAGGCAAGATGTTATGGAAAAGATTTTAGATGAAAAATTACAAGGTAATAGCCTTGTCTTAGAGCAGGACGCTACTAATAAGCGTAAGCTTTTTATTGAAAGTTATGGCTGTGCTATGAATTTTAGCGACAGTGAAATTGTAGCTTCTATAATGGCTAAAGAAGGTTTTAATACTACTCCAAATTTAGAAGATGCAGATTTGGTTTTGGTAAATACCTGTTCAATTAGAGATAAAGCAGAACAGACTGTAAGAAAGCGGTTAGAGAAATATAATGCTGTAAAACGCGATCATAACCCAAATATGAAAGTTGGTGTTTTGGGATGTATGGCAGAGCGTTTAAAAAGTAAGTTTTTAGAAGAAGAAAAAATTGTTGATCTAGTTGTAGGACCAGACGCTTATAAAGATTTACCAAACCTTATAAAAGAGGTAGAGGAAGGTAGAGATGCTGTAAATGTAATTTTATCTAAAGACGAAACGTATGGAGATGTCTCTCCAGTGAGATTGCAAACCAACGGTGTATCTGCGTTTGTATCCATAACAAGAGGTTGTGATAATATGTGCACGTTTTGTGTTGTGCCTTTTACTAGAGGAAGAGAACGCAGTCGAGATCCACAGAGTATATTAGATGAAGTTAGAAACTTATCAGAAAACGGTTATAAAGAAATTACCTTATTAGGTCAAAATGTAGATAGCTACCTTTGGTATGGTGGTGGTATGAAAAAAGACTTTAGCAAGGCAACTCCTATGCAACAGGCTACCGCTACAGGATTTCCGCAATTATTAAAAATGGTTGCAGAAACATTTCCTAATATGAGAATTCGTTTTTCCACATCTAATCCGCAGGATATGACAGAAGATGTGATTAAAACAATGGCAGCCTACAGCAACATTTGTAAACACATACACTTACCTGTGCAAAGCGGAAGCGATCGCATTCTTAAAGAAATGAATAGGTTGCATACGCGAGAAGAGTATTTTAGTTTAATTGATACTATTAGGGCTTATATGCCAGATTGTAGTATCTCTCAAGATATGATTATAGGATTTCCTACAGAAACCGAGCAAGATCATAAAGACACATTATCGTTAATGGAAAAAGTACAATATAACTTCGGGTATATGTACAAATATTCAGAACGACCTGGTACAATGGCTGGTCGTAAAATGGAAGATGACGTGCCAGAAGAGGTGAAGAAAAGAAGGCTTTCTGAGGTTGTAGCATTGCAGAGACAACTAAGTCAACTTCAAACTGAAAAGAATATTGGTAAAACTGTAGAGGTTCTTGTTGAAAGAGAATCAAAAAAATCTGATAAAGAATGGAGTGGTCGTACTTCACAAAATGCAGTGGCAGTATTTCCAAAAGAGCATTATAAAGTAGGGGATTTAGTAAACGTAAAAATTCACGATTGTACAAGTGCCACGTTAATTGGTAATGCTATAGGCTATAGTGGTACTAATTAAGTAGAATTTTAAATTAAACCTGTAGTTTCAGGTACCAGCATTATGGAGTCAGTTCAAGTTACAAAACAACGTTTCGGTATAATAGGTAATGATACCAAGCTTAACCGAGCTATTGAGAAAGCAATAAAAGTATCTCCTACAGATATTTCTGTATTGGTTATAGGAGAAAGTGGTGTAGGTAAAGAAAGTATACCGCGTATAATACATTCCCTTTCGCATAGAAAACACGCCAAGTATATAGCTGTAAACTGTGGTGCAATTCCAGAAGGAACTATAGATAGTGAACTTTTTGGTCATGAAAAAGGTGCTTTTACTGGAGCTACACAAACTAGAAATGGTTATTTTGAAGTTGCAGATGGTGGTACAATATTCTTAGATGAGGTAGGTGAGTTACCACTACCAACTCAAGTACGTTTATTACGTGTTTTAGAAAATGGAGAGTTTATAAAAGTAGGATCTTCAAAAGTTCAAAAAACAAATGTTCGTATTGTAGCAGCTACAAACGTTAATATGTTTGAAGCTATAAATAAAGAAAAATTTAGAGAAGATTTATATTACAGGTTAAGCACAATCGAGATTGAGTTGCCACCTTTAAGAGAGCGTGAAGAAGATATTCATTTGCTATTTAGAAAATTTGCTTCAGACTTTGCCTTAAAATATAAAATGCCAACCGTGCGTTTAACAGATGAGGCAACTGCATTACTGCAAAACTACAGATGGTCTGGTAATATAAGACAGTTAAGAAATGTTGCAGAACAACTTTCTGTATTAGAGCAATCTAGAGAGGTAGATGCTCGCTCACTAAGAGAATATTTGCCAGATATGGGCAAAAACTTACCTGCTGTGGTTTCTAAAACAAAAAAGGATAGCGACTTTAGTAATGAACGCGAAATTTTATACAAGGTTCTTTTCGATATGAAAAGTGATTTAAATGACTTGAAAAAACTCACTATGGAGTTAATGAAAAATGGAGATTCAAGTCAGGTTAAAGAAGATAATGAAAGCTTGATTCAAAAAATTTATGGTGAAGATGATGAGGTGGCAGAATTTGAGGAAGAATTAGAAGACAAGTTTGAGGTCCTTCAAATCCCAGAAAACAATCATCCAGCAGAACGCAAAGAAGACAAATATCATTTTGCTGAAGAAATAGAAGAAGAGGAAACATTATCCTTACAAGACAAGGAACTTGAACTTATAAAAAAATCTTTAGAACGTCACGGCGGAAAACGAAAAGCCGCTGCACAAGAACTAGGAATAAGCGAGCGCACTTTATATAGAAAAATTAAGCAATACGACCTAAACTAAAACCATTAAAAGATGGTAAATCACACAGTTATGAAATTAAAACTTATTGTTATTATATGCCTTGCTTTTAGTATAACATCTTGCGGAATTTATTCCTTCTCAGGAGCAGATGTTGGTGAGGCTAAGACGTTTCAGGTTAACTATATAAACAACAACGCATCTATAGTTGAGCCAGGAATAGAACGTACGTTTAGATTAGAGCTACAAGACCTTATTCAAAATCAAACAAATTTAGGCTTGTCTACAGAAGGTGCAGATTTAATTTATGAAGGTGAAATTACAGAGTATTATATTGCGCCAATAACAGCAGTTGCAGAAAATACAGCTGCACAAAACAGGTTAACAATATCTGTAAACATTAGGTTTATAAATACTCTCGAACCAGAAAATGATCTGGAAAGACGCTTTTCGTTTTACTACGATTATCCTGGTGGGCAACAATTAATAGGAAGCACTTTAGCTACAGCTTTAGATGAAATCTATGAACGTCTTACACAAGACATTTTTAATGCAACATTAGCAAACTGGTAATTTGAATACAACAGAATTTATAGCACTTTTACAGCAGCCCTCAAAACTAACTGCATCTCAAACTAGAGCCCTAGAGGCAATCGTGGAAGAGTTTCCGTATATGCAATCTGCAAGGGCTATGCAGTTAAAAGGCTTAAAAGATTCAGAAAGCTTTTCCTATAATAAAGAGCTAAAGACTACTGCAGCACATACAGTAGATAGAAGTGTTTTGTTTGAATACATTACTTCAGAAGAATTTTCACAAAATGAAATTGCAAACACCCTTCAATCTCGAGATGACTATTTAAGAAATATTACAGTCTTTGAGCCCGAAGAAGTTATCACTCAAAAAAGTGTAGCTATTGATGATGCAATAAAGATGAAACTTAAAGAGGCGCATCAAGTATTTGACGAAGATTTGTTTGAATTGCCAGCAAAACCTTTAAAAAAAGCACCTAAAGAAGAGGATTTAAGTGCAGATGAAGCGGTAAAAGTAAATCAAGCTTCAGAAGAAGAGATAAAGGATAAGCTTCAAATTGGAAAACCATTAGAATTTGATAAGTCTGAGTCTCATAGCTTTTCTGAGTGGTTACAACTAACAGCTGTAAAGCCTATAGACAGATCTTCTGAAACATTAGAAAACCCAGTTTCAGACTCTAAAATAGGAAATAGGGCAGAAAGTGACGAAAAAGCGAAGAAATTTGAATTAATAGATAATTTTATTGCTTCAAATCCTAAGATAGTTCCTAAGAAAACACCACTTAATGCTAACTTTTTAAAAGACAACGAAGTGCCTCAAGAAAGCCTAATGACGGCTACTTTGGCAAGAGTTTACTTAGAGCAGAAAAATTATAAGAAAGCAATTCAAGCATATAAAATATTAATTTTGAAAAATCCCGAAAAAAGTAGTTTCTTTGCAGACCAAATTCGGGAAATAGAAACCCTGATAGAAAAACAATAATAATGAGCACGTTTACAATATTCTTAGTCCTAATAGTTATCGTAGCATTTTTGCTAATCGTCGTAATAATGGTACAAAACCCAAAAGGTGGCGGTTTATCTTCATCTTTCGGTGGTGGTGGTACACAACAATTAGGTGGTGTTAAAAAAACAACCGACTTTTTAGATAAAAGTACGTGGACACTTGCAACTGTAATGTTAGCATTAATCCTTTTGTCTAACATTAATTTATTTGGTGGCGCTGTAAGTACAGAGTCTCGTATTTTAGATGAAGATGCAGTACCTGCAACAACACTTCCGCAATCTACACCTGCAACAAACGATGCTGAAACTACAACACAAGCTACAGATAGCGTACAGTAGTTTTAAAGACATATTTACAATACAAAATGCCAGCTTATGACAAGCTGGCATTTTTTGTTTGTTATATGTCATAAGCGTAGTGGTGGCATACTTTTGGAATAGTATTAAGTCAAAAAATTAATTTAACTAATAACTAAAAATAAAGACAATGGCACTTAACATTAAACCATTATCAGATCGTGTTTTAGTAGAGCCTCAAGCCGCTGAAACTCAAACTGCTTCTGGAATATATATCCCAGAAACAGCAAAGGAAAAACCACAAAAAGGTAAAGTTGTCGCTGTAGGTGGCGGTAAAAAAGACCACGACATGACCGTTAAGGTCGGAGATATTGTTCTTTACGGTAAGTACTCTGGAACAGAGCTTAAATTAGAAGGTAATGATTACCTAATGATGCGTGAAGATGATATTCTTGCAGTAATCTAAATATAAAATAGTGTAGTCCATTTTAGGATGTTACACATTTTCAATTTAATTAAAGTAAAAACAGTATAAAGCATTAGTTTACCAACTAAGGCTTATGCATAAAGAATTTATAAAATGGCAAAAGATATAAAATTTGATTTAGCAGCAAGAGACGGCATTAAACGCGGTGTCGATGCTTTAGCTAACGCAGTAAAAGTAACTCTAGGACCAAAAGGTCGTAACGTAATTATTAGCAAATCATTTGGAGCACCACAGGTTACAAAAGATGGTGTTAGTGTTGCTAAGGAAATAGAATTAGAAGACGCTCTTGAAAATATGGGAGCGCAAATGGTTAAAGAAGTAGCTTCAAAAACTAATGATTTAGCTGGAGACGGTACAACTACTGCTACAGTTTTGGCTCAAGCAATAGTAGCAGAAGGTTTAAAGAATGTTGCTGCAGGTGCTAACCCAATGGACCTAAAACGCGGTATAGATAAAGCTGTAGAGGCATTAACAAAAGACCTTGCAAAGCAATCTAAAGAAGTAGGTAACTCTTCAGAAAAAATTAAGCAAGTGGCATCTATTTCTGCAAACAATGATGACCAAATTGGTGAGCTTATTGCACAGGCATTTGGTAAAGTAGGAAAAGAAGGTGTTATCACTGTTGAAGAAGCTAAAGGAACAGATACGTATGTAGATGTTGTCGAAGGTATGCAGTTTGACCGTGGTTTCTTATCGCCATACTTTGTTACAGATAGCGAAAAGATGACAACAGACTTAGAGAACCCTTATATTCTTTTAGTAGATAAGAAGGTGTCTTCTATGAAAGATTTATTACCAGTTTTAGAGCCAGTTGCTCAAACAGGTAAGCCGTTGTTAATTATTGCAGAAGATGTAGACGGTGAAGCATTGGCAACTCTTGTAGTAAATAAATTACGCGGTTCTTTAAAAATTGCAGCTGTAAAAGCACCAGGATTTGGAGACCGTCGTAAAGCAATGCTTGAAGATATAGCAATCCTAACTGGTGGTCAGGTAATTTCTGAAGAAAGAGGCTTTACTCTTGAAAATGCAACTATCGAGCAATTAGGTACAGCAGAAACTGTAACTATAGATAAGGATAACACAACAGTTGTAAATGGTTCTGGAGATAAAGACATGATTAAGAATCGTGTTAATCAGATTAAATCTCAAATTGAAACTACAACTTCAGATTACGATAAAGAAAAATTACAAGAGCGTTTAGCTAAACTTTCTGGTGGTGTTGCTGTACTTTATGTAGGTGCTGCAAGTGAAGTTGAGATGAAAGAGAAAAAAGATCGTGTAGATGATGCACTTCATGCAACTCGTGCAGCTGTAGAAGAAGGTATTGTTGCTGGTGGTGGTGTTGCATTAGTACGCGCTAAAAAAGTTTTAGAGAAATTAACTTCTGAAACTTTAGATGAAACTACCGGTATACAGATTGTATCTAAAGCTATCGAGGCACCATTACGTACAATTGTACAAAATGCAGGTGGCGAAGGTTCTGTTGTTATTAACAAAGTTCTTGAAGGTAAGAAAGACTTTGGATATGATGCTAAAACAGAGCAATATGTAGATATGCTTAAAGCTGGAATTATAGATCCTAAAAAAGTAACACGTATAGCATTAGAAAATGCTGCATCTGTTGCCGGAATGATCTTAACTACAGAATGTGCTTTAATCGATATTAAAGAAGATAACGCTGGTGGCGGAATGCCTCCAATGGGTGGCGGAATGCCAGGAATGATGTAAGACAAATACCCGCTAATGCAGGAATGTCTTCACTATAAATTTAAAACCTGTCAACTTTAATGTTGGCAGGTTTTTTTATTTGGGCGTTCCCTCATTATATTCGGTCAGGCTTTCACTACTCACTTTTTTGCGAAAAGCAAAAAGAGTTCAAACAAACCGTTCAATCCCTAACGCAGGATTTTCAACGCTCTTGTTATTTTGTGCTTGACACGGATTTTCTTTATCTAAAACTCCAACCTTTATAATTGTTAGAAGCCTCTAATTTATCTTCAAGGTCATCTTCTAAATGAGGGAAGAAATCAATGCCAGTTAATTCTTCAATTTTGTCTGTAGTCGTAACAAAATCATAGAGAGGTTTATTGGATTCTCTATGAGGAAATAAAAATGCTACAAGTTTTGGCTTACCATTATTGTAGTCTAAAACTAATTTATAAAAGTATTTAGGAACGGTAACATGTTCGTCTCCTATGGTTATTTCTGTGTCATTTAATATGCCACCAGTAACTACATAAACACCATCATATTTTGTAGCCCAATACCGCACCTTTTGTTCTAGCCTATTCCAAATACCAGCATTAAAATCGTGATCTTGTGGTGAAATATTACTGGTTAAAAAAGTTTCAGTAAACGCTTCTTTAGAAAACTTACGATCTCCTGCTGGGCAAAAATGACCTCTATCATAACCAGAATTCTTGTAGTTTCTCCAATCGGCCGACACTGTTGGAACGCCGTTGTCTACTTCAAAATAAGGTCTTTTAAAATCATTTCTAGAGATATGATTTTTTTTCAACTCATAGGCAACCCATTCGGCTTGCTCATTGTCTTCAGAATAAGATAAGGAGTAATACTTATGATGTACAATAGCACCTGTTGTTGAGGTTGGTAAAAAGTTACTGTTTGTAGTTTCTTTAAGCTCTTTAGCTTCTTTAATTAAAGGCTCTCGCTCTTTTTCATCTAAATAACTATTTACAATGTAAATTATAGAAACTGCTAATATGGTTAAAATGGGGTATATGTACTTTCGATTCATATTAAGTTTTTCTTATTAACTAATATTTAAATCAACAACATAACCTTCCCAATTTCTAACATTAAAAACGGTGTTGTCTTCAAAAATAAGATATTGTCCTTTTATGCCCTTTAACGTGCCTTTAAAAATTGGGGTCTTATCTAAATTTAAGCTCTTTACTTTTTCAGGATATTGCACTACAGGAAAATCGATATTGGTTTCACTGTTACTTTCAATAAAATAGGGCAGAGCCTCATCTGGAATATATTGTTTAAGGTGGTCTCTTACCGTTACTAAATTTTCATCTTTAATATCATTTTTTAACATTGAGCGCCAATTGGTTTTATCTGCCACATGTTCTTTTAAGGCAACTTCTGTAATACCTGCAAGATATCTGTTTGGTACTTCTACAATTTCAATAGCTTCGTGAGCGCCTTGGTCTATCCAACGTGTAGGGACTTGTGTTTTTCGAGTTACGCCAACCTTTACATTGCTAGAATTTGCTAAATAAACAATATGCGGTTTTAGTTGTACCTTCTTTTCATACTCTAGGTCTCTATCTTCAATATCTAGATGTGCAGTACTCAATTCTGGTTTCATTATCCAATCTCCAGCTTGAGGTTGGTTAAAAAAATCATCGTAACAGTAGCCTTGGCGGTAAATCTTTTTGTCTTTTCCACAAGCTAAACATTGGTAACGAACAAACTCTATAGATAATGTTTTATCTATAAGTTGGTTCATATGTATGAAGGAAGATTCAAAAACAAGATAGTATTGTACCGGACTTGCTAATTCTGTTTGCATCTTTGTTAAGACGCCTTGGTATTGCATAACTTATTTTTATTAATTTTAGTGGCATAAAGATAGTCAACGTATGCCATTTCCCATAGTCAATTCTGTTGCTTCCTGGTTTTTAAAAAAGAGGATTCACCAAATGGAATTATTTATAAAATATCCTAATGAGGTGCAACATGAACTTTTACACCAATTACTGTATAAAGCAAAAGATACAGAAATGGGTAAAACCTATGGTTTTGATACGATTACAAATTATAAAACCTTTTCGGAGCGTGTTCCTATTCAATCTTACGAACAATATACTGAGCGCATAGAGCGAAGCCGAAGCGGTGAAAACAACATTTTCTGGCCAACACCTATAAAGTGGTTTGCCAAATCCAGCGGTACTACAAATGCCAAAAGTAAATTTATTCCTGTAAGTGAAGACTCTCTCGAAGATTGCCACTATGCAGGTAGTAAAGACTTGTTGTGCATGTATCTTAATAATAATCCTGAAGCCAATTTGTTTACAGGAAAAAGTTTACGCCTAGGCGGAAGCAAAGATTTATATAAAGAGAATGGAACTGTTTATGGTGATTTATCGGCTATTTTAATAGATAATATGCCTTTTTGGGCCACGTATAGTAGTACGCCGAGCAATGAAATTTCCTTAATGAGCGATTGGGAAACTAAGATGCAGGCCATTGTAGATGAAACCATTACGCAAAATGTAACTAGTCTAGCTGGAGTGCCAAGTTGGATGTTAGTATTGCTAAATAATGTACTCGAAACAACTGGCAAGTCTTGTATACATGACGTTTGGCCAAATTTAGAGGTTTATTTTCATGGCGGTGTAAGTTTTGAACCTTATCGCGATCAATACAAGGCAATTATGTCTTCTGAAAAAGTGAAGTATTATGAAATATATAATGCTTCTGAAGGCTTTTTTGCAATTCAAGATAAAAATGATAGTCGTGATTTATTGTTGATGCTTGACTATGGTATTTTTTATGAATTTATACCAATGGATAGCTACGGTAGCGAAGAGGAAAGTGTTATTCCTTTATCTGAAGTAGAGTTAAATAAAAATTACGCCATTATAGTTACCACTAATGGAGGATTGTGGCGATATAAAATTGGAGATACAATTAGATTTACAAGTTTAAGTCCTTATAGAATACGAGTTTCAGGACGTACAAAGCATCACATAAATGTGTTTGGAGAAGAGCTTATTATTGAAAATGCCGAAGAAGCATTAAGAAAGGCTTCACAGCAAACAAATTGTGAGATAGTAGATTATACTGCAGGACCAATTTTTATGGAAGGTACCGAAAAAGGCGCACACGAGTGGATTATAGAATTTAAGAAAGCACCTGAAAGTATAGAGCAATTTCAAAAATGTTTAGATGATAGTTTGCAAACTATTAATAGTGATTATGAAGCTAAACGTTATAATAATATGACCTTAAATATGCTCACTGTTCACAAAGCTAAAGACAAGTTGTTTTATGAATGGTTAAAGAAAAACGACAAACTTGGAGGACAACATAAAATTCCGCGATTATCTAATACTCGGGATTATTTAGATGAGTTATTGAAAATGAATATTTAAATCTGCAATCTCTTAAATTAAGTTTAAACAGAAAAAAGACCTTGAATACAATTCAAGGTCTTTTTTTATTGTTATTGTAATAGATTCTGAATTAACTTCAGAATAAAAATAGATGTTCTTAACCTTTAAAACTTGCTATAGCTTCAATTGTTTTATCCAAGTCTTCATAACTCAATGCATCATTTAAGAACCAACTTTCAAAAGCGCTTGGTGCAATGTAAATACCGTTATCCAACATATGATGGAAAAAGCGTTTAAACGTATCATTATTACCTTTTACAGCTGTTTCAAAATCAGTGACATTTACATCTGTAAAATGCACAGAAATCATAGAGCCTTGTCTATTTATAGTATGAGTAATATTGTTTTTTTCTAGCGCTTCAGTAATTCCGTTATGTAAATATTCTGTTTTATCTTCTAAGCTTTTAAATAAATCTGTATTAGTGTTTATTTCTGTAAGCATTGCCAAGCCTGCTGCCATTGCTAATGGATTTCCGCTTAGTGTTCCAGCTTGGTAAACTGGACCAAGTGGTGCTAAGTGGTTCATTATCTCTTTGCGTGCTGCAAATGCACCAACAGGTAAACCGCCACCAATTACTTTTCCAAAGGTTACAATATCTGCTTTTACATTGTAAAGTTCTTGTACGCCACCTTTTGCAAGTCTAAATCCGGTCATAACTTCATCAAAAACTAATAAGATATTATGCTCATCACAAAGCGTTCTCAGTTTTTGCAAGAAATTATCTTGTGGTAAAATGCACCCCATATTTCCTGCAACAGGTTCTAAGATGATACAAGCTATCTCGCCAATATTAGCCTCAATAAGTGTTTTTACACCTTCAATATCATTGTAATTTGCTAGCAATGTATCTTTGGCTGTGCCTTGGGTTACACCAGGAGAGTTCGGGCTTCCAAATGTTACTGCTCCACTACCAGCTTGTATTAAAAATGAGTCGCTATGGCCGTGATAGCATCCCGCAAATTTTATGATTTTTTCTTTTCCTGTAAAGCCTCGTGCTAAACGTACTGCACTCATACAGGCTTCTGTTCCACTATTTACAAAGCGAATCATATCTATATTTGGAACCATAGATACGGCAAGCTCTGCAATTTTGGTTTCAATTTCAGTTGGTGTACCAAAAGAGGTTCCTAACTTTGCTTTTTCTACTACTGCATCAATTACAGGTTGGTGAGCGTGTCCTAAAATCATTGGTCCCCAAGACGCTATGTAGTCTATAAAGGTGTTGCCATCTGCATCGTGTAGGTAGGCGCCTTTTGCTTTTTCAATAAAAATAGGTGTGCCGCCAACTGCATTAAATGCTCTTACTGGTGAGTTTACACCACCAGGAATTACCTTTTGGGCTTCAGCAAAAAGTGCACTACTTCTTTTATAAATCATATCTTAAAAATCTTTTGGGAGAGGTTTTACGTAAAGCACTTGGCCAATAGAAATATCGTTACTTGTAAGGCCATTAAAATCCTTAAGTTGCTCTACAGTAATATTATGTTTTTTAGCAATTCTGTATAAGGTGTCTCCTTTTTCTACAGTATATCTATTATTATTTTCGGTGACTTTTTTAACATCTTTTCCGGTTTTACCTAAGACTTGAGCATCATATTCATAAAGTTTATAGCGTTCTACTAGGCTTATGAGTTTATTAGGATACCTTGGGTCTGTTGCATATCCTGCTTCTTTTAAACCTTTAGCCCAACCTTTGTAATCATCTTTCGATAATTTAAACAAACCCATATAGCGCTTGCGTTCAGTTAAGAATAATGAGTGATCTCTAAAGGAATATTTTGCATCGTAATATTTTCTGAAGCATTCTTGGGCTTTATCATCATCATGGTAAACTTTACCACCTTTCCAACCGTGGCATTTAATGCCAAAATGATTGTTGGCTTTTCTGGTAAGTTCACCTTCTCCAGCTCCAGATTCTAAAATACCTTGCGCTAAAGTAATACTAGCTGGTATGCCGTAAATTCGCATTTCTTCCATTGCTATTTCTGCAAAGTCTGCAACATATTTAGAAGACTTGTCTTTGTAGGTTTTCTCCTTTATAGTTTTAGTAACATCATCCTGAATTTCTGCAGGCGTATCTTCGTAAGGTTCGTTCTTACTATTTTTAGGTTGTTCTTGATAAACTTGTCGTTCTTTTTGCTCTTTTTTTGTTGTAACCACTCTTTTCTTGCTTCCACAGGAAGCTAATAAGAATGTTGATAAGATGAAGAAAACTAATACTCTAAAATTCATAGGCTAAATTTCTATAGTTGGGAGTCCTTTTTTAGATAACAAAGTGTTCATACCGGATATGCCTTGAAGACCTCCAGTATGGATTGCTAAAATACGGGAATTTTGAGGAAAATACCCAAGTTGTATAAGATCCTCTAAGCCAAAAATCATTTTAGCTGTATAAATAGGATCTAATAAGATATTTTTACTTTTTTTATAATTATTAATAAACGTTACCAAAGCCTCATTTATTTTAGCATAGCCTCCAAAATGATAATCTGTAATGAGCCTCCAGTTCGTTTTATTCGTATATTTTTTAATCTCAGAATTTAAAAAATCTCCTTTTAATGCTGGAAATCCTAACACTGTTTGGTGTGATTTTGATGCGTTTATAATCCCAGAAATTGTACCTCCAGTACCTACTGGGCAGCATATAAAGTTAAAACTTGAGGTTTCTTGTGTTAAGATTTCTTCGCATCCTTTTACAGCTAAATCATTGGTGCCGCCTTCTGGAATGATATAACTGTTAGGAAATTCATTTTGCAGTAGTTTAATAAACTGCGAACTATTTTTTTGCCGGTATGTTTCTCTAGATATAAACTTAAAATGCATACCATTTAGATGTGCTTTTTGGAGTGATGGATTGTTGCTTAACGTAAGCTGAAGGTTTTTACCTAATTCTTCACCTCTAATTACTCCAACAGTTCTAAAGCCATTTGCTTTGCCAATTTCAGCTAAAGCAGAAATATGATTAGAATAAGCACCTCCGAAAGAAATTAAAGTACTTTTTTGAGTTGATTTTGCTTTTTCAAGATTCAATTTTAATTTAAAATTCTTGTTCCCGTGTAGGTTAGTGGAAGCTTTTGTTAAATCTAAAACTTGATAATTAATCATAAAATAAGAATGCCTTTTACTTGGAAGGAATGAGAATTTATATGAGGCAAAAATACGGGAATAAATTAGATTGAATTTTTTATTCTTAACTCTTTGTTAATCAAATATAAACGAATGTTAATTTTATTAAAATGTTATAATATTATCAATTATGTATGGTTGAACCATAATATTGTTACTAATAATGCATAAATATTTTAATATTATGAAATAATTGTTACTTTCGGAAACATCAAATTAATGATTATGGCCCCAAACATTACTCGTTATATAAGCGTGTTTAGCATGCTTATATGTTTTTCTTTCCTTTCTCATTCTCAGGTTGGTATAAATACAGATAATCCAGCGCCTGGTGCTCTCCTCGACATGAATGCTTCTGATAAAGGATTTTTAATGACTAGGGTAGCGTTAGTTGCAACTGATAATCAAACACCAATAACACCTAGTCCCACGACAGGCTTGTTAGTTTATAATACAGCAACCTCTGGTAGTGGTAGTACACAGGTAACTCCTGGTTTTTATTACTGGGATGGAACAGCGTGGCGTAGATTGTTTAATCAAGGTTATACCTTGCAATACAAACAAACTGCAGCAAGAACTGTAACAACTACAGGAAATACAGTAATAACCGGATTAGATACAGGTAATGGATTTACCGTGCCATTTAGTGGTATTTATCAAGTTGTGATACAAGTTTATTATTCTTGTGGCGCTCAATCAGGAACAGATGATGCTGCATCTCAAGGTTCTATAGGCTTATGGTATAATGAAAATGGAGGTGGATTTCAAATACCTAAAGAGGCTTATATAACATCTTCTTCAAAATACATTGGAGGAACAACATTTAACCATTTAGGAAATCAAGCAACAATAGTTCATAATTTAGAATTAAGTGCATCAAGTTCTTATAGAATTGTAGCAGTTGGTAGAGAATGGTTAAGTGTTAATACTACAGAGAGGCCAGTTATTGGAAGACAAACTAATGTTACAGATTATCCAGGTTCATCAACCGATGATGCACAATTAGGTACAATGACAATTTCTTTAATTAAACAGTACTAATATGAAGTTGATTTTACTTTTTTTTATTGCTGCAATTACATTCAATTCTTACTCACAAGTAGGCATAGGTACTACAGATGTTAATGAAGATGCATTACTAGAACTTGATGATGCTAATAAAGGTTTTTTGATTAATAGAGTGTCTCTTAACTCAAGACAAGATGTTGTTAGTGTAACTCCTTCTGCAACAGAGGGCTTAATGGTGTATAACACAAATAATGCTGGTGCGGGTAGTGATGTAGTTAGTCCAGGTTTCTATTTTTGGAATGGAAGTGAATGGGGTAAAGTTTTTTCTGAAGGATATAGTAGACAGTTTACACAAACAGAAACTGTAAGAGCAGAAGATCAGACAACAGTCTACACACTTCCAGGTTTAGATAATGATATTGTTGCGCCGCAAAGTGGGACTTACCAAATTTATGTTATTGGTTATTACGCAGCAGGTATAAGAGGAAATGAATCAAACTCTTATGACGCAAATGGCACTTGTTCAGTTTGGTTAGAAATTGATGATGTAAAGGTAGCAGAAGCTTTTATAAGATCTTCTTCAAAGAGAATTCGAGATGATAATACAAATAGTACAAGAACCTTTTTAGCTCTTTCACGACAGGGTAATATAATTTATAATGTTGATCTTCAAGAAGGACAAACATATAATTTTAAAGTAAGAGCTAAAGAATGGAGTCAAAATAATTCAGATGGTCCTTTTAGCCCAACACCAAATGGAAGGTTTGGTTTTTGGGGATTAGATTCTGATCTATATCAAGGGTCTCCAGGTTATACTGATACTGCAGCAAGAAATATGATGACAATTACACTTCTAAGAAGATATTAAAATAAATTTTACAATTAATCCCCAAACAATTTATGAAACCTAGAAATTTTTATTTTCTAATACCTTTCGTGGTACTCCTAACTTACATATTTTATTATACAAACGATACAAATTCAACTAGTGAAAACATTAATACTAAACAAGAAAAAAACACCTATTATGAACGAGAAAATTTAGAAGACGGAGACACATTTTCAATTGTAGCATATGATCCTTCTACAGGTGAAATTGGGAGTGCTGGTACAAGTTGCGTAGCTCAAACAATAGATTTCCTGGGCGATTTAATTACTAATAATTCAGGAGCTATAATTGGAGGAATTAATACTCAAGCTGCTTATATTGCCCAAAATCAAACAATAGCAAGAAACAGAATGTTAGCAGGAGATACACCTCAAGAAATTGTAGCTTATATGGCTGCAAATGATTTTCAGGGAAACTCCAGCACAAGACAATACGGAGTTGTAGGATTCGATGATTTTGGCAACTTAACTACTGCTGGTTTAACAGGTAATGGAACAGGTAGTTTTGCAGATCATATTACTGGTGTAAATTATGCCATACAAGGTAATATTTTATGGGATTCAGATGTGTTAACAGATATGGAAACTGCTTTTTTAAATACAAATGGAACATTAGCTGATAAACTAATGGCTGCCTTAAAAGGAGCAAAACGAGTTGGTGGAGATAGCAGGTGTGATACTAGAGGAAATAGTGGAAGGTCTTCATTTATAAAAGTTTTAAGACCTGGTGATTCTTCCCCATATATCGATATCACTTTAGGACCAGTTGTAGATGGAGTAGAGCCAATTGATGAACTTGAATGTGCATTCATAAATGCAACTAGTCCTGCAATTTGCTTACAAACAGTATCAACATTTCCATATGTTATGGATTTTGAAGATTTTGTGTGGGACAAAGACATTTCTTCATGTGGTTCCTTAAATAATAATGCCTCTTGGATTCGTACGCAATTTGCTACACCTTCTCAAAATACAGGTCCTGCAACTGCAAACCAAGGTGAGAAATATATGTTTGTTGAATCATCTGATGTTAATAGTACGAGTTCATTTAGTAAGAAAGCAGTAATTGGTTCTCCGTGTTTTCAAATTCCAGAATTTCATTCAGCTCAAATTTCTTTCGACTACCATATGTCTGGAGCAAGTATGGGAACTCTTAACCTCACTGCACAGACAAGTTCTGGGACAGAAGTAATTTGGACACGTACAGGTAATCAAGGTGCAAATTGGGTGAACGATGAGACAGTAGATTTAAGTGATTATGCTGGGCGTACCGTTAAATTTAGATTTGACGCTACTACTGGAACTAGTTTTACTAGTGATATGGCAATTGATGACATAAAGATTACCACAGTAAGAGTTCCTATTAATTTTGAATTTGATGCAGGAGTTTGGACCCCAAATAACCCAACATTAGTAGATAATCCTTCAACAAATATTGATAATATTGAAATTGTCTCAGGTAACCCGACGTTTACTAATGAGGTAATTGCTAATAATGTAACAATTTCAACTGGATCTACTTTAGATTTAGGAAATGCAACACTTTCTCTTTCAGGAAATTTAATAAATAACGGTTCTTTAAATGCAGGTACAGGTACATTACTGCTTAATGGGGATAGTGCTCAAACTGTTTCAGGAAATGCTATAGCTTTAAATAACTTTACTGTTGCAAGTAATTCAACCAAAACATTACAAACACCTGTTTCAATTAGTGGAACAATGAATCTTTCTAACGGAGTTTTAAATACGAACAATCAACTTTCATTTTTAAACACCTATGATGAGCTAAGTCAGACTCATACTAATGGAATGTTAGATGAAGTTACTGGAGGATCTATTGTAGGAAATGTATTAGTGCAGCGCTATTTTCCTGCTAAAAGAGCATATAGGTTAGTAGCGTCTCCAGTTACTACAACAACAACTATTAGAGAGAACTGGCAAACAGATGGTAATGTAGTGCAAGGTTTTGGTACTCATATAACAGGTGCTGGTGGAACGACAAATGGTTTTGACGCTACTGGTACTAATAATCCATCAATATTTACTTTAAATACTGTTGGGCAAAATTATGAAGTATTACCAAACACAAATGCTAACACTCTAAGTGTGGGTAATGCATACTTGTTAATGGTAAGAGGAGATAGAACTATTGATTTGACAGATAACAACGCAACTCCTTCTAACACAATATTAGAATCTATTGGTGAGCTTCACATAGGAAACTTTAACTCTCCTAATATTAGTACTGTTGAAAATGGATCTTCATTGATTGCTAATCCGTATCAAGCATCGGTAGATATGGCTTTAGTATTACAAAATACAACAAACTTAAACCAAAGGTATTATCACGTTTATGATCCAACAATTAATAGTAGAGGTGCTTTTGTTACTGTAGATACACAAGAGAACACAAATAGCCTTACGTTTGGAACAGGTATTTCTCTGTCTTCTGCTAATAAGTTTTTGCAGCCTAGTCAAGCTGCGTTTGTAAACACAGTAACTAATGGTGCTGCGACACTACAGTTTACAGAAGGCTTTAAAGACTTATCTGGTAATGGTACAAATGTTTTCTTTGCAGAGTTAGAGCAGCAATCCATAGGAGTTGCACTTTACAACAGTGAAGATGAATTAAAAGATGGAACTCGCATAATTTTTAGTGAAGAGGATACTAATGCTGTAACTCAATTAGATGCAATTAAAAATCCTAATTTAGATGAAAATATATCTACTAAAATTGAAGAGCAAGAATTTAGTATACAGCGTAGAGCATTTGCAATTGCAGAAGATGAAATTGAATTCTCTATCACAAATTACAGAGAAGATAATTACAAATTTAAATTTCAATTTGAAGATTTAGAACCTTCAACACTTGTGTACTTATATGATGCATATTTAAATACACAAACTCCCTTAAATATTAATGGAGAAACAATTGTGAATTTTAATGTAAATGAAACTAATGCAAGTAGAGCTTCAGATAGATTTAAGTTAGTATTTCAAACAAATGTATTGGGAGCTAACGATATAAATTTAAATAGTTCAATTACTATTTCACCAAACCCAGCAAGCCAATTTATTTTAATATCTAATCCACAATCAATAGGCATTAATTCAATTGTGATTTATGATCTTATGGGGAAACAAGTTATTAAAAGAACTAATGGCCTTAATAAAATAGACATATCAAAATTAGAAAGTGCGTTGTATCTCGTTGAGGTTAATTCAACTTTAGGGTCCTTCCAAAAACGTTTAATTGTGAATTAATTTATAGCACATAATCTTAGTTGAAAAACCTCCTATTTAAGGAGGTTTTTTTATGCAATTAAATAGCATAATGAGTTCATATAGCACAATAATTTAACGGTTAAAATATACTTATGGCAAATAAATTAGCTTAATATATTGTTTTTAATAATTATTTAAATATAATTGTAGTGTATATCCTACAAGCCATGAAAATAAAACTACAAAAATATCTTATTGTTACTCTACTGGTATTAGGTGTGTTACCCTTTACTTACGCGCAAGTGGGCATAAATATTACCGATCCTAATGGCGGTGCCCTTTTAGATGTTAGTTCTAGAGAAAAAGGAGTTTTAATCCCAAGAATAAACATAACCGATTTAACAACTATTGCTCCAATATCTGGACTTATATCATTTGCAGAAGAAATGGCTGCAGAAAGTCTATTAGTATATAATATTAATGACACAACTGGAAGAGGATTTCATTATTGGGATGGTACAACTTGGATACCTTTAGGAGATAAAAATTTAGGAAAAGATGACTTAACTCAGTCTGAAGAGCCAAGAACTTATGATATGAATGGCGAGGATCTTAATTTTACAAATGGTGCTTTCGGTATAAATACACCTAATCCCAATGGTGCAATTGAAGCTACAAGTACAGAAAATTATGATGCCTATACATTTACTCAAGATAACAGTTTAACTGGAGAAAAGGATGTCTTTACTATTGAAGATCAAGATGCAGGTGGCGGTGCACAAGACCACAGCTCTGTACTAAAAGTGCTAAAAAGTGGTAATATTAACTCAGGTGATAATGGGTTTAGCTTAATTGAATTGGCAAACACAGGCTCAGATCCTGGTGCTAATAAGTATTGGATTTCAGGGAGGAAGATTGATGAGTCTGCAGTGCTTTGGGGAGTAGATATTACAGACAATGATTTTTGGTCTAAAGGTGGATTAACTCTTGGTATTACAGAAAATACAAATGGAACATATTCGAGTGGAAACTTTAGAGTTAATAGCAATGGCTATACAGGAATAAATAATACCAATCCTTTAGAGGCTTTACATATTTCAGGAACATCTGAAACAATTAGAATAGAATCCTTAAATAGCACTAATAATGCTTCAAATAATGGAGTTGATGATGCTGTAGTGTATGTGGATTCGAATGGTGATTTAAAAATTAGGCCATCATTAGTTCAAAATAGTATGCCAGAAGACAATCTTACTACATTTATTCCTGCTTCAAGAGATGTTACAAGTTCTAATGGTACTTTGACTCAAGAAACACTCTATACTACAAGTATAACTCTAACTCAAGATGCATTAGTTGAAGTAGTATACCAAATTGGTGTGAATATAACAGATTCTTCATTTAATCCAATTACAGATGGTAACCCAAGACAATATGGTACTGCATTATTTATCGACACAAATTTAGTTGGTTATACATCAGAAGCATACACAAGTCGACCATCAGGTTTAACAGCTTCATCTAGAATTCTGTCAGGAACATTTTTTTTAAATGGGAACGGTTATGCTCAATTAACTGGTTCTCCGGCCGGAACTACTTATGATTTGTCTGTAATAGGTTTTGTAGCTGCAGGCAACGGTTTTGGAGTAAACGGTGAGTTTGGTGGTAATACTGGCGTAGATCGCTTTCAAATTATTTTACATTATTAATTATGCTAAAAAAGATATTTATAGTTTTTATATTGGGATTCAGTCTTCAAAGTTTTTCTCAAATTAATAAAGCACTGAGTGAACAATTAATTGAAAATTTTACTAAGAGTAAAAATAACTCTACAATCGATAAAAATGATAACCAAACTAAAATTAAACGAGTAAATAAAGGAAAAACTGCAATATTAACCCCTTATAATGCGAAAGTGCATAATGCATTTATTTTTGAGATAAAAAAAAGTAACAAAAGACATATTCCAAAGTTGAAATCTTTATCTATAAATGAAAAATTAGAAAAATCACAAATGAAAATTTTAAGTAGAATTCTGGAAAGAAAAAATAGCAATTAAAACTTCTATTTAGATTTATTTTTTGTCACACTTATTAAGAGTGTCGTCACAAATATTTGTATTTAAGCTATTTAGTGTCTGTTAAGTAGGATAATACTCACTATTCGATTACATTTATTATTGTAAATGATAATTGAAGTTAAATGAACCTACTAAAACTCAACGTTTCAATTTTTATTAGTTTGCTGTTCTCTATGTCAGTGTTTTCGCAAGTAGGGATAAATACAGATTCACCTGCAGAAGATTCTATTTTAGATATTGAAAGTACAGATAAAGGAATTTTAATCCCAAGAATAAACCTTCCAGATGCAAACTCTATTTCACCAATTACTAATATTCCAGAAGGAAATTCTGAAGGATTGTTAGTTTACAATACCAATCCGGGAAATGAAGGTTTTTACTATTGGAAAGACAATAAATGGAATGGCATTTCTGGTAATACTATTGGAGATATTAAAAATGGTTTTCAAATAGAAGATCATGGTGGCTGGTATATTTTAGATGGACGCTTAATTTCTTCATTACCACCAAAGGCACAGGCTCATGCTGAAGCAATTTTTGGAGTTACTGCAACTAATTTACCTGATGCAACCGATAAATTTTTGAAAGCCAAAAATGGTTCAGAAACATTAGCTAGCACAGAAGGAAGTAATACAGTTTCAATTACACAAGCTAATTTGCCAAATTATAATTTACCAACAGCAACTACAGATGTTAAAGGTGATCATGGTCACCAGTATCAAGATAAAGGAAGTGATGAGATTGAGGTTGTTGTAGATTTAACCTTTGGTGATATAATGCTTACAGTCGCAGGTATAATAAATGTAAATTTAGGACCATTACTATCAAGTGGTACAGAAATTTATACAGAACAAGTTGCAAATAAAAATTCAGTATCAAGAAACACAGCAAGCGAAGGCAATCATACTCATGAAGTTGTTGTCAATTCTGGAGGATCTAACGAACCTCTAAACAATGTGCCTTCTAGTTTAATCACTAACGTTTTTGTATATCTGGGTGAGTAGATACATGCTTTTTAATGTATAGATTCATATTCACAACACAATTTAATATTACATCACTAGTAATTGTATTTTATCTTTAAATGTTGCATCTCAGCGAGTTAACTAATATTTAACAAGCGCTTAATGTCTTGCGTATTACTTTTATACCCTTAATAAAAGTTATATATGGTTAACAATTATCGTCTTATTATAATGCTATTTATTGCATTACTTTCTTATTCAAGTTGGTCTCAAGTAGGTATTAATACAACTACGCCAAATAACGGATCTCTGTTAGATGTAGATGCAAGAGATAAGGGCATTTTAATACCCAGAATAAATATTTCAGACCTTTCAAACATAGCTCCAATTGCAGGTTTGGCAAATGCTTTAGAAATATCTTCTGCTGAAAGTTTATTAGTATATAATACTAACACAAGTACAGGAAAAGGTTTTCATTATTGGGATGGTACAACTTGGATTCCATTGGGTGATAAAAATTTAGGAAAGGATGATTTAACACAGTCAGAAGAGCCTAGAACCTATGATATGAACGGTGAAGACCTTAATTTTACTAATGGTGCTTTTGGTATAAATACACCAAATCCTAACGGCGCTTTTGAAGCCACAAGTACAGAAAATTATAATGCATATACGTTTACACAAGACAACAGCTTAACTGGAGAAAAAGATGTCTTTACTATAGAAGATCAAGATGTAGGTGGTGGAGGTCAAGACCATAGCTCTGTTTTGAAAGTTTTAAAGAGCGGAAATATTAATACTGGTGATAATGGTTTTAGCTTAATTGAATTAGCAAATACAGGAACAAATCCTGGAAATAATAAATATTGGATCTCTGGTCGTACTACAGATGAAGGCGCTCCACTTTGGGGCGTAGATGTTACAGATAATGATTATTGGTCTGATGGCGGAATTACACTAGGAGTTACAACCAACTCTAATGGTACTTATTCAAATGGGAACTTTAGGGTAGATAGCAATGGTGACACAGGTATAAAAAATACAAACCCTCAGGAGGCATTACATATTTCTGGAGCAAACGAAACAATTAGAATAGAAAGTCTGAATGAAGCTAATAATAACATAAATATTAATTCAATTCCCGAACCAGTTTATGTTGATAACGAAGGAAATTTGATTTTACAACCAACACTAACTCAAGTGTACATGGATCAAAATAATTTAAATTTTCTTGGGAATGGTGTATTTATGGAAACTACTGGTGCGAGGATCACTCAGCTTGTATTTTCAACGACAATTACACTTTTAGAAAGCTCTTTAGTAAATATTACATATTCACTACCAACTATTATTACTCCATTTGGCGAATCTTCAGGTATTATTCAAGACGGTCATCCACGTAATTTTAGAAGTTATATTAGAGTAGGTACAGATGCAAATGATGCATTGGCAAACGATTCAGATAGGTATGGTTATGCATCTGCTATATTTGTAAACGATGAAAATGAAAGCGGAGGAAATATATCAATAAGTAATGGATGGTATTATATTGTAGGTAATGGATTTGTAGAACTGCCAGCAGGTACACATACTATACAATTAATGGGTGAAATTATAGGAGGAGATTTTGGCTTTAGGGCTACTTTTGGTACTTCAGATTATGAAAGATTTCAAGTTATTGTTCATCGCTAAAATTTATTAATACTTCCAAAACCTCCAAAGTCCTCTATTCTTTAAATATGATAAATTTGCTTCATTAGTGAAGGCTTCTCTTTCAAAGCTAATATTTTTATAGGCAATGAGCCTGTTTCCATATTTATACCACTTCAGTAAAAACTCAACAGCATACCATACATAAAAAAAGACAATCAATAACTCAAGCTGTTGTCTTAAATGTATGCGCTCATGATTTAAAAGTATTGGATCATTTTTAAGAGAATTACTCCTTAGTATTATAAATGGCCAAAGGGTAATCCCATTAAATCCTTCGCGTAAAAGAAATCGATTTACAATCACAATCATAAGTTCAAGATAAGAATCTTATTTTTGTGATGAAAGAACACTACAGATGCAATTTAAAAAGCGAATACCTATTGAAGACGGAGATTATTATCTAACTCCAGAAGGCTACAAGTGCTTTACAGAACAATACCATTTAAAAAGAGGTTACTGTTGTGAAAGTGGCTGCCGACATTGCCCATATGGATTCAATAAAACTAAAAAATAGATCATAAATAAAGACACCCTAAATCTTATATCTAAAGACCAACAAACAATATGACTTTTAAAGACGAAATTTTACAAGGGATACCAGAACACTTACCTGCACCTAAACATTATGATGCAACAGTTAACCATGCACCAAAACGAAAAAAAATTCTTACTGCAGAAGAGGAAAAGTTAGCTCTTAAAAATGCCCTTCGTTATTTTGAAGCCAAACATCATAAAACACTGCTTCCTGAGTTTAAACAAGAGTTAGAGAAATATGGTCGTATTTACATGTATAGGTTTCGTCCAGATTATAAGATTTACGCAAGACCGATAGAAGAGTATCCAGGTGAGAGTGAGCAAGCAAAGGGTTTAATGTTAATGATACAAAACAACCTAGACCACGCAGTAGCACAACATCCACACGAATTAATTACTTATGGTGGTAATGGTGCGGTATTTCAAAACTGGGCACAATATAGGTTAGTCATGCAGTATCTGGCAACTATGAATAATGAGCAAACTTTGGTAATGTATTCTGGGCATCCGTTAGGATTGTTTCCCTCTCATAAAGAAGCACCACGTGTTGTAGTTACCAATGGTATGATGATCCCTAATTACTCGCAACCAGATGACTGGGAAAAGTTTAATGCATTAGGCGTTACGCAATATGGTCAAATGACGGCAGGAAGTTATATGTATATTGGTCCTCAAGGTATTGTTCACGGTACAACCATTACAGTACTTAATGGCTTCAGAAAAATAAATAAAGAAACCAAAGGTGGTTTATTTGTTACATCTGGTTTAGGAGGAATGAGTGGTGCGCAACCTAAAGCAGGTAATATTGCAGGATGTATAACAGTTTGTGCAGAAGTTAATCCAAAAGCAACATATACAAGGCATTCGCAAGGTTGGGTAGATGAAGTAATAGATGATTTAAATACATTATCTCAACGTGTTGTAAAAGCAAAGCAAAACAAGGAAACGGTATCTATAGCATATCAAGGAAATATAGTTGAAGTTTGGGAGCATTTTGATAAAGAAAATATTACTATAGATTTAGGAAGCGATCAAACTTCCCTACACAATCCTTGGGCTGGTGGCTACTATCCAGTTGGTTTAACTTACGAAGAAGCTAACAATTTAATGGCTAATAAACCAGAGGCTTTTAAGGAGAAAGTTCAAGAAAGCCTTAAAAGACAAGCTAAAGCAATTAATAAACACACAGAGAAAGGAACATATTTCTTTGATTATGGCAATGCATTTTTACTTGAAGCTTCTAGAGCAGGAGCAGATGTCATGTCAACTGAAGCTAATAAAGAATTTAAATACCCGAGTTACGTTCAAGATATAATGGGGCCAATGTGCTTCGATTATGGTTTTGGACCATTTCGTTGGGTTTGTGCTTCAGGAAAGTCAGAAGATCTTCAAAAAACAGATGCAATTGCAACTAAAGTTTTAGAGCAATTAATGAAAGAGGCTCCAAAAGAAATACAGCAACAAATGCAAGATAATATTACTTGGATAAAAGGTGCTCAGAAGAATAAATTAGTTGTGGGATCTCAAGCCAGAATTTTATATGCAGATGCCAATGGCCGTATGAAAATAGCAGAAGCTTTTAATACTGCAATTAACAATGGCGAAATTGGTCCAGTTATTTTAGGAAGAGATCATCATGATGTTTCTGGGACAGATTCACCGTATCGTGAAACCTCGAATATATATGATGGTAGTCGCTTCACAGCAGATATGGCTATACATAATGTAATTGGAGATAGTTTTAGAGGAGCCACTTGGGTTAGTATCCATAATGGTGGTGGTGTAGGTTGGGGAGAAGTTGTTAATGGTGGCTTTGGTATGCTTCTTGATGGTAGTAAGGAGGCTGCAAATAGGTTACGTTCTATGTTATTTTGGGATGTTAATAATGGGATTGCAAGACGATCTTGGGCTCGTAATGATGAAGCGATTTTTGCTATAAAACGAGCTATGGAAAGTGAACCAAACCTTAAAGTTACATTGCCAAATTTAGTAGACGATCATTTGCTTAATTCGTTATAAATATCACTATTAAAAACATTACCATTATGAACTCATTTAAACTATTAGTTTTAGGAGTCTTTGTATTAGTATTATCATCTTGTAGCAGTGTTCGTGTTGCTGCAGATTATGATAAAGATGCAAACTTCGACTCTTACAACACTTTTGCCTTCTTTAAGCCTGGTATTGATAAGGCTGAAATTAATGATATAGACAAGAAACGTATTTTACGTGCTATTGAAGCTGAGCTTACTGCTAAAGGCTTTGCTAAATCTGAAAATCCTAATATGCTTGTAAGCATATTTACAAAGACTAAGGAAAATGTAAACATTTATAATAATAACTTAGGCTATGGTGGCTGGTATGGTTGGGGATGGCAACCATTTTATTGGGGTACAGGTTACAACACTGTTAGCTCTACCACAGAAGGTACTTTGTATATAGATTTTATAGATGCAGATCGTAAAGAGTTAGTATGGCAAGGTATGGGCTCTGCAGCTTTAGTTACCTCAAATAATATTGAACGTAAAGAAGAGCGTATTAAAGAAATAGTAAAGGAAATTATTGAAAGATATCCTCCAGGTAGTTTTAAAAACTAATCTTAGATTGTAATACCTATACTAAAAGAGTAAAATACTCGGCTTTAACAAGTCGGGTATTTTTTTTGGATTTTATTTATAATATTAGATGTAGAGAAAATAGTTAAGACCAAAATGTAAGTCGTTCTGAATCTAATTTAATAAATATAAAAAGTAAAATTGTGAAACCCCAAAGACCACTACCACCATAGCTAAAAAAAGGAAGAGGTATACCAACTGTAGGAAATATGCCAGTAACCATACCAATATTAACCAAAAAGTGAACAAATAAAATACCGGCTACGCTATAGCCATAAATTCGATTAAATTGTCTTTTCTGCCGTTCTGCTAAGTAAATTATCCGCAGTAAAAGCGCAACAAATAATACAACAACTAAGGTGCTTCCTAAAAATCCCCATTCTTCACCAACAGTACTAAAAATATAATCTGTATGTTGCTCTGGAACAAAGTTTCCTTTTGTTTGTGTGCCTTCTGTCCAACCACGACCAAACCAACTTCCGCTACCTATAGCAATTTCACTTTGGTTGGTATTGTAACCAATACCCTTACTGTCTACTTCTTTTCCTAATACAATATTAAAACGGTCTCTATGACGTTGTTCAAATACGTTATTAAAAATGTAGCTTACAGAATAAGCTAGCCCTACAGAAATAATGAGCAAACCTAAGTAATGAGAAAGTTTTGGCTTTCGTTTTCTATTAAATAAAAAGATTAAAATTAAAAGGGTTGCTGTACAGATAGAAACCATTAATGGTCCTATTAGCAATGTGGTTACAAATAAAGTTATTGCAGAAATACCAACGGCTAAATAAACACCACTTAATCCTTCTCTATATAAAGGGAAGAAAAATGCTGCGTATACCAAAGCACTGCCAGGGTCTGGTTGTGGTATAATAATTAAAGCCGGCAAAGCAATAATTACAAAAGCCTTTAATTGGTGTTTTATGTTCTTTACATTAGTTTCAATATCACTAATATATTTAGCGAGTGCTAATGCTGTTGCAGCTTTGGCAAACTCACTTGGTTGTAAGCTGAAACTACCGAAACTATACCAAGAGGTAGCTCCAGATATGGTTTTACCAAAAACAAATAATCCAATTAAAGAGAGTAGTGCTATTATATAAATAACGCCAGAAAACTTCTCATAAAACTTAGCCTCTATACTTAACATGATTATGATAAGAAATACACTAAGAATTATAAATAAGAGTTGTTTGCCGTATGGTTGCCCTAAGTCCAAATAACCAGTGGCAGCGTCACTTAGGGATGCGGAGTAAATATTTCCCCAACCAAAACCAACAAGTACAAAGAATATGAGTATTGTAATCCAATCAAAATTAGCGATACTTCTAAGCATTACTGATTTATTTTAAAAGGTTCTCCACTAACTGGTTTTGCATACTCATCCTGCAAACTATTTTCTAAAACCCACTTCTCTAAATCGGTTCTTGTAATTTCACCTTTCAAATACTTTTCGATAAGTAAACTTGCTATTCTACCAGCATAGCGTGCGCCCCAATATCCATTTTCAACGAGAATAGCTAAGGCTATTTTAGGGTTTTCTTTAGGTGCAAATGCGATAAATACACTATGATCTGTTAGTTGAGTTTTCTTACCATCAATTTTTGTAAAATTCTCAGCAGTTCCTGTTTTTCCGCAGATTTCAATTCCTGGAACTTTAAGAAAATTAGCAGTTCCGTAGTTATATACATCATGTAAACCTTCAATAACCGGTTCAAAATTCTCTGGTGAAACTGTGGTGTATTTTTTTTCTGTGTAGTTGCTATCTTCAATTGGTTTTCCATTTACCTCTTTAAGTATATGTGGCGTGTAAAACCAACCTCTATTAGCAATGGCAGCCATCATATTGGCTAACTGTATAGGACTCATTAGTACTTCACCTTGCCCAATTGCATTAGATAGTGTTGCTGTAGCATACCATTTGTAGGTAGGATACCTATAGGCACGATTATAAAAATCTGAATCTGGTACTAATCCTTTTTTTCCTATTGGAAGATCTGTTCCTAAGTAATTTCCTAAACCAAAACTTGACAAATGTTTCTTCCATCGATCTATGCCTTCTTGTGGTGTATCATACTTTTCAATAGTTCTTCGATAAACATTCGCAAAATATGCATTGCAAGAATTTGCAATTCCAGGTATCATAGATAGAGGAGATGCATGACTGTGGCAACCCATATGGCCACGTTTACCATAAGAGTACCCCATATGACAGCTAAAACGTTCTTTAGTGTCAACCACATTTTCTTCTAAGCCAATAAGCGCTGTTAAAGCTTTAAAAGGTGAGCCTGGCGGATACTCTCCTTGCAAGCCTCTGTCAAACAATGGTTTAGATATGCTGTCGTAATATAGTTTGGTGTAATTTCTAGATCGTTTTCTTCCCACTAGCATAGAAGGATCGTAGTTTGGAGCAGTAACTAGAGCTAATATCTCACCAGTAGAAGGCTCGATAGCCACAATGCCACCTCTTTTATTGACCATGAGTTGTTCTGCATAGTCTTGTAACTTAGAGTCTATAGTAATAGTTAGGTCTTTACCTTTTACAGGTAACGTGTCATATACGCCTTCTTTGTAAGGCCCAATATCTCTATTAAACCTATCCTTCTGAATATATTTTACACCCTTTTTTCCGCGTAAAATTTCTTCGTATTGTTCCTCTACACCTTGTTTCCCTATTAAATCTCCAGATTGGTAATATGGGTTTTTCTTTATGTCACCATTATTAACCTCTGCAATATATCCTAAAACATTAGCTGCATCATCTATTTTGTAATCTCTAAGTGAACGTTTTTGAATATAGAACCCCGTAAATTTCCTCATTTTTTCCTGAAGAAAAGCATATTCTTTCTTGGTGAGTTGAGGTACGACTACCGAAGATAATCTAGGAGACCAAATTTTAGCTTTTGTAAGGCGTTCTTCAAGTTGATCTTTTGTAATACTTAAAATATTACAAAGCTCTAGTGTGTCAAAAGGTTTTACATTTCTAGGGATAACCATAACATCATAAGATGGCTGGTTGGCTACTAATAGCTTTCCGTCCCGATCAAAGATATAACCGCGTTGTGGGTAATCATAAACAACCTTTAACGCATTGTTTGCCGAAAGTGCCTGAAATGAATCATCGAAAATTTGCAGGTAAAATAATCGTCCTAAAAAAACGAAACCTGTTATGATTATGATGCTAAATAGTAAGAGTTTTCTCAAGTTCTTTTTTTGCTAAAAAGTGTTGTTGTTATAATTATGACGAGTATGCTAAATACTCCTGAAAACAACGTGTTTTTCAATATGCTTAGTATATGGGAAGCATTGAAAATTTCCAAAGAAAATAGTGTTAAATGATGTACAAGTACCATTAGGGTAATGTACGTAAGTCTTGACCCAAATGGTGTTTTGCTGAATTTTAAGGTTTGGTAATCGTAACTTAAACCAAATGAGAACCTTAGGATAAGTGGCCTTACGTATGCCATTAGCAGACATGCGCAGGCATGCATTCCTCCAGAATCTTCAAACATGTCCACAGTTATACCTAATAGGAAACTAAAGAATAACAAGCGAGTTTGATTAATACCTGCAGGTAATAAAATGATGAATAAAATATATAGGTAAGGATTTATATACCCTAAAAAATTAATGTCATTTAATAATAATACCTGTAGTAAGATTAAAACCACAAAACGGACAATATGTATAAATGGATTATTCATTTAATATTGTTGAGTTTTTAAGTGAATCTAATTCTGGTTTCATTAAGTTTTCAATAACATATACAGGACCTATGCCAGTCATGTCGTTAAAAAGTTCAACATTAATTTTATAGTAACTTTTACTTTGGTCTAAGCTAAAATCACTGATTTTTCCTACAGGAATACCTTTTGGAAAAATTGATGAGTTACCTGAAGTTATAATAGTATCACCAACTTTTACAGGTGCTAATCTACCAACATCTATAAGTTGAGCTTTGTAAGGAGACTCGCCATTCCAACTTAATGTTCCAAAATGGTCAGATTTTTTTAAACCTACATTAATTTCAAGGTTGCTATTTAATATTGAAATAATTCTAGAATAATTAGAAGATGTGTTTTCAATAATCCCTAATAAACCATTCGGTGTAATTACGCCCATATCTGGTTTAATGCTATCTTTTTGTCCTTTGTTTATAAGAATATAATTGTCCTTTTTTGAAAAGCTATTGGCAATTACAGTAGCATTATAAAATTTATAAGGTGAGTTATAGGTTGCAGTATCTGTAAAACTTGTGTCTATTGGTATAGATTTAAATCGTTCTAACTGCAATCGTAATTGCTGGTTTTCTTTTACTAATGTTGTATTTACGTCTCTAAGATTAAAGTAAGAATCTATAGATGAGCCAAAACCAAAAACATTGCCGCTTAAAAAGTTGGTAGAGCTTATCCATTTACTTTTATGATAGGAGTGAGACTCAACAGTAAACGCTAATGATATAGCAAACAAGAAAAGAAACAGCAAGGTATTTTTGTTCCGAATAAGGAAGCTGAGTATTTGCTGCATAAGATTTATTTTTATTTAAGAAGTACGCCTTTGTATCTGCTTAAATTTTTTAGTGTTATACCTGTTCCTCTAACTACAGCACGTAATGGGTCTTCTGCAATATACACAGGTAAGTCTGTTTTTTGTGATAAACGTTTATCTAATCCACGTAACATAGAACCACCACCTGCAAGATAAATACCAGTATTGTAAATATCTGCAGCAAGTTCTGGAGGCGTTTGCCCTAAGGTTTCCATCACAGCATCTTCAATTCTAAGAATAGATTTGTCTAATGCTTTAGCTATTTCTCTATGAGAAATTTGTACTTGCTTAGGTTTACCAGTTAATAAATCACGGCCTTGCACGCTCATATCTTCTGGTGGCACCTCTAAATCTTCTGTAGCAGCACCTATTTGTATCTTAATTTTTTCTGCAGTACGTTCTCCAACATATAAGTTATGCTGTGTACGCATATAGTATACAATATCATTTGTAAATACATCTCCTGCAATCTTAACAGATTTGTCACAAACAATACCACCAAGAGCTATAACTGCAATCTCTGTGGTACCACCACCTATATCTACAATCATATTTCCTTTTGGTTGCATAATGTCTACACCAATACCTATAGCAGCTGCCATAGGTTCGTGAATAAGATATACTTCTTTACCCTTAACACGTTCTGCACTTTCCTTAACCGCTCGCATTTCTACCTCTGTTATTCCAGAAGGAATACAAATAACCATTCTTAAATCTGGGCGAAAGAACTTTTTCTTTAATGCAGGTATTTCTTGAATAAACATTTTTATCATCTGTTCACTCGCATCAAAATCTGCAATAACACCATCTTTTAATGGGCGTATGGTTTTAATGTTTTCGTGGGTCTTTCCTTGCATCATTGCAGCTTCACGTCCTACGGCAATTATTTTGCCAGTAGTGCGGTCTCTTGCTACTATTGACGGGCTATCTACAACAACTTTGTCATTGTGAATAATGAGTGTGTTTGCAGTTCCAAGGTCAATTGCAACTTCTTCAGTTAGAAAATCAAAAAGTCCCATTTATGTGTTGTGGTTAAGAAATTTCGTAAATGTATAAAATTTAGTGTTTAAAATGGCGTGTTCCTGTCATTACCATAGCTATTTTATGGTCATTACAGTAATCTATGCTTAATTGATCTTTTATTGAACCGCCAGGTTGTATAACGGCAGAAATTCCTGCTTGGTCTGCAATCTCTACACAATCTGGAAAAGGGAAAAATGCATCACTTGCCATAACCGCACCATCTAGTTCAAAATCAAAGCTTTTTGCCTTTTCAATACTTTGTCTTAACGCATCTACTCTTGAGGTTTGTCCTGTACCGCTTGCACATAATTGCTTGTTCTTAGCTAGTACTATGGTGTTACTCTTTGTGTGTTTGCATATTTTTGAGGCAAACAATAAATCTTCTATTTGTTCTTCGGTTGGCTTTGTGTCTGTAGCATAGCTAAAGTTTTCTTTAGCATCTGTTATATGATCTCTGTCCTGCACTAAAGCACCATTTAAACATGTTCTTACAATGGTTTCAGGTAGTTTAGCTTCTTTTTGAATTAATAAAATTCTGTTTTTCTTACCCTTTAAAACTTTTTCTGCATCTTTTGAAAAGTTTGGTGCTATAACAACTTCACAAAATAGTTTATGAATTTCGTTTGCAGTAGCCACATCAATCTCACTATTACTAATTAAGATACCACCAAATGCAGAAACAGGATCTCCAGCTAGCGCATCTTTGTAAGCATTAAGCACTGTATCTCTTTGTGCAATACCACAAGCATTATTATGTTTTAAAATAGCAAATGTTGGCGCATCTCCATTAAACTCATTCATAAGGTTAACAGCAGCATCAACATCTAATAAGTTATTATAAGATAATTCCTTACCGTGAAGTTTATCAAACATTGCATCAAAATCTCCGAAGAAAAATCCTTTTTGGTGTGGGTTTTCCCCATAACGCAATGCTTTACCTTTTGTTTCGCTAATCTTTAATGCTGGCACATCGTGTTCGCTATTGAAATAATTAAAGATAGCCGAATCATAATGAGACGATACATTAAATGCTTTACCAGCAAAACGCTTACGGTCTGCTAAAGTAGTTTCTCCATTTCCATTAGAGATAACATCTAAAAACTCTGAATAATCTTCCATAGAAGATACACAAATAACATCTTTAAAGTTTTTAGCAGCAGCACGAATAAGTGAAATACCTCCTATGTCAATTTTTTCGATAATATCCTGCTCGCTTGCACCAGATGCAACCGTTTTTTCAAAAGGATATAAATCAACTATAACAATATCTAATTGAGGAATGTCAAACTCTGTCATTTGTGCCACATCACTCTCGTTGTCTTGTCTATTTAAAATACCACCAAATACTTTTGGGTGCAATGTTTTAACTCGACCTCCTAAGATAGATGGATATGAAGTCACATCTTCTACGGCAACACAGTTTATACCTAAACCTTTTATAAATTTCTCTGTACCACCTGTAGAGTATATGGTAACGCCTAGGTCGTTTAATTTTCTAACAATTGGTTCTAAACCTTCTTTATGAAAGACAGATATTAATGCTGATGTTGCTTTTTTTGTGTGGCTCATTGTGGTTTGTTTATTAAAGGTGCAAAAATACCATTTTGATGCAGTAATTTATAACCTAAAAGGGTAATTAATTTCACAAATTTGTAACAAGTTATTAAGACAGGCGTCAAATGTATGTGCTGCGTGTTTTTGTCTACAAGTTGTAAGACTTAATTAAGCCAAATTTTTAATAAAACTTGAGTAACTTACACTTATGTTAATCTATTTTAGAGTCTTAAAAGAAAGCTTCAACTTTGCTATAAATGCATTGCGTAATAATATGTTACGTACATTCTTGTCGTTACTTGGTGTAACAATAGGAATCTTTTCTATCATTGGAGTTCTTGCAGCAGTTGATTCTTTAAAACAAGAAATTACAGGAAGCTTAAGCTCTTTAGACAATAGCACAATGTATGTAATGCGTTTTTCTTTTGGTCCTACAGAAATACCACAATGGAAACGAGAGCAATTTCCAGATGTTACATATGAAGAATACCAATACCTTAAGAGAAATGTATCGGATATTGAAGCTATTACCTATACATTAAACGTTGCCCCAGAAACTTTAAAATATCAAGATAACTCGGTTTCTAGTGTAAATCTAGCACCAGTAACAGATGAGTATTATGATATTGAAGCATTGCAAATTGCAAAAGGGCGCTTTTTTAATGAGCAAGAATCTAATTCTGGCTCACCAGTTATAGTTATTGGAGATGAGATTGCAAACAACCTCTTTGGTAATTTTGATCCTATAGGAAAGCAAATTAGAGTTTATGGCCAAAAGCTTACCGTAGTTGGTGTTCTTAAAAAAGAAGGTTCAGGACTTTTTGGAGATAGTAAGGATACTGCAGCTATGCTACCTGTTAACTTAGTAAGGCGTGTTTTTGGAGATAATAACAAATCTGTTTTTCCTGCAATAATTCTGAAACCTGAACCTGGTGTAGATATTCCAGAATTTACAGCGCTCTTAGGACAGCAAATGAGACGTAAGCGTGGCTTAAAGCCAGATGAGATAGATAACTTCTTTGTAAACCAACTTCAGGGTTTTGCAGATTTTATAGATAATATAACTGGACAGATGAATATTATTGGTCTCATTATCTCTGGCTTTTCACTTTTAGTAGGAGGTTTCGGGATTGCCAATATTATGTTTGTAAGTGTAAAGGAGCGTACCAACCTTATTGGTATTCAAAAATCTCTTGGAGCTAAAAACAGATTTATATTGTATCAATTTTTGTTTGAAGCTGTTATCTTAGCTGTAATAGGAGGCCTAGTAGGACTCTTTTTTGTGTGGATAATTTCTTTAATCGCCTCTAGCTTTACAGGAGATTTTGAGTTTGTACTTTCTCCATTTAACATGTTTATAGGTACAGCAATATCTGCCGTAATTGGCTTAGTTTCTGGTATTGTGCCAGCAGTTTCAGCATCTAAGTTAGATCCTGTTGAAGCTATAAGAACTGGAATGTAAAATGTGATTGAGATTTTAAGCCTCTAAGAGTTCAGCAACTTTTTTATTTACCCATACCAAGAAATCTGTATCTGCATCTGTAAAGGGATCTGCAGTATGGCTATCTATATCTATCTGGCCAATATTTTCACCATTTACAAATAAAGGAATCACTATTTCTGCCTTCACAAATATGCTGCAAGCAATATAGTTGTCTTGAGCCTTAACATCTGGCACTACAAAGTTTTCGTTAGAGACTGCAACTTGACCGCAAATACCTTTGCCAAACGGAATTATTTTATGATCTGTTTCCTCACCAGCATAAGCGCGTAACTTTAATTCTGGTTTATCGCCATTTTTAAAATAAAAGCCTACCCAATCATAGTAGTCTACTTTAGACTCTAACGCTTCACAAATTTGTGTAAGACGATGGTCTACAGATAAATTTTTATTATCAATAATGGTTTCAACTTCTAATTTTAAGTTGTCTAATATATTTGTAGAAACAGATGTACTCATTTGTAATAATTATGTTTTAATTTGCGACACTATGCGCGAACTATTTGGCAAATATAAGTCGGTAATCCGTTTTATCCTTACGTTTTTAGGGAGTTATTTTTTACTTGCTTTAGTATATCAAGGGTATTTAAAATTTGGAGCATCAGACGTGTATTATCCAGATTACATAACCCATTTGGTAGCACAGCAAAGTGAAGCTGTAATTAATGCTTTTGGATATGAGTCTGTTGTGGAGCCACATCCAGATGAAGCTTCAATGAAATTGTATATAAATGGAAATTATTTAGCACGTGTTGTAGAAGGTTGTAATGCCATTAGTGTTATGATTCTTTTTGTTGCTTTTATTATTGCATTTTTTGATACTTGGAAAAGTACACTGCTTTACATTCTAGCAGGTACAGCATTAATTTATGGGCTTAATATTTTTAGAATTGCATTCCTATGTATAGGTATTTTTGAGTATCCTGAACAGTACCATTTACTGCATGGGATATTGTTTCCATTAGTTATTTATGGTATTGTTTTTTTACTGTGGCTAGTTTGGGTAAATAGGTTCTCTAGAAAGAAAGTTAACACATGAAAACACTTATAAAACTAGTTTGTATAGGTTTCTTGTTAGTTTGCTTGGCAGCAATTCGCTTTTTTGAAACTAGTTTGTTTTATGATCCGTTGCTTAACTTCTTTCACAGTGATTATTTAAAAGGTGTAACACCGGAGTTTCATTTTGGTAAACTAGTAGGTTATACAATACTTAGATTTTTATTAAATACTGCAATTTCATTACTTATTCTTTATGTAGCATTTAAAGACAGCAGTGTATTAAAATTTTCTGCACTTTTATATACAATAGTATTTGTTGCTTTAATTTCTGTGTTCTGTATTATGTTATTGCAAGTAGAGCAGATAGATAATTTTATGCCATTGTTCTATGTTCGTAGGTTTTTAATACAGCCTGTTATGGTAATATTATTATTACCTGCATTTTACTATTACAAGCGGCAGCACGATTAGAAAATCTATATCTTTGTAAGAAAAACACGTAACTATGAAACGCAATTCTTACTTAGTATTAGCTTTAGGTTTATTTTTGGTTATGTCTTGTAAAAACAACTCTAAAGACACAGATACTCCAGAAACTGTAACAGTTAATACTACAGCAAAAGAAATACATAAGGCAGCACCAACTACGGTTGAGTTTTCATCAGATGAGGTTGCTATAGCCTATAGCGGCTATAATGCCATTAAGACAGCCTTGGTAAATACTAATTTTTCTGAAGCAAAAAGCAAAGCAGAAACATCTTTAGATACCCTAAGAAAGACAGAGTTAAAATCTGGTTATATTGATGCATTGGCATTATTAGCTGTTGAAGATAATATAGATGGTCAAAGAGAAGCGTTTGAAGCGGTTACTCAAGAAATGACCAATTTAGTTGAAGGGAACATAGCAACTGGTAAATTATATTACCAGTACTGTCCTATGGCATTTAATAACAAAGGTGCTTATTGGTTAAGTAATGAGGAAGCTATTCGTAATCCTTACTTTGGAGATAAAATGCTTAAATGTGGATTGGTAGAGCGTGATATTGAATAACTATTCGCGAAGACAGGAAAACATCTCATAGCAAATTAAACATGTTTCTAGTACATAATGTACGGATATAGTGCGTTCTTTTATTAGTCTATATTAAAACTAAGTGGAGCACCGTTATTTCATCGATATTATAGTTAAATTATAGCTAAAGCATATACAAGCAGTCTTGGTTCCCTCGTACATTTATACTGTTTTTAAAACCGTACTATTATGGGAACACAAAAGCAATCTATGAAGCCACAACCTAAAAAGGCACAGCCTAAAAAAGTTGAAACAAAGGCTCCTCAGGTTACTTCTAAGAAGAAGTAATTTTTGAGTATACCTAACCACGTGTTAGGTGCAATTTAAAAGACAGAATATACTGTACAGGTCGCCTTAAAAAAGCGGCCTGTTTTTTTATGTGTTAAAAGTTCATAAACAAGTATTGTAACTAGCGTTTTTTAGATTTTAATGCCACCATTATGGTTTATATTTTATTGCATTTTTTATACAAAATACATTTATAATTAATTGAAATACAATTAGTTGTGGGGTTTTTGTTAAATTTTATGTCAAGATATACAAAGCATTGGTTTTTGATATAAATTCGTACCCTCAAAACAGATAACTAATACCTGTTTTACTACATTTGAAAACTAATTTTAGATTCGGGCTTAAAGGATTCTTGAAGTCAACCTCAAAAGCTGTTCATCGTCTTGAACACCGAAATCTCCAGGCGACTTCCTTGGTTTTCATACCGTCATTTATAATGGCGCTATCATTCTTTTTACCCCATACAATATTTGAATACCGACTCTAAATTCTCCTTAAGTTTTTAGAATAGTTTCACAGTATCTTATTACACTATTACATTTAAAACCAATAGCTTTGAGATACTTGTGTTTAGAAAACACATTTATATTGTTATTTAATCCTTTGGCAATCAGTTAGTATTGCTATAATATTCTGTAAAAGGAAATTTCACATGAAAACAAAATATATAGATCTTATAGATCAAAGCTTTTACTTTCCACAAGAAGAGTTCAAGCTAAATAAAAATAATTTAGAGTTTCACGGTATAGACCTAATGAAACTAATTTCAGAATACGGTGCGCCTTTAAAGTTTACCTATTTGCCAAAAATTTCAGACAACATAAATCGAGCTAAGGAATGGTTTAGAGTTGCTATGAAAGAGCACAATTATAAAGGGAAATATCATTATTGTTATTGCACTAAAAGCAGTCACTTTCAATACGTTTTACATGAAGCTTTAAAAAATGATATACATATTGAAACCTCTTCGGCTTTTGATATAGACATTGTAGAAAGTTTAAAAGAACAAGGCAAGATTAAGAATGACACGTTTGTAATATGTAATGGTTTTAAAAGAGACCAGTATTTAGAAAATATTGCGCGTCTTATTAACAATGGTCACGAAAACTGTATACCAGTTATAGATAACTATGAAGAGCTAAATCTTTTAGGAGATGTTATTACTAAAAAATACAATATTGGTATTCGAATAGCTTCAGAAGAAGAACCAAAATTCGAATTTTATACATCTAGATTAGGTATAGGGTACAAGAATATTGTTCCATTTTACAATAATCAAATAAAAGATAACCCTCAAGTTAACCTTAAAATGTTACACTTCTTTATTAATACTGGTATTAGAGATACTGCGTATTACTGGAATGAGTTGGTAAAATGTTTAAAGGTATATGTAAGCTTAAAAAAAATCTGTCCAACATTAGACAGTTTGAACATTGGTGGTGGTTTTCCTATAAAAAACTCATTAGCATTTGAGTATGACTACCAATATATGATAAGTGAAATTATTAACCAGATTAAGCAGGTTTGTGATGAAGCAGATGTGCCGGTTCCTAATATCTTCACAGAATTTGGAAGCTTTACAGTAGGCGAAAGTGGTGGTGCTATATATGAGGTGCTTTACCAGAAACAACAAAACGACCGCGAAAAATGGAATATGATTAACTCATCGTTCATTACAACAATGCCAGATACTTGGGCTATAAACAAGCGTTTTGTAATGTTAGCAGTAAATAGGTGGAATGAAGAATATGAGCGCGTACTTCTTGGAGGTCTTACTTGTGATAGTGATGATTACTATAACAGTGAGCAACACATGAATGCAATTTACTTGCCTAAATATAAAAAAGACAAACCGCTATATATAGGATTCTTTAATACTGGCGCTTACCAAGAAACCATAGGTGGCTTTGGAGGATTGCATCACTGCTTAATACCGCAACCTAAACATTTATTAATAGATAAGGATGAAGAGGGAAACATAACAACAAGTGTTTTCTCAGAGCAACAAACCTCAGAGCAAATGTTGTCCTTACTAGGTTACGGCAATGCACAACAAACAGATAACAATAATAAATCAACAACCAATTTTGCTTCAAAAGCATATTTCTTATAATCATGAGTACAACTAAAAATTATGCAGGCATTCCAGATGAATTTGCGAATGCAGAAACTTCTAAAATCGTTCTTATTCCTGTTCCTTATGATGGTACAAGTACTTGGGGAAAAGGAGCAGATAAAGGTCCTGAGGCATTTTTACACGCTTCAGAACAAATGGAATTGTATGATATAGAAACAGAGACAGAGGTTTATAAACAAGGCGTATATCTTGCAGATCCTGTTACAGAAAGTGAGACGCCAAAAAAAATGGCTAAAGCCGTTCATGATATTACAAAAGGACATATAAAACGCAACAAGTTTGTAACCTTATTTGGTGGAGAACATTCAATATCTATAGGAGCTATAAGAGCTTTTAATGAGTGTTTTGAAGATTTAACAGTCTTACAAATAGATGCCCATACAGATCTTAGAAAGAAATATGAAGGCAGCAAATACAACCATGCATGTGCTGTTTATGAAGCTAATGAAACTACTAACCTTATACAAGTAGGCATACGTAGTATGGACATAGCCGAAACAACAGTAATGAATAAAGACAATGTCTTTTTTGCTCACGATATGGCAACAGATGATTATTGGATGGATAATGCTGTAGAGTTAATGACAGATAATGTTTACATCACTTTTGATTTAGATGCATTCGACCCATCAATCATGCCATCTACTGGAACACCAGAACCAGGAGGATTACTTTGGTATGAGACTTTAGAATTTCTAAAAAAGGTATTTACCGAAAAAAATGTGGTAGGGTTTGATATTGTTGAGCTTTGCCCAAATAAAAATGACAAGTCTTCAGACTTTTTAGCAGCTAAACTCTATTACAAGATGCTTACATACAAGTTTGAAAACGAAGCTATCGATGCAGCTTTTGATCACGAATCTGAATACAATGCATCACAAAAAAAACAACTTTCTAACAAAACACAACACGACGATTATGAGCAATAATAAACCAATTTCAAATTTTATTGAAAAATACTTCCTACACTTTAATGCTGCTTCTGTAGTAGATGCTGCTAAAGGGTACGAAACAAAACTTAACGAAGGCTCAAAAATGTTGGTGTCTTTGGCAGGTGCTATGAGTACTGCAGAAATCGGGAAGATATTTGCAGAGATTATACGCCAAGATAAGGTACATATCGTGTCTTGTACAGGTGCAAACCTAGAGGAAGATTTAATGAATTTAGTTGCGCATAGCCACTACAAACGTATTCCTAATTACCGTGACTTAACACCTCAAGACGAATGGGATTTACTTGAAAAAGGATTAAATAGAGTTACAGATACATGTATTCCAGAAGAAGAAGCTTTCCGTAGGTTACAAGAACACATTGTGAAAATTTGGAAAGATGCAGAAGCTAAAGGAGAACGCTATTTCCCTCATGAGTATATGTACAAACTTTTACTATCTGGAGTTTTAGAGGAGTATTATGAGATAGATTTAAAAGACAGCTGGATGTATGCTGCGGCAGAAAAGAATTTACCAATAGTTGTTCCTGGTTGGGAAGACAGTACAATGGGTAACATTTTTGCAAGCTACGTACTAAAAGGAGAGCTTAAAGCAAGTACTGTAAAATCTGGTATAGAGTACATGACATTCTTGGCAGATTGGTATACAGAAAACTCAAAGAACGGTATTGGCTTTTTCCAAATTGGTGGTGGTATAGCTGGAGATTTTCCTATTTGTGTTGTGCCAATGCTATACCAAGATATGGAACGTACAGATACACCTTTCTGGAATTATTTTTGTCAAATATCAGACTCAACTACCAGTTACGGTAGTTACTCTGGAGCTGTGCCAAATGAAAAAATTACTTGGGGTAAATTAGATATAGATACACCTAAATTCATAATTGAAAGTGATGCTACAATAGTAGTGCCATTAGTGTTTGCATATTTGTTGGAAATGTAATGAGTCTAAGAAATTGGTGTTAGTGTACTTTAAAATTTTATTTTTAAAAGAGATAATACTAAAACCTAATCCCAATTTCCTAATACATTCAAAATTAAAAAATCTTGTTTAAGACTGAAGTTCGCTATAGTAAACAACCATCGACCTAAACTATACCATAAATAAAATGGACATAAGTAAAATTGAAAATATTGAGCTGCAATACCTCACTATTCAAGATTATGAAGCTTTAAAAGAAGCAACATTACAATCTTATGGTGGTATCCCTAATTCGTATTGGAAATTAGAGGAAATAGGAAAGCTTATATCTATTTTTCCCGAAGGTCAAGTTATCATTAAGATAGACGGTAAAATTGCTGGTTGCGCGTTATCTATCATAGTAGATTATGACAAGATTGAAAACCAGCATACCTATGATGATATTACGAGTGATCCTACCTTTAAGATTCATGACAAAGATGGAGATGTCCTTTATGGGATAGATGTGTTTATAAAACCAGACTATAGAGGTTTGCGTTTAGGAAGACGTTTGTATGATTACCGTAAAGAACTTTGTGAAACACTAAACTTAAAAAGTATAGTGTTTGGTGGGCGTATGCCTAACTATCATTTGCACGCCGATAAATTTTCACCTAAACAATATCTAGATAAAGTAAAGCGTAAGGAGATTGAAGATCCTGTATTAAACTTTCAAATGTCTAATGATTTTCATCCAGTACGTATTTTAAAAGGCTACTTAGAAGGCGATCAGGCTTCTGGAGAGTTTGCTGTGTTAATGGAATGGGATAACATTTATTATACAAAACCTAGCAAGGCAGTTTCAACCAATAAAAGCGTGGTGCGTTTGGGATTAATACAATGGCAAATGCGTCCTTATAATGATTTAGACGAGCTATTGCATCAAGTTGAATATTTTGTAGATAGTGTTGCTGGCTACCGAAGTGACTTTGCAGTATTCCCAGAATTTTTTAATGCGCCATTAATGGCAAAATATAATGATTTAGGTGAAGCTGAAGCTATTAGAGAATTAGCAAAGTATACAAAGGAAATTACAAATAGATTGTCTGAGCTTGCCATATCTTATAACATAAATATTATTTCTGGTAGTATGCCAGAAGTAAAACGCAATAAGCTATATAACGTTGGTTACCTGTGTAGAAGAGATGGTAGTGTAGAGCGTTATGAAAAGATACACGTTACTCCAGATGAAGCTAAAGTTTGGGGAATGCAAAATGGTAACAAGCTTAAAACCTTTGATACAGATTGTGGTAAAATAGGCATCTTAATTTGTTACGATTCAGAGTTTCCAGAACTGTCTAGGTTATTGTCCGATGAAGGTATGGATATCTTATTTGTACCATTTTTAACAGATACACAAAATGGCTATTCTCGTGTTAGGCTTTGTTCTCAAGCAAGAGCTGTAGAGAATGAGTGTTATGTTGCTATTGCTGGTAGTGTTGGTAACTTACCAAATGTTCATAATATGGATATACAATATGCGCAAAGTGCTGTATTTACACCTTGTGACTTTTCATTTCCTAGTAATGGTATTAAAGCAGAAGCTACACCAAACACAGAAATGATTTTAGTGGCAGATGTTAATATAGATTTGTTGCGAGAACTGCATAATTTTGGAGCTGTTAAAAACCTTAAAGACAGACGTAAAGATTTTTATACACTGGAGCGTAAAAAGAAATAATACACAACCTGCAAACTTAGCTCTGGAGAGTTAATTTGTAAATTCATAGAGATTACGCAAAGTAATTTTGGGTAGCTCACTCAAATCAGTATCAAAATTTATTTTCTAATTACTTAAATGTATAAGGTACAATCTTACCAAGTAGCACAAGGCATCAATATTAAAATGGTGCGTGCAAAGTTAAATTACACACTCTTATTTGCTGAAGCAGATGAGTTATTTTATCAAATTAACGATTACCAATACCTGTCTATTTTTCAATTTGGAATTGTAAGTTTTTTCAACGTGTCAGACACAGAGATTAAAACGATAAAACACCAAATAAAAAACTTTGGAAGAGGACACGTAAAGGATAGTCTTACTGAAGATATTGTTGTAAAAATAACGCCAAACCTTCTTAAAGTATCCTTTAATGCTGTTGAGCTGCCTAGCTTGGAAGATGAAATGATACGTTTGGTAATGTTGCATACCTCACAATCTGTAGCATTAGATAGATACTCTGAAATTACAGAAGCATTGTTAGACGAAGCTAATGTTCATAGTGAAGAACTGGAGCGAAGTGGCCGACTTAAAATTTCAAGCAAGAACTTAAAGAAATTTATTGGGAAGACGTTAAATCTTAAAAACAGGATTTCTGAAAATCTCTATATTTTCGATTCGCCAGATGTTACTTGGGAAGACGAGCAGTTAGCAACACTAGATTATCACTTAAAACAAACATTCGATTTAAAGAACAGATACTTTGCTATTGAAAAGCGTATCACCATAATAAAGGAAAACTTAGAATTGTTTAAAGGCATTTGGGACCATAGAGAAAGCAGTACTTTAGAGTGGATTATTATCATCCTTATCGTTATAGAAGTGATTGATATGTTTGTGTTGAAGTTTTTTTAAAAAGTAAAAGCCCAAATATTACATTTGGGCTTTTTAATTAAACTAAGATTAGATTATTTCTCTTCCTCAGAAGCCTTTTTTGCTTCTTCAGCCTTCTTAGACATTGTACTTTTATGAAGTTCTCTGTCTTTGTCCTTGTCTTCTCGTGCTTCTTTTAAATCGTGAGCATTTTGTACTTCAACTTGAGTTGGGAATGGTAAATCTATTCCAGCATCATCCATTGCTTTTTGTGTGTCATGTAATACTTTAGACCACGTATGAACAACGCTTGCACGATCACTTTTTGTCCACCATCTTACTCTTATAGTTAACCAACTGTCTGCTTGATCCCAAACTAAAGTTTCAACAGGTTTTTCTGAGGTTACACCTTCAATAGAAGTAACTGTGTTTTTTAAGATTTTCATTGCTTCCATATAATTCTCATCATATCCAACACCAACGTCATATTGAGATCTTATATAATCATGTGCAGTTTTTACCTTAACAGAATTGTTATATACAGTGTTGTTTGGTATTACCACACGTTGCCCATCATAAGTAGTAATTATGGTAGATCTTACTTGAACTTTCTCAACAGTACCTTCGTAACCATTTACTTCAATCTGATCACCAATTTCAAAAGGCTGTCTCAATAAAATTAATATACCTGCCAACCAGTTTTGTAAGATATCTTGAAATGCAAATCCAATGGCTACAGAAGAAACCCCTAAGCTTGCAATTAAATCTGCTGGGCTTAAATTTGGAGCCATAATAGTCAATGCCAATGCTATACCAGCAATAGTAATAAGGTATCTTGTAAATGCACCTAATAAATCTCCAAAATTGCGTCTTCCTTTATTTTTAAGACCTCGTTTAACCAATTTGCCTATCCATCTTCCTAGGTAAAGCATGATAACGAAAACGGCAATACCTACAAGGATGTTAGGAAGCGCTTTTATAAAGCCATCTAACCAAGTATCTAATTTTTCGATTATAGATTGTGGATTTACATCTATTTCTCCAGTTTCATCTTTTGGAGTGTCTTGTAAGAGTAGTATTAATTGTGGAATAATCTTCATATATGTGTTTTCACACAAATTAATATTTTTAGATGAAGAGCACTCTTAATGAATGTTTAAAATTTGAAAGCAGCTTTTTTTGTTTTCAATTTTTCAACCAAATTGAAGGCTATAGTTAGGATTAAATTTAAAATGAACTTCCCTTAACTAATCAGGTTTAGATTCTATTTTAAATTTTTCAACAGCTTTTCTTTGTTCTTCTTTAACTACATATTTCTCGTGCTCCTCTTGTGCATAAAAGTCTTTTTTTCTGTTATACAAACTTTGTATGCCATCAGATTTTCCATAAATAGTCACTGTATCATTAGCAAGCATTTTAAACTCTCCCGAAGGTGAGCCATAGTAACCAGAATCCTTACGGTCTACGCCTAAAATTGTTATGCCTTCTTCTCGCAAGTTAAGTTCTTGTAATGTTCTGTTGCACATCCAGCCATCACTATCAACATTGGCTTCTATAACTTTAAAGTCATCTTTAAGGTGCAACACCGCAGCGTAGTCTTGTATTTCTAAATCGGTATAACGTTTCAACATTTTATTAATGATATTAGACAAGCCTCTGTTTACCCATTTACTTCTCACGGCCAGCCAAATTAATAGCATCCCGATTACAATAATTAAGAGGCCATACAGCCTAGAAGCAATAGTTTCTGGTAAGACAAACGTTAAGATTAAGGAAGACATTGCAGTTACAATACCAGCATTCCCAATAAGCATAAGATTATAAATAATCTTACGCCTTACGGGATGGTTCATTATGCTTTCTGTTTCATTAGTACTCATACCAGTGCCAGTATATGCAGATCTTGCTTGAAATTTTGCGCTCTCTGTAGAAAGACCTGTATGTACTAATGCTATTGCTGCAATTTTTGTGATTAGTGCAGAAATAGATACAATTAAAAATAAAGTGACAGCAGCAATCATAATGATAATGTTTTACTAGGAACTATTTATAAGTAGCATAAATGTAAAAAATATTTATGGTGAACTAATTGTAATAGCTATTTATGATTGCTTGTAAACCTATCAATTTTTAATTTTCGGGAAGTATTTCTTTCGTAGCCAAAACGATACTCTTACCAATAAGATAAGTGCAGGAACCTCAACCAAAGGCCCAATAACACCAGCAAAAGCCTGTCCAGAATTTAAGCCAAATACTGCAATAGCCACAGCAATGGCAAGCTCGAAATTATTACCAGCAGCTGTAAATGCTACAGACGCAGTTTTATCATACGATGCTCCAGATGCTTTAGTAAAGAAAAACCCAATAATAAACATTAGGGTGAAATAAATTAATAGTGGTACCGCTATAATTAATACATCTGTAGGAATTTTTACAATGAGTTCTCCTTTAAGAGAAAACATAACTATAATAGTAAACAGAAGTGCTATAAGCGTTAATGGTGAAATCTTAGGTATAAACACTTCTGTATACCAAGTTTCTCCTTTAAGTTTTACTAAAATAACACGACTTAAAATTCCCATGACAAAAGGGATACCTAAATAAATTGCTACACTTTCTGCAATAGTTGCGATTGAGATATTTACAATAGCACCATCAAATCCAAAATAGGGTGGAAGTACAGTTATAAAAATCCACGCGTAAAAACTATAAGCAAACACCTGAAAAATGCTATTTAACGCGACAAGTCCTGCACCGTATTCGCTGCTTCCTTCTGCAAGATCATTCCAGACTAAAACCATTGCAATACATCTGGCCAAACCTATTAAGATTAAACCAACCATATATTCTGGGTAATCACTAAGAAAAGTGATTGCCAAAACAAACATTAGGATAGGCCCAATTATCCAATTGAGCAGTAATGAGGTTGTAAGAATCTTAGTGTCTTTAAACACCTTTGGTAGCAAGCTGTAATTAACTTTAGCTAGTGGCGGATACATCATTAAAATTAATCCTATAGCAATAGGGATGTTTGTAGTGCCGCTATTAAAGCTATTTACAAATTTTGGAAATGTAGGTGAAAAGTAACCTATGGCTACACCAATAGCCATTGCTACAAATATCCATACTGTTAAATATCTATCTAAGAGGCTAAGTTTTTTTGTCTGTGACATTAGGCAGTTTTTAGTTGTGTAAATACATAAAACAGTTCTGTAGCAATTTGTTTACTACGTTCTAAATATTTTTCTTCTTGTTGAGGTGTATTATCAAAAGCTTTCGGATCTTCATACGTTAATGGTAACCTTAACGCAGCACCAGCTATAAATGGGCAACCACCATCTGCTTGTGAGCAAGTCATTATTGCGGCAAAACCACTTTCAGGGTTAAACGAGTTATCCAACGTTTTAGAAAACCCTATAATTGGATGGCTATTTTCTGAATATTTGATACTGTAATGAGAATTTTCTGCATTAGACAAGTTCTCTATTTTAAAACCAGTATTTCGTAATGTTTCTAAAACTGTAGGGAAGAGAGCCGTAGCCTCTGTTCCTGCAGAGTAACTTGTAATGGTCTTAAAATTGAAATGTTGAGCAATAGTTTGTGCCCAAATTTGAGAGAGGTGACTCCTACGTGAATTGTGTGTACAAATAAATGTAATATTGGCTTCTTTGTTTTCCTTTAATTGCTGTTGTAAAAAGTCGGCTAGTTTGTTTAAGCCCTCTTTACGCTCTGTGGCAATTGTAGTAGTGTCTAATGTTTCTAAAAAATTAGAGATTGGTGTGTATAAAGACATGGGTTATAGGTTTTAAGATTAGCAACAGCCGCTTCCTGGTGCACAAGAGTTTTCAGCTTGTAGTTCAGACATTTTTAATTTTGGCTTTTCTTCTGGAATACCACACTGGTCTTTAGCTAAACAATCTGTTTGTGTTGTAGTTAGTTGAAATGAGTTGTTTACAAACTCCAACCCAAATTTTCCAATAGTATCTCCTTGGTATTCAACTTCTATAGGCAGATTTTCATCTATCCCTAATTTAGTTTCAGAAAGCTCAATGATATGAACTAATTTTTCAGGATGTAATCTGTGATTATAATCATCTGCATTCCAAAGTTGAAAATTCACAACTTCTTCATGGCGTACAGTGCCACCACAGTCTATAAAGTGCTTAGTAACTTTTCCAACTTCTGTAACGTGAAAATGGCTTGGTACCAAGCTACCATCTGGCAACTTAAAACTAATAGTTTCTAATGTTTGTAATGCTGATTTTATTTCTGATAATGTCATAATATATGTTTATTTGTATATTGCAATAATACGATTAATAGAATCAAATTTTTTTTAACAACAATTAGATTTTGAGACATCTTGGTTTAAAAATGTAAACATTATACTTTTCATTTTTGCCCAATTTTCTGCATCTATACAATAACAAACGCTAGTGCCTTCAACTTGACCTTTAATAAGACCTAAATGCTTAAGTTCTTTTAGATGTTGAGAAATAGTAGGTTGTGCTAACCCAATTTCTTGAACCAAGTCTCCACAAACACAGGTGTCTATCTTATACAAATGCTCAAGTATTGCTACTCTGGCAGGATGCCCAAAAACTTTTGCATATCGTGCAATTTCGTTTTGGAGATCTGTAAATATTTCTGTTTTTGCTAAACCCATTAATTGTTTAATTTGTTCATTGCAATATTACGATAAATAATAATGTTATAAAACTTATTTCTAAATTTTTTGCAATAGTGTTGTGTGCATTGGGGTAAATGTTGAGTTTGAAATTCAAAAAAAAAACTTAAAACTAAATAATGCCTTAGAGTTTGGAGTAGTAGTATTTAGATTGAATTACTTCAAATTGGTGTTGAACTAATTCTTTACTGCAGGTGAATTTATGTTGGCAGTATTTACTTCTACTAGTTTCAATTTTTTATAATAGGCTTCTATTCTTGAATGTGCTGTGCCATCAACCAATAAAATAACGATTAACATTGCTATAGTTGTAATGCTTATTGCTCTCCAAGTAGGTGTACTTAAAAATATTATGAGCAAGGCAGCAACTATAATTATTATAGGAATTACTTTAAAAACAATAGTTCTGTATTCTTTTAGTGTTGCTTCAGATCGTGATATCTCCGAATCTAAAAATGTTTCAGCATTTGCGTGGTATTCTTTTTCAAATTGGCTAACCCTTTGAATGTTTGTATATAATAATCCGCTACCTATAATTAATAGTAAGATACCTGCAACCAAGGTTGGCATAATATAAGCTCTTGCAATTTCTGTTTTACCGAGTTGCCAAAACCCTATACTGGCAATTAAAAATGCAAATGCAAATAGAATAAAAAATTTAGTTGAAAAGACTTCTGCCTTCGCCCAATCTGTAGCTAGTTTTAAAAGGTCCATTGTTTAGTTTAATTTATATTTTTCTCTGTATTCTGTCGGGCTTATGCCTTCTTTCTTTTTAAATAATCGTGAAAAATAGGGTGGATATTCAAAGCCTAAATCATAGGCAACTTCAGAAATTGTCTTGTTAGGGTTTAATAATATATTCTTTGCTTCATCTATAAGATACAACTGCAAGTGTTCTGTTGAGGTTTTTCCTGTTTCTTTCTTAAGTGTATCACTCAAATAACGTTGTGAAACCGATAGTTTATCTGCAATATTCTCTATACTCGGTATTCCCTTTTCTGGTAATTGGCCAGAGTTAAAATATACATCTAATTGTTTATTAAATTGCTCCAACAGATTATTAGACAACTCTTTTCTATTTAAAAATTGCCTTTCATAAAAACGATTCGCGTATTTTAAAAGAGTGCTTAATTGCGAGATGATGATGTCTTTGCTAAATTCATCTTGGTTGTTCTGATATTCAATATCTATATTTTCAACAATCGATTCGATTTGTTTTTCCTCTTTGGGAGAAAGGTGTAAAGCTTCATTAACAGAATAGGAAAAGAAACCGTATTTTTTTAGTTGTTGAGCTAATTCTGTTCCCTTCAAAAAATCTTCATGAACGTTTATTGAAAAGCCTTTCTGTTCAAAGACTACGCTATCGTCCCATTGTAAAACTTGTCTTGGAGCAATACAAATTAAAGCTCCATTTGTAAAATCATATTTAGTTCTTCCATAGTTTAAATCTCCTTCAACATATTTTTTAAAACTAATAGAATAGCAATCATTTGTTATAGGTGGTGAACTCTCTCTTGGGCAAGGTAGGTAACCGCTGCCTTTAGAGTTAAATACGCTTAGCATTGGGTGCTCTGGTCGTGGTAGCCCTAAATAATCTAAATACGATGATAATGTTTTAAAGTGTTGCATACTACTAATTTAATTCTTTTTCAGCGTTCCTAAGTTAGTAACAATATTAGCTGGTCCTTCTGGAAACCAAGATCTTATTAAAAAATTAGGAATTGAACCTATAGGAATATAATCTGCATTGTAAGTAATTTTGGTTGTTGAGTCACTAATTTTCTCAAATTCATAAATTACCTTATAAGTTTTCATTCTATCAACATCAGATTTTTTATAATCATTCTTTACGGAAACTGCAGTAAAGATGAGTTTATCATCATCAATTTTAGTTCGACTTAGCTCAATAACAAGATCACTATTTGGTAATGGCCAAGGCGCATCAAAGAAATAGTAAGCTAACCATTGGTTGTCAGATATTTTTTTGAATTCTTCAGTTGTTGTTGTTCGCTCTATAAAATATTTATGATTGTCTGTATTGGAGAAATAAGCATCTAGTTCTTCAAGAGATACATTAGCAGTGGTTTGGGCAATGTAATAAAAGTGAGTTCCATTGTACTCTTTTACTAACTCATAGTTTACAACTGTTTTTCCGTCTTTAGATTTTTCTGTAGTCCAATTTCTTTCTTGAGAAAACAATCCAAGAGAGGTTAATAGTGCTATTATGGTGATGTATTTTATGGTATTCATAACCTTAAGCTTTAGTTGAAAATAATTAAGAATTAATATTCCATTTAACACCAGTTTCTTTTTCTGAAACTTCCCATAACTTTTTTGCCACAGTTTTATCTTTTGCATGTGGTTCTAACTTATGCGCACCTACAGGACCTGTCCAATTATTTTTACCGGTTGGGCCATAAAATTCACTTTGATCTAGGTTTGGTTCTGTTGCACACATTAATTGTGGGTAAGCACCCTTTTCAGCTGATTGTACTAAAGGTGAAAATTTCATTAACTGCCATACAAATCTTGTCATTAAACTACCGCTGGTTTTTATTAAAGAAGTTTTTGAAGCACCTGGATGACAAGCATACGCTTTTACATTAGTTATACCTGCTTCTTTAAGTCTATCTTGCAATTCATAAACACACATGATTTGCGCTAACTTACTTTGGCTATAAACACCGTTTGGGCTGTAGTTTTTATCCCAGTTTAGATCATCGAATTTAATGGTCTTAATTCCCATGTTATAACCCATACTACCTACGGTTACAATTCTACCATTAGATTTTTCAATGCGTGGAAATAATAGAGCTTGTAATGTCCAATTTCCAAAATGATTTGTTCCCATCTGGCTTTCCCATCCATCAACTGTAAGTGTTTGTTTAGGTACTTGAGCAATAGCAGCATTACAGATAAGAGCATCAATTTGTGAGACCGTTTTAAGAACTTCTGCAGCAGCGTTTTTAACTGAAACTTGTTTTGCTAAATCCATAGTGATGTTAGATACTTTTATAGCATTACCAAGTTCTTGTTTTAATGTAATTATGGTGTTTTCTGCTTTTTCTGGATTACGATTAAGCATGACCACTTTTGCACCTTTAGAAAGCAATATTTTTGCAGCTTCAAAACCTGTTCCGCTAGTAGTTCCTGTTATAACGTAGGTTTTTCCGTTTAAGTTATGAATGTTATCTGGAGTCCAACCTTTTTTACCGAATTGATTTGTTTTCATTTTGCCTGTTTTTTTATTTAAAAGAATAGAGCAAAGATCGGTTGGTAGCAGGCTAATTACTTTATACAGAATTTCAGATGTTGTATACTTTTTGGTGTATAGAGGTTTTGTGTAACTGAACTATTAAATACACTTACAAAGCGTTAATTATAAGTTCAAGAAAGACGTTATCCATTTCTAATGGATTTGAATATAATTGAATATTCTGTAGTAAAGTTAATGTGTTTGTTGTGCAGGATTTTTATTTATAATCTGGTAGACCTTATGAAGAAACTTATGTTTCTGTCCTGACGAGGTAAGCAAGAAAAACAAGGAATAAAAAACTCTAAGATCAAAAATATGACTCTTAGAGTATAGGATAATAGTGTCTAAATTTAATGTAGATAAAAGTTGTTTTTTACCTCAGTTCTTTGTTGCCTGTAGTTATTAATCCACTGACCAATCTAAAGCGTGTAAAATATCATTTAATCCAAAATAAATATAAATTTCACCGTTAGGCTTTATCAATATGTGATTTATTTTAAAATCGGAACTTTGAAAAAATAACTTTTCTATTAAATCATATTGGTCTAAATAGATGTGCTTCTTTTTATTCGGTTCAATTTGTGAGTCTTTGGTTCCAATTAAGAAAGATTGATATCGCTTGGAGTTGTTTTTTATCCATTTCCAATATTTTTTGTATTTGGAGTCGCTATAAATATTCTTATCATTCTCCCTATACAAATGTATCATAGTCTTTTTCTCTTGGTTAAATTCAGAACCAATAATTTTTGTCAAGAACATTGTTACTTGTTTTAACTGAATCGAATCAAGTTTCCCGATGCTTTTGTGAAGGTAAATTTTCTCTATAATTAACGAATCATTTTCAATAGTTCTAGTATAAATTTTTCTATTATCAAATGATTCAAATTGAGTTTTAGTTATTTGATTACCTTGAAAGTAATAGTGCGTTTCTTTATTTAAATCTTGACTAAAACAAGTTATTGAAATTAAAAATATTATTGTTGTTAGGGTTTTCTTCATAATTACAGGTAACGGTCTAGTATAACCGTCAGTTACGGGTTAATTTGCGTTAATTTTCGGTTTTGCACAGACTTTAGCAATTCCGAGTCGATTCGGACGTAGTCGAATCCGCCGTAATTGCGGTTATACATTGTTATATAGAAGTTGTACCTATATTCTCTCAATCTCACTTTAATAGCTGTATTACAGTATTTTACATATTTTTGTAAAGCAAAATAATGCAAAGAAATACAAGAAAAAGCACCTAATGTTATACCAAAAGTTGTACCTTAGTATCGCAATGCACCAGATTGCACACTATAAATCTAAGGGAAATTATGGCTTCGGTAAAGATTATTCTGAGAAAAGACAAGATAGACAAAACAGGCGATGCACCTCTATATCTAAGAGTAATTAAAGACCGTAGAACTAAGTTTATTTCTTTGAGTCTTAAACTTCATCCAAATGAATGGGATGATGACAAACAAAAGGTAAAGAAGAACCATCAAAACTCTACCAGGTTAAATGCTTATATCTCAAAAAAGGTAGCAGATGCAGAAGGGGAAATTGCCGACTTAGAAAGACGTAATCAATCCACCTCAGCAAGACGAATTAAAGAAGCTATCAAAGGCAAGCCTTTAATTAACTTCTTTGACTTTGCTTTTGACAGATGCGAGAAGCTAAAAGATACAGTAACCCTTTCCACTTACAGAAGTTATAAAAACAACATAGAGAAATTTGAAAGGTTTGTTGGCCATAGAGAATTGATGTTTGATGACATCACAGCCACAACCTTAAAAAACTACGCTTCTTATTGTAGTTCAAAATTAGGTAATAACAACACTACAATTAATTACGCTTTTAGAATCTTAAACTTAATGTTTCGTGAAGCTAAGAGAGAAGACCTTATTTCCAACGAATTAGCACCCTTTACCAAATTCAAGGTAAAGAAAAATAAAACCACTAAACGTTACCTAAATGCAGAACAATTTGATGCTTTTATGAATTTAGAGGTTCCAGACAAGCATAAAGCACAGGTCATTAAGGATATGTTTATTTTTTCGGTATTCTCTGGTGGTTTAAGGTTCGGAGATGTTATCGAATTACAATGGAAAAACTACGATAAGAAAAATCACCGTATCACTAAAACGATACGCAAGACCAAAAGGCAACACAGCATAAGAATAGGTCAAAAAGCTATTGATATTTTGGAGAAATACGCATCATATGATAACAGTCAAAACGATATTATTTTTCCATTTGCCAAGATAGACGAACAGTATTTTAAGGATAGAGAGCATAGAAGTTTAATTACCAATAGAGCAATTTCATTAAGTAATATGTATCTCAGTAGAATGGGTAAACAGTTGGAGCTACCGTTTAATTTATCCTTTCACATAAGCCGTCATACATTCGCTACAAGAGCCTTAAACAATGGTATGCGTATAGAACACGTCTCAAAATTAATGGACCATACAGATATAGGTATAACTCAAGTTTATGCTAAAATCATAAGTAGCGAATTAGATAATGCGGTAGATAAATACATCAATTAAAATATGTTTAATAAACCAATAAATAATATAGTTAAAGCGCATTTTGAAACAATGCGAAAGACAGCAAAAGAGAAAGCCGAAAAGGATTTTAATGATAAAATACTTAATGAAATTGATGGTTTAGATGACTTTGAAAAATTAAAGGTTTGTGTTGTAGAAAACGAAAAGAATAAAGCATTAAAGAAACAAGACCCACATCCTTACTACATAAATAATAGTGATGATTGGTTACTAACACAATTCGCAAATCGTCATTTTTTATTAAATGTTGATGAAACTGACGAGTTTATTCAATCGGTATATTTAGGTGATTATGGAAAATTAATTTTTGATAAAATAGATGAATTATTAAAGCATATACCCAAATTAACTTACAAAGATTTTTTAGCAGGTGTTCAATGCCAATATCTGGAAACTTTCGAGCATTATTATAATATCGAGGAAGAAGACTACTATAAAATTTCTAAATGGCAAATGAATGCTCTATTGGATATAGTTGAATATGACGTTAACAATTGTATTAAGGCATATCAAGAGCACTGCGCCACAATTAGAAACCCAATTAATTTCATTTCAAATGAACTCTCAATACTCGAAGAAGTACTTACAGAAACAATAAATGACACATCAGTCTTAAAACAAATTTTATCCAAACTTTATATTTTCAAGAATAACGAGATAAGCAAATATGATAACGATTTGCTATTAGAAAATTATCCTTTGTTTTTTAACGACGAAAACAACTACAGAAAGCTAAATCCTGACAATTTAAAAGAGCCTTTAAATAAAATTTCTAACAACGCTAAATCTATTGTTAGCAATGAGCTTACAATTTTTTATGTTTTGGATACCGTATTAAAATGGATGAAGAGCATCATTAAAGGAAAGTCCATTTATGAGCCTTTTGAATATATCGATTTAAAAGAGAAAATTAAAGAAGTCAGGATAGAGACTGAGAAAGAATATCAAAAAGAAATTGATGCATTAAATGAATTTTGTTTCAATGATGAGTCGATTACTTCAGAACAAAAAAAGGAATATTTAAGGGCGAAGTTTGGAGATGAGATTGATGCTTATAATAAAATTAAAGACAAAAGAATATTTTTCTTTTTAAGAGATGAAAATGAGGCATTATTGATTGAAAATTTAAGGTTTAGTTATGTTGTAAATAATTTACTCGATGAAGTTTTAGAAGAATTAAAAACAGCTTACAGGATTCTAAATGTAAGTTGGGAAATAACGGCCATTTTCTATGAATTATTTGATAGTAGAACAATGTACTATAAAAATGATTCAGGTTCTCATTTAATAATACATTCACTAATGAATGATATGGTGTTAGATAAAGACGATTACAACGAATTACATTCTTCAATGGATGTTTTCTTTCGACGCTTTCAGAATGATTCCGTGCCTTTGGATATTCACTTTATCAATCATCGTAATGTTCACTTGCGATTATTTGAGAAATGCATATCAAGACTTCAAAAGATATTAGATAATGCAGAACCAAATAATAAAGTTCTTTACATTCAATCAAGGTTAAAGGAATTAAAACAAAGAGAGTTAACGTTTAGAACCATTGCTGAAAGAAATAAAAGATTAGAAGGTAAAGAAGATAAATTTCCAAATTTATTTAAAGAGTTTTTATCAATAGAAGCAGATTTTATAAGAGAAACTTCCGTAATAGCACCATTGAGTTATTTGCCAGAAAATCCTAAAATATTAATTGATAAACCAAGGCTTGAAACATTTGAAGATTTGTTATCTACCGAAAAGCAAACCTATGTACTACAAATGTTAGAAGATTTATCAATAACAGTTGGTGGTAATTATGCATTATCACCAAAGAAATTGGGTGCTATAAGGGGTGTTATTGAAGCATTAAGGGAAAAGAAAATTATACCTCATTTAGGGCTTCATAAAGTTTATGTAATGTTTGCTGATAAAATAAATGCTTCAAAGAAATCCGAATTGGATGCATCTAATACATCTGAAGATTACAAAAAGGATGCAATAGAGTACATAAAAAACAACCCTCTGCACTAATTTGCAAAAAAGATAAGGGTTTTAAAAGGGTGTAACACATTTACCCTTTTTACCCGCTAAGGCTTTTTTCAGATTTGTTGGAGTAATCTAAAAATTATTTCAGCAAATGGAAGCAATCATTTTATCCAAAGACCAATACCAAGAACTTATAGGGCGTATTGACGAAATCAACTCTAAAATTGCAGATGCATCTAAGAAACCAGAAGATACCTTCTTAGACAATGCCGACTTCCTGCAACTTATGCATATTAGCAAGCGTACCGCTCAAACGTGGCGTGATGAAGGTAAAATATCATTCTCTCAAATTGGGAATAAGATATATTACCGTATGTCAGACGTACAAACGCTTTTAAATAAGAACTATAATAAGGCATTCAAAAAAGCACGCTAATAACTTCGGTTTTTAGCGTTTTTCTTTTTGAGGTTCTTATGCTTATGCATAGCCTACTTTGTACGATACCATTAAATCCAAAACGATTATAGATAACCTACCTAAAGTCTTTTTTGCAAACAAGTTGCAAAATGTAGATTGGGCAGGTTTCTTATGGCGTCCTATTCAGAACAAAAAGGCAAATGTTATAGGCTTTCAAAGTGAGTTGCAAAATATTCATCTAAAATTATACGGTAGCGAATTACAAATTGAGAACTCATTGCAAAAGTTCTTTATGGGCAACAACTATCAAGATTTCACTTTTACACAGGTTTTGACTGCGCTTGACACGCTCAATAATCATCTTCCTGTAAATATTTATAAAACCTCACTTTCAAGGGCAGATGTTGGTGTAGTTATCAATCACGATACCATAAAAGAAACAGATAGGTGGATAGATTATAAAAGCACTTTGCCTATTCCTATGATAAAAGGGAATGTTATTTATGGTAAAGAAATAAGAAAAACCAATTACAAATTTAAAGCCTACAACAAGACGTTTGAGGCTAAAAAGACCGCAGATGTAAAACTGGAAGAACAGTTAATGCGTGTAGAATTAAAAGGCAATTATCGATACTTTAATAATCGTGCTAATCCTTTAGGAATCTATTCGGTACAAGATTTAATAGACCCTATTAAATACAACCTACTTGCAAATGAATTGCTCAATTTTTATGCAAACATAAATAAGAAAACCAATCTTGACTTCTCTAATTGGTCAGCTAAAGAAACACGTCTTTATGGTTATATGAATTATGCCGACTCTGCACAAGCAATGAAATTACATCATAAGGAAACTCATAAAAAAGAACGAGGTCAGTATTTAAAATTACTATCTAAATATAAAGATGCAGAACAAGAAAGGTCAGTATTAAATAAGCTTAAAGCGAAAGTAGATTTCTCGATAAGAAACTGAGCCATTTTTAAGACGTGTAGTATAGTCTAAAAATGGGGTAATTTAAATCATTTGCATTTCAAACGCTACTTCCTTAAAGCTATCTTCTAAATCTATTAGTTTATAGTAATCTGAGTTAATAAAATTACATCAAATGCTAATCGTAGTATGTTGCTTAAAATGAATACTAAAATTAGCTTTCACCATATTATAAATAGCATTAATAAATGGAAGATTTACTACAACATTTTGGAAATAATATACGACGATTGAGGAAAGAACAAGGTTTTTCTCAAGAAGAATTAGCGCATAAGGCAGATTTACATAGAACATACATCGGAATGATCGAAAGAGCGGAAAAGAATATAACCCTACTTAATATTGGTAAGATTTCAAAAGCATTAGATGTGGAAATTAAAGAATTATTCTAATGGCTAAACAAAAAAAATACGGTTTCAGAACACCAATACGTAGAACAACTAAAAACATTACAGGAAATAAAGTAGGTGGAGTTTTAACTGGAAGTGAAGCCGAGATTAAGTACTCTAAAAAAATAATTATAGATAAAACACTTACTATACATTATAAAATACCAAAAGAACTGGCAGTAAGTTTATTCAATTCAAATATTGGAATTGCAGCTTTAGGAGGCTATTTTTTATCCAGTAAGGATATAAAAATTTTATTTTCACTAAACGTCAGCGGCAATGAGAGTAAAATTGAATATAATCTTTCTGCAAATCGATACGAATCCATAGGTCACGACTTAGAGGTAGATTTAGATGAAGACTTTTCAGTTATTAATGCGAGTATAGTATTTGAATGTTCAGAAAGAGTATCTGTAAATTACACACACTTTGGTATCGGCTTTGTTAATAAGGATGCTTATATTGAAAGTGAAGAAGCATACAGACATTATTCAAATTCCAAAAAAAGAATTTGTTTTCCAGAACAATTCTATTTTGACAATTATGTAGAGTTTGATAATTCGTCAGAAGGCAGTATAATTCTTACAAAGTCCTGTAATCGTTGCCAAAGATTTCTTCCAATAAATCCGTTTAATCAGCGGCAACAATTAGCATTTTCGAACCATTGTACAACAAAAGCACCTTGCACACATAAAGGGTTTTCCATTTATAACATTGTCTCAAATAATATCTCTGAAGACTCTTTAATTAGTTTTCAAAAAAAATTGTTAGATAAAGGTTATTCATTTGAGGATGGTAATTTAATATCTTATTTTGGTCATCAATTGGAATGCAAAGCTTGTAAGAAATTCTTTGTCAATGCAGCTCTAAATCATTTACGTTCAAGTAGTCAGCATAGGGAAGACTCACTTCGTAGAAGGGCATTTGAATTATTATCTTGCAGGTTGTTAGATAGGAAATGGATATATCACGAGTTTAGAAAAAATACAGGTAAAGAATTTGATAAATACATTTTCGATAAATTCGAAAAAAGCTGTTTCAAGTGTGGTGTCGCCATTAAGTCTTCAAAAAAAATGCATCTCGATCATACTATGCCATTATCGCACTTATACCCATTAGACGAATCTGCTACGTGTTTATGTGCTTCTTGTAATTTAGCAAAAAGCGATATGTTTCCTATAGATTTTTACACAGAAAATGAATTAGAACGTTTATCAGTTTTGACATCACTACCTCTTGAATTATTAAAATCCAGGTCGCCAAATGAATTAGTTATTACTGAATTGAAAAATAAAATTTTATGGTTTATCGATGACTTTCTAAATCATCCCGAATACATTAAGCTTAGGGATGGTAAAAAAGCAGCCGACTCAATACTCCATTCTGTAAATAAAGCAGTTTCAAAAAGCTCTAATCCTTTTAATATAATTAATATATACAATGAAGCAAAGGGCTAATACATTACTAAGTATTGATGTGCGCTAACAGTTCCTTTATCTTTAATTCCGTGTTTTTCTAAAAGTGTAACATCTTCATCAAATAACTCTATATTTTTAAAATACGACTTCGCTAATGCCTCTAACTCTTGCCCCATATTTTTCTTTTTGCTTTTTCCTAAATGAAACACAACAACTCCATTCTTACTTAATCTTTCTTTAGATTGTTGAAAAATGCTATCGTACAACTGGAAATTTTTCTTTTGTTTTTCTCCTACAAAATTTTGTTTCTTTATATCAAAATCATTTTTTTCCCATCCTAAAAACCAACTTCTTAACCAATGAACTAAGTAAAAACGAGTGCTATCAAAAAATGGAGGAGATGTAATAATTGCGTCTATATTGTTGATTTCATCATTCCAAGGTTCCAATATATCTTGCTCATATACATTACCTTCAATAAAATTATCGCTTTTTACTTCAAGAAAAGATCTCGACATTTTCTCATAGAGTTTTTCTGTCAAAGATTTATACTCATATATTCCAGTTGGACTATATGGTGTTATAGAGTGAGATCTTCTACTTAAAGCATATGGTCTATTACCGTGAAGTATATGAAGTAATGCTGATAAAACATAATGATAATTTGCATCCTTGTTTGCGTAAGTCATAAAAAATTTACGAGCTATACAAATCTCTTTGAGAGTTTCTTCGTGATAATACTCTATTAAACTCTTATTAAAGCCAAAATCTTGTGCCAATGCTAACTGATCATCTAAAACATTTGTTTGTGCTAAATAATCCACAAGCTCATCAAATATTTTAGTACAACCTTCTTTACTTTGATTCTGTATTTTTGCAGTAGTTAAGGTTATAGAAATAGGGTTTATATCAAGAGCATATGATTTTCTATTGTTAAGAGATGCCTCAAAGGGAATTGTTCCCGATCCAGTAAAACAATCAAATACATTATCACCTTCTGAAGAAAACGTATCTACCAAATGATGTGAAATTGCAGGTTTTAATTTCCCATAAAAAGAGCACAGTGAATGCTGTTTATTTCCCCAATTCCTCTTATTAAATGGTGCTTCTTTAAAGGGTGGTCTAATCTTAAAATCGTCCCATTTTTTTAAATCAATCATTTTTCAGCTACAATTAAACATTGTTTAACAATTCTTCCACTTTTAGATCTACGGTCTCTTAATTTTAAATTATCGATAATAGTGAATCCTTCATTTTTAAATAATTCAATTAATATTAAATCTGTTGGTATATGTTGATTAGCATAAACACTATCACCAATATCAAGAAATACTTTACCTCCTTTTTTTAAGTATTTATAAAAATTCTCAATAACTATTTTCATATCAAAGAAGTAATCGGTAATCATTTTAGGAATTCTTTTGTCATACCACAAATCTTTATTGTCTAATATGTCCTGTATAAAAGGAATAATGATTTTTTTTTCTTCTTTTGAAACATCATTTATTCCAGCTGTCACTACTTCTTTTCTAAATCTTGACAAGTCTTTTTTTTCTTTCAGGTATCCTAAAAACCATAATTCTAATTTTGTATTTCTAATATAATTAGTGCCATTTAAATATGGTGGGCTGGTAATTATTGCGTCAATTTTTTCTTCATAACCATTCATATAAACCTTTGCATTAGTATTTCTTTCTAAGGTAATTTTGTTTTCACTGCTATTAACCTCATTTAGATCATCTGCAATAACTAACAATTTAGCTTTTAATAATGTTATTATACTTGGTATGTTATTTTTTTCTTTACCTCTTTTATACCTAATATCTCCTGCTCGTTTTAACAAGGATGCAGGTAACAAGCAATTACATACTGCAATCCTCAAAAACTGTTTCGTATTTTTATTATCTATACTTTTTATGTAGTTACTTAACTTTAATACTGCACTAAAATTTTCTTTTTCAAAATAAATACTTCTTCCAAAAACTTTATCATAGTATTCTTTAAGATTCTTATTCTCAGTAGTATTATTAAGTATGGTTTCAATGTTTTGTGAAATGGTATAAAGCTCTTTTTTAAAAGAAGCTTTATCAATATCTGTTAAATCAAATGTTGAAATTTTCAAATCAGTCAATTCCAATAAAAATGGATTTACTTCGGAATATAAACAATGTATTCCATTGCGTTTGCTAAAAACAGGCACGGTTCCAGAACCTGAAAATGGCTCGTACAAAAATTTCGGTGACTCACTCATACTATTTAGAATATTTTCTATAAAGGTTTCAGAAAATCCTTCCAAATATGGGAACCAATTATGTAAAGGCTCTTTTTTAGCGTCTGTATGGGTCACTTCTTTACTAAGCGTTAAGCTTGTAGTTATTTTAGTTAAATCTAACATATAAAATCGGCTAATTATAGTATGCAAAAATAGATTTATACTATTGAAATGCAAAATATTATTTATGTTAAATTTTACCTCCTTAATGTCAGCAAATTGACTTGTTTTTCTAACACTATTAATATTGGATATTTTATTAGTAACAAGGCAATACCCACACAATAAAATCCAGTTTATTGCTAAGGCAAGAAACCTCTGTATTTTATTGTGTTCAGCTCGCCACCGCATTGTTGTTTTTATGTCACGGTAATTGTACCAAAGCTATAATAGCACATTACTTTTTCTTCGTGCCTCAAAAAAATAAAGAGCCATTGCCTACGCTCAAACAATTACAGCGCCATAAAAACAACCCTAAGCTATGTTTACATAATAGAAGTTATAGTAGCAAACGGCGCTTTAATAGGTTTGCTACGCAGTGATAATGCATTTTGTAGCTATAACTGCTATTATGTAAAATATCCGCTCAGCCAATGCGCACATCCGAACTCGACAATTAAAGCACTTATCTCATTCGAACTGCACAAAACCATCACTAAGTCCAAGTTTTCCTTAGCTCAAGTCTTTGTTTGTCTCATTTCGTTAAGCACATTAATTGTCCACTTTTCCCCACCACCCAAGAAATAGGATATAAAAAAATAGGTTTATAAAGTGTAGTCATACGCCATAGCACATTACTTTTTATCGTACCTCAAAAAAGCAATACGCTATCGTCTATAAGTCCTGTAAGAGTAGCTTATTTAAATGCTGTTTTATCAAACAACTATTTAAAACGCTACACTTACAAACGCATCACCCAACGCTCAATTCGGAATAGACCTACTTTTTTAAGTGTCAATTCCCCAGAAAAGCGGAACATCAAGGGAACTTAATAGGATTTTTGAGAATATACTCAGTAGCCATTCTTTCAATATCGCTTGTAGTAGTTACTTTGTTTTCCAATACCCAAGAATCTATATCTTTTTTATCGAAATAAAGCCTTTTGCCACGTTTTGCGTGCGGTATCTCTTTAGTACTTGTCATTTTGTATAAAGCCGATACAGATAGGTCTAAATAAGCTGAAACTTGCTTTATGTTCATAATAGGAGTCGTGGCAATTCCAGTCTCGTTGATATTACTTGCTCTGTAAATGTTTTCAAGTAAAGTTTCAATACGTTCTAATCTTTGATTGATAATTTCAAAAGGATTTTCCATAGTCTTCGATTTAAATTCAGGCTTCAAAAAATAATAAAAAAGAAATCAAAGATATGTGGCTTCCTTCGCCCACCGCACAATGACAAAAAGGTCAAGCCCTACGGGTTTTGGATAAAACTTTTTCTAATATACTATTGTGTTTAGTTTAATACATTTTGCTAAGAAAAACTTTTACCCAAAAACCTTGTCGCCATTAACCACGCCACAATTCTATATTGCTTTCTTTTTTTTCATTTTTTCTTTTAAAAATATATAGGGGCAAAGTAAAAGAGGGCAAACAAAGGCAATCACAACGAGAAGATGTAAAAGCCTTGCAGAAGATTTTATATTTGCTTAAAGGACAAAACGAAAGTATTGTTTAGTCCGAATTAAGTCCGTACCAAGTTCGAATAAGTAATTTTTAAATCTACATATGTTATGGGCAAAATCTCTCAAGGAATTTTAGGAGGACTATCTGGTAAAGTTGGAAACGTTATCGGTGGTAATTGGAAAGGAATTGATTACATCAGAATCAAGCCTTCAAGTGTTGCGAATCCAAGAACGGAAGGGCAAGTAAATCAAAGAACCAAATTTTCAAGCGTGTTGGAATTTCTTCAACCGAATAAAGCTTTTTTAAAGGTCGGTTACAAAAATTTCGCTAATAAGAGGACAGAATTTAACTCTGCGATGTCTTATTTGCTAAATAATGCCATTACCGGTACAGCACCCAATTTTACGGTTGACTATACTAACGCTCTTTTGAGTAGAGGAAGTCTCTCAGGCGTTTTAAATGGCGTTACAGACCTATCAAATGCAGGGCAAGTTGATTTTAGTTGGGGAGATAATTCAGCGGAAGGGAATGCAAGCTCAACTGATAAAGCAATGGTGTTGGTTTACAACCCATCCAAGAAAGAATCTATTTATATTCTTGATGGTGCAGTTAGAACTGCTGGAACACAGACAGTAACAATACCAAACACCTACGCAGGAGACACAGTAGAGCTATTTATGGCGTTTGTTTCGGCAGATGGTAGTCAAGTATCAAACAGTATCTATTTAGGCTCTGGTACGGCGAATTAATAACAACTAAATAGAAATAAGAAAACCGCTCTAAACAGGAGCGGTTTTTTGTTGTCTATACTTGTTTTAGAGGGGTACAGCATAAGGTGTAAAAAGTTATACCTATGTTGTACCTTTTTTGTTTTTAAATAATAAAACCCTTTATTCATAGGTGTTATGAGAGTTACTTAATATAATACATTGTTACCTGCTGGCTTTTTTTATTCATTTATTTCTTTTACTTGTTTTTCCAAGTCCGCAATTCCATTAAACTTTTTAAAGTTCAAGTCTTTTTCTATTGATTTTAATTCAGACGTCAATTCTAAAATCAAGTCCAATGGCTCAACTTCGTGTCCTAATAGATTTTGGTCAAATTGAGTTCCGATTAGTAGTCCATCATTAGCCATTCCAATACACCAATTTTCCATAAATTCGGCTAATGGAATTTCGGATACTTTGTATTTTTTCCAATCGTCTTTTGCACAGGATTTCGCTCTAACTTTTTCTGCCCAAAAACATATCATTCCGATTGGTTTTCCGACATCATCTTCGTATTGAGTTGAACTTGATGTTGCATATCCATTTTTACTTTTTAGTCCATAAACTATTTCGCTATCAGAAACTGTCTTGACGAATCTCAGGTGTCTGGTTTTTAGCGTAATAAAGTCTTGGAACATAGTCAATAATATTTTAACCAAAAAAGTATATAAAAGTAAAAGCTGAAATTAGGGATGATGCCAATAGATTTATATAACTCCATTTATTTCGGTTTGTATTTCGAATTACCATTAGAAGAATAAAAATTAATGCAAAAATTAGGCTTAAAACTCCCAATCCGAATATCATTAGTCCAATAACTCCTTTTCCAATACCAGATTGTCCATCTCCCATCGGGTCAACTTGAATACTTTCAAATTCTGGAATTAAATATGCAATGCACAAAATCAGAATTGTAAGGATAACTGACGTAACTATATTGAAAATTTTCATTGGTTGTTATAGCTGTCTTGTCCTGAAATATGGCTACAGGTTAAAATTAATTTTACGCTGATAATTTATATACCATATTTGGTGTTTTATAATCTAAAGATAAGTGTAATCTTATTTGATTATATAGATTAATTGCATTTTTTGCAGCTCTCTTGGCGTGTGCCACGTTAGTAAAGGTCTGGTCGAGATAGAATTCATCTTTAAGGATTCCATTTACACGTTCAGCCATTGCGTTTTCGTAACAGTGGTTTTCTTCTGTCATACTAATGCCTATCTTTTTTCTTTTAAGTATTTGGGTGTACACATTACTGCAATATTGTATTCCTCTATCTGAATGATGTACTAGTCCTTTAATGGTTTTAGTATTATAAATAGCCTTATTAAGTGCTCTAACACAACCTTTGAGTTCTAAGCTATCACTTAGGTCATATCCTACAACTTTACGCGAGTACATATCTGTGATGAGCGCCAGATAACAAAAGCCTTTCACGGTTCTAATATAGGTGATGTCCGATGTCCAAACTTGATTAGGTCTTGTAATTTCCACATCTTTTATGATGTTGCGGTACTTATAAAATCTATGGTGCGAGTTGGTTGTTCTACAGCTGTATTTTTTTCTTAGGGTTAGCATCTTATGCTCTCTAAGTACTTTAAACAAAGTGTCTCTTCCAATTTTTACTTTTTTGATTTTCAAAATCTTTTTGTAAAGATATCATCAGTTTCCTGACACCTTCCCTAGGTAAGGATTTACGTCTTTTCTGAACAATATGAATAATCTGTTTTTCTAGTTGTAAACGTTTATCAGCTCTACATTTGTATTTGTATATGGCGTCACGTTTCAACCCAAAACAGGCACATAGCTTAGAAAGAGAAGTAAATCCTTTACTAGTTTTTCTGGCTATGGTTAAAGCTTGATATTTAGTTTTTTTTTAAGTTCGAGCACATTTTTATAGCCTAATTTTTGAGCAGCTACTTGTAAGTAAGAATCATTCACCAACTCGTCCAAGTCCTTTTTCACGACTAGTTTTTTAAGCTGTTCAATCTCTTTCTGGAGTGCTTTGATTCGTGTTATCTCATCTTTGGTTTCTACCATAATCCTTGTGTTCATTAAGTCATTACGTTCGTACTTTCTAATCCATTCATTAATGGTTGTAGGCGCAATACTGTAGAGCTTTCCTAATTGGTTTTTGGTGTATTTGCCAACTAAGTTCGGCTAAGATTTTTAATTTAAAATGTTCGCTGTAACGTCTGGTTACTCGGTCATTTTTATACATAACTGTTTGAAATTATGTAGCCTTTATTCAGGACGAGTCAAAATGTTTGCCAACGGTCTCGGCTATGAGTAGTTGCGTGGTTTAGCACTTAACTTTGCAAGTACACACCAAACTGAAAATCCGCGAGGATTTTCAGAAGTAGGCGAGAACAAGCAATTACTTATAGCCATTGTTGTGCGTTCGGTTTTTTATTTCAGGTTATTGTCCGATTTAGTTTTTTCAATGTGATGATAAACCTTATCAAATGTTTGGTCAATTTTTGTCAGTTTCTCCGAGCTTATATTAGTCAGTTTTGTATTCATTTTATAAAGGTTGATTATATGGCTCATTAAAAGATTATACACTAAAGAAATGCAAATTATTATGAATAGAGAAATATTTTTAAAAGTCGGTTCAGTGTTTTTATCAATGATTAAAAACACAATAGTTCCTAATGGTAAAATATATGACAGGATAAACCACAAAACTTTGATAGCTTTAATTTTTTTCAGCTTCTTTATTGGACGAGTTTCTTCATATTTTCTTTTGATAAAATTCCAGAGTTCCGCAACGACAACTCCAACTATCGCAGAAATCATTATTTCGGAAGGATTGATGTCCATTACGTTTATAATTTTTTTAGACCTGTTGGTTAAGATTTATGTTGATGTTTTTATCAAAAATGTTTTTAGGAAAGTTGATTAATCAATTTCAACACTTATTGGTCCGCCATGTGATACATAGCCTCCACCAATTTCATCAATATTTACATCTAATTCATCGCTTGTGGACACTCCAGTTATATTAACATCCATTTCAGAAGATGATTTGATATTTACATCAATTGTACCGTCAGCGTTCACGGGAATTAAACCATAATTTTTGTTTGGAAGTAAATTTGGTTCATTTTTTAGAGATTCTTTTGCGTATGTTTTTGGAATAATATCAAAATCTTTTAAAACATTAATTGTTAAGCAAATTGCAATAACGGTAAGGATACTTTTAGTGTACAAATCTAATTTCATAATTTTAAGTTTTAGGTTATTTTAATTGTATTTTTTTACTTAGGAATTTTTCTCTAAACTGACGCACAACGGTCTAGTATAAGAATAGTAGCGGATTTAGACGCACTAACTTTTCGGTTTAACACAGACCTTTTATATATTTTCTTAGTTTCGTTTTAGCTATTAAACCGCTATTATTTTTATACATTGTTGCCAGCAGTTTTTATTTCTTCAGGAAAATATTTATTCAATGCAGTTTTAGCCTCAATATTACCTTGAAGTAATTTTATACTTCTATCTGTAAAATCAGAAATCTTTAAATGCTTACTAGCAATGTTCCTAATGCCTTTGTTGTTATAAGCAATTAAAACATTGTTGTAGTCAGAATTACCAATCATTTCGTTCAATTCAGCCAATCTCTGGTTATACCAATCATTTATGGATATTTTGTCAAGAAAATTTTGATAGTTTGTCTCCAATTGAGCTAGAGCATTACCTTTAGAAACATCGCTATCTGTAAAGTAATAGTTAACTTTTGTACTAACGTAGTTTGAGGCCTGAATTTCTTTTAATTTATCTAACTCACTTATTATATCCGTTTCGATTAGCTTAACATTCTCTTCATCTATCAAAATTTGTTGAGCAAGTATTTTTAAGAAATCAGAATCAAGAAATAAGTTTTCTACTTCAGCTACTTTGAATGAGAAAATATCACTCTCCTTTAATTTGTCCAATCTATCTGTATCGTGGTGGTCTGAGTCAATTAAGCCATAAGATTTAGTATTTACATTCTGAAGTTTATTAAATGCTTTTGTATGATTTATAACATCAAAACAACTGCCTACTGGCATTATTGTAAGTTCAGGAAAAAGAATAGAATAAACACGTTCATCTATACTACCTTTTACTCCTTCGCAAAAAAGAATGTTTTTTCTACTACCTAATAATTCAAAAAGTAATGTCTCCGGTATTTCGTCAGTTGGAATATCTTCAATATCCCATTTATCAGGATGCGTAAAAGATTTAATCCAAATTTTCTTTGCAGTTGTTCGGCTTGTTGCAAAATCTAAATCGTGGGTTAAATAAATGAAAATACAATCATTTCTTTCATTCTCTAACAAATCCCATAATTTTTTCAGAATTGTCTTATGTAAGTACATTTCTGGTTCGTCAACAACTATAAATCCGTTCTTTGGTGATTGTAAAACTTGAGCAATTAAATATAGCATTACTTTTTCTCCGTCACTCATTTGTATAGCTGGATATGACCTGCCATCATTTGACTTTGCAGTAATATTTATTCCGTCATCACAAGATATTGTTCGATGTTCAATTAAGGAATTCCATATTTGAAATGTAATATCCAAATTGGTAGTATCTGGATTTGAGATAGCTTTACCCGACTTTACAGCGTCAATTGCATTTTTTCTATAAGAGTTACCAACTGAAATATTATCAGCTAATAGGTTTTTTAAGACAATCCCAAATTCCTGTTTGAGATAGTTAAACTCACTATTTGATTTATTAGTTTTATCTCTTAGTTGATATTGTTTTAATTCACTCGCAGTCTTTGCAGGGTTTGCGATTGAATCAAAACTTGGAACAAGTAAAATTCTTTGTGCTGAAATTACTACTCCATTATTTTGAAGATATGTCTTGAATTTATTAGATAAGGTAGTTTTACCACTACCATTAGCTCCTATTGCAACTACATTACTATCAAAATATCCAATTTTGTTGAAGAAGTCAATATTAAATTCAATTTGGTTATAGAGACTTGAAATACTAGTGTTGTTTTGTTCTAAGCTATTTTTAATCTGAGACTTATAGTGTTCATTTTGATGTGCTAAGAAACTTGAATTAGGTTGTCCCCTAAAAGGTAAAATAGATAGAATACTCTCAATGTTTGATTGAAATTGATTAAGATAATTTATTTTTAATTCCCCTTGTTTTGCTTTATTCTCTAAACTAGAAGTTAACGATATTAACTTATCAAAAGATTCCAATGTTTCGCTATTACATCCTAAATCAAATGCTCCTTGTCTATGAGAATTAAATTCATTTTGTGCTTTTTGTATGTATTGAACGAAATCAGTTAATTCTTTGCTCATAGATTGTCTTTAAATTGCTGGCAACGTTCGGGGTCTATGATTTGATGCGTGTAGCGGTCGCTTGCAATCGCAAGCGAGAGTAGCTACGGAAGCATCAAAAAAAAATAAAAGCACTCAATGCCTTAGCATTGAATTATAGACTCTGTTGTCCAATGTAACCGAAACATATTAATTAAAAACAACAGAAAATGAAAAATTTTATTTACGATTTAATTTATTTAATGAATCTGCCCTTTTGGTTTGGATGGAAAATAAAGTACTGTCTTTTATTTGTTCTAATGCATTTGATTTTATGGGTTGTTGTAACTCTTTATTTTTATTATTGAGAAAAGCAAATATTGAAATAATCAAACTGATAAAAGATATTACATAAGGTATGTACCCTGTTTTTGCTCTAAATCTTGAAACTTGGTAATCATAAAAAACCTTTCTTTCTTTTCTGTAATCTATTTTTTTTTGTTCTTGGATAAATTTTTCAATACCCATTTCGTAAGCCTTATATCCTGAATTTGTGATTTTAAAAGAATTACCAATACCTATTCTTTTTATAAGTTTAAGTTCTTGTAATTCAGCTAATGCTAAATCATAATCTTCAAATTCAATATTTTCAAGTTCATTATATAAAATAGAAACATCAAAACTCAATCTATCTATCCCTTTTTCAAATATAATATTATGTATTTCACTCATTTTAAATATTTAGACAACCTCGTATTTCAGAGGTTGCAGGTGCTTTTATTTTTTAATAGACCCCGAACGTTGTCCACAATTAGGGGAATAGGAGAAATTGAGCAAAGCGATGTTTCATTTCCCGTATCCGAATCAGTTGACTTTAACGCCAACGTAGTGACGTGGGAAAGTCAATTGATGAGGTTATTGTGGACAACGGTCTCGTATAAGAATAGTTGCGGGTTTACGTGCGAGGATTTTCCGCAGGAAAATCAGACGTAGTAAACTTGCAACGACCTTTGGTTAAGCCCAAAATTGAGCAATTATTTTTATACATTGTTGCCATTAGTTTTTTAGGTAATCTCCGTATAAAATTTCAGCTGTTGAATCTATTTCACTTCGCATTGCTTTTAATATTTTCAAGCGGTTTTCCGATAATTCTTTAGTCGTATTAAAATCTCTTTTAAAATATTCTGTTACATTTTTATATCCTTTTAATCTAGTTGTATCTCCCAGTATTAAATTATTCTGATAATTTGAATTTAAAGATTCCGATAAAGGGTTTATTAGAGAGTCTACTTTAGCTCCAAAATACATTTCGGACATTTGTATATCAGTTGCCAATTGATTTATTTGCTTATGATATTCGATAGCTTTATTATTTAATATTTCGCTTTCTTCGTTTGTGGAATTTTTTCCACCTGCTAATGATAATTCAATCGTTGACATAAATTTAGCGGAATATAATTTGAAATCTTTAGCTAATACTTCAGTCAATAATATTCCAGAATTTACATTATCAAAAATTTCAATTTGTTTTTCTAAAAGTTGAGATACTTTTTCGGCTTTTGTTCTCGTTTTCCAATAATTTTGTTCTTCTTTTAATTGACTGAACATTAAAAAATATGAAACAAATCCAGTAAACATAGAAGTCAGTAAAGCAGTTAATACTATTTTAAAAGTATCAGATTTTGCTTTTTTTAATTTCTTTTTGTCTTTTTTCGGCACTTCTTTCAAATTAATGGCAACGTTCAGTATAAGAAATCGTAGGGCAGGTGATAAGCACTGTCGTTTCGGTTTATTACTTAGCTAAATATAAATATTTTGCTTTTATCTTTTATTCTATAAACGCCAAATTTTATATTTAGCGGACTTTGTTAATATTCACAGACCTTTCGGTTTAGCACAAACGCCCTATGTTTTTTATACCTTGTTGTGCTTTCGTTATTTATCTTCGTTTTTCAATTGGTCTTTAACTAATGACTTTTTGAAATAGTACTTATTATTCATTTTTGCATCTTCAACAATTTCTCGTTTTAATTCTCCATTTGAATATAAGTTTATGACTTGCTCCAATAATTCTATTAGTTTTAACTGATATGCTTTATTTCTTATTGTAGCAGGAACTCTTAATATTATTTTTTTATCAGCTATTGCCATCGCTCCATCTGAACCAATATTAATTTGAATATCATTTGTGTTGAAGCCTTCAGAAATAAAAACCAAGTAGTTTGTGAATACACTTAAAATAAATTTCTTTGAAAATTCCTCAATACTAAGCTCTTCTCCTTGTTGAGAATAAAATTTTTGTTTATGCTCTTTTATATTTTTTGATAATATTAACTTTTCAAAAGGGTTTTTGTTTTGGCTATAACTTTTTGATATAAAAGAAAAATTAACGTCCGTTAATAATTCAGATAATTTCATATCGCCTCCAGTATGGTTGGCAAATATAGTAGAGTCTATTTCCGATACTAAAAACTTATCTCCATTAAAGACATAATACTCAACAATAAGTTTATTTGAGTTTGTATGTAACCAAAGATTATATAAAAATTGAGATGAGTGAATTGCTCTTTTTTGAAAATTTCCATATTCTTGCATATCAATTAATGTCAATACAGAAGAGTTATTTTCGGTTTTCAGTTTTTTTATTTTGAATCCTTGAAGACTTAAAGATGATTTAAAGTCTAATAGTTTAGCTTCATCTCGAATATTTAAAGGTTCTTTCTCAATTGAGTCTCGTAATTCTTGTATCTCATTTATATTGTCAAAACAAAAAATAGTTTCTGAAACTCGGATTAGTTTAAAGGTTAATAAGATTTTCAATAAACTTGAGAATAGTTCATCTCTTGATAATTCAAATTCTTCATTTATTCCATTTTTTTTATACCAACAAATGATTTTTCCATCAATGATTTTTGAATTATGATGATAAGCAATATTTCGCCATTGATTTAATCGAATTGAGTGATTCGAGATAATTAATAAATCATCTAAATCAGTTGTATTTATTAATTCGTCAATTACAACTCCTAAATCTTTTGATTTGATTTCAGAAAAATCAGACTGTTTATTTCTTTTTATTCTGTTTAAATGAAATAATAACTTAATGAATGGTTTAGAAATTCCTTCAATAGAATGTCCAATCATTCTTAAAGACTCTTCTAAATAGTCTTCTACGCAAAGATTTTTAATGTCAATTTGATTATTGTATAAACTCCAAAATCTAGATATTCCTTGACTAATCTCTGGTAACCAAGAGTTGTATGCTTCAATTGTTTTATTCTGATTTATATTTTTTGCTCCATTAAAGATTTCAAGTATAGTATCAATGCTTTTTATTGATTCAGGAGAATCTCTTTCGACAAGAATATACGATAGCCAATTGTTAACTAAATCAGTTGTAGCATATTTTTTGAGTCTTTCTTGATTTTGAAAATAGTTAGAAAAGCAATCTATTATTTCCGATTTCAATTCATCTGGTGACATTCCAAATTCATAAAATAATGAAAGTGGATTTGTTCTCTCAAAATCGGTTATCTTTTCTTTGTTTTTCAAATTATTGGGTATGTTTTTTTAATGAAGCACAACGGTTGTGTATAAGAACAGTAGGGCGGATTTGCACGCTATCCATTCGATTAAGCACAAGCCGAATTTTTAAATTTTTCTTATTATTTTTTCTTTACTCAATAAGCCAAATTTAAAAATTTGGCGAACTCACAAATGCGCCCGAACCATTCGGTTTTGCTACAATTGCCCTATTGTTTTTATACGATGTTAGGGGCAGTTTATATTCGGTAAAATGCCTTAACGTTCAATTCAGACTTTAACGCTGATACAGTTATTATAGTCAAATCAATTGTGTTAGCAATAAATATACTTACAACTAAAATTGTAGAAATGTATCTCGTTAGTGAATTAAAATCAGCTATAAAAACAACAAGACTTGCGATAACCAACGCAATGAAAATTAGCATATTTAATAGACTGGTTATATATACTTGAGGTAAAGCAGTTGAATTGAGTTTTGATAAATAAAAATGCTTATGAAAAATATCCGTATCGAAATGACCAAATAGCTCTTCAATTTCTTTGTTATAGTTTGATTGGTCTATTTTTTTTGCTGTAATTTCAAAATACAGCTCATCAATGAAGTTTAAAGAATATCTATTTTCCCTATTTAAATTTACAATATTGCTATCCGAACGATTTAATAAATACCAGAATGAATTTGCATAATCTTTAAATCTTGCGATTTCATCCAAGGTATAATTTTTTGGGTTGAATGATTGAAAAAAGCCAAAGGTATTTTCTTCATTTTCTAATCCCTTTAATCCTAAATAGGATTGAATTGCAGTTTCTCCAACATCTCTAATTATTGGTGTTAGTTCTTCGTAAGTGAACCTGTCATTTCGCAAATCTTCATAAGCCAAGTCATTGTATTTATGGTCCATTTTTGATTTGATATTATTATTCCCAAATTTCCAAAATTCACTAAATCCACGAATTTGAAAAGCCATTTTTCTGAAAGCCGTTATTTTGTGGGAAAGAGTATCAATTTCAGCTTTCCGTTGTATTCTTTCTGCTTTTTCAGAAAATAATTTAGAGAATAAGTAAGTAATAATTATTGCTATAATAATTGAAATTGTGCTAATTAATAAGTTTAAAAGTTCCTTTGCATCGAATTTGTATTCTGATGAAAAAAAAGTTAAAAATTTGTATGATAATAAAGTGACAAGAAGGAATAGCGCAATCCTGATTGGAATAATCAAGGGTATTTCAAAAATTTTATTAATTATGCGTTTCATTTTTTTCAAATTGCCCCTAACGGTCTCGGCTATGAGTAGTTGCGTGGTTTAGCACTTAATTTCGCAAGTACACACCAAACTGAAAATCCTCTAGGATTTTCAGAAGTAGACGAGAACAAGCAATTACTTATAGCCATTGTTAGCTCTAGTTATTTTACTTTTTTGTTTTCGTAGTTTTTTCATTTTTAACACTTGCAATCTTCCCATTCTCTAGGTTTTTATCTAACAATTCTCTTCTTACCTCTTTAAATAACTTTTTTCCCTGTTCGGTTAAAGTCCAATAATCATTTTCATCTTTTACACTATGTTTTTTTGTTGATGGTTTAATGATTTCTAAGACATTTAAATCAGCTAAAATTTTTCTAACTGTATTACTTGGAATTGGCCATTCGGCTCTTAGTTCTCTTTCTTTATCAGGATTAAGCATTGTCCCTAAATACATTGAACAGTATTTAGAGCTATTTTCAATCATTAACTCTGGTGCTAAAAGGTTAAAAATTTCTAATAAAGTGAACTCCTCATTCTCGTATTCCCAATCTTCACCTCCATAGTAGAAAAAGGAAGGACTTCTTTTATTATGCTTTAGAGTGTTTAAAGTTTTTTCAAATTCCGCCTTTTCTTCATTGTTTAATTTATTTTCATATTCTTCAATCTCCTTTCTTAAATCCGAGTTTTCAGTACTCAAGCGTGAAATTTCTTTTAGCACTTCAGGGCCCATTGATTCAGATGATTTTACCCATCCTGTTCTTGGGTTAGTGTTAAACTGTTTCATTAATGAAATAGAGACTTTACCATATAAATCATTCTTGTCATTCCAAAAGCTAACTAATTTGCTTTGAATTTTTGATTTGAATGAGGTAAGTTTTTCGACTTTAGTAGCGTTTTTGTCAACTTTTGTTGCAGGCCATTTAACATCCTCATTTATTACAAAGCCCAAAACAGGAATCCCTTTACTAAAGGCATAGTCATATTCTTTTTCTGTGTAGCTGATGTCTCCGTCCATTGAACCATATCTAAAAGCAGATATTATGATATAGTAATCACAATCATTAATTTGACTTTGAATTAATTGCCATTGTTGTTCATCTCCTGCGCTAAACATTTCCATTCCTACAGGAATATGTCCCATTTCTAAAATAGCTTTAATAACTAAATCCCTTTCTTCTTTTAAGTCTTCGTATGTAGAAGAGACAAATATTTGGTATTTCTTTTTCATCTAATTAGAGCTAACGGTTTGGCTATGAGCAGTTGGGGATTTTTTGCTCTTACTTTTCAGTTTAGCACAGACCTTTGTTTTATGTTTTAATTTTCGGATAATCATTTAAACCCCAATTGCTTATAGCCGTTGTTGTATGCTGGGCTTTATTCTTTTTTTAGTTCATCTATAAGCCAAATTAATTTCTGTCTAGCTACACTAATTAAATCTACATAAGTTCTATATAAAACATCTCCTCGTTCATTGTGAGAGCTTATTATCCCTTTTACCTTACCTCCTAAAAGGATAATTTCAATTTTTTGATTGTGAAAATATACATTGAGTTCATCTCGATATTTTAATGCTTGAGATTCCGTATCTCGATTTAATGTAAAACTTGGTCTTTTAAATTCTATTAAGACTAATGACCTAGTAATATTTCTTCCAAAAAGAATATCTGGTCTATCATCTGGCTTTTCTCCTTTATACGTCTTATTAATTACTTTTTCGATTGAGGTTTTTAAGCCTTGGTCTGAGAAAATTACAGAATAATCATCTCCAAAAAGCCAAGTATTTTTCTCAAAAGCTTTATGAACTGTTGATTCAAGAGTTTTAGGATTTTCTATTAAAATATTTAGTTCGTCTAAAAATCTCAATCTATTAATTGCTTGACTAGAAATTATGCTCATTTCTAAAAAACCAAACTCGGAAAGTGCTTCTGCAAATTTTTCAACATCTCCTGTTCTCGTATCCTCTATATTTTGAACAATATCCCAATAATGGTCTTTTTCCATTGCGGATACCATAACAGAAATTACTGTATTTATTCTCTCCTCGGTTTCTCCATAAAATTTCTCAAGAACTTTATAAAGTGCTTTTTTTGCGAAAGGTTGTTTAAAATCAGGTAATTTCTCTAATTCCTTGTTGATTTTTCTTTGATAACGTGCTTTTGCCATTTTCATATCAGTGACAAAAACTTCGTCAACGGATTTCCGTAATTTTTCTGTAGTGCTTGTTGTGAGTTTTTGGTATAATTTACTGTTGTCGATTACTGCACCAAAATCGGCTGTTAAATCATCTTCTAAATCATCACAGATAATTTCTCCATAGACTCTATTTTGTAGTTTTTTAGGAATAATTTCATCATCTGAAAGAAAGTTTTGAGGTCTACCGATAATTTTATTGTTTACTCTAATTGCTATTCCTGCTTGTTTTATTGGCTTTTCTGTAACTGTATAATTTAATGTAGCCATTTTCCCATCTGGCAATTCTATTCTTTCCGAGTATGATTTTCCTTGAAGGTCAAGTACACCGATATTTTCGCCATTTATTGTTATGTCAAAATCCATTTCACGACCATAGTCTCGGATTAAAATTTCCTTTAGTCTATCAGGATTTGGAAAGCTAAAATTTTGATTAATTCCTTCAAGTGTTATTCTAGTTCCGTGTTTTGTTTTATCACAGTCTGTTACATTAATTGGAAGAGGAACTTTTTCTAAGTCATAACCTGCTTTTGCTAAATCGTCTTTGTTAATGGTTAATGAAGTCATTTTACCGCTTGCATAAGTTTCAATTGTCATTTGACTTGCAACCATTAAACCTGAAAATTTTCCGATTCCTTTACGACCTTTAACTTTTCTCTTTTTTGAAAATGTGACATTGCCTTTTCGAGAAGTTCGGCTATTTGCAATATTTAAGTATTCGTTACGAACCTCATTTTCTTTCATTCCTGAACCATCATCTTCTATCACAATTTTTTGGTCAGGTGTCAACTCGTCTGGTAGTTGAATTTTGACATTTTCAGAATCAGCATCATAGGCGTTGTCAATTAATTCCTTTGTGGCTTCTTCGACTGAGCGATATGTTTCGCCTAGTAATTCTGCTAGTTTTGGGTCAACTTTAAAGTGTGCTGATTTTGTCATATTTTTTTATGTTCTAAAGTCGGTTTTGCCTTGCATACAACGTTCGGGGTCTATGATTTGATGCGTGTAGCGGTCGCTTGCAATCGCAAGCGAGAGTAGCTACGGAAGCATCAAAAAAAAATAAAAGCACTCAATGCCTTAGCATTGAATTATAGACTCTGTTGTCCAATGTAACCGAAACATATTAATTAAAAACAACAGAAAATGAAAAATTTTATTTACGATTTAATTTATTTAATGAATCTGCCCTTTTGGTTTGGATGGAAAATAAAGTACTGTCTTTTATTTGTTCTAATGCATTTGATTTTATGGGTTGTTGTAACTCTTTATTTTTATTATTGAGAAAAGCAAATATTGAAATAATCAAACTGATAAAAGATATTACATAAGGTATGTACCCTGTTTTTGCTCTAAATCTTGAAACTTGGTAATCATAAAAAACCTTTCTTTCTTTTCTGTAATCTATTTTTTTTTGTTCTTGGATAAATTTTTCAATACCCATTTCGTAAGCCTTATATCCTGAATTTGTGATTTTAAAAGAATTACCAATACCTATTCTTTTTATAAGTTTAAGTTCTTGTAATTCAGCTAATGCTAAATCATAATCTTCAAATTCAATATTTTCAAGTTCATTATATAAAATAGAAACATCAAAACTCAATCTATCTATCCCTTTTTCAAATATAATATTATGTATTTCACTCATTTTAAATATTTAGACAACCTCGTATTTCAGAGGTTGCAGGTGCTTTTATTTTTTAATAGACCCCGAACGTTGTCCACAATTAGGGGAATAGGAGAAATTGAGCAAAGCGATGTTTCATTTCCCGTATCCGAATCAGTTGACTTTAACGCCAACGTAGTGACGTGGGAAAGTCAATTGATGAGGTTATTGTGGACAACGGTCTCGGCTATGAGTAGTTGCGTGGTTTAGCGATTAACTTTGCAAGTACGCACCAAACTGAAAATCCGAGAGGATTTTCAGAAGTAGACGAGAACAAGCAATTACTTATAGCCATTGTTGGCAACTGGCTTTATATTATTCCTTTGTCTTTCAACCATTTTTCCAACTGATTTGGTAATGTTTCTTCAATGTCAAGAGGGTCAAATGGTTTATATAATTTTCCAACTAAATCGGTGTGAAGGTTAGTCAAGGTTTTGTCTTTTAATAGACAAATAGGTTTTCCAAGTCCCATCATATAACCAACTTCTAAAGATACATTTGGATTAAAGTTGTCTTCTGTGACTCTTTCAAAAATTGAAATTCCAAAATCACTACAATGCATATACGTCCGAATATTAGCGAATAAATCGTCAGCATATTCTTTGTCGTCCGCTCTTAAACCAACAATGTTGTACTTTTTTAAAGTTTCTTTAATAACCTTAACTAATGAATCGTGAACTTTTGTATTTCCAAACTGCATTACAATAAATGCTGTTTTTTGAGTAGTTGGATAATCATCTCTAAAAGCTTCTATATATTTTCCTAATTCTGGTACTGATATTGCTTGGTCTGACACTTTTTGTTCTGTTTTTTTTGAAGCCTGTAAAACAGATTCAACATATTGTTTTGAATACTCTTCTATTTGTTCGTCCGTAATTGTTTTTGCAGTTAAGACTGGAATAGTAAAAATCCAATGAACTTCGCCTATCTCAATTTTCAACTGGTGTATAAGAGATTGAGTTGGAATAATTCCGTATTTACTTAAATCTCTATATGTGATGGAATTTCCACCGGGTTTATCTACAAATGCAAAGTGATAGTTTTGCTGGTCCTTACCAACAAATAAAAAATTCATACGAAAAATTGAAAGCTGATTTGCAGGAACCATAAGTTGTCTGCCAATTTCCCTCACTTTATTTCCGAACTTTTTTACTAATTCATTAGATTCTTTTTGTTCCGCTTCAGATAAGTCTCCACCTGTAGAAGCCATTCCTCCTTGCATTATAAATTCTATCGCAGACATATTTCTATATTTTGGTTTTTTTCCAGCTTGTTGCCAACGGTTTCGTATAACCGTCAGTTACGGGTTAATATGCGTTAATTTTCGGTTTGGCACTGACGCTTGCAATTCCGAGTGGATTCGGACGTAGTCGAATCCGCCGTAATTGCGGTTATATATTGTTGTAACACGTTTTTTATTCAATTGTCAGTATCCTAATTGTTTGAAAAATAAATAATAAAATTACTGGACTTGAAAGTCCGATAAAAATTAGTTTTCTATTCAAGCTATTCCAATTTTTCCAATGTTTTATTGTTCTTCCTATTACTGCAATTCCAAGTCCAAGTGATGTTAGAATTGCTGGAAGAAAGAATAAAAAGTTGAAACTAAAATTATGAGGTGCATAACCTTCTTTGATTCCAAGCAATGGTTCACGAAAATAGTTAATTAGCAGAGCAAAAACTAACAATGAAAAACTTGTCAACGCCATTCTTAAAGTCCATTTTAACTTCTTATTCATTTCTATCTTTAAGTCGTTTTAATAAATCCACTAAATGCTGTTCAGAGTGAGTTCTCATTGAAAATTCAAAATGCCAAAGTGCATCGTTTTTGCTTGTGTTATCCATTCTCCATTTTACAGCAAGTAAATCTTTGATGATGTCAGCTAAATCATCTAATTCGTCCCCAATTCCTATTTCAATATTTGGTTCCATTTTATTTGAATCTAAAACCATACTATACCAATCGAAGTTTGGAAAATTGGATTTAACATTTTCCTTTATTTCGTTGTAATTAAAATCAGGTTCTTCGTCATAATCCGTTTCGTCAAATTCAAATTCCACATTTAGAAATTCAGAGTAAATTCCGACCAACAGATTTTTTAAAACATCGGTTTTGTCGGTCAATTCCACTTTTGGATTGATTCCGAATTCCGTGATTTCGTCTATTAGTTTTCTTAATTTACTCAATGTTTCTTGCTTTGGTCAAATGTGTTACAACGGTCTCGGCTATGAGTAGTTGCGTGGTTTAGCACGAAACTTTGCAAGTACACACCAAGCTAAAAATCCGCGAGGATTTTCAGAAGTAAGCGAAAACAAGCAATTACTTATAGCCATTGTTGCCAGTAGTTATTTTTTAATTCGGATGATGAAATATTTCAATAAATTCTAAATCTTTTGACATATAACAATCGAGACTTCCAGATTGGAAATTGAATATCCGTCTGTTACAGAGTTTCTTTTCTCGTTTGTCTAATTTTACTAAAACATCTTCATTCGCTATTTCCTCAATATCATTTAAGTCAATATTCAGGACTTTGGCCACACATTTTTTAGCTTTTTCAATTTCCAGAAGAAATATTTCTTCACTTATGTTTGTTTCTATTGTTTTGTTACAATTCATTATGCTTTAAGTTCAATAGTTTTGTTCGAGTTATTTATTACCCAACTCTCAAATCTGTCCAAAAAGTTTTTACCCAATAATAAAGGACTGTCTTCATCTCCAACAGATATAATTATGTCTTTAACAGTAAAATTTCCAACCTTTAAGCTTTTAAGAACAAATCTTCGTTGAGAAATTATACTGCCATCCGCAATTCTATATAGTGCGTTACTTAAATAGTTTTCTTTCGTAACTGTACCGTTTCTAATTAATTGAGCCTCTAATTCACTTGAAATAGTTGTGTCAGATGCTCCCGAATCTAAAACAAACCCTTTTGAAATTCCACCAATCTTAACAGGTATTTCAAAAGTTCCATTCTGTTCTTTTAATTGGATTGTTCCACTATTTGAATTTTTAAAACTTACCTCTTTGGCTTTTGCAATTTGCGCAAAAGGGTCATCTTTATCTCTTTCTATTTTTAAGTCATTAAATAACGAGAATAAGTAATCGAAAGCTGTAAGTGCTTTTTTAGCATTATATTCCTGAACAACGTATAGACTAATTTCGTCCGAATAGCCAATTCTATAATCTTTTGTATATGTACTTGTTCTGTTGTTATATTTAAATCTCGTTACCTCAAAACAATTTTCGTTAATACATTTTAATTTCATCCATTTGTCTGAATATTCTACTTCGCTACTCAAGTCGCTTATGTGCACTGACTCGATTTTTTCAATAGTCTCTCCATTATGAACCCAATAAGCAGTCATTGAGAGAATTCCGCTGTCTTTGTCAAAAGTGTAGTCATTTCGAACAGTAATCCCTTTATCTCCGCTTACATAACCAATCCTGTTTGTGTATTTATTCTCAATTTCTTCGATGTAATCTAAAGTTTCATTAATTGATAATTTTTGAGCAAAAGTATAGCTGGTCAAAAAGATAAATATGAAGAATGTTCTTATTTTCATTAGATGTGGTTTTAATTACTGGCAACGGTCCAGTATATGAAAAGTAGCGCTGAAAAAGTGCGCTATCCATTCGGTTGAACTCGAGCCGAATTTTTAAATTTTTCTATTTATCTTTCTTTTTCCAAATAGCCAAATTTAAAAATTTGGCGACCTCTAAAAAGTGCCCGAACCTTTGTGTTTGCAAATGCTCGCGCTATTTTTTATATACATTGTTGTAAACAGTTATATCCTCATCAGTTCGTCAATTGTTTTCTGTCTAATATTACTGTAAACTCCACGAATATTATCCTCAAATATAAATACATTTAAGTCATAATCCTTTTTGCCAAATAGATGTTTACTGCTCATTTTGACTGTTGCATAACTTTTGTTGTTTATGAATTGGGAAAGTAAATCTTCCAATCTTACAATTGACTGATTGAATAACATACGATATTCATAAAACCCATCTTCTTTTTCTATCTCTTTTTTAATCATACTTGCTGTTATATCGATAAAAGAATATGGATTTGTCTCAAAACTATTTGGCGAAATAATGACTTTTTGAATTCTGTACTTGTGGTTTTCCGTTTCATCGTGTTTTATGCCTCGGATTTGTGCAGAACAAAATAATTCAAGTTGCTTGAGAGAATGTATTTTAGATATACTCAATAAATCAGTTAATATAACGGAAAGTTTTTCCTCATTTAAAGTAAGTCTTTTTAAAATTCCAGAAATTTTGTCCGTTAAAGATAAATCTAAATGTCCAGGAAGAGATTTAAACCAATCGTTAATCCTTATAACATCGATTCCATTGGCTTCGGTATTTGAAGTGCCATTACGATAATAGACCTTGCCAACTTCAAGTCCTTTCATTTTCACAACAGGCGTAATCGGCAATTCGTATTTATTGATAGGAAACTCCAGAATTCCAATTTTTTTTAAATTATAATTAACTTCATAGTACTCGAAAAAAGGTCTTGGGAAGACTTTATCTTTAACTTTTTCTTGAAGAATTGACTCGTCTAAAGAATTTGATAATCCAATAACATCAAGTGATTTATCTTCTTTTTCTTTAACTCCAAAAAATATAAATCCTTTTTCACTTCTTATTGTATTTGTAAAACTTATCACATCTTTCACAAATTTCGCCGTGTTTTTTAAATCTTTGTCGTTCGAGAAATCATACAATTCTTGTTTGAAATCAAGTGTCGATGATTCAGGTTTTTCAAGTATTAAAGTTATTTCCTCATTTGAAATCATTTACTATGTTCAATGGTTTGTGATAATTGTTTACAACGGATTATGTATATGGTTTGTTGCGGGTTTTAATCACCTAATTTAGCAGAAACAAACGGAATAGAAAATCCGCGAGGATTTTCGTAAGTAAGCGAGAACTCTAGCAATAAATTATATACGGTGTTGGCAACTGCTATTTTTCCACACGTTTTGTTTTTCCGCTGTTTTATATAGTTTTTTTAGTTGTTTTTCAATTTCACGATATGCTTTGCGGTATTGTTTGTCGGTCCAAATAGCACCTAAACAATTCACATCTTTATCAATCATTATCAAATTCAGAGTTTGTATCGGTTTTTCAATTTTTATTTTGTCCGTTGTCAGTCCAATCATTTGAAATTCGAGAGTATCATTTTCCGTTACGTTTATTTCATAACGTCCATTTTGGTCAGATATAGATTCCGTTCCGCTATTCAGATTCGTGATTTTTACTCCGAATAGACAATTCAGTTTTTCGTCTACTATTTTTCCGTTCAAGTTAGTTCCAGTTTGAGCAAAAGTCAAATTAGAAATTCCAATTAATATTATGAGCAGTATTTTTTTCATAGTTGTTGCCAACGGTATTGTATATGGTTTGTTGCGTGGTTTAGCACGTAATTTAGCAAATAAAAACCTAATAGAAAATCCGCGAGGATTTTCGTAAGTAGGCTAGAACTAGCAATAAATTATATACGGTGTTGTAAAACGTTTTTTAATTCAGTTATAATTTATATTGCAATTGATAAAGTTCGTATTTCTCCGAATTAAAATCTATGTCAACGCTAAATTCATTATTCTGTTTATCTCTAATAATAGCAGCAGAAATATGCATTAATTCCTTGTCTTTTATTTCCGTTATTTTAAACCCAAAAAGTCTAAATTCAAGTATATTTCCAAATTGGGGTTCAACTTCTTTTAAGCGAGAAATCAGTTCGTCTTTGTCAAAAGGAACAAGTTCGTTATTAAGCATATTTTTTAATTCATCAAACTGTTTTTCTTTTAAAAGATTTACAGTTTTTTCAGCTACTTTGATTCTTTTTTCGGCTTTTTCAAGAAGAGAAATGGGAAAGTCAAATTCTTGTTTTTTATTTTCTTTAGAAATCAAAACAACTTTAATTTCATCATAATTTTTCTTTTCCGCTTTTAGGTTTTTATAGAATCTATAAGCAATATTTGAAGAAGGAAGATAAGCTTTGTCTAATCGTTTGTCAATTGCATCGCTTTGACTCATTTCTATTTCGAAGTACTTTTTTGTTCCATCACTTGTTGAAGCAGAAGCACCAATAGAATATTCTGCACGTCCACCATAGAAGTCTAAAATTTCCTGAATTCCATTGTTTTCATTGTCTGAAATGCTAACTAAATGTGATAATATTCCTGTTTTTTCTTCTCCTTCTCGTTTTTTTCCGCAAGATGTTATTAAAAAGGCACAAATTATGAGGCTTAAAATTCTGTTCATAGATTTTTCTTAAATGTTTTACAACGGTCTCGTGTATGAGCAGTAGCGGATTTTATATGACTACTTTTCAGGCTACAATATACTCTAATAAAAAGAAAAAACGGTTCAAGTTTACACTCAAACCGCTATTGCTTATACACAATGTTCTCTGCTGGCTTTTTTAATATTTTATCGGGTTCTCTTAACTGATAACTTCTGCCTTGAAGCCCTTGCTTTGAACAATTTTTATCACTTCATCTTCGGATATTCCTTTGGAACTCACGGTAAGGATTTTGTCGCTGTTGTCCGTATCAACATCCCAATGACAAACCCCTGCGGCATTGTCAAAGTCTGATTGTACTTTGGATACGCAACCTCCACAATTGAGGTTTGTTTTGAATTTCAGTTCTTTATTTTCCATTGTTTTAAAAATTTTATTTGTTATTTAATAATGCAAATTTTGTTACTATTCCATTCTTTATTGTTGTACAATTTTGGAAATGATTTGTAAGATTTACTATATTACTTTTTTCCATTTCAATCGCAAACTATTACTTACAACACTTACGCTACTCATTGCCATAGCTGCTCCTGCAATCATTGGATTGAGTAAAAAACCATTAATTGGGTATAAAATTCCTGCTGCAATCGGAATACCAATCAGGTTATAAATAAATGCCCAAAACAAGTTTTGTTTAATAGTTGCCACCGTTTGCTTGGATAGTTTGACGGCTTGTGGTATTTTGGTTAAGTCGGATGAAATGATGGTCATTTTAGCTACGTCCATTGCAATGTCTGAACCTTTGCCCATAGCGATACTTACATCTGCAGTTGCCAAAGCTGTACTGTCATTAATGCCGTCACCAACCATTGCTACTGTTTTGCCTTCCTCTTGCAGTTCTTTTACAAAATCGGCTTTGTGCTGTGGCAATACTTCGGCTTTGTAATGTTTAATGCCTGTTTGCTCGGCAATGGCTCTTGCTGTGGCTTCGTTATCGCCTGTGAGCATATACAAATCAATGCCCATATCCTGCATTTCTTTAATCGCCTGTGCAGATGTTTTTTTTATTTTATCGGAAATAGCAATTACCGAAAGGGCTTGTTTACTGTCGGAAAACCAAATAACGGTTTTGGATAACTTACTCCATTCATTTGCTTGCTGTTGCAATTCTTCGGGAATACTGATGTTGTTTTCAAACAATAACTTTTTGTTTCCTACAAAATAGGTTTCGTTATTCTGGTCGGCTTTTGCACCTTTTCCTGTGATGCTGTCGAAATTAGTAAGAGAAGTTGAGTTCACTTTATCTAAATATTTCACTACGGCTTCCGCCAATGGATGTTCGGATTGTTTTTCTATACTGAATAAAATGTATTTTTTGCTGTCATCATTATTCAACCATTGAATGCCTGTAACTTGTGGACGACCTTCTGTAATTGTTCCTGTTTTGTCTAAAATGATGGCATTAACCTTTTTGGCTAACTCCAAACTTTCAGCATCTTTAATTAAAGTACCTTGCTCCGCACCTTTGCCAACGCCTACCATTATGGCTGTTGGTGTAGCCAATCCCAAAGCACACGGACAAGCAATTACCAAGACTGTAACGGCTGCTAATAATCCTTGAACTATGGCATTATCCCCTCCAAAAATCATCCAAACAATGAAGGAAAGTAATGCAATGCCCATTACCACAGGCACAAAAATTCCTGCTACTTTATCCACCAATTTTTGAACTGGTGCTTTGCTCCCTTGTGCATCTTGCACCATTTTGATGATTTGGGCAAGCATTGTTTCCTTACCGACTTTTACAGCTTTAAATTGGAAACCACCTTTTTGGTTTATCGTTCCTGCAAATACTTTTTCGTTTTCCTTTTTTAATATGGGAACAGGCTCTCCGCTCAACATACTTTCGTCCACATACGAACTGCCCGAAATGACCATTCCATCCACAGCAATTTTTTCACCGGGTTTTACTAAAATGACATCATCAACTTTTACATTTTCAATAGCTGTCTGTTTTTCTGTGTTGTCTGCTTGAATGACAATAACCGTTTTTGGTTGTAAGCCCATCAGTTTTTTAATGGCAGAAGATGTATTGCCTTTGGCTTTTTCTTCCAATAATTTTCCCAACAATATAAAGGCGATAATGACGGCTGCGGCTTCAAAATAAACGTGAGCGTGTAATCCTCTTTGATGCCAAAAACCTGCAAACAACATATTGAACACACTAAAAATATATGCAATGCCTGTACTCAATGCTACTAAGGTATCCATATTGGCTTTGCGGTGTTTGGCTTGTTTCCACGCATTTATAAAAAAATCTCTTCCCAACCACAATACAACAGGTGTTGAAAATGCCCACATAATTTCATTACCGTAAGGCATATCCATAAAGAACATACCTATTATAACTACTGGCAAAGAAAGAATGACCGCCCATAAGGTTTTATTTTTGAGTTGTTTAAACTTCTTTTCGTGGATGACCTCAAGGCTTTCCTGCTGTTTGGATTCGTCTTCAATTAATAAATCATATCCTACACCTTGGACCGCTTTTCGTATCTTTTCGGCATTGGTTACGTTGGATAGAAATTCAACGATAAGATTTCCTGTAGCATAATTTACAGAAGCACTCACCACTCCCTCTTGATGTGTTACGATACTTTCTGCACTACTCGCACAAGAAGCACAGGTCATTCCCAAAACAGGGAAAGTCTGCGTAACTGTATTTTGATTTGTTGTTGCCATATTTCGACTGTTTTAAATTACAATACAAAGTTGGCAACAATGGATAGGTTTTTTATTGTGGAATTTTGGAAATGATTTGTAAGATTTACTTACACTTCGTCCAAAGGCTTTCTTCTATCTTCACGTATGTTTTTAAAATGGCTGGGCGAGAGCCCTGTTACTTTTTTGAACTGATTGCTGAGATAGGCAACACTCGAATAATTGAGGCGAAATGCAATTTCACTCAAAGACAATTCATCATAAACTAATAGCTCCTTTACCTTTTCTATCTTTTGAGCAATAAAATATTTTTCAATGGTAGTACCTTCTACTTCAGAGAACAGGTTGGATAGGTAGTTGTAATCGTGAAAGAGTTTACTGCTTAACACATCTGAAAGATTGGTTTTCGTTCCATTATCCTGATGATGTACCAAGTCAATGATTATTGTTTTAATTTGCTCAATCAGGCGACTTTTTTTGTCATCAATCATTTCAAAGCCTAATGACACCAACGCTTTACTAAATTTTTCTTTTTCTTGTGCTGTGAGGTCTTTTTCAAGTGTTACTTCTCCCAATTGTACATCAATTGGCTCAATTCCTGAATTATTCAATTCATTTCTCACCGCCATAACACAACGGTTGCAAACCATATTTTTTATAAAGAGTGTCGTCATATTTTTTTCGAATACTTCAATTTTTTCACCAATGTTTTTTTAGCTTGCAGAGAACGGTCTAGTATATGAAACGTAGCGTGTAAAAAGACACTAACGTTTCGGATTATACACGAGCCGAATTTTTATTTTTTATGTTTAATTTTTACTTTTTTTAAATATACAAAAATAAAAATTTGGCGGACTTAACAAGAAAGCAAAAACCTCTCGGAAAGCCTTTAATAGCTATGTTTTATATACATTGTTACCTGGCTGGCGTTTTTCCGCAAACTTGCTAGCGTTGGCAAAGACATACTCTTTTACAGTTTTGGTGTAGCGTGGCTGGTGCGACTGGAAATGTGTATGGCTTTCAGCGTTGGCAATTCCACTATACCATTAAATCATAACTTTCACTTGGTGGAAATAGCAATTCAATCCCTTTTGGTTTTATTTTAAAAAGCGGACCTTTTTCGACAACTTTTCCTTTCGAGTTTCGCTTTATTAAATGGTCAAGTGTTATAATGCCTTGTTCAATTAACAAATCAAATTGAGAAGTGATTGGCTTTTTAGTATGTTCTACCAACTTATATTGAAAATGCTCTCGGTCATTTATTCTGGTACTTTCCGCTTCTACCCAAAAGGTTTCTTTATGTTTTGACTTTAGGCGATTATGAAGTTTGTCTAACGTCCAAACTACAAAATCGCCAACCTCTGGTTTATCAGAGTTTTCAATCAGTTGTTTGATGTCGTTATCAATTCTTAAATTCAAACCTTGCGAGTTTCTCGTAATTGCTGAAACCGTGCAATAAAGTTTAAAAGCATCATCACGTTCATATCCAAAATTGTCAAGAATTTCTGCTGAACTTTTAAACTTACTTAATTTCCAATCAGGAACTTGTGCGAAAAGATTTTTACGATTTGTTCTGCTGTTTCTAAATGATTTAAGTTCAATTCCTTTATAGTCTGGTTGTTTGGATGAGTTAATATCAATTCCGAGCGCAGTCTCAAGTGTCCTGCCTACAGAAGTATCCGCATCAACCATTGAAGGAATTGGACCTGCATTTGCAATTTTTCTCAACATTGCTAAAAGTTCAAAAGCAACTTCATTCTCTGTCGTACTGATTGCATTGATTAACTCTTGAAATGGATTTAGAATTGAAGAATATATTAATTCCTTGATATCCAATTTTGTCAAATTAAAAACTTGAAAATTATCGTTGTAGAAAGTGATACCAATAATATCATTTGGTTCAGCCACTTTTGTTAATCCATAAAACCAAATTCTTGGGTCTCCTTTTTTAGTTGAAGGACGATATAATGATGCTTTTGATTTTATAATCTTAAAACCAGTATGAATGATTGTTGGAATCATTACTTTGCTTTCTGTACCTTGATTCTGCAATTCATAATCGTGAATGTTCTCACTTTTCAAATAACTACGAACAGAACCAGTCGCATCCATAATGGATTTTTTAAGCCCGGTTTCGGTCGGTTCAATTAAGGTAAGAGAAACTTGGTTTTTGGTCAGTAATTTTATTTTTTCTTGTTCTTCGTCTGTAAGTTTTCTCACTTGATATTTTTTAATATTTCACTTGCTACTGCTCTAGCTAATAAAGGCGGAACAGCATTTCCGACTAAAGTGTATTGTGGTACTTCTGTTTTTCTATTATTTCCACCTGTTGAGCGTTTCCCTTGAAATACAAAAGAGTCGTCAAAGGATTGTAAACGTGCCATTTCTCTTACGGTTAATGACCTTGGCGAATTATAATGAATATAATCATCTGCAATGGTCATTATCGTAGAACTTTGTTCGTCTGGTTTTAATACATTATAGTTTCGTTTGTTTGTCGAAAGACCTAATTTTTCTAATTCTGGCTGTGCTTTTTTGTAATCTCCATTTTTTAAGATAACTCCAAGTCTTTCAATAACAGTTTCATTTTGATTACTTGTTTTATGATTGTTGAGTATATCGAAATACTTTTCTCCATTTTCAAGAGCTTCAGTATTTCTTACATAGAAAGGTTTTGTTTGTGGTTTAAAACGCTCAATTAACCTACCTTTTCTTGACCATTCTGCAAAAGATTTTCCACCTTTAGAAATTGGCTTTCCATCAATTTTTCTTTTTTTTAATAGTTTAGCCATTTTCTTTGCAGTTCCATTGTATTGAGAAGAAATATCAACTAATTCGTATCGGTGAGCTTCTTGGTTGTTCCCGATAAAATCTAAATCGTACAATGCTTCGAATATGGTAACCTTTTCTTCTTCAGAAACGGTTGCGGGTATTTCGGAAATAAATTTTTGGTCTTTACGACAACCAATGAAAAGCACTCTTTCTCTATTTTGCGGAACACCATAATTTGAAGCGTTAGCAACAAAAGGTTTTTCTATTTTGTAAAGTCTAATGCTTTCAAGAATAGTTTCCAATTCCTTTGTCTGTGATTTATTGCAATGCGATTTCAATATCTCAATAGATTCATCAAAAGAAGTTGTGTAGATTTTTAAAGCAGTAATAATGTCATCACAATCTTTTTTATAAGTATTTGGAACCTTTAAAATTTTGAAAGCATTTTCGATTTTCGAAATAACATTTTCTGAACTGATTTCTGTGAGGAAATCTGTGAAAGCATTTGCGAAATTGTCGCTATCAATATTGCAAAAATCTTTTTCCTTTATAATATCACGTTTTAGTTTTTCCCATTCTTTTGCTCTCGCTAAAAGATTAAAACCGTGGCGAATAGTGTTTATATTTTCGTCCGTTTTACTGGTTTTGTAATCTGCAATTTTTGGGGTTAGTTTTCTAAATCTATTTTCTACAAAATTGATAAAATCAGCTTTTCCACTTTCTTTATCTTTTTCAAGTAGTTTTTCTAGTTCTACTCGTTTTATGATACTATCAAAAAGAAACGAATTAGATTCTTTTCGTATTTTTTTAATGAATGAGATAAGTAATGGAATTTCTTTTGTGTCGACAATAGAGTTTATCTCCTTGATGATTAGTTCTTTTATTTTTCCTTTTTCTTTTGTCAAAATGCCTTTTACATTTTCCATAACAAAGTATTTTGGTTGTAAAACCTTTATTACTTCTAGATAATGAGAGAATAAATCATCTTTTTTGTCGAATTTTTTTCTTTTACCTGCAAGACTGAAACTTTGACAAGGTGGTCCACCACAAACAACATCTATTTTTCGTCCATTTATTTTTTCCAGTAAATTGTCTAAAAAGTCAGGTTCTGTAATATCTTGTTTAAGAAATTCAGCGTCTAAACCTAATTGGTGATTGTAACGAACAACGTGAGTTAATTCGCAATTTTCGTTGATATCGTTGGCAACAACAAAATCGAAAAATTTATTGTTATGTTCAGCTTGTAAAAAACCCTCGCTAAAGCCACCAGCTCCAGCAAATAAATCAACAAAAGTGAACGGTTTTCCGTAAAGCGAAACTTGTTCTTTTACAATGTTTACATTACTGTTTTCTTTGTAGTTTTCTATGTGTTCATTTAAAAGGCTTTTAACTTCGTCTTGGATAAAAGTTTTTTTGTTGGAATGGTGAAGAAGTTCGTCAGCTCTTTCTCTTAAAAAATCCAAGTAATGGTTTATTTCGTGAGATTCTGTAGTTAAACCAATCGCTTTTTGTTTGGATTTGTCAAATTTTTTAGGTTCTATTTTTTGACCTGTCGAAACCTTAACTTGATTTCCGTTACAGTTTATTCGCAGATGTATTGGTGCAAACCCTTTTTTGTCAGGCTTGTCTAAATAAAAATTAATTGTTGCCATAATTATTCACGGACGTTTTTGCGTACACGGACAAATTTACGGACATTTTTTATAATTCCTAATTTAATTCTACTTTTTGTTCGGATTGTTCGTTGGAAAAAGGCAAGCTCTTTTTATTTTGTGAGGCACGAGCAAAATAAAATGTGCTTGACTGTGCGGCTGGCTTTCGCTTGCAGGTAACGGTTGTGTATAAGAACAGTAGGGCAGATTTGCACGCTATCCATTCGGTTGAACACAAGCCGAATTTTTAAATTTTTCTTATTATTTTTCTTTGTCAATAAGCCAAATTTAAAAATTTGGCGACTTCTCAAATGTGCCCGAACCATTCGGTTTTGCTACAATTGCTCTATTGTTTTTATACGATGTTGTAAACAGTTTTATCCGTCCCAAATGTCAAATTTTATAACTTTGTTTTGGTTATCAAATTCAAAGTACAAGGTTCCAGTATTAATTCCAAAACCAGACATTCCTAAATGATAATAAAACTCCTTATCAGTTTTGATTTGTGGCTCGCCCAACAAGATAATTAATTCTTGTTTTGTCTTGCCATTCAACTTATGATTTTCACGCAAGCTTTCTATCATATTCCACCGCGTAGATAATTCCGTTTCACTTTCCGTCCAATTTTTCCATTTTTCAGAGCTAAACTCTAATGCGTCTTTATCTTTTGTTAGAAAATATCCTACTGAAATAATCGAAACCAAAATTAAAATGAAAAAGAATATTTTTTTAAGCATTGACGATTGAATAATAAATCATAGGTAACAAAATTGAAAATAGTATCATCATTGGTATCCAAATTAAGCTTGGTACTAATGTCCACAGCCATTTTTCTGTTTTGGACAATTCGCTAAACCAAATAAATATTATTCCAATTAAGAAAAATATCCACCCAAAAAATATTCCATAAAGAATGGTTGAAATTATCACTCCAACTATCATCAATATTTTTCCAACCAAAGTTGGTCCATTATCTTCTTTTGATATTATTTTCGAAAGTTTATTTCTCAAATTGTTTACAACTAGTTTATATGCGGAACTTAGTTCCGCATAGCTTTTGATTTAGGTCGGATAAGCGGAAGTTTTCGATATAATGAGTTCCGCTTATCTGCAAGTAAATATATATAAATCTAAAGTTCATCAAACGGATTTCTAATGTTTTGTAAACTTTTACTACTTACGTGAGTATAGATCATTGTGGTTTTAGGACTATTATGCCCTAACAATTCTTGTATGTACCTTAAATCTGTGCCAGACTCTAATAAATGTGTAGCAAAACTATGCCTAAGGGTATGTAAAGTAACACCTATCCTTGTAATTCCTGCATCTCTTAATGCTCGTTTTAAGACCTTTTGTGCACTTGATGACGTATAGGCGCCGCCATTCTGCCCTTCAAATAAATATGTTTTAGGTTTATATTTTTTGTAATACATTCTAAGTAGTGTAAGAAAACTCTCAGATAATAGTGTGTACCTGTCCTTATTTCCTTTTGCTTGTTCAATGCGTATAAGCATCCGTTTACTGTCTATTGCTTCTGGTGTAAGTTGCAATGCTTCTCCAATACGTAATCCTGCAGAATATAATAATGCAAGTAAAGCCTTATGCTTTAAATTGTTTATAACGTTAAACAATTGAGAGATTTCTTCCTTACTTAAAACAACAGGTAATTTTTGTGGCTTTTTAGGCCTAACCAAAGTGTCCAGAACTAAAGGTTTCCCTAAAAATGAAACAAATTTTTTAATGCCATTAATACATTGGTTTTGATAAGCAACACCAAATCCATTTCCTATAATGTAATCATAATTAAACCGCTGTACCCAAATATTAGTGATCTCATCAGCTTGTTTCAATGAAAGATACCTTAAAAATATTCTAGTAACTTCAGTATAAATGTCAATTGTATTCTGTGCAAGTCGTTTTTCTGACATCCATCTGCTAAAGTTTTGTAGTGTCTTTGTATGAGACGAAGAAAGCTTCGGAAGATCTTTAAGTTTATACGAAGTTGTCTCTAATTCAAGCTCTTTATTAATATCCTCGCTCAGTGTGATTTTAATATTAACTATAGTGTTTAAAAATGATAGAAGATCTTTTAAGGTTATACTATCCTTAAAGGCGTAATAAGTTTTAAATGTAGTACTGTAAAATATGAGGCGATGATTCTTAATCGCATTATTAAGTACAGTATTATAAGAAAACCGAAAAGCATAACATTCTTTGCTACGATGCTTAATACTATATATAAGAAGAGATGATGCCAATGGCTATAATTAAATAAATAAAAAATAGGGGCAACTAGGTAAACTTACAAAGGTTACAGCTATTATAAAAATTTAAATAAAAGTTATGGTATTAACTTTTATTTTAACAATGGATTTAGAGAAAAATCCTAATATATATTAAAATATTAGTAAACATACATATGCTTTTTATATTTGAGTTGAATAATTATTAACTATAAAATTATAGATATGGATAAGAAAGAAATTTCCAATTCAATACAAGAAATAATTGAAAATAATAATGATTCATATAAAGGCTATAAACAAGTTGCAGATAAAGCTAATGACAGTCAATTAAGGTCATTTTTTATCCAACAGGCTGCTGAGCGTAAAGAGTTTGCAGGTAAATTATTAAACCAATTAAAAATTTACAACCCAGACCATAACGATAATGCTTCTGGAAGTGCTGTAGGGTCTTTGCATAGAACTTGGATTAACGTGAAAACTGCACTCTCACAAGATAATGATGAGGCGTTGTTAGAAGAATGTCTTCGTGGCGATAAAGCAAGTATCGAAGACTACGAAGAGTTTTTAAATAACAACAAAGAGATTCCTGATAATTTAAGAAGTACAATTACACAACAAGTTCAAGATATTAAAAACACTTTAGAGAGTGTTTCTAGATTAGAGGACGTACATTAAATATATTAATGGAAGCAGCTTTAGGCATCGTCGCAGGTATTTTAACAATGTGTGGTATAGTACCTCAAATTGTTAAAGCATATAAGTCAAAACAGGTTGATGATGTCTCAAGAGGCATGTTAATGATAATTATGTCAGGAGTCGGACTCTGGACTGTTTATGGAATCCTCAAAGATGATATTCCAATAATAATAACTAACGCATTAGCTTTTCTATTAAATGGCTATATGCTTTTATTAACCTATAAACTAAAAAAATAATATTATGAGTAATGGAAATGACAGAAATGTAAAAAATGAAAAAGGACATAGCACTCCTAGAGATAGTAAAAATATGCATAGTGAAGAAGACAACTCAACTAGTGATGGTCTTAAAATATCTAACGAAGAAGAGTAGTTACTACATTAAATAAAAAAAATCCTCAGAATTAATGTTCTGAGGATTTTTTTATTGCTAAAAATTAAATGCTTTCAGAGATTATAAACACTATTTTAAAAAAAAAGATAGTTATATAAAACTTGTCACCTATAATATCACATAAAATTAAAAACCCTCGAAAAACTTAGAGTTTCGAGGGTTTTTGGTGGAGTCGGGGAGATTCGAACTCCCGTCCAAACAAGCAATTCAACAGCTTTCTACATGTGTAGTCTTAATTTAATTTTCGTGCACCAGCCGGCTTAAGACCACCAACTGCTACCTTATTCTCAATTAAAGTTCACTTTGGCATCAAGACCCTGCCAAAACTATGTTTACTTTTTCGGTGCCTCTAGTGAGAACGCCGTAAACCAAGGCCTTCTCGAGACATCTTGGTCACGTGTCTAACACGTGATTAAGTTAATCCTACTGTAATTCGGATTATGCAGCCAAGGCGTAGTTATTCTCGCCGTTTAAAAAAGTGTGAATCATGAGATTTACGAGCTGTGTCCCAGCGCTCGACATGCTTACTATTCAATTAGACCTGCTGTCAAAACCAGTCGACCCCAAGTTTGTATTGAAAATTTTGCTTTCAAAGAACATATTTCACATCAAACAATATACAGTTAGTTTGGTATAATAAAGATGTGGGCGTTACCCTAAATCGGGTCGGGCTTTCAGTGTTACACGGTAACAGCTTCAATCCCTAACGCTAAGACTCATACATTACAAAGCCTTAAAATAAATCTAAAGCAAAGGTAGAATAATTATAATACCTTTGCACCTTCAAAAATGCAAAAGGTATGCCAATACCTTGTTATTTTTTAAGACCGACAAAACTACAGTATTCTATGAGTAACATAACCTTCGCTTTAATAAAAGAACGTAAAAATCCGCCAGACCGTCGTGTGGTATTTTCACCATCTAAATTAAAAGATGCATCTAAAGCATTTAATGATGCTAATTTTATAGTAGAGGCCTCTAATATAAGGATATTTAAAGATCAAGCATACGTAGATGAAGGTTTCACAGTTACTGAAAATGTTTCAGAGGCTAATGTCTTTCTTGGAGTTAAGGAAGTGCCTGTAAGTGCTCTTATACCAAACAAAAAGTATTTTTTCTTCAGTCATACCATTAAGGAACAACCATATAACAGAGCATTGTTACGTGCTATTTTAGATAAAAAAATAGAGCTTTATGATCATGAAACAATTGTAAAGGAAAATGGAGGAAGACTTATAGGTTTTGGTCGCTATGCTGGTTTGGTTGGAGCTTATAATGGCTTTAGAGCTTTAGGCTTAAGAGATACACTGTTTAGTTTGCCAAAAGCAGAAGGTCTTACAGATCTTAATGCTATGAAAACCGAACTGGATAAGATTACTCTTCCTAATATTAAAATAGTACTTTCTGGAACAGGTAAAGTGGCTTTAGGAGCTAAAGAGATTTTAGATCATCTCAAAATTAAGCAGGTTAATGTAAAAGATTACTTAACTACTAATTATGACGAGCCTGTATACACAATGATCGATGTGTTAGACTATAATACGCGTATAGATGGAAAAGAAGGTAACCGTTATGAGTTTTATAATGATCCTACGCCTTATAAATCTAACTTTATGCGTTTTGCGAAAGTGAGCAATATGTTTATTGCTGGTCACTTTTATGGTAACGATGCACCTTTTCTCTTTACTAGAAAAGACGCTAAACACCCAGAATTTAATATAGATTTAGTGTCAGATATTTCTTGTGATGTAGATGGTCCTGTAGCATCAACACTTAGGGCATCTACTATTGCAGATCCTTTTTATGGCTATAATCCAGAAACAGAACAAGAGGTTCCTTTTAATGAAAAAGATGCAATAACAGTAATGGCTGTAGATAATTTACCTTGTGAACTTCCTAAGGATGCCAGTGAAGGTTTTGGTGAAATGTTTTTAAAACATGTTATTCCAGCATTTTTTAACGGTGATAAGGATGGAGTTTTGCAAAGAGCGCGAATGACAACTAGTAAAGGCACGCTAACAGATAGATTTAAATATCTGCAAGATTTTGTGAACGGTAATTAATATTAAGACATTCAACGCGTTAAAAAATTGCATTTAACTTAACATTATACTTTTTTACCTATTTTTATCGGTAAAAGACAGTATTTATATGTTAAGACAATTACCCTTTGCTATTTTAAGATGTATTTTTCTATGTGTTATACTAGTAATAACTGCTTGTTCAGAAGATGATGGTTATGAAGAACCACCTACTACTGTAAATCCTACAGATGATGATCCAGTAGATGATGGTAATACTGGTGGAGAGAATGAGACATTGGTGGTTTTTAATCCAGCAGAAGTTCCTTATCAAAATCTATCTGACTATAATTTCTTTCAAGGAGACATTTCAAATTTAATTCCTCAGGACGATGTTCTGCCTTACGACTTACAGTCACCACTGTTTTCAGATTATGCTAAGAAAAAACGATTTATCTGGATGCCATCTGGCGTTTCAGCTTCATATACTTCAGATGCGTCTCTTCTAGACTTTCCAAATGGCACAGTGCTTATTAAGAATTTTTATTACATAAACGTACAGCCATCAAACACTACAAAAATTATTGAGACTCGTGTTATGTATAAACTCAACAATACTTGGGAGTTTGCAGAATACATTTGGAATGAAGATCAAACCAATGCCGTACTAGATATGGATGGCAGTTTTACAGATATAACTTGGGTTAACGATGGTAATGAAACTCAAACAATAAACTATCGCATACCTTCTGAAGGCGAATGCTTTACGTGTCATAAAAAAAATGACCAACCAATTCCTATTGGTCTTAAGCCTCAAAACATTAATAAGATATTTGCCTATACCGATGGTGAAATGAACCAATTGGAGAAATTTCAATTTCAAGGATATTTAGATAGTTACCCTTCAACTATACAAACTGTAGTAAAGTGGGATGATACATCTGCAGATATTACAGAGCGCGTAAGAGCATATATAGATATTAATTGTGCGCACTGCCATGCAGAAGGTAGCCATTGTGATTATAGGCCAATGCGCTTTGCGTATAATGAAACTGCAATAGCCGAAAATTTAGGAATTTGTGTAACACCTGATGAAAATATTGGAGACCAGTTTACACATATAATTGCATCGGGAAATGCAGCAAGATCGGTACTGTATGAAAGAATAAGCAGTACAGATGAAGCTGTACGAATGCCACTTTTAGGCAGAACTGTAAATCACGAAGAAGGTGCCGCGTTAATACAGGAATGGATAAACAGCCTAGAGCCATCCTGCAACTAAGGAAACTAAACTAAACTTAAATACTTAACTTATGAGAAAAATTACTTTAAGCTTCTTATGTTGCCTCATCTCAAGCTTGGGGTTTTCCCAAGACGATTGCGCGAGTGCAATAGCAATAACCGAAGGTATATATACAGTTGATGCAATAGATGGAACAGAAGTGCCATCGCCAATTTGTGCAGCTAATGGTGGTGGTGCAACTGCAGGCGAATGGTATACATATACCGCACAAGAAAATTTAGGGCTTACAATTACCACAGACCTATCCCAAAACCAAAATCAAGATCCTCAGGCAGATACAAGGTTTCATGTATATACTGGAACTTGTGGAGATTTAGTGTGTCGCTCTGGAGATGATGATGCAGGAACTGGATTTTTATCTATAGCACAATTTAATGTTGAAGCAGGTACAACGTATTATATTGCTTTTGATAATAAATGGAATTCTTCAGGGTTTGATTTTCAAATTATTGAAGGTGCAGTTATTGCAGAACCAGAGACAATCATCACATTTACCTCTACTGGTTCTGAAACAGATGGAACTCAAAGAGCATTGGTCGATATGAATGGCGATTATTTAGATGACATCGTTTCAATTAGCACTACCAATGTTAATATCAGATATCAGCAAACTTCAGGTGACTTCACAACAGCAAACATCGAAACTACATCTGCAGAAAATTCTCCGTCGTGGAGCTTGTCTGCTGGAGATATAGATGGTAATGGCTACAACGATTTATTATATGGAGGTGCAAGTGGTGTCACATTTATGATAGCAAATGATACTGGTACTGGTTTCTCACAAATTTCAGGATCAGAATATGTGTTTTCACAACGCTCTAATTTTGTAGATATTAATAATGACGGTCATTTAGATGCCTTTGTATGTCATGATGTTGAACCTAATGTGTATTATATAAATGATGGTAATGGGAACCTAACCTTTAATCAAGGTGGATTAGGAGATACTGTAAATGGCGGCAACTACGGCTCCATTTGGATAGATTACGATAATGATCGCGATATGGATTTGTTTATAGCAAAATGTCGTGGTGGTAACTCTGGTGCCAACATTAATCAATTACATGAGAATGATGGTAGTGGTAATTTTACAGAAGTAAGTACGGCTATGAATTTGGCAGACCCAGTGCAAACTTGGTCTTCTGCTTGGGGAGATTTTGATAATGATGGTGATATGGATGCGTTTATTGGCGCCAGTTCATTTACTAATGGAGGTCATAAATTTATGCGTAACGACGAGTCTACTTTTACAGATGTTATTACAGGTACAGGTTTAGAGAATTTTGAAGATACAGATATAGAGTATGTAACTCATGACTTTGACAACAATGGGTATTTAGACATTTACTCAGGTTCTGGAAATTTCTTTTTTAATAACGGAGATATGACCTTTACTCAACAGATAGTAAACTTTGGAGCTGGTCCTATTGGAGACCTTAATAATGATGGATTTTTGGATATACTCTCTGGTAATATTTATATGAATGATGGTAATGATAACAACTGGCTAAAAATTACGACAGAAGGTGTGCAAAGTAACTGGAATGGTATAGGAGCAAGAATTGAAATACAAAGCGCAATGGGATCTCAAATGCGAGATATACGTAGTGGAGATGGTTTTAGGTATATGAGCTCTCTTAATGCACATTTTGGAATAGGTACAGATACAGAAATAGAAAGTGTAACTATTTATTGGCCATCTGGTATTGTAGATACTATTTTAAACCCGACAATAAATGAAACCTTGTTTGTTCAAGAAGGTCAAACATTATCAATTAAAGACAATAGCGCACTGCAGTTAAATTTATACCCAAATCCTACACACCAATATTTGTATGTAGAAGGTTTACAAAATGATACAAAGAATACGTCCCTACAAATTGTTGATGTTCAAGGAAAACAAGTAAATAATGTTAGGCTTAATTCAAATAGGGTAGATGTTTCTCAGCTATCTAATGGAATTTACTTTGCAACAATTACTATTAACAACCAAAGTCAGACTTTAAAATTTGTTAAAGATTAAAACTATTGAATCCAGCTGAAGATTACATATTAAAAAAACCTCAACCTTGGCAATCTATTTTGCTAGAGTTGAGGTTTATAATTTTATCAATTTCAGAAGATGTAGAAGAGTCCTACAAATGGAGTTTGCCATTTTATGGTGCCTACAAACAAATGTTCTGCTTTCTAAATTTCAGAAAAACTTATATCGATTTAGGCATTCCTTATGGTATTCATATAAAACAACATTCACAATATCTTGTTGATGGAGAAAACAGAAAAATGCTTAGATCTTTAAGATTTCACACTTTAGAAGATATAGATCATGCTATTGTAAAGGCAATTCTTACAGAAGCATTTCAGAATTTAAAACAACGCTAAAATGTATTAACCACTTGCCTTAATTTAGTAAGGTTAGTAAGTAGGCTTTCTAAGTATTGTAAATCTAGCATATTGGCTCCATCACTTTTAGCATTAGCAGGATCAAAATGAGTTTCAATAAATAATCCATCTACACCAGCAGCAATACCAGCTCTTGCAATAGTATTAATCATATCTGGTCTTCCGCCAGTAACACCACTAGTTTGGTTTGGTTGCTGTAAAGAATGCGTAACATCTAAAACAGTCGGAGCGTATTGTTTCATTGTAGGTATGCCTCTAAAGTCTACCACCATATCTTGGTAGCCAAACATAGTACCTCTATCTGTAACCATAACTTGGTTATTACCACTATCTGTTACTTTCTTAACAGCATGTTGCATACTTTCTGGAGACATAAATTGTCCTTTCTTAAGGTTTACAACCTTGCCAGTTTTGGCAGCAGCCACAACAAGGTCGGTTTGTCTTACTAAAAAAGCAGGGATTTGTAAAATATCTACATACTCTGCAGCTAGAGCAGCATCGCTATTTTCGTGAATATCTGTAACCGTAGGAACGTCAAAAGTGTCAGAAACTTTTTTTAAGATTTTAAGTGCTTTCTCATCACCAATACCAGTAAAACTATCTATGCGACTTCTGTTTGCCTTTTTAAAACTTCCTTTAAAAATATAAGGAATTTTCAATGTATTGGTAATCTCTACCACGCGTTCTGCAATGCGCAAAGCCATATCTTCACTCTCAATAGCGCACGGTCCAGCAAGTAAAAAGAAGTTGTTAGAATCTGTATGCTTTAGTCTTGGAATTAAATCAAGTTTCATAGGTTCTTTGTTTGCTGCAAAGGTACGTATATTCAGGCTCTTTTTTAATTCTGAATTTTAGTATTAAACACTGAAAAAATAGTAGTACATTTGCACGCTTAAAATAAGGCAAGACCTATGGAAATCAAAAATATAGCAATTATTGCTCACGTTGACCACGGTAAAACAACCTTGGTTGATAAAATTATGTATCACTGTCAGTTATTCAGAGAAAATGAAAACACTGGTGATCTTATATTGGACAACAACGATCTTGAACGCGAACGTGGTATTACAATTACATCTAAAAACGTTTCTGTAAACTACAAAGACATTAAGATTAATATTATTGATACACCTGGTCACGCCGATTTTGGTGGAGAAGTAGAGCGTGTACTTAACATGGCAGATGGCGTTTTATTGTTAGTAGATGCTTTTGAAGGCCCAATGCCTCAAACTCGTTTTGTACTACAAAAAGCTATAGACTTAGGCCTTAAGCCTTGTGTAGTTATAAATAAGGTAGATAAAGAAAACTGTACTCCAGACTTGGTGCACGAAAAAGTATTCGACTTAATGTTTGAGCTTGGTGCAGAAGAGTGGCAATTAGACTTCCCAACTGTTTACGGTTCTGCCAAACAAGGTTGGATGAGTGATGATTACCAAAAACCAACAGAGAATATCGAGCCATTATTAGAAATGGTTTATGATCATATTCCCGCGCCAAAAATTGAAGAAGGAACAACACAGATGTTAATTACATCTTTAGATTTCTCTTCTTACACAGGTCGTATAGCAATAGGTCGTTTACAAAGAGGACATCTTAAAGAAAATATGCAAATCTCTCTTGTAAAAAGAGATGGTAGCATACAAAAAGCTAGAATTAAAGAACTACATACTTTTGAAGGCCTTGGCCGTAAAAAAGTAGAAGAAGTAAAAGCTGGAGATATCTGCGCAATCGTAGGATTAGAAAGCTTTGATATTGGAGATACTGTAGCAGATTTTGAAAATCCAGAAGGGTTAAAAACTATTGCTATAGATGAGCCAACAATGAGTATGTTATTTACAATTAACGATTCGCCTTTCTTTGGTAAAGACGGAAAGTTTGTAACATCTCGCCACGTAAAAGACCGTTTAACTAAAGAACTTGAGAAAAACTTAGCACTACGTGTTGAAGAAACAGACAGTGCAGACAAGTTTATGGTATTTGGTCGTGGTGTACTTCACTTATCTGTATTAATTGAAACAATGCGTCGTGAAGGTTATGAATTACAAATTGGGCAGCCACAAGTAATCATTAAGGAAATTGATGGTGTTAAATGTGAGCCTTTTGAAGAATTAACTATTGATCTTCCAGAAGAAGTTTCTGGTAGAGCAGTGGAGTTTGTATCGCTTCGTAAAGGAGAGATGACAAGTATGGAAGCTAAAGGCGACCGTATGGTTTGTGAGTTTATTATTCCTTCTAGAGGTATTATAGGATTACGTAACCAATTACTTACTGCAACAGCTGGTGAGGCAATTATGGCACACCGTTTTAAGGAATATGCACCACTTAAAGGTGATATTCCACAACGTCAAAACGGTTCTTTAGTATCTATGGAAAATGGTTCTGCTATTCCTTATTCTATCGATAAGTTACAGGATAGAGGTCGTTTCTTTGTAGATCCAGGTGAGGATATTTACGAAGGTCAAGTAATTGGCGAAAACTCTCGTGGTGATGATATGGTTGTTAACGTAACTAAGACTAAGAAACTGTCTAACGTACGTTCTTCTGGAGCAGATGATAAAGCGAAGATTACACCAGCAATTAAGTTTTCTTTAGAAGAGGCTTTAGAATATATTCAGAAAGATGAGTATGTTGAAGTAACGCCAAACCACTTAAGATTACGTAAAATCTACTTAAAAGAAGTTGATAGAAAACGTTACAAGATTGTATAATCTAAGTAATGCCTAAATACACAAAACGCTTCAGATTTTTCTGAAGCGTTTTTTTATGCCTATGTGTTATTACTAAAAAAAATCTAGTTCTGTGAAGAACTAGATTTTTAATGTATGTTATATTGATTGATTACCAATCAAACTTGTAGGTGGCACCAGCCATTCCTTGTATACCGTAAACAGGAAAATTTAACCACTTCTCGTAACTATCAGCAAAAAGATTGTTTCCTTTCACAAAGAATGATAATTGATCATTTATAAGATAGTTTAATTGCACATTAGCATCAATATAAGAATCTAATGTAATGTTCTCTGTGGTAAGGTTACCACTCATATCAAAATCTGATGCTTGAGCTTGGCGTTCTCCAACAAAGAAAAGATTAGCGCCTGCAGTAAATTTATCAGTTATTTTATAGTCTGCTAATAAAGATGCTTTAAGTTCTGGCAAGTTCCAAGCTTCTTCTTGGGTGTCGGTATTGTAGCTAAAATATTCAGCATTAAGCCCTAATCGTAGCACCTTTGTAATATCAAAGTTTAGTTCTCCAAAAAAGGAGACTGTTTTAATATTGTCATACACAACACCAAAGCTGTTACCATATTCATAGTCTTCTAACAAACCTCCTAAAGGAAAGGTATTAGTGTTAGATTTAAATAAAGGCTGTGCTTCTACATTAGCGTAACTTCCTTTAATATTATAACTAATAACATCACTTAATTTACCTTTTGCTCCTAAGGATCCAACATATTGTTGGTCTGTAGGCGTAATTGCAAGAGTAGGAGATACAAATGGATTGTTATCTACAAATGCTTTATAGCTGTTTTGTTTAAGCTCTCCATTTAAGCCAGCATAAGCAATAAAATACTCGCCAGCTAGTCTGTAGCTTGCATTTATATTAGGATATACAAATATGTTAGATTCACTACTTTCTGAATCTAGGCTATAAAATACAGAAGCTCCTAAATTTAATTCTAAGTCATCCCTTAATATTAAGATGCTTGGGCTTAAACCAAGGTTAAGGTAGCTAGAGGCTAGGTCTGTAGTGCCTTCGTAATTTTGGTCAAAACTAGTATTTAAGTAATCTACACTTACGTTAGTTTGAATCTTTTCGCCTGCAATCTCAAATTCCATTTCTGGTTTTAAAGTGGCATTAATTTCAGAAGAGCCATAACTATCTCCAAATACAGACAAGCCAAATCTTGTTTGATCTAAGAAGCTGTCATTTAAACTTAAGTTTGCTCTTAAACCTGCTCCAAAGTAATTTTGGACAACATCTGTACGATTAAGGTTGTCATTAGTGACTATAATGTTATTAGAAAAACCGTACCAGTTATATTGCTTATGCAACGCATCTAAACCAATTGTATAGCTTAAATCTCTATCTCTAAAAGAGTAATCTAAACCAAGATTAGTGTCGTAATAATTATCATCTAACAAAACATCATCTATGCCTCCTTGAGCCGAGTTATGTTTAAAATTAATACCGAAGTTCTCGCCGCGATTAATCTCAAAATTGGTGTAAAATTCTGCAAAAGCAGATGTGTAGTTTCCTACACCTAAAGTTGCATAACTGTCAAAAGCCTGAATTGGTCTTGCTTTCTCTACTCTAGCTGCAGTTCCTTTTGTAGGTGTAAATGTAGAAGCTACTGGTATAGAAAAGATTTTATAAGTAATACTTTTCTTTTGCAAAGTAATAGAGTCTAAAAGCTGTGGCGTTTGCTTTACTTTAAACGCATCACTAACAGATGGTGTGTAGGGCTTTACAACAACTACAGTTTCAGAACCAATAGTTTCTTTGTCATCTTCTTGAGCTATAAGGCCAGAACTTGCCAATATAGCTATGGTTAAGATTAGGTATTTTATATTTAATTTGGACATATCCAGACTTAGATTTTTTGTTAGGTGTAGGTTAATTTGAGTGTTTAACATCTTAAAGAACTTAGTTGCCGTTAGTGTTAACATCTGCATTTGTTTTAGCTTCTTCTGTTTTAATTTTAATTAGCTCTGCTTTAGCTTCATCTACAACTGTAGGGTAGTCTGTAAAGTTGTTAATGATATTTTCTAAAATATAAGTAGCTTGGTATGCATCTTCTAAAGCATAAAAGTTCTTAGCCATAACTAATAAACTCTTTACACTATATTCTTTATATCCTGAGTACTCTTTAGCTAAGGTTTGTACACTTTCATTTGAGGCTTTGTAATTACCTGCTTTATTCTTAAAATAAGCATCATAGTATAAAGCTTCTGCAGCTAACTTTCCTGTAGCCGTTTTTTGCACCGTAGCATAAGCCGTTTTTGCTTTAGCTTCATCTCCAGTTTTCATTGCAGATCTTGCTATAATGATATGCGCATCATTTTTAACCTTAGTATCTATACTTGAGTTTGCCAATACATTTTCTGCATAGGAAACAGCTTGCTCATAGTTGTCTTGCTGGTAATAGCTTTTCATTAAGTTAGATTGGGCAAAGACAATGTTCTGCGGAAAATCTGCTTCGGTCTCTAATCGTTTAAGTACTGGTATTGCGTCTTTATAATTTGATTTCTCTAAATAAATTTGAGACAATTGAGCTAAAGATTGTTCTGTAAACTCATTACGTTCTTTGGTTAATACAAATTTATAATGAGAGATACTTTCTTCTTTTTTATTGTCTTTAAATTGAAGTTGAGCTAGATAGAAATGACTTTGTAACGCATGTAAACCATTAGGAAACTCTTCTAGGTAATTTTCAAAACCTCTTAGTGCTGCATTTGCATTTTCCTGCCTGTATTGTTGTTCTGCAGCCTCATAAGTTGTGTTGTCAAGATCTGCATCTGTAACATTTACAAAATCTAAAGTTTTAACCCAGTTGGCATATTCAGAAGTTCGTCCTAAATCTACATATATTAATCGAGCAGTTTTAACAGCTTGGTCTGCCTGTGCGGTTCCTGGAAAATCTGCGGCTACTTTTTTAAATTTCTCCAAGGCTTCATTACCACGATCTGAGTTGTAATAAATAAGACCTTGTTTTAAAAGTGCTTTTGAAACATAAGAGCTTTTAGGGACATCTCTAATTAAACGGTTGTATGCTTTTATACCTTCTTGTGTATTGCCGATAGCTACATAAGTGTTACCTAGCTCATAAAGGGCATCATCACGATATGTAGACCTTGAAAACTGATTTAAAAATGAAGTTAAGTCCTCAATCTTGCGGTCGTTCTTGTTTACAAAACCGTAACTAATAGCTTTTTGAAATGCAGCATAATCTGCAGATTTACCGCCAAGAGCAATAGCATCATTATAGCTTTCCATTGCTGGCCAATATTTACTAGTAACAAAGTAAGTATCACCCAAGCGTAAAAAAGCATCTTTTTTTCTTGAAGTATCTGAAGAGGTTTCAGAGTATTTTTTGAAATATGAGATGGCTTGCTCGTAATCTTTTTGTTTAAAGTAAGCGTACCCTAAATTATAATCTAAATTTTTATATGCTTCTGTTTGAGAGGCCGCACTCATACCTTGAAACTCTTTATAACCAATTAGAGCATCTTGAAAATTATTTAAGTTATAATCTGTTTCTGCGTTCCAATACGTAGCTCTTGCTGTAAAAGAAGCGTCTCTAGGTTCGCTTAAAGATTTTTCGAAATATGTTTTTGCTTCGGTATAGTTGTCTTCATTATACAACTCAATTCCTCTGTAAAAAGCAACTTTTTGATATGCCACTTTATTATCAAAATCTCTACTGCTTTCTAAAAGTTCCATAGCTTCAGCGTAGTTTTTAGAAGTAATATATGAGTCGATCAATAAATTTTGAAGCTCAGTTTTTTCTGCAGTATCTGGATACGTTTCTAAGTAACGTGTTAACACTTTTGGCGTACTCTCATAACTGTTTCCTATTTCATAGGATAGCTTTGCATAATTAAGAAGGGCGTCTTTTTTAATAGCATTATCAAACTCCATTTCAGAAGCGTTTTTAAATGCATTTAAGGCTTGCTGCTTTTGGTCAAGCTTTAAATAAGATTCTGCTAAGTGGTAGTATGCGTTTTGAGCAACAGCATTTTTACCATCTACAATTTTATTAAATTCAGATATCGCATTATCAAACTCGCCTTGTTTGTAATAGGCGTAACCTAGTTGGTAGTAATCTGTATTGTTCCATTTTCCTCTTGTACCTCTATACTCCTTTAGGTAAGGAACAGCTTCAGCATAATTACCTAAATTAAAATAGCTCTCACCAATAATCTTGTTAAGTTGCGACTTTTCTTTAGGATTAGACTTTGCAAGTTGTGCTTTACCTTCGGCTACAGCTTTTTCAAACTTACCAAGCTTGAAATTCATATCAGCTTGAAAGTAGCTTAGGTTTTTCTCATAACGATCGTTTCCTTTTACTTCTTCAAACAGCTCGTCTGCTTCCTGATAATCGTCACCTTCATAAGCCATAAATCCTAAATAATATTTTGCCTGCGCACCATATTCTTTAGAGTCTCTTACTTTATTCATATAGCTTTTAGCATCATCAAAACGTTTGTTCTGAAATAATGTATAGCCATAATTAAAATTGAATTTTTCTTTTTCTGAGTTAGAAAGATTACTTTGGTTTACTTGGTCATACCATTTTCTTGCACGAGAATATTGACCGTTCTCAAAGTAATAGTTGGCAACATCACTAAACGCTGAGTTGCGTTTTGTACTTGTAGGATATCGATCTACAAAATCCTGCATAAGATCATCTGCACCTTGCTGGTTAAGTCTTACTGCACAATTAGCAATATAATAGGAGCAATTGGCCTCAACAGTACCATCTTCTGTGGTTAGCTTTACTTTTTCAAATTGTTGTTGTGCTGCAGCAAATTGATTGTTATCGTACAAAGACAGTGCTTGTTCATACGCTACATATTGATTTGTAAATACAGCTGTTTGTTGTGCTGAGGCTGTATGTAACAGTAATCCGAAACTTAGGATGACTAATATTTTGGGTAGTTTCATTATAAATAATTGTTAGTAGGTTCTGGAGAACTAAATTACAAGTTCATGACTATCATAACGTGAAAGTTCTGTTATAATTATGCAAATCTTATACAGCTTTAACGTAGTTAATTATACAACAGTAAATTTATGATGATACTAAGGTGTTTAAGTTGAAGTTATAGAAGAGAAGCTTTTTTAAATATGTTGTCTGTATATTAAAAACTATAGCAACATTTTACGCCTCATTAGCTAAAATTTGTACTTTTAACCCAAAACCTACACCAATGTCTGAAACTGTTTTAGAACTTAAAAATGCAGCAATTTATCAACGTGAAAGCCTTATACTTTCTGAAGTAGATGTGCATATAAACAAAGGTGACTTTGTGTATTTAATAGGAAAAACAGGAACAGGGAAGAGTAGTTTTATGAAAACACTATACGGCGATTTACCATTGCAAGAAGGAGAAGGTAGTATAGTAGATTATAACCTGAGAACATTAAAAGAGAAAGATATTCCCTTTTTAAGACGAAAGCTAGGTGTAGTATTTCAAGATTTTAAATTATTGAATGACAGAACTATTCGAGGTAATTTAGAGTTTGTTCTTAAAGCAACTGGCTGGAAAGACAAAAAAGGGATGGATAGTAAGATAGACGAAGTTCTTGATAAGGTTGGCATGAAAACCAAAGCCTTTAAGTTTCCTTACCAATTATCTGGTGGCGAGCAACAGAGAGTTGCAATAGCAAGAGCTTTGCTTAATGATCCAGAACTTATTTTGGCAGATGAGCCAACAGGTAACCTTGACCCGCAAACGAGTGTTGAGGTTATGGAAGTGTTGCAAGACATAAATAAAAATGGCAACACTATTTTAATGGCAACACATGATTATGCTTTACTCCTTAAATACCCTTCAAAAACTTTAAAGTGTGATGGACAAAAGGTATTTGAGGTTGTTCAGAAAAAACAAACTACTTAGCCTTACTTAAAGACTTAAGTTTTGGATATAATAAAACACTCAAAATAATAATTAAGGCATAGTTAGGAACGTTGAGCCTGTCATATTGTTCTGCAGAAATCCCTATAACCGTTATTGTATATCCTAAGGATAACGAAATAAATAGCAGTAATTTATCTTCTTTAAATTGTAGTTGCTTTTTTAAAGCTAAGAAAAGCGTTAATAATAAACCTACTATCCCTAAACACGAGAATGCAATATTTTGGAATTTTGAAAGCAGTAATAGTATAGTCTTGCTTAACGTAAAGTAAGGTGTGTTCTTTAAATTTTTAGCATCTAACACATACAAACTTGGAGTGGTGAGATTGTGTAATTGGTTTTTTAAGTACACGTTTATTACACCAAAAGGGTTTTCTGAAATTTCAGAAATAAATTTAGAAGTAGCATATTCACGACGCTCTGTATATGGTTTATTAAAATAAGGAGACATCCAATCGTCTTCGAAAGCTTTGCGGTCTGTGTAATTAGATGTAGCAAAAGCGGCAGGCTCTGTTAGGTAATGGTGTACTGTAAACGAATCTATGTAGCTAATTGTAAAATCACCATACTCTTGTTTCATTAAGCTACATTGTCCTAAAATGATTAAAGCAGCAGCGGCAACAAAAAAACGACTTTTAGATGCTAAAGATTTTAAAAATGTAAACCCATAAATTACGAGTAATAAAAATATTATGAATTTTGAAATTGGTCTAAATTCAATAGATATAATTATAAAAGCTATCCCAACACTCAGCCATAAAATACTGTTATCAATCTTATGTTTTGTTAGGCCATAAATACCTATGAGAATGCAGAATAACCAAGGAATTTCAGAAAGCAATAAATTATTTAATACTGTTAAACCTATACAGGACATAAATAAAAGCGCACCATAAAAAGCGAATTTCCTATTGCTTAGCTTTAAGATAATGAGGTATAGGAAGGTTATGCAGCCTAACCAAAGTAAAAGGTTTATTGGTTTTACATAGGTAAAAACACTTTGATAATCTTGCCCTAATGCACCTGGTATAGTCGCATAAATCGCCATACCTAATGGCCGCCATTGGTGAGGCTGAAAATCATAAATTAATAACTGTGCAGCTTTTAGGTAAGTAGAGCAGTCTACATAAATTGAATTCTGGCTCCACAAATTTATACTTGTAAATACCAAGACATACCAAATGACAGAAATGCTAAGAAGTAGATATAGCGTTTTGTAACTTGATTTATATTTTAGAGCCACTATGATTAATTGAATATCTTTGCAAGATAAATATTTTATTATTGCTTTCTATTCTCATCCCTACATATAATGATAGTTGCAGCACCTTGGTTAATAGCCTTGACGTGCAAGCAAAGGCGATTAAGGAGCCTCTAGAAATCATTATTTTAGATGACGGATCAACCAATTCCAATATTACATTAGAACTTGAAATTTTAGAGAAACGTCCTTTAGTGACCATAATAAGGCATGCTAAAAACAAAGGAAGATTAAAGTCTAGATTAGCATTAGCAAATGCAGCCAAATTTGATTGGTTGCTGTTTTTAGATGCAGATGTTTTACCGTGCGCGTCTAATTTTTTAAAGCAATATTTTCTTGAGACAGAATTGAGTCATCCTTTTGTTTTTGGAGGTGTGTCTTATAAGGATGATGTTTCTCCTGCAAAAGAGTTTAGATTGCATTGGTTATATGGTAAGACTCGAGAACAGCGCGATGTAGCAGTGAGGCAAAATAACCCTTATAGCACTATTGTTTCAGCAAATATGTGTGTACAGAAGTCATCGTTTATACAAATAACAAGTACTAATGCGACATCTAATTATGGGACAGATATTATTTTTTTAGAAGCGATAAAGCAAAGTGGTAAAAATGTAAAACATATACATAATCCCGTATATCATTTAGGGCTAGAACCTATACATAGGTATTTACCTAAACAAATTGAAGCTTTAACAACACTAAAGCAACAAGTAGAAGCAGGTAATTTGGCTGCCAAAGAACGACCGCTACATAAAGCATATTTGTCGCTTAATCAATTTTACATGACAGCCATATTTCAAAACTTATATAGCCTATTCTCAAAATATATCATGGCGAACCTAAATAGTGCATCACCTTCAATTAGATGTTTTGATTTATTTAAGTTGTATCACTATAGTAAACTTTATAACTAATGCCATTTTTTTCAGTAATCATACCGTTATTCAATAAAGCAGAATATGTTGAGCGTACGTTGAATTCTGTGTTATTGCAGTCTTTTGATGATTTTGAAGTAATCATCGTAAATGATGGTTCTACAGATAACAGTTTGAAAATTGCTGAATCTTTTACAGATGATAGAATTGTAATTTACTCAAAAGACAATAAAGGTGTGTCAACTGCTCGTAATTACGGCGTAACAAAAGCAACTTCTAATTACATCGCTTTTTTAGATGCAGATGATATCTGGAAGCCAAATCATTTAAATGCCTTGCATAATCTTATAGTTGATATGCCTTCCTGTGCTCTTTATTGTATGGGTTATATAAAACAAAAATCTGAAAAAAGTAAAATTAGAGCTCAGTTTGGAACAATAGCAGATGGTTATAAAGGTGTGGTTAGTGGATATTTTAAAAATTCATTGCCATTTACAATTGCAGGTATGGGCGCTGTAGCAGTTAATAAAGCGAAGTTTATTGAAGTTGGAGGTTTTACTGAAGGTGTTACTCATGGAGAAGACATAGAACTTTGGACAACCTTAGCATTACAAGGCAAAGTAGCATTGTATAATATTGTCACTGTTACACATTTAATTAATATTAAGGGCAGAGTAAGTAACCTGAAAATAGATGATAAAGTCTTTCCGGACTTTAATCAATTTAATGAAGCAGAACGTAAGTCTAAAGATTTAAAGGTGTATTTAGATAATAACAGATATGCAATTGCATTGGCATATCGATTAGCTAAAGATTCAAAAAATTATAAGTTTTGGAAAAATCAAATTGAGTTAGAAAACCTGAATAAAAAACAGAAATTACTTTTAAAACTACCTGTAGGTTTAGTGGTTACATTAAAAGAAATACATCAGTTTTTATTAGAAAAAGGTTTTTATATATCAACTTTTAGATGATTTAAAGTCGGTGTATTCTCTAATATAATCTGCCTCCTCAAAAATATCACTTGCGAGTACTAAGCATACACTTCCTTTTGTGAAGTCTTCAAGTTCTCTCCAAATACCATTAGGTATTAGTAATCCTTTTAATGGGTTATCTAAAGTAACACGTTTTTTGTCTTCACCATCATCTACAATTACGGTAAAACTGCCATTTAAAGCAATTAAAACTTCAGATTGCTCTATATGGGAATGACCGCCACGTTTAGCACCTTCTGGAACATCAAATAAATAGTAAACACGTTTATGAGAAAACGGAATAGTTTGTTGTTCTATAACTGCTAAGTTGCCTCTTGGGTCTATAATTTTTGGAATATCTAAAAACGTTACGTCTTTTACGGTGGTCTTATCTTCTGTCAAGTCCTTGTTTTAAAAGTTGTTTATAATCACTAATGCCTTCTTGCATTTTCCATAGCTTTTTTGGAAGCTTAGAGATAGATACATAACCTTTTCTAAGCATAAAAAAACCATATTTTGCTACATACAGATAAGCAAAGCTACCGTATTTTTTATAAAAAACTGCGCCACGAGTATATAGAATTCTGTCTGTAGAAACTTCGTCACTTGAGGATATTGGTTCGTGTAAAACTATTGGTGTAGGGTCTTCATAAAACTTAAGGCCTTGTTGCCATAAATCCTTCAAGAAAAATTGATTACTCATATTTGGAAACTTAGCACCTAAACCAAACCACTCATTAAATCGGGCTTGTTTTATAGACCCTTTTTTAAAGCACATTTCAATAGATAAGATTCTTCTTAATTCTTTCTTTTTTAAAGCTCTTGGTACTTTTACATAATTTCTAAAAGGTTTTCCATTTTCATTTACTATGGTTTTAAATGAAATAAAATCGGCATCTGTTTGTCTGTTGAAACTTTGTATTACGTGTTGTCCAAAATCTTTTAAATAGACAACATCATCATCGGCAATGAGAACAATTTTTTTTCGAGCTTGTTTTAATGCCATGTTTCTGCTTTTAGACAAACCAAGTTCTGTAGTATTTATTACTCGAACATTCTCAAAATCACTTTCAAGTTTATTGTTTCCAGTAGTTTGATTAATTATAAGGATGTGATAATTCTCAATTGGGATATTCACAAACATCGCTTTAAGAAAGTCGAAGTTATTTCGGTTCATAGTTGAAACCAAAATCTCCAAATCGTCTAAAGTATATGTATGTTTAAAGGTTATGGCGACTATCTTTTATAAAGTTCATAAGCTGTTCTTACTTGGTTGTAAATTTTTAAACCTTCTTGCCAAGTTTCAGAAATTTCTTCAGCAGTTAATCCGCTTTCAATTTGTTCTTGTAAGATTGTAGTTCCTGCTAATTTTGTGAAAAATGAATTGAAGAATTCAGCTTTGTTTGCTGTGTTGTTATAGGCAGAAATTAAAATTTCTAAATGAAGCTCTGTGAAACGTTTGTTGTTTTCGCTTAAATCAAACCCATAACATAACTCTCCCAAATGCTTAGGGTATTTTGACCCTTCATTTGCTTTGGGAGTGTATTTAAAATTATAAATCTCAGGATTTAAATACGGTGAGCCAAACACCTGAAATTGCTTATTGGTACCGCGACCTGCATTAACATTAGTGCCTTCAAAAAAACACAATGTAGGATATAAATTTACAGCAGTGGAGTTAGGTAAGTTAGGTGATGGCTTAATAGGTAAGTTATAAGGCATTGACTTGTTGTAATTTTTAACAGGTATTACGGTAAGGTCGGTCTTTTTAGGAGTGTCTAACCAGCCTTCACCACTAATCATCTGTGCATATTCACCTATTGTCATACCGTGTACAACTGGCACAGGATGCATACCTACAAAGCTAGAATGTTTTTGGTCTAATAATGGGCCATCTGCATAATGCCCATTAGGATTTGGCCTGTCTAAAACTATAAGCTGTTTACCTTGTTCTGCACAAGCTTCCATAATATAATGTAATGTTGAAATGTAAGTGTAAAAACGTGCGCCAACATCTTGTATGTCAAACACAATAACATCTACATTATTTAACTGCTCAACACTAGGTTTTTTATTATTACCATATAATGAAATTATGGGTAGTCCTGTTTTAGTGTCTTTAGAGTCGTTTACTTTTTCTCCAGCATCTGCTTGTCCTCTAAAACCGTGTTCTGGTGCAAATACTTTCGTAATAGTAACTCCTTTAGAAAGAAGTGTATCTACAAGGTGAACATATCCGCTATTTTTAAAAACAATTGAGGTTTGGTTACCAACAATTGCCACTTTCTTGTCTTTTAAAAGCGGAAGATATTCCTCAAATTGATTGGCGCCAACAGTTACCGAAAGTCCGCGTTGTGGTGATCGGGTTGTAGTAGATTGGGTTGTCTTAATTTTTTCGTTTTCTGAAGCTTTGGACGTATTATTTACTTGAGTTTTTCCATTTCCGCAGGATAGGAAAGTAAAAACCATTACAAAAGCTGTATTTTTGAACCACATATTCATCATAAATTAATCATTTGAATCTCGAACGCTTTATTGCCAAACGGCTTATTGGCTCAAAATCGTATAAAAGTAGCATTTCGGCACCGATAATTAAAATTGCTATCGTGGCAATTGCTGTGGGTGTTATTATGATGCTTATTGCATTTGCAACAGGTTTAGGATTGCAGAATAAGATACGAGATAAGATATCTGCGTTTAATGGGCATATAACCATTTCAAATTTCGATAATAACAACACCAAGGTTAGTTTGAAACCTATATCTAAAAATCAAGACTTTTACCCAGAATTTAAGAGTGTAAATGGTATTACCCACGTACAAGGTGTAGCATTTAAAGCTGGTGTGATTAGAACTGAAGATGATTTTGAAGGTGTTGTAATAAAAGGTTTAGATACAGATTATAATTGGGACGTGTTTAAAGATTACGTAGTGCAAGGCAGATTGCCAAATTACAAGGAGTCTTTAAATGATGAAGTTCTTATTTCTGAATATACGTCTAATCGACTAAATATAAAATTAGGTGATAAAGCAGTTACCTACTTTTTAAGAGATAACACATTAGAGAGGCCTTTGTTGAGAGCGTTTAAAGTTGTTGGGATATATAATTCAGGTTTTCAGGAATTTGATGAAACCTATGTCATAGGAGATATAAGGCATATAAGACGTTTAAATAAATGGAATGATAATGATGTTGGACACTTTGAGGTTTTTATAGATGACTTTAGTGAACTTGAAGAAAAAGGGGTTGAGGTATATGAACACATAGATTCTACCTTAGATTCTAAAACCATAAAGCAACAGTATTACTCAATTTTTGAATGGCTTGGACTGTTCGATTTTAATATTGCTCTTATTATAGGAATAATGATCCTTATTGCAGGTATTAATATGATTACAGCGCTCTTAGTTTTAATATTAGAGCGTACACAAATGATAGGAATCTTAAAAGCACTTGGTAGTAATGACAATAGTATTAGAAAGATTTTCCTTTATAATGCAGGTTACCTAATTGTTGTAGGATTATTTTGGGGTAACCTAATCGGTCTAGGATTATTGTTTATACAGAAATACTTAAAGGTACTTCCGCTTAATCCAGAAACCTATTATGTGACAGAAGCACCAGTTTATATTGGTTGGTATATTCTATTTGTAAACTTAGGAACACTAACCTTGTGTTTGCTTATGTTGCTCATACCATCTTATGTTATTTCAAAAATAAATCCTATAAAAGCAATAAAATTCGATTAGGGATTCTTTACTCAGAATTAACCTTTTTGCTAATTTCATTTACTAATTTTGCACCTTCAAAATAAAAGATATGCAATACGCTGAAAATATATTGGGTACTATTGGAAATACACCAATGGTAAAACTTAACAAACTTACTGCAGAGCTACCTTGTCTAGTACTTGCTAAATATGAAACATTTAATCCAGGTAACTCGGTTAAAGATCGTATGGCGGTACAAATGATTGAAGACGCAGAAGCAGATGGCCGCTTAAAACCAGGCGGAACAATAATAGAAGGCACAAGTGGTAATACAGGAATGGGATTAGCATTAGCAGCTATTGTTAAGGGCTATAAAATGATTTGTGTATTGAGTGACAAACAGAGTAAAGAAAAGATGGATATCTTAAGAGCTGTAGGAAGTGAAGTACACGTTTGCCCTACAGATGTTGCTCCAGATGATCCAAGGTCTTATTACTCTACTTCAGCAAGATTAGCTAAAGAAATCCCAAACTCTTGGTATGTTAATCAATATGATAATTTAAGCAATACAAAAGCACACTATGAAAGTACTGGCCCAGAAATATGGGAGCAAACAGATGGCAAGGTAACTCACTTTGTTGTAGGAGTAGGTACTGGTGGTACTATTTCTGGTGTTGGGAAATATTTAAAAGAACAAAACCCGAATGTAAAAATATGGGGAGTTGATACTTACGGTAGTGTCTTTAAAAAGTATCATGAAACAGGAGAGTTTGATGAGAAAGAAATTTATCCTTACGTTACAGAAGGTATTGGTGAAGATATTTTGCCGAAAAATGTAAATTTTGATATCATAGATGGTTTTACCAAAGTAACAGATAAAGATGCTGCGGTTTATACACAACGCTTATCTAAAGAAGAAGGTATGTTCTTAGGGAACTCTGCTGGAGCAGCTATTAAAGGATTACTTCAGCTTAAAGAACACTTTTCAAAAGATGATGTTGTTGTGGTATTATTTCACGATCACGGTAGCCGTTATGTTGGTAAAATGTATAATGACGATTGGATGAGAAAGATGGGTTATATTGAGTAATTCATTATCTTTCTGTTTTATTTATAATGCTAAATGAAACTGAAAAACCCTTTTAGAACAAGTCCTGTACCCGCAAATACTAGAGAAATTTTAGCACTGGAGCGTACGCGTTTAGCAAACGAGCGTACGCTCTTGGCATATATAAGATCTTCTTTATACTTGCTAATTGGCGGCATTGCGGTTTTGCAACTAAAAGATTTTAGTACGCTACATTCGGTTGGTTATTTGGCTTTAGTTTCTTGTGTGATATTTTTAACAATAGGAATATCAAGGTTTTTGTTGTTGAAACGAAAATTGTTTAAATGGAAAAAAATCTTAGGTGAGGAGTTGTTGGAAGAATCTTTAAATGAGAAAGAACACCCTAAGGAAATCTCTGAAGAATGAAAATTCAATATACCTTTCAAGTACTTTTAGTTGTTTTAGTTTGTATATTTTTTCAATGTAAAAGTGTTCCTGTTCCAGATACTAAAAAAGGTGTTTCTTTTTTGGCATTAGGAGACTCGTATACTATTGGTCAAAATGTTTCAGAAGATAATCGTTGGCCCAATCAACTAAAAGAAGCTTTAAATCGTGATGGATTAAAAGTTAGGGATATAAAAATTATAGCTAAAACAGGTTGGCGTACAGACGACCTTATAAGCGCTATTAATTATAGATTAGATGAAACTGAAACCTATGATGTGGTTTCAGTTTTAATAGGCGTAAATAATCAATATCAAAAAAAATCTATAACTACTTATGAGGAAGACTTAAAAGTGGTTTTTGAAAAAGCAATAAAACATTCAAAAAAAGGTGCTAAAGGTGTGTTTGCTTTAAATATTCCGGATTATGGTTCTGCACCAATGTTACACCATAAAGCAGAACAAGTAGCAGTTGAAATAGACGAATTTAATACTGTTTTTAAAAAAGTAGCTAGCACTTATAAGATTCCAGTTTATGATATTAATACAATTTCAAAGCAAGCATATTCCAATGAATCTTTAATTGCTTCAGATGGCTTGCATCCTAGTGGTGCACAATATAAACTTTGGGTAGAATATATGCTTCCATTTGTAAAACAGTACTTTAAATAAGAGATTTTTGTAACTTTAAAGGTGCAAGAAACACTTCTACATCATATCTGGAACTTTAAAAAGTTCGATTTCCTTAATGCAACTACACAACAAGGCCAGCAACTTATTATAAGTTCTGTGGGTATTCATAATACCACGCAGTCCGGCCCAGATTTTTTTAATGCAAAATTAAAGATTGATGATCAACTTTGGGCAGGTAATGTAGAGTTGCATTTAAAATCATCAGACTGGTATGCGCACCGTCATGAGAAAGATCCTGCTTATGATAATGTGATACTTCATGTTGTTTGGGAACATGATGTTGAGATTTACAGAAAAGATGGACAGCCTATACCCACATTAACATTAAAAGAGCTTGTTTCAGAATCTTTATTAAGGAAAGCTCAGAAGTTATTATCTAACAAAACCAAATGGATTGCTTGTGAAGATGAGTTTCCGTTAATTGAGGAGTTTACTTTATCCCATTGGTTAGAGCGCATGTATTTAGAACGTTTGGAAGAAAAATCTAATGAAATTGAACGTTTGGTCGAACAGACACAATCTAATTGGGAAGAAGTATTGTTTTTAATGTTGGCCAAAAACTTTGGTTTAAATGTAAATGGTTCATTTTTTTATAATGCATTACAAAGCTTACCCTTTAACGTCGTTTTAATAACTCGTCATAATAGGTTTCAATTAGAAGCTTTGGTATTCGGCCAATGTAATTTGTTGCAAGCCAATGAAGAGGTGTTTTATGCAAACTCACTTTTAAAGGAATACAATTATTTAGTCAAGAAGTTTAAGCTCGAAAATCATAGTACAGAAACACCAAAGTTTTTTAGGTTGCGTCCTGACAATTTTCCAACAATTAGACTTGCTCAATTTGTAGAGCTTTATGCGTCGAACAGTAATTTATTTTCAAAAATTATTAAGTGTACAACTCTTCAGGAAATAGAAACTGTATTTAAGATTGAGGTGAGTGAATTTTGGCAAACCCATTATTCATTCACATCGTCTCATAAACAAAAAAAGAAACAACTTAGTAAAGCTTTTGTGAGGTTGTTGATTATTAACACCATCATACCTTTAACGTTTTTCTACAACAAGAAAAATGGTCTAGAAAACACAACTATTATCAATTGGATGAGGTTATTACCTCTAGAATTAAATAATATTACTAAAGGTTATACAGCTATTTATCCGTCACTAAACGCTAATGCTCTTTATTCACAAGGCTTAATACATATGAAGAGAAATTATTGTGATAAGCTAAAATGTCTAAATTGTGAAATAGGGTTGAAAATTATCAAAAAATAAGAATAAATATGATTTTTAAGAATAAATATGAATAATTACTAATATTTAACTATAATTAACAAATATTAATAATTTTTTAAGTTTTCATTTTAATATGTATGCATAGTTTTAGCCTGTACAAACCAAAACCCTTTTAATATGAAAATTTTTAAACCAAACACAACTTTTATAGCCATTGCAGGTATGGCTGTGTCATCTCTATTTTTGTCTTGTGAGGCAGAAGAACAAATTACAGAAACACAAAATTTAAAAAATGATTCTAGTGTTCTTCAGGAATCACAATCCCAAGCAATATCTGGGCAATATATTGTAACCTTAAATGAAGCTGCTTCAAGATCTATTAAGAATGATGATTCTTATAAAGGTAGATTAGCAAATGTAAATGCATTTGTAAATGAAATGATTGCAGCTCCGCACATGAAGTCTACATCTGTAAAACAAGTATATGGCTTTGCAATGACAGGATTTACAGCAACATTGTCGCCTGAGCAATTAAAATCATTACAGTCAGACAGCAGAGTAGCAAGTGTAGAGCCAGATGTAATGGTGAAATTAAGTGTTGCAAAAGAAGAAACTACAGCTATGACATTTGTAGCTCAAAATACACCTTACGGAATTACTAGAGTAAATGGTGGTGTAGATGGTACAGGTAAAACAGCTTGGATTATAGATAGCGGAATAGATTTAGATCACCCAGATTTAAATGTAGATGTAGATAGAAGTAGATCTTTTGTTCCAGGAGAACCTTCACCAGATGATCAAAATGGTCACGGTAGTCATGTTGCAGGTACTGTTGCAGCAATTGATAATGGAATAGGAGTTATTGGAGTTGCGCCAAATGCAAAAGTAGTGGCATTAAAAGTGTTAGGAGCAGATGGTAGTGGAGCTACATCTGGCATTATAGCGGCGCTCGATTATGTTGCTGCTGTAGGAGAACCTGGAGATGCTGCTAATATGAGCTTAGGGCCAGCAGTTCCAATTTTAGGAATAAACAGTGCTTTAGATAATGCTACCACAAGAGTAGGTGCAAAAGGTATTGGTGTTGCAATTGCAGCAGGTAACTCCACAAGTATAGCAAACCTTTACTCTCCAGCAAGAGCTTCTGGAGAAAATGTATATACAGTTTCTGCAATGGATAGCAATGATCAATTTGCTTACTTTTCAAACTTTGGAAGTGTTGTAGATTATTGTGCGCCAGGTGTAAGTGTATATTCTACATCTATGCAAGGTGGTTATGCTACGTTAAGTGGTACATCTATGGCGGCACCTCATGTTTGTGGGTTATTATTATTAGGAGATTTGAGAACAGACGGAAACGTGTTTTTAGATCCAGATTTTAATCCAGATCCAATTGCAGTTCACTAATTGAATTTGATTTTTTTATAACAATAACCACCTCGAAGTTAATTTAAGGTGGTTTTTTCTTGGTGTCTATTACATATCTTATCTTTGGAATATGTTAACTGTGGTATATAAAATAAGGCACTTTTTTGAGAGACATGGATTTTATGTGTCTTCAAGATTAGCAGACAGATTAGGTATGCGAGCTAAAAGTGTTCGCCTATTCTTTATTTACGTATCTTTTGCAACTTTAGGAGTTGGCTTTGCAATTTATTTAACACTTGCATTCTGGTTAAAGCTTAAAGACTTAGTATATACTAAACGAACTTCTGTGTTCGATTTATGATTAAAATATTTAAATCTAGAATTTACGTAGCATTCCTACTACTTTCAGTTAGTTTAGGATTCGGCATTTTAGGATATCGTTTCATATCTAATTATGATTGGATAGATGCACTTTATATGACGGTTATTACCATTACCACAGTTGGTTTTGGAGAAGTAAATCCGCTTACAAATGCCGATAAGGTATTCACAATTTTCTTAATTTTATTTAGCGTTGTTATTTTAGGTTACGTAATATCTGTATTTACAGAATACATGTTTACAAGACGAAGCTACGAGGAATTTAAACACAAAACTTTGGAAAAAAAGATTCAGAAATTAAAAGATCACGTTATTGTTTGTGGTTTTGGAAGAAATGGTAGAGAAGCTGTAGAAAAACTAAAGAGTTACAAGAAAGAGTTTGTAATTGTAGAGATGGATGAAGATTTGGTTTCTAAACATGAAGATGATGATACCATGTTTTGTATAGGAAATGCCAACGAAGATGAAACTCTTATCCGTGCAGGTATAGACCAAGCTTCAGCATTAATATGTGCAATGCCTGAAGATGCAGATAATTTATTTACAGTGCTTTCTGCAAGGCAATTAAATAAAAACCTTAAAATAATTAGTAGAGCAAGTGTAGATACGTCTTTTAGAAAACTAAAACTTGCAGGTGCAGATAATGTAATTCTTCCAGATAAAATAGGAGGAGATCATATGGCAAGTTTAGTAGTAATGCCAGATTTAGTTGAATTTTTAGATAACCTTTCCGTATCCGGTCAAGATAATGTAAACGTGCGCGAAATACTTTACGAACATGTATGTCCGGATAATATAGATAAAACTATACGCGAGGTAGATTTAAGAAATTTAACAGGCTGTACAATTATAGGATATAAAAATCCTGCAGGAGATTATGTAGTGAACCCAGAAGCGTCCACGCTTATAACAAAGGGTTCAAAATTAATTGTTATAGGAAAGCCAAATCAAATAAATACCTTAAGAAATGAGTTTAATATTTAACAATAGAATAACATTTTATTGCCTTTACTTTGATAAAGGCAATTTTTTTGTCATATTGCAATCTTCAAAATTTTAACTAAAAATAATAACTTTTGATATGAGAAAACAACTTCTCTCAATTTTCACTTTATTAATACCCATTATTACGTTTGCCCAAGAGCAAACAACATCAGAAAAGATAGACGCTGTCTTTAGCGAATACACTGGTTGGTTTGTTGAGGGCATTTTTTATGAAATCCCATTTTCTGAAACCTTTCAAATTCCTTGGGTACTTATAGTATTAATAGGTGGAGCATTATTTTTTACAATATATTTTAAGTTTATAAATATTACTGGTTTTTCTAAAGCAATTCAAGTTGTTAGAGGAAAATATGAAGATATTGAAAAGCACGGTGCAGAAGAACTTTATGGAGCCGATGGTATTGCAATGTCTGATGAAGGTGATATTGTAGATACTATAAGAGATGAAAGCGCAGATGGTGAGGTTTCTCACTTCCAGGCATTAACTGCAGCATTATCTGCAACAGTAGGACTAGGTAACATTGCAGGTGTTGCAGTAGCACTATCAATTGGTGGTCCTGGTGCTACATTTTGGATGATAGTGGCTGGTCTTTTAGGTATGGCATCTAAGTTTGCAGAATGTACACTTGGTGTAAAATACAGAGATGTTGGTCCAGACGGTACAGTTTATGGTGGCCCAATGTACTATCTTAAGAAAGGTTTAAAGGAAAAAGGCCTTGGTGGTCTTGGTAAGGTATTAGCAGTTGTCTTTGCTATATTCGTTATTGGAGGATCTTTTGGTGGTGGTAATATGTTTCAAGCTAACCAAGCAGCTGCTCAATTTGTGCAGTTATTTGATATAGAATCTGCAAATGCAGGTATGTTTTTCGGTATAGGTATGGCTGTGTTGGTTGCGGTTGTAATTATTGGAGGAATTAAAAGAATTGCTTCTGTTACAGAAAAGATTGTTCCGTTTATGGCTGGTATTTATGTATTAGCAGCTTTAATAATTTTAGGAGCTAACTTCACGTTAATTGATGATGCATTCGGTTTAATATTTGAAGGTGCATTTTCTGGATTAGGAATAGCTGGTGGTTTAATAGGTGTAATGATACAAGGTATACGCCGTGGTGCATTCTCTAACGAAGCTGGTGTTGGATCTGCTGCTATTGCTCACTCTGCAGTACGTACTAAGTATCCTGCTAGTGAAGGTATTGTTGCATTATTAGAACCTTTTGTTGATACGGTTGTAATTTGTACAATGACTGCATTAGTAATTATTATTACAAATTTCGAATCATCTTTTATGGAGTACGGAACTCCAATTACAGAAGGTGTAGAGCTTACAGCAACAGCTTTTGATACGGTAATTCCTCACTTCTCAATAGTATTAACAATTGCAGTAATCCTGTTTGCATTTTCTACTATGATCTCTTGGTCATACTATGGAATGCAAGGTTGGAAATTCCTTTTTGGTAAAGGGCGTATTACAGATTTAGTATATAAATTCTTATTCTTAATGTTTGTAATTGTAGGAGCATCTATTAGTTTAGGTTCTGTTATTGATTTCTCTGATGCAATGATTTTTGCAATGGTGGTTCCAAATATTATAGGTGTAATCTTGCTTTCACCAAAAATTAAGAAAGAACTGAAAAAGTATAATAAAGCAATTTCTAAAAAACACAATGCACTAGAAGATGGTGCTACAGATGTAAATAATCTTTAAAATTTATTAATAATATGAAATCCCATTTCGTTTTCTCAAAAAGTGAACGTAATGGGATTTTTTTATTGGTGACAATTATACTTGTGCTTCAATTAGCATATTGGTTAATTCCTTTTCCAAAGGGTGTTGCTCCCAAGGATACTCCAGAATTAGTTAGATTTCAACAGAAGGTAGATTCTCTTAAGCAATTAAAAATTAAAGAGAATACGCCTAAGCAGTATCCTTTTAATCCAAATTTTTTAACAGATTATAAAGGTTATACTTTAGGAATGTCTACTCAGGAAATTGATAGACTTTTGGCTTACAGGAAGCAAAATAAATGGGTGAATTCAAAAAAGGATTTTCAAGATGTTACAAAAGTTTCAGACTCATTATTAAATACGTTTTCACACCTTTTTAAATTTCCAGATTTTATTACAAACCCTAAAAAGAAAAAGGTTTTTGCTAAAGACCGTAAATTATCCTATAAAGATAAAATTGACCTCAATAAAGCTACAGCATTGCAATTGCAAGAGGTATATGGTATTGGGCCTTATTATTCAGAAAAAATAATTGCTTACAGAACTAAGTTGAATGGTTTTTCAGATAATGTTCAACTTAATGATGTTTATGGTTTAGAGCCAAATGTTATTAATAATATACTAAAGAAGTTTACAGTGAAAACACCTGTAAACATTAAAAAAATAAATATAAACACAGCTAAAATTACAGATCTATCAGAATTGCCAAATTTAAATTATGAAATAGCACGGCAAATTATTAAGTATAGAGAACTAAATGGTGAGTTTAACGATATTAATCAACTCAAGTCGATTGCTGAGTTTCCTATTGAAAAGTTCGATAGAATTCAATTATATTTGACCTTGTAATAAAACCAATTTGAATGTATTTTACAGAAGAACATAATTTATTTAGAGAAAGCTTTAGAGAGTTTTTACAAAAAGAGGTTGTACCACATATTGACAAGTGGGAAGAAACCGGCCATATAGAACGATTCATCTGGGAGAAGTTTGGTGAGATGGGATATTTTGGTCTTACTTACCCAGAACAATATGGAGGGCTTGGTTTAGACTTTTTTTATACTGTTATCTTCTTGGAGGAATTACAGCGTGTTAATTCTGGTGGTTTTGCAGCTGCAATGTGGGCTCATAATTACTTAGCTATGACACACCTAAATGCCGAAGGTGATGAGCGCATAAAAGAAAAATACCTGTCTGCAAGTATCTCAGGAGAAATGATAGGTTGCCTTTGTGTTACAGAGCCATTTTGTGGATCAGATGTCGCTGCAATGAGAACAACAGCAGTTAAAAAAGGAGATAAATACATTATTAATGGATCTAAAACATTTATAACAAATGGTGTTTATTCAGACTACCTCGTAGTTGCAGCAAAAACAGCTCCAGAACTTGGTAACAAAGGGATGAGTATGTTTGTGATAGATAGAGATACAAAAGGAGTATCTGCCACTAAGCTTAATAAATTAGGTTGGAGAGCATCAGACACAGGAGAAATAGCATTTGACAATGTAGAGATACCTGCAGAGAATTTAATGGGAGAAGAAGGTAAAGGCTTTCCTTATATTATGCAGCACTTTGCTTCAGAGCGTTTAATTATGGGAATAAATGCTCACGCCAGAGCAGAGTTTGCTTTAGAGTATGCTATGGACTATATGAAAGAACGTGAAGCTTTTGGACGCTCAATAGATAAATTTCAAGCTCTAAGACACATTATAGCACAACGTGTAAGTGAAGTAGAAATGGCAAAAACATTTAATTACACAGTCTCTAAACGCTTAAGTGAAAATGAATATGTTGTTAAAGAAGCAAGTATGTCTAAACTTTTGTCTACTAAAATTGCAGATGAAACAATATATGACTGCTTACAAATGTTAGGAGGTTATGGTTATATTGAAGAATATCCTATGGCAAGATTGTTAAGAGATAGTCGTCTTGGTCCTATTGGTGGAGGTACTTCTCAAATTCTGAAAGAAATTATAGCCAAAATGGTAATAGATAAAAAAGAATATAAAGCTGCTGCTAGGTAATCCTAAAGTTACGCAAACGTTGTAGGTTAATTTATTCTTAATGATTACGAAATCGTCAGTTTTTACTGGCGATTTTTCTATTTTCATCAATATTGTATAACCAAAATTAACTATTATGAAAAATTATTATAAGTATAGTGCTTTATTGCTTATTGCATTGTTTTTATTTAGCTGTAATAAAGATGAGTCTTTTACTGAAACTGAAACCACTTCAGAAGAATCAGAACTTACTGTTAATGCTATGGCTACTATAGGTAGCGGAGTAATGATGCAGGCTTTTTATTGGGATGTACCTGCTGGCGGAACATGGTGGAATACTGTTAACGGTAAGCTCCAAAATTGGAGCAATGCAGGAATAGATGCAATCTGGTTACCACCAGTTTCAAAAGCTCAAAATGGTCCTTTTTCTATGGGGTATGATCCTTTTGATTATTATGATTTTGGTGAATATGATCAAATGGGAAGTGTAGAAACAAGATTTGGCTCACGAACAGAATTAGAGTCTTTAATTTCAACAGCTCATAATAATGGTATTAGCGTTATTGCAGATATTGTAATAAACCATAATAGTGGAGGAGCATCAGAGAGTAATGTCTTTACAGGCTCAGATACTTATACAGATTACAATCCTGCTTCAGGTATTTTCTATAGAACGCAATATGATTTTCATCCTAATGATTATCATAACAATGATTCTGGAGCCTTTGGCGGATTTCCAGATCTCTGTCATCATAAATCTTATGTACAGGATCATTTATGGAATAATCCTAATTCTGTGGCAAAATATTATAAAAACGTTCTAGGGTTTGATGGTTGGAGATTTGATTATGTTAAGGGCTTTGAGCCTTGGGTTGTAAACAGTTGGACAAATGCAGTTGGAGGTTTTTCTGTTGGAGAATATTGGGATGCTAATGTAAATACATTAGAGTGGTGGGTTAATAACTCAGGATCAAGTGCTTTCGATTTTGCATGTTATTACAGGATGAGAGATGCATTTCAAAATAATGATTTAAATAATTTAAGTGGTGATATGTTATGGAAACGTAATGCTAACAAAGCAGTCACTTTTGTTGCAAACCACGATACAGATGAAATCTTTAATAATAAACTTTTAGCTTATGCGTATATACTAACCCATGAAGGTTATCCTACGTTATTTTATAAAGATTATGAAGAATGGTTAGATAAGAACAAGTTGAATAATCTTATTTGGATACATAATAATCTTGCAGGAGGTTCTACAATTAACCTTTATACAGATGTAGATGAATATATAGCCAAAAGAAATGGCTACAATAATAATGGTTTAGTTGTTTACTTAAATATTAGTAATAATTGGCAAGAGCGTTGGGTACAAACAAACTGGAACTCAACTAGAATAAAGGATTACACTGGAAATTCATCTTGGGAGCCAGTTACTCAAGCAGATGGTTGGGTTAAAATTCAGGTGCCTCCAAATGGGTATTCTGTGTGGTCTGTAAAATAAATTCAATTTTATATTACAGAATTCAGAAATAGTTTTATATTTGCACCCTATTAATCAAAACGAATCAGTTTTAAAGAAAGGAGGTACATCTATGTTAATTATACCAGTAAAAGACGGAGAAAATATCGATAGAGCGCTTAAGCGTTTTAAGCGTAAATTTGATAAGACAGGAACGATGCGTGAGCTTCGTAGACGTCAGCAATTCAATAAACCTTCTGTAGTACGTAGAGCTGAGATTCAGAAAGCTGAATACATTCAACATCTAAGAGACCAGGAGAACAAATAATCTCCGTTTAAATACGTATAAATTAAACCGCTAATTTCATAACTTTGAAATTAGCGGTTTTCTTATGGCTACAATTAAAGCATTTTTAGATTATTTAAGGTTGGAAAAAAAATATTCCATCCACACTATTAATGCATATAATAATGATCTTGTAGCATTGTCAGATTTCGTTTCTAGAGAATTCTCAGAGACATCAATTAATAACATTCCTTATGCCCTTATAAGGAGTTGGATAATTAGCCTAGTCGATTCAGGTATTTCTAATCGCACAATTAATAGAAAAGTTTCCTCCCTTAAGTCTTACTACAGTTTTTTGCAAAAAATTGAAGAGTTAGAAGTTTCCCCTTTAATAAAACATAAATCTTTAAAAGTTGAAAAAAGGTTACAGGTACCTTTCTCTAAAAAGGAAGTTTCAGATGTGTTGTCAGGTTTCACATTAAATTCATTTGAAGATTACAGAGATAAAGCAATAGTTGAGCTATTTTATAGTACAGGAATGAGACGTTCAGAGCTAATTAATTTAAAATTGTCTGATATTAATATAGCTAACCATTACGTAAAGGTTTTGGGTAAAAGAAATAAAGAGCGGATTATTCCATTAATTGAGAGTGTGTCGCTTACTTTAAGACAATATTTTGAGATTAAAGATGCTGAGTTTAAAGAATCTTCTAAATGGATTTTTGTAACCTCTAAAAATGATAAAGTTTACGAAACGCTTGTCTATAGAATTATTAATAATTACTTTAGTAAGGTGTCGAGTAAAATAAAAAAGAGTCCACATTTATTGCGGCACTCATTTGCTACACATTTATTGGGTGAAGGTGCAAACCTAAATGCTGTTAAAGATTTATTGGGGCATTCAAGCCTTGCTGCAACACAAGTTTATACTAATAATGATATTGCAGTAATTAAAAGAGCTTACTCTGCATCGCACCCAAGAAACAAAAACTAATCTATTAACCTAAAATTTAAGAGTATGAAGGTAAATGTTCAGTCCGTTAACTTTAATGTAGATCAGAAACTTGTAGTATTTATTCAAGAGAAACTAGATAAGTTGGAGCAATTTTATGATAAAATAATATTTGCTGATGTTTTTTTAAAGGTGCAACATACCAGCGAGAAGGAAAATAAAATCACAGAAGTATTATTAAGTATTCCTGGAGATGAGCTTATGGTGAAAAAAAATACTAAAACTTTTGAAGAAGGTATAGATGAGTGTGAGCGCGCACTACAGAGGCAATTAATAAAGAAGAAAGAAAAAATAAATGCACATTCTAATAAAAAAATTGCATAAAAGTTTTGTCAATCTATAAATATGTTTAAATTTGCAGTCCGTTAGAAATAGCGGGCTTTTTTATGCGGAGTTTGTCGCTTAAAAAAGGAACTAAAAAGCCGATGTAGCTCAGCTGGCTAGAGCAGCTGATTTGTAATCAGCAGGTCGTGGGTTCGAGTCCCTCCATCGGCTCTTTTTAAAGTTCATTTAAATAAAATATTGAAACCTTTTTATAAGGTTCGTTGGGGAGATACTCAAGCGGCCAACGAGGGCAGACTGTAAATCTGCTGACTACGTCTTCGCAGGTTCGAATCCTGCTCTCCCCACTAAATATTTTAGAAGGATTTTCCTTCGTTAGATTTATGTTTTAAATCTATTTTATTGTTACCATTAATTCTATATGAATTATAAATGCGGGAGTAGCTCAGTTGGTAGAGCGTCAGCCTTCCAAGCTGAATGTCGCCAGTTCGAACCTGGTCTCCCGCTCTAATAAAATCAATAATAAATTTGATTTTTATTGAGCTGAATAGGATATGAAGAATTCGTCTTTTGCGGACATAGCATCGTGAAAGTCGGAATTTTGGTGTATCTGCTCTTTCTGGCCGACGTAGCTCAGGGGTAGAGCGTTTCCTTGGTAAGGAAGAGGTCACGGGTTCAATTCCCGTCGTTGGCTCTTTGTGAAGATTTTAAACTCTTTGCAAATTAATAATGAACACTAATATATAACTAAGAATAAATAAATTTAATTATGGCTAAGGAAACTTATGACAGGTCCAAACCGCACTTAAACGTTGGTACTATTGGACACGTTGACCACGGTAAAACAACTTTAACTGCTGCTATCACTAAAGTTTTAGCAGATGCTGGATTCTCAGAAGCTTCAGCTTTTGATCAAATTGATAATGCTCCAGAAGAAAAAGAAAGAGGTATTACAATTAACTCTTCTCACGTAGAGTATGCAACTGCTAACCGTCACTACGCACACGTTGACTGTCCAGGTCACGCGGATTACGTAAAGAACATGGTTACTGGTGCTGCACAGATGGATGGTGCTATTCTTGTTGTTGCTGCAACAGATGGTCCAATGCCACAAACTCGTGAGCACATCCTTTTAGGACGTCAGGTTGGTATTCCTCGTATCGTTGTTTTTATGAACAAAGTTGATATGGTTGATGATGAGGAGCTTTTAGAGCTTGTTGAAATGGAAATCCGTGACTTATTATCTTTCTATGAGTATGATGGAGATAATGGTCCTGTAATTCAAGGTTCTGCTTTAGGTGCGCTTAACGGTGAGCAAAAGTGGGTTGATACTGTTCTTTCTTTAATGGAAGCAGTTGATTCTTGGATCGAAGAGCCACAGCGTGAGGTAGATAAGCCTTTCTTAATGCCTATCGAAGATGTATTCTCTATTACTGGTCGTGGTACTGTTGCAACTGGTCGTATTGAGACTGGTATCGCTAATACTGGTGATCCAGTAGAGATTATCGGTATGGGTGCAGAGAAGTTAACTTCTACTATTACTGGTATTGAAATGTTCCGTCAAATCCTTGATAGAGGTGAGGCTGGAGATAACGCAGGTATCTTATTAAGAGGTATTGAGAAGTCTCAAATTTCAAGAGGTATGGTAATTGTTAAGCCAGGTTCTGTAACTCCACACAAAAAGTTCAAAGCTGAGGTTTATATCTTGAAAAAAGAAGAAGGTGGTCGTCACACACCATTCCATAACAACTACCGTCCACAGTTCTACGTACGTACAACTGATGTTACAGGAACAATTAGTTTACCTGATGGTGTAGAAATGGTAATGCCTGGTGATAACTTAACTATTACAGTTGAATTACTTCAGACAATTGCAATGAATGTAGGTTTACGTTTCGCAGTTCGTGAAGGTGGTCGTACTGTAGGTGCTGGTCAGGTAACTGAAATTCTAGATTAATTTAGATTATATATAAAAGGCGAGGTGTCTTGATAGTTCAAGATACCTTACCTTTTTATTTACGGGTTTAGCTCAGTTGGTAGAGCACTGGTCTCCAAAACCAGGTGTCGGGAGTTCGAGCCTCTCAACCCGTGCAAAAAGAAAGTTGAATTTCAACATACTTAAAAAATTTCAAAATGGCAGGATTTATAAATTACGTATCTGAGTCTTTTAATGAACTCAAAAACCACGTAACGTGGCCAACTTTTGCAGAAGCTCAAAAGCTTACTGTTACTGTAGCGGTATTTTCAATTATATTTTCTTTAGCTATTTGGGGAGTAGATACTGTTTTTAGTAACCTTATCGACAAGTATTTCGAATGGGTTAAATCTTAAAATTACAGTAGTATGTCAGAAGTGAAAGAGAAAAAATGGTATGTTGTACGTTCTGTAAGTGGTCAAGAGAATAAAATTAAAGACTATATAGAACGAGAAATATCTCATCACGGTTTAGAAGACTTTGTAGATCAGATTTTAGTTCCTACAGAAAAAGTTATTCAAATACGTAATGGAAAAAAAGTAAATAAAGAACGCGTTTACTTTCCTGGATATATAATGGTTCAGGCTAATTTGAGTGGAGAAATTCCTCATATTATTAAAGGTATTAATGGCGTTATAGGTTTTTTAGGTGAAGTTAAAGGAGGAGATCCTGTGCCACTTAGAAAATCTGAAGTAAACCGTATGTTAGGTAAGGTAGATGAATTATCTGTTGCGGCAGATAATGTTGCAATACCATATACAGTTGGTGAAACTATTAAGGTTATAGATGGACCATTTAATGGCTTTAATGGTACGGTTGAAAAAGTAAATGAAGAAAAACGTAAACTTGAGGTAATGGTTAAGATTTTCGGAAGAAAAACACCATTAGAATTAAGTTATATGCAAGTAGAAAAAGTATAAATGTTACATTTTATAGAGTTATTCTTATTGCTTCCACATTCAGAACAACTCAATTAAATTTAATTAGAAATGGCAAAAGAAGTAAGTAAAGTAGTAAAGCTACAAGTGCGCGGTGGAGCGGCAAACCCATCACCACCAGTTGGGCCTGCTTTGGGTGCTGCCGGTGTGAACATCATGGAATTCTGTAAGCAATTCAATGGTCGTACACAGGATAAAGCTGGGAAAGTACTTCCAGTTGTTATCACCGTTTATAAGGATAAGTCTTTCGACTTTGTAATTAAAACGCCACCAGCAGCAGTTCAAATATTGGAAGCAGCAAAAACTAAGAGTGGTTCAGGTGAACCTAACCGTAAAAAAGTAGCTACTATTTCTTGGGACCAGGTCCGTGCGATTGCTGAAGACAAGATGCCAGATTTGAATGCGTTTACAGTAGAGTCTGCTATGCAGATGGTTGCTGGTACAGCACGTTCAATGGGCGTTAACGTTAAAGGCGGTAATGCACCCGTTTAATCCTAAAAAAAAGTTTAAAAATGGCAAGATTAACAAAGAAACAAAAAGAGGCTCAATCTAAGATTGAAGCTGGCAATACCTACACGGTAGCCGAGGCCTCTGCTTTGGTTAAAGAAGTCGCTAACGCAAATTTTGATGCATCTGTAGATTTAGCAGTTCGTTTGAACGTAGATCCTCGTAAAGCAAATCAAATGGTGCGTGGCGTTGTAACATTACCTCATGGTACTGGTAAAGACGTTAAGGTGCTTGCTTTAGTCACTCCAGATAAGGAAGCAGAAGCAAAAGAAGCTGGTGCAGATTTTGTTGGTTTAGATGAGTATCTAGATAAAATTAAAGGCGGTTGGACAGACGTTGATGTAATTATTACTATGCCAAGTGTTATGGGTAAGTTAGGACCATTAGGTCGTGTATTAGGACCAAGAGGTCTTATGCCTAACCCAAAAACTGGTACAGTAACAATGGATGTTGCTAAAGCAGTATCAGACGTTAAAGCTGGTAAAATCGACTTTAAAGTTGACAAATATGGTATTGTTCACGCTGGTATCGGTAAAGCATCTTTTGATGCAGACAAGCTAGCTGGCAATGCAAGAGAATTATTAACCACATTAGTGAAATTGAAACCTACTGCAGCAAAAGGTGTTTACATAAAGTCTATCTATATGTCTAGCACAATGAGCCCAAGTGTTCAAATTGATACTAAAAGATTTACTGAGGACTAAGTTATGGCAATGACAAGAGAACAAAAAGGACAAGTTATAAAAGACTTAACCGCTCAGTTAAATGATAATTCAATCATTTATTTAGCAGATATTTCAACGCTAAATGCTGGTTCAACATCAGACTTACGTCGTGCTTGTTTTAAAGCAAACGTAAAATTGAACGTGGTTAAGAATACATTACTAGCTAAAGCTATGGAAAATACTGAAAAAGATTTCGGTGGACTTTCAGAAGTTTTAAAAGGTAATACATCTATAATGATATCTGAAACTGGTAATGCACCAGCTAAGGTAATACAAGAATTCCGTAAGAAAACTAAAGGTGAAAAGCCTCTTTTAAAAGGAGCTTTTATCGAAGAAGCAGTATTCGTTGGAGATGATAAACTAGAAACACTAGTTAATATCAAATCTAAAGAAGAAGTTATCGGAGATATCATCGGCTTACTTCAATCACCTGCTAAGAACGTTATTAGCGCTCTTAAGTCTAGTGGAGGTAAACTTGCAGGAATCTTGAAGACTCTTTCTGAAAAAGAAGGATAAACAAGTACGCACTTAAAAATTCAAATAAAAAACAACACATTTTAAAACGATAGAAAATGGCAGATTTAAAAGATTTCGCAGAACAATTGGTTAACTTGACCGTAAAAGAGGTAAATGAGTTAGCAGATATTTTAAAAGAAGAGTATGGTATCGAGCCTGCTGCTGCAGCTGTAGCTGTTGCTGCTGGTGGTGGTGCAGATGCTGGTGGAGCAGACGAGCAAACTGAGTTTGACGTTATCCTTAAAGGCGCTGGTGCTTCTAAATTAGCTGTAGTTAAATTAGTAAAAGAATTAACTGGAGCAGGTCTTAAAGACGCTAAAGAATTAGTTGATAATGCACCATCTCCAATTAAGGAAGGTATTGCTAAAGACGAAGCTGAAGCACTTAAAGCACAGTTAGAAGAAGCAGGAGCTGAGGTTGAGCTTAAGTAAGCTCACCACCTAATATTTTAAAGGTTTAGACCTGGAGAATTTGTTCTCTAAGGTCTAAACCCTTTTGCGTATACATACGCAGCCTATTATTTAGCGTTTTTTAACGCACCTATTATATATTTTAATTGGCCCAAATAAGTGCTTCATTACTAGAGTTGTGCACTTAACTAAGCTACTAAATTCCGTCCATTGATGTTAGCAACGCAGACTGAAAGATTGAATTTCTCAAATGTGAAGAATAGACCTGATTATCCAGATTTCTTGGATATTCAAATACAGTCTTTCCAAGACTTCTTCCAATTGGAAACAAAATCTGATGAGCGGGAAGCAGAAGGTCTTTACAAGACCTTTATGGAAAACTTCCCTATTACGGATACCCGTAATCAATTTGTATTAGAGTTTTTAGATTATTTCGTGGACCCGCCAAGATATTCTATTCAAGAATGTATTGAACGCGGTTTAACATACAGTGTACCACTTAAGGCAAGACTTAAGTTGTATTGTACAGATCCAGAACACGAAGATTTTGAAACCATCGTACAGGACGTGTACCTTGGTACTATTCCTTATATGACACCAAGTGGTACTTTTTGTATCAATGGTGCAGAACGTGTTGTTGTTTCTCAATTACACCGTTCTCCTGGTGTATTCTTTGGACAATCTTTCCACGCCAATGGAACTAAATTATACTCTGCAAGAGTAATTCCTTTTAAAGGATCTTGGATAGAGTTTGCTACAGATATAAACAGCGTAATGTATGCTTATATCGATAGAAAGAAAAAATTACCTGTAACAACACTTTTCCGTGCAATAGGTTTCGAAAGAGATAAAGATATTCTTGAAATATTTGACCTAGCTGAAGAAGTAAAAGTTACTAAATCTGGTCTTAAAAAAGTACTTGGCCGTAAATTGGCTGCACGTGTTTTAAATACGTGGTATGAAGATTTCGTAGATGAAGATACTGGTGAAGTTGTTTCAATTGAAAGAAACGAAATTGTATTAGACCGTGATACAGAATTAGAAAAAGAGCACATAGAAGAAATTCTTGAGACTGGTACTAAAACTATTCTTTTACATAAAGAAGACAATAGTACTGGTGATTATGCAATTATTCATAATACACTACAAAAAGATCCAACAAACTCTGAAAAAGAAGCTGTTGAGCATATCTATCGTCAATTACGTAATGCAGAGCCGCCAGATGAGGAAACTGCACGTGGTATTATAGATAAGCTATTCTTTAGTGACCAACGCTACAACTTAGGTGAGGTAGGTCGTTATAGAATGAACAAAAAACTTGGTTTAGATATCGCTATGGATAAGCAAGTGCTTACCAAAGAGGATATTATTACAATCATAAAATATTTAATTGAGTTAATTAACTCAAAAGCTGAGATTGATGATATTGATCACTTATCTAACCGTCGTGTACGTACAGTAGGTGAGCAATTATCACAACAATTTGGTGTTGGTCTTGCACGTATGGCTCGTACTATTCGTGAGCGTATGAACGTTCGTGATAACGAGGTCTTTACTCCTATAGATTTGATTAATGCAAAGACTTTATCGTCTGTAATTAATTCTTTCTTTGGTACAAACCAACTTTCTCAATTTATGGATCAAACCAATCCACTAGCAGAGATAACGCACAAGCGTCGTCTTTCAGCTCTTGGACCTGGTGGTCTTTCTCGTGAGCGTGCAGGTTTCGAAGTTCGAGATGTACACTACACACACTATGGAAGACTTTGTCCTATTGAAACACCAGAAGGACCTAACATTGGTCTTATTTCTTCTTTGTCTGTATATGCTAAAGTAAATGCTTTAGGATTTATTGAAACGCCATACAGAAAAGTAGATGATGGTAAAATTAATTTAGATGAATCACCAATTTACCTTTCTGCAGAAGAAGAGGAAGGAATGAAAATTGCACAAGCAAACATTCCATTAGACGATAAAGGTAATATTGAGGCAGAACGTGTAATTGCTCGTCTTGAAGGAGATTTCCCAGTGGAAGATCCTAAGAACGTAAATTATATAGATGTTGCTCCAAACCAGATATCATCTATTTCTGCATCTCTTATTCCGTTCCTAGAACATGATGATGCAAACCGTGCCTTGATGGGATCTAACATGATGCGTCAAGCAGTACCATTATTAAGAGTAGATTCTCCAATTGTAGGTACAGGTCTTGAGCGTCAGGTAGCATCAGATTCTAGAGTGCTTATTAATGCAGAAGGTGCAGGTACTGTAGAGTATGTTGATGCTAATATGGTAACTATTAAGTATGATAGATCAGAAGAAGAACGTCAAGTTAGTTTTGATAGTGATTCAAAATCTTACAACTTAATTAAATTCCGTAAAACTAACCAAGGTACATCTATCAACCTTAAGCCAATTGTAAAAGTTGGTGACCGTGTTGAAAGAGGACAAGTACTTTGTCAAGGATATGCAACAGAAGCTGGAGAACTTGCTTTAGGTAGAAATATGAAAGTAGCCTTTATGCCTTGGAAAGGGTATAACTTTGAGGATGCAATTGTAATTTCAGAAAAAGTAGTACGTGAAGATATATTTACATCTATTCACGTAGATGAATATTCTTTAGATGTTAGAGATACAAAATTAGGTAATGAAGAATTAACTAATGACATACCAAACGTTTCAGAAGAGGCTACTAAAGACCTTGATGAATATGGTATGATTCGTATTGGTGCAGAGGTTAAGCCTGGAGATATATTAATTGGAAAAATTACTCCAAAAGGAGAAAGTGATCCAACTCCAGAAGAAAAATTACTTCGCGCAATATTTGGTGATAAAGCAGGAGATGTAAAAGATGCATCTTTAAAAGCATCGCCATCTCTTAACGGTGTTGTAATAGATAAGAAATTGTTTGAAAGAGCAATTAAAGATAAGCGTAAGAGAGCACAAGATAAAGAAGATATAGCAAGACTTGAAGTTGAGTATGACGCTAAATTTGATGACCTTAAAGCTGTTTTAGTTGAAAAGTTATTTAACCTAATAGGTGGAAAAACAGCACAAGGTGTTAAGAATGATTTAGGGGAAGACATTTTACCAAAAGGTAAGAAGTATACTTTAAAAATGCTTAACTCTGTTGAAGATTATACTCACCTTACTCAAGGTACGTGGACTACAGATGATGAGTTAAATAGTATGGTTGCAGACTTAATCCATAATTATAAGATTAAGGAAAACGACTTACAAGGTAACTTAAGACGTGAGAAATTTACTATTTCTGTAGGAGATGAGTTGCCAGCAGGTATTATCAAGTTAGCAAAAATTTATATTGCTAAAAAGCGTAAGCTTAAGGTTGGTGATAAAATGGCAGGTCGTCACGGTAACAAAGGTATTGTAGCACGTATTGTACGTGAAGAAGATATGCCTTTCTTAGAAGACGGAACGCCAGTAGATATCGTACTTAACCCACTTGGTGTACCATCTCGTATGAACATCGGGCAAATTTACGAAACAGTTCTTGGTTGGGCAGGACAAAAATTAGGACGCAAGTTTGCTACTCCAATTTTTGACGGTGCAACTTTAGACCAAATAAATGAATTAACAGACGAAGCAGGTATTCCTCGTTTTGGCCATACACATTTATATGATGGTGGTACAGGAGACCGTTTTGATCAACCAGCAACAGTAGGTGTTATCTATATGTTGAAGTTAGGTCACATGGTAGATGATAAGATGCACGCTCGTTCTATAGGTCCTTACTCATTAATTACACAACAACCATTAGGTGGTAAAGCACAATTTGGTGGTCAGCGTTTTGGTGAGATGGAGGTTTGGGCTCTTGAAGCATATGGTGCATCTAGCACTCTTCGTGAGATCCTTACAGTAAAATCTGATGATGTTATTGGTAGAGCAAAAACTTACGAAAGTATAGTAAAAGGTGAGCCAATGCCAGAACCAGGATTGCGAGAATCTTTTAACGTGTTAATGCACGAATTAAAAGGATTAGGACTTGATATTCGACTCGAAGAATAATTTATAATTCCCGCGAAAGCGGGAATATTATAAACCTTCGAATGATAGAGACGTGATGGTCGTCTCAACTTAAAATAACAAAGTATATTTTTAGCATTATGGCAAGAAATAATGAACAGAATACAGTAAAGAGATTTAATAAAATCTCTATTGGTTTAGCTTCTCCAGAAGCGATTTTGGCAGAGTCGCGTGGTGAGGTGTTAAAACCAGAAACTATAAACTACCGTACGCACAAACCAGAGCGAGACGGTCTTTTTTGCGAGCGTATCTTTGGTCCTGTGAAGGATTACGAATGTGCTTGTGGAAAATATAAAAGAATACGCTACAAAGGTATTGTTTGTGACCGTTGTGGTGTAGAGGTTACAGAAAAGAAAGTACGTCGTGATCGTGTAGGACACATTAATTTAGTTGTTCCTGTAGCTCACATTTGGTACTTCCGTTCTTTACCAAACAAAATAGGTTACCTTCTTGGATTGCCATCTAAGAAGTTAGATATGATTATATACTATGAAAGGTATGTAGTTATACAACCAGGTATCGCAAAGAATGAAGATGGAGAAGCGTTACAAAAATTAGATTTCCTTACAGAAGAAGAATACTTAAATATTCTGGAAACTCTTCCACAGGAAAACTTATACTTAGAAGATAGTGATCCAAACAAATTCATCGCCAAAATGGGTGCTGAATGTTTAATTGATTTACTACAACGTATAGATTTAGATGCACTTTCTTTTGAATTGCGTCATAAGGCTAACAATGAAACTTCTAAGCAACGTAAAACAGAAGCATTAAAAAGACTTCAGGTTGTAAAAGCTTTACGTGATTCTAATGAATACCGTGAAAATAAACCAGAGTGGATGATAATGAAAGTAATTCCGGTTATACCACCAGAATTACGTCCGTTAGTGCCTCTTGATGGTGGTCGTTTTGCAACTTCAGATTTAAATGATCTTTACCGTCGTGTTATTATACGTAATAACCGTCTTAAGAGATTAGTTGAAATTAAAGCTCCAGAAGTAATTCTTAGAAATGAGAAACGTATGCTTCAGGAATCTGTAGATTCTTTATTTGATAACACAAGAAAATCTTCAGCAGTAAAGACAGATAGTAACCGTCCTTTAAAGTCACTTTCAGATTCATTGAAAGGTAAGCAAGGTCGTTTCCGTCAAAACCTACTTGGTAAGCGTGTAGATTACTCAGCACGTTCAGTTATTGTTGTAGGACCAGAATTAAAGTTATTTGAATGTGGTCTTCCAAAAAATATGGCTGCAGAACTTTATAAGCCTTTTGTAATACGTAAGCTTATTGAGCGCGGTATTGTTAAGACTGTAAAATCTGCTAAGAAGATTATAGATAAAAAGGAGCCTGTAGTTTGGGATATTCTGGAAAATGTACTTAAAGGACATCCAGTATTACTAAACCGTGCGCCTACGCTTCACCGTTTAGGTATTCAAGCTTTTCAACCTAAATTAATTGAAGGTAAAGCAATTCAATTACACCCATTGGTGTGTACAGCATTTAACGCCGATTTTGATGGTGATCAAATGGCAGTACACTTACCATTAGGACCAGAAGCAATTTTGGAGGCTCAATTATTAATGTTGGCTTCTCATAATATTCTTAACCCTGCAAATGGCTCACCAGTAACGGTACCATCTCAGGATATGGTCTTGGGTCTTTACTATATGACTAAAGGAAGAAAGCATACGCCTGAAGTACCTATTGTTGGTGAAGGCTTAACTTTTTATTCTGCAGAAGAAGTAGTAATTGCATATAACGAAAAACGTTTAAATATTAACGCAAATATTAAAGTTAGAACTAAAGACTTTAATGAAGAAGGCGAGCTTGTTAATCAAATTATTGAGACAACAACTGGTCGCGTAATATTTAATATGGAGGTTCCTGAGAAAGCAGGTTACATAAACCAAGTATTAACTAAGAAGGCTCTTAGAGATATTATTGGTGATATTTTAAAAGTAACTAGTGTTCCAGAAACGGCACAATTCTTAGATAGAATTAAATCATTAGGTTATGACTTTGCATTCCGTGGTGGTCTTTCATTCTCATTAGGTGATATTATTATACCGCCAGAGAAGCAACAGATGATTGATGAGGCAAATGAGCAAGTTGAAGGTATCCGTGGAAACTATAATATGGGTCTTATAACCTTTAACGAGCGTTATAACCAAGTAATTGATATATGGACTGCTACCAACGCTAACCTTACAGACTTGGCAATGAGCCGAATTAGTACAGACCAGCAAGGATTTAACTCAGTATTTATGATGTTAGATTCTGGAGCGCGTGGTAGTAAAGAACAAATTCGCCAGTTAACAGGTATGCGTGGTCTTATGGCTAAGCCTAAAAAATCTAACTCTGGTGGTGGTGAAATTATTGAAAACCCAATTCTTTCTAACTTTAAGGAAGGTCTTTCAATTTTAGAATATTTTATCTCAACTCACGGTGCACGTAAAGGTCTTGCCGATACAGCACTTAAAACAGCCGATGCTGGTTACTTAACTCGTCGTTTAGTTGATGTATCACAAGATGTGATTATTAACGAAACAGACTGTGGTACCTTGCGTGGTGTAGAAGTTTCTCCATTAAAGAAAAATGAAGAAGTTGTTGAGAAGTTAAGTGAAAGAATTATTGGTCGTACAGCATTAAACGATGTTATAAACCCACTTACTAAAGAAGTATTAGTAGAAGCAGGTGTAGAAATTACAGATGCTATGGCTAAGCTTATTGAAGCAGCACCTATTGAAAGTGTAGAGGTAAGATCTGCATTATCTTGTGAAGCTAAAAAAGGTATTTGTGTTAAATGTTATGGTCGTAACCTAGCTACTGGTAAAACAGTACAAATGGGTGAAGCTGTAGGTGTTGTAGCAGCACAATCTATTGGTGAACCTGGTACACAGCTTACGCTACGTACATTCCACGTTGGTGGTGTTGCGGGTAACATTTCAGAAGAGAATAAGCACATTGCTAAGTTTAATGGTGTTGCTGAAATTGAAGATCTTAAAACGGTAAAAGGAGAAAACAACCAAGGCGAAGAAGCTGATATTGTAATCTCTAGAACTACAGAGATTAAGATTGTAGATAAGAAGACAGGTATTGTTTTAAGTACTAGTAATGTTCCTTATGGTGCTCAAATATTTGTGAAGCCAGGAGACAAAGTTTCTAAAGACGATGTTTTAGTACAATGGGATCCATTTAACGGTGTGATTATTTCTGAATTTGCTGGTAAGATTAAGTATGAAAACCTTGTACAAGGTATGACATACCAAGTTGAAACAGATGAGCAAACAGGTTTCCAAGAAAAAGTAATTACAGAATCTCGTGATAAGAAAAAGATACCTACGCTATTAATTATGGGTAAAAAGGATGAAGTTATTCGTTCTTACAACTTACCAGTTGGAGCTCACATAATGGTAGATGACGGTGATAAGATTAAAATTGGTAAAATCTTAGTTAAGATACCTCGTAAATCTGCAAAAGCAGGTGATATTACAGGAGGTCTTCCACGTGTAACAGAACTTTTCGAAGCTCGTAATCCTTCTAATCCTGCTGTAGTTAGTGAGATAGATGGTGTAGTTAGCTTTGGTAAAATTAAACGTGGTAACAGAGAGATTATAGTTGAGTCTAAACTTGGTGAGGTTAAGAAATACTTAGTTAAGCTTTCTAACCAAATTCTTGTTCAAGAAAATGATTATGTAAGAGCAGGTATGCCATTATCAGACGGATCTATAACTCCGGAAGACATCTTAAATATTAAAGGGCCAAGCGCTGTACAACAGTACTTAGTTAATGAGGTTCAAGAAGTTTACCGATTACAAGGTGTTAAGATTAATGATAAGCACTTTGAAGTTGTTGTAAGACAAATGATGCGTAAGGTTAAGATTAATGATCCAGGTGATACAATTTTCTTAGAGAACCAATTAATTCATAAGTCTGACTTTATCGAAGAGAACGATGCTATTTTTGGTATGAAAGTAGTTGATGATGCTGGTGATAGTAATAACTTGAAGCCAGGACAAATTGTTTCTCCAAGAGAATTACGTGACGAAAATAGCTTATTAAGACGAGAGGATAAGAACCTAGTTGTTGCAAAAGATGCACAGCCAGCTACTGCTACTCCAATCTTACAAGGTATTACAAGAGCGTCATTACAGACTAAGTCATTTATCTCTGCTGCCTCTTTCCAAGAAACAACTAAAGTATTAAACGAAGCTGCAGTAAGCGGTAAGGTAGATTCTTTAGAAGGACTTAAAGAAAATGTAATTGTAGGACACAGAATTCCTGCAGGAACAGGTATGCGTCGCTATGATAACATTATTGTAGGTTCTAAAGAGGAAATGAACGAAATGGTTGAAGCTAAACAGGAAACTGAAGTGAACTATAATTAATAGGGTTTGTCTAAGTAATTAGACAAACTCTTTAATATAAATCTCACCTATTAAGGTGAGAGTGTATGAAAGTTACTTATTTTAGTTAATCGTTAATTAGAGAAGATTTATCTTTTTTTAATTTAACTAACTAAAATGAGTAACTTTTTTTAATTTATAAAAACAAAAAAATGTCAGACGAAAAGAAACCACAAAACCCAAAAGGTAAAAAGGGTCAGATAAATATTGAATTAGATGAAACAGTAGCTCAAGGTACTTATAGTAATTTAGCTATAATTAATCATTCTGTTTCAGAATTTGTAGTTGACTTTGTAAATATTATGCCAGGTACTCCTAAGAGTAAAGTGAAATCAAGAATTATTTTAACGCCACAACATGCTAAACGATTAGCTAAAGCTTTAAATGATAATATTAAGAGATTTGAAAAAGCTCACGGCGAGATAAGAGATTATGAGCAACCACCAATGCCTCTTAATTTTGGTCCAACAGGTCAAGCTTAATTGAATAAGTATTTATTATAAATAAATTAGCATATATAGATTTATCTTATACGTATTAAAAAAACCACTTGTATAAATTAATTTACAAGTGGTTTTTATGTTTAAGCTTACATTGGTGTTGCTTAAAAATATTTAAGCTCTTAAATTAGCTTATAAAGATTAATGTTTAAATTATTTAGACTCTTTATCAAATTCTGAAACAAAATGGAATTTTACGTTAGGATATTTTTGTTGAGTCATTTGTAAGCTAAATTGACTATCTGATAAGAAAACTAATTGATTTCTTTTGTCCTTTGCTAAAAACTTAGATTTTACTCGTTTAAAATCTTTAAACTCTTCACTTTTTGGATCTTTAGCTTCAACCCAACAAGCCTTATATACATTTAAATTTTCGTAAGAACATTTAGCATTATACTCGTGTTCGAGTCTGTATTGTATAACTTCAAACTGTAATGCACCTACTGTACCTATTACTTTTCTTCCATTTAATTCAAGTGTAAATAATTGAGCTACACCTTCATCCATAAGTTGATCTATTCCTTTATAAAGTTGCTTAGACTTCATAGGGTCTGCATTGTTTATATACCTAAAATGTTCTGGAGAGAAACTAGGAATACCTTTGTAATTAAGCTCTTCACCTTCGGTAAGAGTATCTCCTATTTTAAAATTCCCAGTATCGTGTAACCCTACAATATCACCAGGATAAGAAGTATCTACAATTTCTTTTTTTTCAGCAAAAAAGGCATTAGGACTGCTAAATCGTAATTTCTTTCCTTGTCTTACGTGAAGATAAGGTACATTTCGTTCAAATTTACCAGAAACAATTTTTATGAATGCTAATCGGTCCCTATGTTTAGGATCCATATTTGCGTGAATTTTAAATACAAATCCAGTAAATTCTTTTTCATCAGGTTTAACTAGTCTTGTGTCACTCTGTTTTGCGCGTGGAGTAGGAGCTATACTTACAAAGCAGTCTAAGAGCTCTCTAACACCAAAATTATTTAATGCAGAACCAAAAAATACGGGTTGTAAGTTTGCGTCATTATAAGCTTGCTTATCAAAACTAGGGTAAATACCTTCAACCAATTCTATTTCTTCTCTTAAGGTTTCTGCGGCATCTGTACCTATTAGTTCTTCTAACTCGCTACTTTGAAGGTCTTCATTTTCAATAGTTTCCTCAATATTTTTCCTGCTATCTCCACTAAACAGGTTTACATTTTTTTCCCATATATTATAAATTCCTTTAAAATCATAACCCATACCTATAGGGAAACTTAACGGTGTTACTTTTAAGCTTAATTTTTGTTCAATTTCATCCAAAAGTTCAAAGGCATCTTTACCTTCACGGTCAAGTTTGTTAATGAAAACAATTATAGGAATATTGCGCATTCTGCAAACTTCGACTAGTTTTTCAGTTTGCTCTTCAACACCTTTAGCAACGTCAATTACAACAATAACGCTATCTACAGCTGTTAAGGTTCTAAATGTATCTTCAGCAAAATCCTTGTGACCTGGTGTATCTAGGATATTTATTTTTATACCATCATACTCAAATGCAAGTACAGACGTAGCTACAGAGATTCCTCTTTGCCTTTCAATTTCCATAAAGTCACTAGTAGCACCTTTTTTTATTTTGTTAGATTTAACAGCTCCAGCTTCTTGTATGGCGCCCCCAAAAAGTAGTAATTTCTCAGTTAAAGTAGTTTTTCCCGCATCTGGATGCGAAATGATACCAAAAGTTCTTCTGCGAGCTATTTCTTCGTTAAATTTCATATACTTCTATAAAAATAAGCTGCAAATATACAACTACTAGCCATTCTGAAAGTAATGTTATTACCTTGAATAATTATTGATAATAATCATTTTGTTAAAATTATAGGCTCGTGCACTTTATCGATAAATTACTTCCAATTAACGAATAATTAAGAATAATTATGAAAATGAGCCGTTAACAAATTTCTATAATGCTATTTTTCTAATATGGTTCAGCCATACATGCGTTTTGTTTAAACATGTGTTTAATGAAACTATAATGCTTAATTTTACGTATATTATTGCGTATTGATGATAAGCAACACAAGACTATAATACATAACCATCATTTATTATATGGGAAATATTACTATTACTCCAAGATTTAAAGCTTTATTAAAGTTTTTAATTTTATTTCTATTTTTCTTCTACGGCTCTCTTTTGCAATCATTTGCACAGGATAATCGTGCCTCAAATATTGGAAAAAATATAGATTTACAAGTTAACTATCAATTTGATGAAGTTACAGGTGAGATCATTTGGCCAATGCCTTCAGATTTCACAAATAGGTTAGCTTTATCTGGTGCTAATTCGTCATCATACAGATCTGCTGTTTCTTATTTCGGGCAAGATCAAGATGGTGTTGCAGATGGTTTAGATCAAGATGATGATAATGATGGTATCCTTGATATAAATGAATGTAACGCTAATGGTCCTGAAGAAGTAGTAAATGGAAATTTCACTAATAATTTTGATAACTGGGTAGAAGGTGGTCTAGACAATTGGGCTACAGGAGATGTTGGAGCAGGTAATAATTCTGCATTTATTGTAACTGGTGATAATGCTGGTGATCAATCTTCTTTTGAGCAAGCAGTTACAGTTACAGCTAATCAACCTCATGAATTTGATTTTATAGTTGCAGCTCAAAATACAGATGCAACTCCTTCTACTTTAGAAGTTTTATTTGATGGTGTTGTTGTCTACTCAGCAACAACTGCTGATATTATTGCAGATTTTGGAAACTTAACATTTGGTCAAGTATCTATTATAGCACCTTTTAATAATGCTAATCCTGTTATTACTTTTAATGCTGTTACTGGTACTACAGGAGGAAACGATGCGTTTATTGTTGATAATGTATCCTTAAATGGAGATTGTGTAGATACAGATAATGACGGATTTCCAGATGTTGTAGATCAGGATTCAGATGGTGATGGTATTCCTGACAATGTTGAAGTTCAGGAAACATTAGGTTTTCAGATATCTACAGGTAATGATACTGATGGAGATGGTTTAGATAATGCTTATGATACTGATAATGGAGGTGTTCAAATTTTCTTATTAGATTCAGATGCAGATGGTACTCCAGATTTTTTAGATTTAGATAGTGATGATGATGGTGTCCCAGATAGTAATGAAAGTGGGTTGCCAAGTTCGTTAGCAGATTCTGATGGAGATGGATTAAATGATGCTGTTGATGCTTCTAATGGGTTTGATGTTCCTAATGGAATTATAAGTGATCCTACAACATTACAAGATTCTGATGATGATGTGAATCTTCCTGGTGGAGATGTAGATTTTAGAGATGATATTGATAGAGCAGATTTAGATAATGATGGTGTTTATGACGATGTAGATCTAGATGATGATAATGATGGTATTTTAGATACTGTTGAAGGACAATGTACGCCACCACAGAGTCAAACCTGGACGTTAAACGGAACTTCTGCAAGTTATAATTTTGGTAATGGTATTACTGCAGTTATTACACAAACAGGAACTAATAATGCTGAAGCAGAAAACTTTAATGCTGCTGGAGCAGGATTTTGGTCAGAACCATTAGAAGGTGATGAATCTGTAGAGTTAACTATGGCAGAAAATCAGTCTTTTACAATTAGTTATCAAGATAATGGTGGTAATCCTGTCTTTGTAACTAATCCTATTTTTAATATAGATAGAATTGGTGGGCAAGTTAACGGACTACAAAATGCGTTACGATATACATTACAAGGAGGTTTAACTTGGGATTTATTGGCGTCTACAGATGATTTAATGTATACTTCAAATTCTGTAACAGATAGTGGTGCTGCAAATGGCGTGCCTCCTGGTCCTGACTATTCTGCGCAAAGTTCGCAAGATGATATCAATGGAACTGCTGCGGGTACTCTACGTATTAACGGTACTATTAGTGAATTTACTATAAATACAACGCAAGTAGGTCCTGCAGGAAATGACGCTTTCGAAATTATATTAGCGGCTTGTTTAAGTACAGATACAGATGGTGATAATATTCCAGATTTTGCAGATGTAGATTCTGATGGAGATGGTTGTTTTGATGCATTAGAAGGAGCAGATAATATTTCGTTTACACAAGTAGATTCTGATGGTATGTTAGAAGGTGCTGTAAACCCTTCAACTGGTGTACCTAATGATGTTAACACTACTAATGGTCAGGCAATAGGGACTTCTCAAAATGCAGCTGCAGAAGATAGTTTTGGACAATGTGAATTTGCTACAAGTGGAGAAGATACAGATGGAGATGGTATTTTTAATATCGACGATTTAGACGATGATAATGATGGTATCTTAGATGTAGATGAATGTCCTGCAATGGCAACACCTCCAGCAGCAGCAGAGCCAGAGGCTTTAAATTGGGTGGTAGGAAATTATAACGTATTTGCAGTAGGTGGTAATACAAATGCCCAAGGACCAATTGAATCAGGTTTCGTAAGAAATGCCTTTGAAAATGGTTACAATGTTGAAATTTTAGAAGGACCAGATGATTACACTGTTGTCGGAACGGTTGCTTCTTTTGATGGTGGTACAATAGCATTAGATGATGCAGGTATTCCTGGAACAGTTGATTTTGCAGATACTGTTGATGGTAACTTTATTTCAGGAGATGCTGGAGATGGTATTAGAATTGAAGGTCCTGGAAATGCACCTGCAGGTTCAGAATACTCTGTTACTTATACATTTGATGATCCTTTAGATTATTTTTCTTTTGATTGGGTAGATATCTTTGATGCAGCTGGCGGACAATTAGTTCGTTATGAATATTATGCAGATGGTAATTTAGTTGGTTATTTAGAAAATAATTTATTAGGAGGTAGTCAAGTAGGGCAAGTAAACGCCTATGATGCTAATGGTAATCTTAGAGGTCAATTAGTTGCAGGTCAGAATACTGAAACTACAATTGGTTTCCAATCTGAGATAGAGTTTTCTACTATTACATTAAGGTATACATATCCTAATGGTTATACAGCTGTAGATTTTCACGGTATTGATGCTTTAACGTATAGAAAAACTCCAGTTTGTGATAATGATGGTGATGGCGTTCCTAATTCAATAGACTTAGATAATGACAATGATGGTATCTATGACGTTGTAGAGAATGGAAATGGAGATTTAGATACAAATAATGATGGTCGTATAGATACAAACGACAATCCATCTCAAGGTGTTGGAGTTAATGGTGTTCCAGATGTAGTTGAAGATACTCCAGATTCAGGAACTACAGATGCTCCTTTAAATGCAGATGGCGATGCATTACCTAATTTCTTAGATATTGATGCAGATGGTGATGGAATAATTGATAATATAGAAGGACAAACAACCGATGGTTATGTTGCTCCTAATGATACATTTACAGATATTGATGGTAACGGTGTAGATGATATTTACGATACAAATGGAACACCAATCCAGCCAGCTAATACAGATACTTTTGATCAACCAGATTATTTAGACATCAATAGTGATAATGATGGTGATTCAGATTTAATAGAAGCATATGATACTAATGGTGATGGTGTTGCAGACATTACACCAACCGGAACAGATTCAGATAATGACGGTTTAGATGATGCCTTTGATGATGTGGATTTAACGGTCGATGATTTTCAGGATAACCCTGATAATAATGACCAACTTCCTACAGACTTTCCTGACGATGAAATGCCTGGTGGCGACAGAGATTGGAGAGATGTATTAAATATAGATTCAGATGGCGATGGTATCTTTGATGATGTTGATTTAGATGATGATAATGATGGTATTTTAGATACAGATGAAAATGGTCCAAATGGCGGAAACAACCAGCCAGATTGTGGTAATCATACTGTATTAAGTTTTGATGAACCTTTTACTGAAGAAAGTGGTGATGGCGATAACAACACCTTTCTTCAAGGTGAAGTATTTAGATTTCCAAATGTTGCAAACTTTAATGGACAAAATGTAGATGCTCTTGTTACAATAGTAGATTTAGTAAATGTTACTAGCATTCCTACAATTGATGATAACGGATCAGATTCTGGGTCATTTAAACCACGTACCGCATTTACTTTAGCAAATGCTGGAGATAGAGCATATACCGAATACAGATTTGATTTTGTAAATTCTGCAAATGGAAACCCAGTAGTATTAGAAGAATTCTTTGTTAACTTTAATGATATAGATGGTAACAACAACTGCAGTGAGCAAAATTGGTCACAATATCCATATACTTATACAATTGACGATCCAACACAAATTTCTACAAGTACAGAAGGTGACTTCCTAATTGGTACAGGTGGAACTGAAGAGTTTACTGGTGCTGGAAATACAAATCCTTCAGTAAATTATACAACTAAACATATATCGAGTAGCTCTTATACTATTCGTATTGGTGTTCAAGCAAATCAGCCAAATGTTTCAGCTGGTGGAAGGCAGCATAATGTTGAGTTTGATTGTATAGACAATTATAATAACCCACAAACTTTAGGTCTAGATTCAGATGGTGATGGTATACCTAACCAGTTTGATTTAGATGCTGATAACGATGGTATTTATGATATCGTTGAAAATGGTAACGGTGCCTTAGATACTAATAACGATGGTGCTGCAGATGCTGCAGATGGCCAAAATGTAGGCGCTAATGGTGTTCCGGATGATGCAGAAGATTCTCCTGAATCAGGTACTACGCCACAGCCATTAGATCAGGATACAGATGGTCTTCCTAACTTTATAGATATAGATGCAGACAACGATGGTATTATAGATAATATTGAAGGTCAAACAACTGCAGGATATCAAACTCCAGGACTTTTTGATGATGTAGATAATAATGGAGTAGACGATAATTATGATACTAATGGAACGCCAATAGTACCAACTGATACAGATGGTGATGGTCTTCCGGATTACTTAGATACAGATTCAGACAATGACACAATACCTGATAATACAGAAGGTTATGATGTTAATATGAATGGTGTTGCAGACACACTTCCTACAGGTTTAGATTCTGATAATGACGGATTAGATGATGCTTATGATAATGTAAATCTTGGTGAAGATGATTTTCAAGATAATCCAGATAATAATAATCAATTCCCTACAGATTTTCCAGATGATGATATGCCAGGTGGCGATCGTGACTGGAGAGAAGGAAATGATTTAGACATGGATGGTGTTCCTGATGTTGTTGATATAGATGATGATAATGATGGAATTATTGATGTTAGAGAAAGTCCAGGATTTGATGCAGATGTCGATGGAGATGGTGTTCCAGCTTATTTAGATGATAATGATAATGATGCAGCTGTAGGTAATGATGATGGATTAGTTCAGCCAGAATTCGATTTCGATGGAGATGGTATTGCAAATTTCCAAGATTTAGATTCAGATGGAGATGGTATTCCAGATAATGTCGAGGCTCAAACAACTCAAGGTTATACCTTGCCAAGTGGTGATGGTCCTGCAATTACAGATGCAAATGGAGATGGATTAGATGATGCTTATGATCCTGATTTAGAAGGTTTAGGGTTGTTGCCTATAAATACAGATGGCGCTGCAGATGGTCCAGATTACTTAGATACAAATGCAGATAATGAAGGAGCAAATGATACGATTGAAGCAGGTCTAACTTTAGCAAATGCTGATGATGATGGTGACGGATTAGATAACTCTGTTGATACAACTGTTGGTTATAATGATGTTAACGGAACAATTAATGATCCAGCGCTTCTTCCAGATACAGATAATGATTTAGGAGAAGGTGGAAATGTTGACTTTAGAGATAGATCAACTCCAAATGATTTTGATGGTGATGGTATAGATAATGCTGAAGATAGAGATGATGATAATGATGGTATAGATGACGTTACGGAAGGATTCGGATTTTATACAAACGGAAATGATGTTTGTACAGGTTCAAGATATGATTTCCAAGGCGGCACTTATATATCAGGGACAGGTAGTGGTATAGGAACTGTAGGAGCAAGATATAGATTTCCAAACGCAGCTCCAGGATTAAACGCTATTGTAACTGTAGTTTCTAAACCAGCTTCTGTTACAATAAATAATATAGATTTTACAGATCCAGCAGACAATGTTGATAATAATCAAAGATCACTTCAGCCTTTATTAACTTATGCTCAAAATGCTACGGGTAATTTATCAGTTCAATTTTCTATAAGATTTGAAAATTCTGCAGATAATTCACCAGCATCCGTTCCAAGATTAGGAGGTTTTATTCAAGATATAGATAGTAATGCGAACAATGGTACAGTTAGAGAATTCTATAGAGTTCAAAACGCAACTGGTTATGCTATCGGAAACCCAACAAATGTATTAGCTCAAAATTTAGGGGGTTCTCCTCAAATTACTCAGTTCATAGCTAATAATACTGGTGCAGCTCCAGTTCAACCTATAGATATAGATAATAGGTATAGAGTATTTTTCCAAAAAAGAAATGTAACTCAAGCAGCGCCATTAGTATTTAATATTGGTGCAGTGAAAAACACTAACACCTCACAACAACGTTATTATTCAATACGTTTTGATGAGTGTAGAATAGATTTATATAACGACCCTTCATATGTATTCTTCGATGCGCCTAATACAGATGGTTTAGCAGGTCCAGATTATCAAGATTTAGATTCAGATAATGATGGCTGTTTTGATACTACAGAAGCAGGATTTACAGATAATACAGATCCAGCATTTAACGATGGTATATTAGGATCTCAATCTCCTGAAAGTGTAGATGGAAATGGGTTAGTAACTTCTGGAGATAATGGAGATTTCTATCAACAACCAGTTGATATGGATAATAATGGAATTTTTGATTTTCAAGAATTTGGTCCAGATGTAAATGGAAATGGTATAGCAGATGCTTGTGATGACCAGGATATGGATGGTATTCCAGATTTTGTAGATATAGATGATGATAATGATGGAATTCTTGATGTAGTTGAATCGCCAGGATTTGATGCAGATGTCGATGGAGATGGAGTTCCAGCATATTTAGATGATAACGATAATAATTCAGCAATTGGTAATGATGACGGGTTAGTTCAACCAGCTTTTGATTTTGATGGAGATGGTAATGCTAATCATTTGGATCAGGATGCAGATAATGATGGAATCCCTGATAACGTTGAATCTCAAACTACAGCTGGATATACTCAACCAACTGGGTTAGATGATGATAATGATGGGTTGGATAACGCGTATGAAGCAGGAGGAATTACTCCAATTAATTTTGACGGTCAAGACAATCCAGACTATTTAGACTTAGATTCAGATAATGATGGTGTTGTAGATGCTATTGAAGGTAATGATGTAAACAATGATGGTATTGCAGATATTGCTCTAACAGGATTAGATGATGATAATGATGGTTTAGATAATGCTTTCGATAGTACTGTAGGATATGGTGATCCAAATGGAAACCAAGTTACTACCAATCCACAAGCAGAATTAAACAATACAGATAACGACCCAGAACCAGATTATAGAGATTTAGATGATGAAAATGATGGTGTACCTACTGCAACAGAATTAGGAGATCCAAATAATCCTGTTGATTCAGATAATGATGGTACTCCAGATTATTTAGAAGTTAATGACCCGGAATTAACTTTAACTAAAACTTCAAATGCTACAGGAAACGAAGTTGCAGGACAAACAATCATTTATACTTTTTCTGTAGAAAATACTGGAAATGTATCAGTGTCTTCTATTACTGTAGATGATGTTCTAACAGGAAGTACAGATTTAGCTATTTCTCCAGGTTCGTTAGCTCCTGGTGAAACAGGAACTGCAACAGCCAACTATATCGTTTCTCAAGCAGATGTAGATAATGGTAGTATAGTAAACTCTGCTTCTGTAGAAGGAACTGCTATAGGAAATGTTACAGTTACGGACATATCAGATAATGGAGATGAACTAGTAGATGATGATAATGATGGTGATTCAACTAATGACCCTACGGTGATCACGTTGACACAGACACCTGAGCTTACATTATTGAAGACCTCGGATGCTTCGGGCAATGAGGTTGCCGGCGATGTGATCACCTACACGTTCGAGGTGACCAACACCGGAAACGTTACAGTGACCGGTCTTAACATAGACGATACACTTACAGGCACGACGGACCTTACGCTTACGCCATCGACGCTGGCACCAGGCGCTGTTGGGACAGCCACGGCTACCTATACGGTCCTACAGTCAGATGTGGACAACGGCAGCATCACGAACCAGGCGACGGTAGACGGACTTGATCCGGACAACGCCCCTGTGACGGATACCTCCGATGATGACGGCATCAATGATGAGGACCCGACAATAGTGACCTTGACACAGACACCTGAGCTTACATTATTGAAGACCTCGGATGCTACGGGCAATGAGGTTGCAGGCGATGTGATCACATACACGTTCGAGGTGACCAACACCGGAAACGTTACAGTGACCGGTCTCAACATAGACGATACACTTACAGGCACGACGGACCTTGCGCTTACGCCATCGACGCTGGCACCAGGCGCTGTTGGAACGGCCACGGCCACCTATACGGTCCTACAGTCAGATGTGGACAACGGCAGCATCACGAACCAGGCTACAGTAGACGGACTTGATCCGGATAACGCCCCTGTGACGGATACCTCCGATGATGACGGCATCAATGACGAGGACCCTACAATAGTGATCTTGACACAGACACCGGAGCTTACATTATTGAAGACCTCGGATGCTACGGGCAATGAGGTTGCCGGCGATGTGATCACCTACACGTTCGAGGTGACCAACACCGGAAACGTTACAGTGACCGGTCTTAACATAGACGATACACTTACAGGCACGACGGACCTTGCGCTTACGCCATCGACGCTGGCACCAGGTGCTGTTGGTACGGCCACGGCCACCTATACGGTCCTACAGTCAGATGTGGACAACGGCAGCATCACGAACCAGGCGACGGTAGACGGACTTGATCCGGATAACGCCCCTGTGACGGATACCTCCGATGATGACGGCATCAATGACGAGGACCCTACAATAGTGACCTTGACACAGACACCTGAGCTTACATTATTGAAGACCTCGGATGCTACGGGCAATGAGGTTGCCGGCGATGTGATCACCTACACGTTCGAGGTGACCAACACCGGAAACGTTACAGTGACCGGTCTTAACATAGACGACACACTTACAGGCACGACGGACCTTGCGCTTACGCCATCGACGCTGGCACCAGGTGCTGTCGGTACGGCCACGGCCACCTATACGGTCCTACAGTCAGATGTGGACAACGGCAGCATCACGAACCAGGCTACAGTAGACGGACTTGATCCAGACAACGTACCGGTTAGAGATACCTCCGATGATGACGGGATCAATGACGAGGACCCTACAATAGTGACCTTGACACAGACACCGGAGCTTACATTATTGAAGACCTCGGGTGCTACTGGCAATGAGGTTGCCGGCGATGTGATCACCTACACGTTCGAGGTGACCAACACCGGAAACGTTACAGTGACCGGTCTTAACATAGACGACACACTTACAGGCACGACGGACCTTGCGCTTACGCCATCGACGCTGGCACCAGGCGCTGTTGGTACGGCCACGGCCACCTATACGGTCCTACAGTCAGATGTGGACAACGGCAGCATCACGAACCAGGCTACAGTAGACGGACTTGATCCAGACAACGTACCGGTTAGAGATACCTCCGATGATGACGGGATCAATGACGAGGACCCTACAATAGTGACCTTGACACAGACACCGGAGCTTACATTATTGAAGACCTCGGGTGCTACTGGCAATGAGGTTGCCGGCGATGTGATCACCTACACGTTCGAGGTGACCAACACCGGAAACGTTACAGTGACCGGTCTTAACATAGGCGATACACTTACAGGCACGACGGACCTTGCGCTTACGCCATCGACGCTGGCACCAGGCGCTGTTGGAACGGCCACGGCCACCTATACGGTCCTACAGTCAGATGTGGACAACGGCAGCATCACGAACCAGGCGACGGTAGACGGACTTGATCCGGACAACGCCCCTGTGACGGATACCTCCGATGATGACGGGATCAATGACGAGGACCCTACAATAGTGACCTTGACACAGACACCGGAGCTTACATTATTGAAGACCTCGGATGCTACGGGCAATGAGGTTGCCGGCGATGTGATCACCTACACGTTCGAGGTGACCAACACCGGAAACGTTACAGTGACCGGTCTTAACATAGACGATACACTTACAGGCACGACGGACCTTGCGCTTACGCCATCAACGCTGGCACCAGGTGCTGTCGGTACGGCCACGGCTACCTATACGGTCCTACAGTCAGATGTGGACAACGGCAGCATCACGAACCAGGCTACAGTAGACGGACTTGATCCGGACAACGCCCCTGTGACGGATACCTCCGATGATGACGGGATCAATGACGAGGACCCTACAATAGTGACCTTGACACAGACACCTGAGCTTACATTATTGAAGACCTCGGATGCTACGGGCAATGAGGTTGCCGGCGATGTGATCACCTACACGTTCGAGGTGACCAACACCGGAAACGTTACAGTGACCGGTCTTAACATAGACGATACACTTACAGGCACGACGGACCTTGCGCTTACGCCATCGACGCTGGCACCAGGTGCTGTTGGTACGGCCACGGCCACCTATACGGTCCTACAGTCAGATGTGGACAACGGCAGCATCACGAACCAGGCGACGGTAGACGGACTTGATCCGGATAACGCCCCTGTGACGGATACCTCCGATGATGACGGCATCAATGACGAGGACCCTACAATAGTGATCTTGACACAGACACCGGAGCTTACATTATTGAAGACCTCGGATGCTACGGGCAATGAGGTTGCCGGCGATGTGATCACCTACACGTTCGAGGTGACCAACACCGGAAACGTTACAGTGACCGGTCTTAACATAGACGATACACTTACAGGCACGACGGACCTTGCGCTTACGCCATCAACGCTGGCACCAGGTGCTGTCGGTACGGCCACGGCTACCTATACGGTCCTACAGTCAGATGTGGACAACGGCAGCATCACGAACCAGGCGACGGTAGACGGACTTGATCCGGACAACGCCCCTGTGACGGATACCTCCGATGATGACGGCATCAATGATGAGGACCCTACGGTGATCACGTTGACGCAGACACCTGAGCTTACATTATTGAAGACCTCGGATGCTACGGGCAATGAGGTTGCCGGCGATGTGATCACCTACACGTTCGAGGTGACCAACACCGGAAACGTTACAGTGACCGGTCTTAACATAGACGATACACTTACAGGCACGACGGACCTTGCGCTTACGCCATCGACGCTGGCACCAGGCGCTGTTGGTACGGCCACGGCCACCTATACGGTCCTACAGTCAGATGTGGACAACGGCAGCATCACGAACCAGGCTAGAGTAGACGGACTTGATCCTGACAACGCCCCTGTGACGGATACCTCCGATGATGACGGCATCAATGACGAGGACCCTACAATAGTGACCTTGACACAGACACCTGAGCTTACATTATTGAAGACCTCGGATGCTACGGGCAATGAGGTTGCCGGCGATGTGATCACCTACACGTTCGAGGTGACCAACACCGGAAACGTTACAGTGACCGGTCTTAACATAGACGATACACTTACAGGCACGACGGACCTTGCGCTTACGCCATCGACGCTGGCACCAGGCGCTGTTGGAACGGCCACGGCCACCTATACGGTCCTACAGTCAGATGTGGACAACGGCAGCATCACGAACCAGGCTACGGTAGACGGACTTGATCCTGACAACGCCCCTGTGACGGATACCTCCGATGATGACGGGATCAATGACGAGGACCCTACAATAGTGACCTTGACACAGACACCTGAGCTTACATTATTGAAGACCTCGGATGCTACGGGCAATGAGGTTGCCGGCGATGTGATCACCTACACGTTCGAGGTGACCAACACCGGAAACGTTACAGTGACCGGTCTCAACATAGACGATACACTTACAGGCACGACGGACCTTGCGCTTACGCCATCGACGCTGGCACCAGGCGCTGTTGGGACGGCCACGGCTACCTATACGGTCCTACAGTCAGATGTGGACAACGGCAGCATCACGAACCAGGCTACGGTAGACGGACTTGATCCGGACAACGCCCCTGTGACGGATACCTCCGATGATGACGGGATCAATGACGAGGACCCTACAATAGTGACCTTGACACAGACACCTGAGCTTACATTATTGAAGACCTCGGATGCTACGGGCAATGAGGTTGCCGGCGATGTGATCACCTACACGTTCGAGGTGACCAACACCGGAAACGTTACAGTGACCGGTCTTAACATAGACGATACACTTACAGGCACGACGGACCTTGCGCTTACGCCATCGACGCTGGCACCAGGTGCTGTCGGAACGGCCACGGCTACCTATACGGTCCTACAGTCAGATGTGGACAACGGCAGCATCACGAACCAGGCTACGGTAGACGGACTTGATCCGGACAACGCCCCTGTGACGGATACCTCCGATGATGACGGGATCAATGACGAGGACCCTACAATAGTGACCTTGACACAGACACCTGAGCTTACATTATTGAAGACCTCGGATGCTACGGGCAATGAGGTTGCCGGCGATGTGATCACCTACACGTTCGAGGTGACCAACACCGGAAACGTTACAGTGACCGGTCTTAACATAGACGATACACTTACAGGCACGACGGACCTTGCGCTTACGCCATCGACGCTGGCACCAGGTGCTGTCGGAACGGCCACGGCTACCTATACGGTCCTACAGTCAGATGTGGACAACGGCAGCATCACGAACCAGGCTACGGTAGACGGACTTGATCCTGACAACGCCCCTGTGACGGATACCTCCGATGATGACGGCATCAATGACGAGGACCCTACAATAGTGACCTTGACACAGACACCTGAGCTTACATTATTGAAGACCTCGGATGCTACGGGCAATGAGGTTGCAGGCGATGTGATCACCTACACGTTCGAGGTGACCAACACCGGAAACGTTACAGTGACCGGTCTTAACATAGACGATACACTTACAGGCACGACGGACCTTGCGCTTACGCCATCGACGCTGGCACCAGGTGCTGTCGGAACGGCCACGGCTACCTATACGGTCCTACAGTCAGATGTGGACAACGGCAGCATCACGAACCAGGCTACAGTAGACGGACTTGATCCGGACAACGCCCCTGTGACGGATACCTCCGATGATGACGGGATCAATGACGAGGACCCTACAATAGTGACCTTGACACAGACACCTGAGCTTACATTATTGAAGACCTCGGATGCTACGGGCAATGAGGTTGCCGGCGATGTGATCACCTACACGTTCGAGGTGACCAACACCGGAAACGTTACAGTGACCGGTCTCAACATAGACGATACACTTACAGGCACGACGGACCTTGCGCTTACGCCATCGACGCTGGCACCAGGTGCTGTCGGAACGGCCACGGCTACCTATACGGTCCTACAGTCAGATGTGGACAACGGCAGCATCACGAACCAGGCTACGGTAGACGGACTTGATCCTGACAACGCCCCTGTGACGGATACCTCCGATGATGACGGGATCAATGACGAGGACCCTACGGTGATCACGTTGACGCAGACACCTGAGCTTACATTATTGAAGACCTCGGATGCTACGGGCAATGAGGTTGCCGGCGATGTGATCACCTACACGTTCGAGGTGACCAACACCGGAAACGTTACAGTGACCGGTCTCAACATAGACGATACACTTACAGGCACGACGGACCTTGCGCTTACGCCATCAACGCTGGCACCAGGTGCTGTCGGTACGGCCACGGCTACCTATACGGTCCTACAGTCAGATGTGGACAACGGCAGCATCACGAACCAGGCTACGGTAGACGGACTTGATCCGGACAACGCCCCTGTGACGGATACCTCCGATGATGACGGCATCAATGATGAGGACCCTACGGTGATCACGTTGACGCAGACACCTGAGCTTACATTATTGAAGACCTCGGATGCTACGGGCAATGAGGTTGCCGGCGATGTGATCACCTACACGTTCGAGGTGACCAACACCGGAAACGTTACAGTGACCGGTCTTAACATAGACGATACACTTACAGGCACGACGGACCTTGCGCTTACGCCATCGACGCTGGCACCAGGCGCTGTTGGGACGGCCACGGCTACCTATACGGTCCTACAGTCAGATGTGGACAACGGCAGCATCACGAACCAGGCGACGGTAGACGGACTTGATCCGGACAACGCCCCTGTGACGGATACCTCCGATGATGACGGGATCAATGATGAGGACCCTACGGTGATCACGTTGACGCAGACACCTGAGCTTACATTATTGAAGACCTCGGATGCTACGGGCAATGAGGTTGCCGGCGATGTGATCACCTACACGTTCGAGGTGACCAACACCGGAAACGTTACAGTGACCGGTCTCAACATAGACGATACACTTACAGGCACGACGGACCTTGCGCTTACGCCATCGACGCTGGCACCAGGCGCTGTTGGGACGGCCACGGCTACCTATACGGTCCTACAGTCAGATGTGGACAACGGCAGCATCACGAACCAGGCGACGGTAGACGGACTTGATCCGGACAACGCCCCTGTGACGGATACCTCCGATGATGACGGCATCAATGATGAGGACCCGACAATAGTGACCTTGACACAGACACCTGAGCTTACATTATTGAAGACCTCGGATGCTACGGGCAATGAGGTTGCAGGCGATGTGATCACATACACGTTCGAGGTGACCAACACCGGAAACGTTACAGTGACCGGTCTCAACATAGACGATACACTTACAGGCACGACGGACCTTGCGCTTACGCCATCGACGCTGGCACCAGGCGCTGTTGGAACGGCCACGGCCACCTATACGGTCCTACAGTCAGATGTGGACAACGGCAGCATCACGAACCAGGCTACAGTAGACGGACTTGATCCGGACAACGCCCCTGTGACGGATACCTCCGATGATGACGGCATCAATGATGAGGACCCTACGGTGATCACGTTGACGCAGACACCGGAGCTTACATTAACTAAAACATCAACATCAACAGTAACAAGTGCTGGAGATATTATAGTTTATACTTTCAGTGTAGAAAACACTGGTAATGTTACTATTACAGGAATTACAATAGATGATGTTTTAACTGCAAGTAATAATTTAGCAATTTCACCAAATAACTTAGAACCTGGTGAAGTAGGTACAATTACTGCAATGTATACAGTAACCCAAAATGATGTTGATAATGGGTTTGTAGAAAACTCAGCATTGGTAACAGGTACTGATACTAATAATAATCCTATAACTGATATTTCGGATAATGGAGATGAATTGAATGATGGTCCTGATGCAGATTTAGACCCAACTAATGATCCAACAATTATTACAATTGATCCTAACGGAAGCTTATCTGTTGAAAAGTTAAGCGCATATAGAGATGCAAATAATAATTCTATTACAGATTTTGGAGATGTTATTGATTATACAATAAGTGTAGAAAACACTGGAAATGTTTCCTTAAGTAATGTTGTAGTAAATGACCCGTTATTAGGAGGTGTATTAACATTGACATCTGGAGATATAGATTTAGATGGAGAATTAGATGTTGATGAAGTGTTTGTCTATGAATTTACTTATGATATATCTCAAACAGATATTAATAATGGTTCTGTTGATAATACAGTTACAGCAGATGCTAATGATACAAATGGTGATCCTGTTTTACAAGATTCAGATATGGTTAATACACCATTAGATCAAACACCTGAATTAACTTTAATAAAATCAAATAATGCAACGGGTAATGAAATTGCAGGAGATGTAATTACTTATACATTTACTGTAACTAATACTGGAAATGTAACTGTATCTGTATTAAATATAGATGATACATTAACTAATAGTACAGATTTAGAATTAGTTCCAAATACATTAGCACCAGGTGAAGTAGGTACTGTAACAGCAAATTACACTGTTTTACAATCTGACGTTAATACAGGTTCAATTACAAATCAAGCTACTGTAGAAGGTTTAGACACTAATAATATTTCAGTTTCAGATTTATCGGATGACGATGGAATAAATGATGAAGACCCAACAATAACAACTTTAAATCAAATACCTGAACTAACCTTAACTAAGACAGCTGTTTTAGGTGGTAGTAATGTAGGTGATGAAATTACTTATACATTTAATGTAGAAAATACTGGTAATGTTTCAATTTCTAATATTTCAATTACAGATGCACTTACAGGAACAACAGGAATTGCTATAACACCACCTAACTTAGATCCAGGTCAAACAGGAGAATATTCAACAACATACACATTAACACAATCTGATATAGATATGGGTATGGTTGAAAATACTGCGACTGCAAATGGTGATGCAAATGGAGATCCAGTTACTGATGTTTCTGATAATGGTGATGAAAATGTAGATGATGATAATGATGGAGACGCTACAAATGACCCGACAATAGTTACTATTAATCAAACACCAGAATTAATACTTACGAAGACTTTTGTTATCGGAGGTACTGGTTCAGTTGGAGATGTTGTTACATATACATTTAATGTTTTAAATTCTGGAAACGTTTCTGTTTCAGATATAACAATTGATGATGCCTTTTTAAATGTGACAGATTTAGATTTAGTACCTAGTACATTAGAATCTGGTGAATCTGCTTCTATAGATGTAATGTATACTATTACTCAAGATGATGTGGATAATGGAATGATTACAAACACTGCTATTGTAGAGGGACAAGATCCTAATAATATACTTGTTGATGATGTTTCAGATAATGGCGATGAAAATGTAGATGATGACAATGATGGAGACGCTACTAATGACCCTACAATAGCACCTCTAGTACAGAATCCACTAATTGGATTAGTGAAAGAAGGTACATTTAATGATGCTAACAATACAATAAGTTACGTATACACTGTTACAAATACAGGAAATACGACATTATTTGATGTAAGTGTTTCTGAAGATATGTTAGAATTTACAGGAACTGGTACATTACCTTCTCCTACAAATCCTATGGGCGGAACAGATGAAGATGGTGATGGTGATTTATTAGACCTTTTACCTGGAGCATCACTTACCTATACTGCTATTTATACATTAACTCAAGAAGATATAAATACAGGTAATGTAGATAATCAAGCAAATGTTTCTGCTGAAGCACCAAATGGGGATCCATTAAATAATGCTGATGACATAATAGATGCTTCAGATGATAATTCAAATGCTGCAGGCGAAAATGATATTACAACAACAACAATTACTCAAGATCCTGAAATTACACTCATAAAAGATGGTGTTTATCAAGATACTAATGGTAATTCTATAGTTGATGTAGATGATACAATTTTATATACTTACACAGTAAGAAATACAGGTAATGTTACAGCTTTTGATGTAGATGTTACAGAAGATGCAACAGACTTTACTGGACAAGGTGTTTTACCTACACCAGCATATGTTTCTGGAGGTACAAACGAAGGTGGAGACCCAACAATAGTAGATTTGTTACCTGGTGCAACACTAACATTTACTGCGTCTTATGTACTTATTCAAGCAGATATCGATGCTACACAAGTAACAAATAGAGCAGATGCTACAGCATTTGACCCTACATTAGTAAATGTTATAACAGACGAATCAGATTCTGCTAATGGTGCAGATAATACTGGAGCTAATAATGACCCTACAACAACACAATTAGCTGTAACACCAGAAATTACTTTAGTTAAGACAGCTAATCATTTAGATGATAATGTAAATGGTAGTGTAGAAATAGGTGAAACTATTGCTTATACTATGACTGTAACAAACACAGGTAATACATCTGTTACAGTGTTAACCGTATCAGATCCAACAATTGGCGCTAACATGGTACCGTTAAGCCCAACAGAATTAGCACCAGGAGAACAAGGAACAGCCGTTATAAACTATACTATTTTAGAATCAGATATTTTAACAGGATCTATTACTAACTCTGCAACAGCAGATGGTCTTGATCCAGACGGAAACCCTGTAACAGATGTTTCAGATGATGATGGTAATGGAGATGATGACCCAACGATAACACCAACTGTTGCAGAACCTTCTATTGAAGTTACTAAAACAAGTAACGATGTTGGTGCATTTAATGTAGGTGATACAGTTGAGTTCACAATTGCTGTAGAAAACACTGGTAATACCACATTAAATAATGTTGCTTTAATTGATACATTCACAGATAATGATGGTAATACGTTAGTATTAACTTCTGAACCAACATTTAATAGCCCTTCTTCACAAGGTTCGTTAGAAGGTACTTTATTACCAGTATCAGCTACAAATACTGGAGAGGTGGCAACATATACGGCAACTTATATAATTACACAAAATGCTTTTGATTCTGGTGCAGTTATTAACCAAGTTAACGTTACCGCACAAGATGGAAATAATACTGCTGTAGATGATATTTCAGATGATGGAGATGACTTAGATGGAAATGTTATAAATGATCCAACAATAGTACCTTTTGTACAAGACCCAATTATAGCAGTTGTTAAAACAGGTGTTTATGAAGATACTAATGCAAATGGTATTACAGACGAAGGAGATACAATTAACTATACTCTAACAGTAACAAATGAAGGAGACGTTTCACTTAATTCAGTCGTAGTATCAGATCCTTTACTAGGAGGTACAATAGCTGGACCTGTTTCTGGAGATGATGGAGATAACATACTTCAAATTAATGAAACATGGATTTATGAAGGTTCATATATAATTATGAACTCAGACATTGTAAATGGTAATGTTTCAAACCAAGCAGATGTATTAGCCGAATCTCCAAATGGAGATCCTGCTAACCCAGCAGATGATGTTACAGATTTATCTGATGATAATTCTAATGCACCAGGTGAAAATGATCCTACTATAACTCCATTAGATCAAGATGCTGTTTTATCTGGAGTAGTTTTCGACGATATAAATGGTAATGGTACACAGGATGCTGGAGAACTAGGAATCGAAAATGTTGAAGTTATCCTTACAGATGATTTAGGTAATACTATTGCTACTTTAAGTACAGACTCAGATGGAAACTGGACATCTATTGTACCAGCTGGTGATATTACAAGTACCATAACTACAGCAACTCTTCCTAATGGAAATGAAGTGCAAACTGCTGGTGATAACCCTACAACTACATTAGTAGATCCGGGACAAATGGTAAACGAAGCACCAGATGGTTTCTTTACACCAAATGCTAATCTAGCATTAGAAAAAGAAGCTTCGCCTATTGTCGATGAAAATAACAATGGAATTACAGATGCAGGAGACACAATTTTATACACATTTACAGTTACAAATAATGGTAATGTAGTTGTTAACAATATTGTAGTTAATGATGCAATGATACCTGTTACTAATTTACCATTAGCAGTAACTGACTTGGCTCCAGGAGAAACTAGTTCAACTACAACAACATATACAATACAACAATCAGATATTGATAACGGTAGTTTTACAAATACTGCTACAGCTGTAGGTGAGGCAATAGATCCTAACGGAGATTCACTTGGAAACGTAACAGATGTTTCAGATGACCCTAATAACCCATTAAATACAGACGATGATTTAGACGGTGATTTTGAAGATCCAACTACAGTTAATTTTGATGCAACTGGAAACATTACAGGAACAGTATTTAATGACACTAATGGTAATGGTGTGCAAGATGCTGGAGAACTAGGAATACCTAATGTAGATGTATTAATTGTTGACGCGAATAATATATCACAAACCGTAACAACAGATTCAGATGGTAATTGGATTGCTACAGTTGCAGAAGGTAATGCTTCTGTTAATGTAGATGAAAATACACTTCCTAATAATGGTACAGATACCATCTTAACTACTATTGGCTCAGATCCAGAAACTGTAACCGCGGTAACTGGAGAAACAATTGCAACGATAAATGATGGTTATTTTGTAAATAATCCAAATCTAGATTTAGAGAAATCTTCTGGAGGTGCAGTTGATTTTAATAGTAATGGAATTACAGATGCAGGCGATACTATAACGTATACATTTACCTTAACTAATAATGGTAATGTAGCAATGTCTAACATAACTATAGACGATGCAGCAATTAATGTAATGGGTATTGTTATTCCAGACCTATTACCAGGAGAATCAGAAACTGTTTCTGTAACATATACAATTACACAAACAGATTTAGATAATGGAAATGTAACTAATACAGCAACAGCTTCAGGAACACCAACAGATCCTAATGGAAATGTATTACCTATAGAAACTGACGATTCTGATGATCCAAATGATCCTAATAATGTAGATGATGACTTAGATGGAGATTTTGAAGACCCTACTATTACACAATTAGATGGTCAAGGAATATTAAGTGGTTCTGTGTTTAGTGACGATAACGGTAATGGAATCCAAGATCTAGGTGAAATCGGTATAGCAAACGTAGATGTTGTTATAACAGATGATTTAGGTAACCCTATACAAACAGTAACTACAGATAATAATGGCGTTTGGAGTATTACTTTACCTGAAGGTGAATACACTTCTAATATAGATGAAACTACATTGCCTAACGGTAATGAAGTACAAACAGCTGGAGTAGATCCTACAACAACTATCTTAGGACCAGGCGCAACAATAGCTCAAGCACCAGATGGCTTCTTTACACCAGATAGCAACCTTAATTTAGAAAAAGAATCATCTCCAATTGTTGATACTAATAATAATGGTATTGTAGATGAAGGTGATACAATCACTTATACATTTACAGTAACAAATAATGGAAATGTATTAGTTAATGGTATAACTATCGATGATAATATGATACCTGTAGTAGGTTTACCATTATTAGATCAAGATTTATCACCAGGCGAAACTAGTACAGCTACTGTAGATTATAGTATAACTCAATTAGATATAGATAATGGTAGTTTTACAAATACTGCAACAGCAACTGGTGAAGCTTTTGATCCAAATGGTGATACTTTAGGAAATGTAACTGATGTATCAGATGATCCTAATAATGCTACAAATGTTGATAATGATAATGATGGAGATTTTGAAGATCCAACAGTAACAGTAATACCACAGGAATCTATTATCACCGGAACAGTATACAATGATGAGAATAACAATGGTATCCAGGATGCAGGTGAGCTAGGCTTACCAGGAGTGGATGTCGTGATCACAGACGTTAACAACGTCGAGCAGACGGTGACGACAGACGCCAATGGAGATTGGACAGCAACTGTACCTGCGGGAGACACTGTGATCGATGTTGACGAGACGACCTTGGAGGACGGCTCAGTACTTACGACGGTAGGCTCAGACCCTGAGACTGTGACTGCGATAGCAGGAGATACGACAGCAACGACAGACGATGGTTACATCTCTGATGGAGTAATCACCGGAACAGTATACAATGATGAGAATAACAATGGAATCCAGGATGCAGGCGAGCTAGGCTTGCCAGGAGTTGATGTCGTGATCACAGACGTTAACAACGTCGAGCAGACGGTGACGACAGACGCCAATGGAGATTGGACAGCAACTGTACCTGCGGGAGACACTGTGATCGATGTTGACGAGACGACGTTAGAGGACGGCTCAGTACTTACGACGGCAGGCTCAGATCCTGAGACTGTGACTGCGATAGCAGGAGATACGACAGCAACGACAGACGATGGTTACATCTCTGATGGAGTAATCACCGGAACAGTATACAATGATGAGAATAACAATGGAATCCAGGATGCAGGTGAGCTAGGCTTACCAGGAGTTGATGTCGTGATCACAGACGTGAACAACGTCGAGCAGACGGTGACGACAGACGCCAATGGAGCTTGGACAGCAACTGTACCTGCGGGAGACACTGTGATCGATGTTGACGAGACGACCTTGGAGGACGGCTCAGTACTTACGACGGCAGGCTCAGATCCTGAGACTGTGACTGCGATAGCAGGAGATACGACAGCAACGACAGACGATGGTTACATCTCTGATGGAGTAATCACCGGAACAGTATACAATGATGAGAATAACAATGGAATCCAGGATGCAGGCGAGCTAGGCTTACCAGGAGTTGATGTCGTGATCACAGACGTGAACAACGTCGAGCAGACGGTGACGACAGACGCCAATGGAGCTTGGACAGCAACTGTACCTGCGGGAGACACTGTGATCGATGTTGACGAGACGACCTTGGAGGACGGCTCAGTACTTACGACGGCAGGCTCAGACCCTGAGACTGTGACTGCGATAGCAGGAGATACGACAGCAACGACAGACGATGGTTACATCTCTGATGGAGTAATCACCGGAACAGTATACAATGATGAGAATAACAATGGTATCCAGGATGCAGGCGAGCTAGGCTTACCAGGAGTTGATGTCGTGATCACAGACGTGAACAACGTCGAGCAGACGGTGACGACAGACGCCAATGGAGCGTGGACAGCAACTGTACCTGCGGGAGACACTGTGATCGATGTTGACGAGACGACCTTGGAGGACGGCTCAGTACTTACGACGGCAGGCTCAGATCCTGAGACTGTGACTGCGATAGCAGGAGATACGACAGCAACGACAGACGATGGTTACATCTCTGATGGAGTAATCACCGGAACAGTATACAATGATGAGAATAACAATGGTATCCAGGATGCAGGCGAGCTAGGCTTACCAGGAGTTGATGTCGTGATCACAGACGTGAACAACGTCGAGCAGACGGTGACGACAGACGCCAATGGAGCGTGGACAGCAACTGTACCTGCGGGAGACACTGTGATCGATGTTGACGAGACGACCTTGGAGGACGGCTCAGTACTTACGACGGCAGGCTCAGATCCTGAGACTGTGACTGCGATAGCAGGAGATACGACAGCAACGACAGACGATGGTTACATCTCTGATGGAGTAATCACTGGAACAGTATACAATGATGAGAATAACAATGGTATCCAGGATGCAGGCGAGCTAGGCATACCAGGAGTTGATGTCGTGATCACAGACGTGAACAACGTCGAGCAGACGGTGACGACAGACGCCAATGGAGATTGGACAGCAACTGTACCTGCGGGAGACACTGTGATCGATGTTGACGAGACGACCTTGGAGGACGGCTCAGTACTTACGACGGCAGGCTCAGATCCTGAGACTGTGACTGCGATAGCAGGAGATACGACAGCAACGACAGACGATGGTTACATCTCTGATGGAGTAATCACCGGAACAGTATACAATGATGAGAATAACAATGGAATCCAGGATGCAGGCGAGTTAGGCATACCAGGAGTTGATGTCGTGATCACAGACGTGAACAACGTCGAGCAGACGGTGACGACAGACGCCAATGGAGATTGGACAGCAACTGTACCTGCGGGAGACACTGTGATCGATGTTGACGAGACGACCTTGGAGGACGGCTCAGTACTTACGACGGCAGGCTCAGATCCTGAGACTGTGACTGCGATAGCAGGAGATACGACAGCAACGACAGACGATGGTTACATCTCTGATGGAGTGATCACCGGAACAGTATACAATGATGAGAATAACAATGGAATCCAGGATGCAGGCGAGTTAGGCTTACCAGGAGTGGATGTCGTGATCACAGACGTGAACAACGTCGAGCAGACGGTGACGACAGACGCCAATGGAGCTTGGACAGCAACTGTACCTGCGGGAGACACTGTGATCGATGTTGACGAGACGACCTTGGAGGACGGCTCAGTACTTACGACGGCAGGCTCAGATCCTGAGACTGTGACTGCGATAGCAGGAGATACGACAGCAACGACAGACGATGGTTACATCTCTGATGGAGTGATCACCGGAACAGTATACAATGATGAGAATGGTAATGGAATCCAGGATGCAGGCGAGCTAGGCTTACCAGGAGTGGATGTCGTGATCACAGACGTGAACAACGTCGAGCAGACGGTGACGACAGACGCCAATGGAGATTGGACAGCAACTGTACCTGCGGGAGACACTGTGATCGATGTTGACGAGACGACCTTGGAGGACGGCTCAGTACTTACGACGGCAGGCTCAGATCCTGAGACTGTGACTGCGATAGCAGGAGATACGACAGCAACGACAGACGATGGTTATTTTGAAAATGATCCTGAATTAACTTTAGAGAAAATATCTAATGGGGTACTTGACTTTAATAGTAATGGTATAGTAGACGCTGGAGATACTATAACTTATGACTTTACTGTCACTAATACAGGAAATGTTGTAATCAATAATATTACTATTGATGATGCAACAATTAATGTTATGAATATAACTTTGACTCCAAGTTCTTTAAATCCAGGTGAATCAGGTACTGCAAGTGTAGTTTATGAATTAACTGAATCAGATATTTCTAACGGCTCAATTAGTAATCAAGCAATAGCATCTGGTATACCTCAGGATCCTATTGGAAATAACCTTCCTGTAGTAACAGATGAATCTGATGATCCTACAACGGTAACTCCAGAAGATCCTACTATTACAATTTTAGATCAAAATGCAATTTTAACAGGTGTTGTTTTCGACGATGTAAATAATAACGGTATTCAGGATATTGATGAAGATGGTATATCAGGAATTGATATTTTAGTTACTGATGTAGATGGAATTATGCAAACTGTTACTACTGATGCAAATGGTAACTGGAATATCACTGTACCTGCAGGTCAAACTATTATAGATGTTGATGAGACAACCTTGGAGGACGGCTCAGTACTTACGACAGCAGGATCAGATCCAGAAACAGTGTTAGCAGAAGCTGGTCAAAGTATAGCGACAACACCAGATGGTTACATCTCTGATGGAGTGATCACCGGAACAGTATACAATGATGAGAATGGTAACGGAATCCAGGATGCAGGTGAGCTAGGCTTACCAGGAGTGGATGTCGTGATCACAGACGTGAACAACGTCGAGCAGACGGTGACGACAGACGCCAATGGAGATTGGACAGCAACTGTACCTGCGGGAGACACTGTGATCGATGTTGACGAGACGACGTTAGAGGACGGCTCAGTACTTACGACGGCAGGCTCAGATCCTGAGACGGTATTAGTCACTGCAGGAGATACGACAGCAACGACAGACGATGGTTACATCTCTGATGGAGTAATCACCGGAACAGTATACAATGATGAGAATAACAATGGAATCCAGGATGCAGGTGAGCTAGGCTTACCAGGAGTTGATGTCGTGATCACAGACGTGAACAACGTCGAGCAGACGGTGACGACAGACGCCAATGGAGATTGGACAGCAACTGTACCTGCGGGAGACACTGTGATCGATGTTGACGAGACGACCTTGGAGGACGGCTCAGTACTTACGACGGCAGGCTCAGATCCTGAGACTGTGACTGCGATAGCAGGAGATACGACAGCAACGACAGACGATGGTTACATCTCTGATGGAGTGATCACCGGAACAGTATACAATGATGAGAATGGTAACGGAATCCAGGATGCAGGTGAGCTAGGCTTACCAGGAGTGGATGTCGTGATCACAGACGTGAACAACGTCGAGCAGACGGTGACGACAGACGCCAATGGAGATTG